>NZ_JBHIWJ010000078.1:0-18703 GCF_041987595.1 Sphingobium sp. | reverse complement strand
CGGCCCTCACCAACAACGGGACAGTCAGTGCGACCGGGGGCGTGGCCATACTCTTTGGCGGCGGCTATTCCAGCAGCGCAACGCTGGTGAACAAGGCTGGAGGCATCATTCGGGGCGATACAGCCGCCATCGCCATCCTGCCCAACAGCAGCCCCTATTCCTACACTTCGACCACCATAACCAATGCCGGCTCGATCATCGGTCATGTCGATCTGACCGGCGCAGCCAGCACTGACCGCTTCGTCATGCAACAGGGCGGGACAGTCAGTGGCGACATTCGCCTTGGCGCCGGGGATGACAGCTATATTTTCGACGGGACGATGGGGAACGATGGTTTCCTGACCGGCATTTCCGGGGTGCTCGACGGCGGCGCCGGGAACGACCAGCTGCTGGCGCGGATCAAGGATGATGCCGCGATCACGCTTGGCAATACCATCAATTTCGAAACGGTCGGGCTGGATATCGCCGAGGGCAAGCAGCTCAGCCTGGCCGGTACCACGGGCGGCGCCCAGCTCAGCCTATACGGCAAAGGCAGCGTCGACCTGTCGCTCGACGTCTCCGGCCAGAATGTCACGCTGATCAACGCATCGGGCTACGGCTTCAATCTCCCCGGTGACAGCGGCAGCCTCTATGTCCAGACCGGCACGACGATCGTCAGCCGGGGCTCGCTCAACGCAGCCTTCGGTTCCGCCTTTTATGGCGGCAGCGCCGTCCAGCTGGATCAGCCAGACCGGTTCACCAATGAGGGCAGCATCACCCTCACCCAGACCGCCAACGCCTATGGCGTCCGCGCATCCGCGATAAACGGCGGCAAGGAGGTCGTGAACAAGGGCGAGATTCTGCTCAACGGCGGCGGCGCCATTGCAGGCGCGCTCAGTGTGATTAACAGCGGCACGATCATCGAGGCCGGCGGCGCTGCGGCCGTCGGCGTGTCAAGCTTCCACGATCTCACCAATAGCGGGACGATCCGTACCTCGGGCAGTGCGGTCTTTGCCAGCGATTATAGCACCTCGACGATCCGCAACAGCGGCACGATAGAAAGTACCGGCGCGCAAGCGATCATCGGCGGCTATTCGCCCACGGTGATCGTCAACCAGGCCAGCGGAACCATCACCGGCGGCGCCATTACCGGTGGTGGGGGCCTTGAAGCCATTGCCCTTTCCGGCGGCGGCGCGATCAGCAACGCCGGGACAATCAATGGTGATGTGAACCTTGGCTATTCACCTTATGGCGGATCCAGCTATGCGAGCGGCGCCTATGTGGATCGCGGCGGCACCTTGAACGGCGACCTGCTGTTCGGTGCCGGCAACGACATTTTCGTGGCCACCAGCGACACGCTGGGCGTGCTGGGCGGCGTCAACGGGGGTGATGGCATCGACAGCTTCGTGCGCGCCTATGATGCCAGCAGGACCATTGACCTGGGCACCCTCCCGTCGCTTCTCGTCGGTTTCGAGCGGCAGGGCGTCGGCGCCCTGGGCAAAGAGACGGCCCTTACGCTGACTGCATCCAATGGGCCGATCAGCGATCCTCTCACGCTGACCGGGGACGGCACCATCGTCAATCAGGCGAATTTCAGCGCGGCCAATGCATGGGAACCGGTGCTGATGCTCGGTTCCTCGATCGACCCGCTCAATCTATCGGGTGCCGGATCGACCCTGAATTTCGTCAATCAGGGCCAGATCAGCGGCACGGTCGGGGGCTATGCCGCCAGCTTCGACAATGAAGGCACGATCAGCAGCAGCGTCAACGGCATGACCGCCGTCGCGCTGATCGCCAATAGCGAAGAAGGCTTCAGTTTCCGCAATAGCGGCACCATCGCCTCGCCCGATGGCGCCTTCTTTGTTTACGGCGCCACGGGCGTCACCATCTCTGGCGCGTCGGACAGCCAGATCGTCGGCAGCGTCGAAATCGGCAATGGCGGCACCATCCAGGGCGGCCTGTCGGCCGCGCTTCAGGCCTCGGACTTCAGCTTCAGCAATGACGGCACGATCGAACAGGGCGTCAACGGCTATGCTTCTTCGGTCTCACTCTCCCTCGGTCAGAGCTATTATTATAGCAGTATCGACACAAATGCCGATAGCGCGTCCATCAGCAATAGCGGAAGCCTGACGAAGGGTATCGACGCCGCCATCGCCGCCCGGGCGCTGAATTTCAGCAATAGCGGCACCATCGGTTCGGGCCTTTACGGCACGGCCGTATCGCTGACCCAGACGGCGCACCAGACCCGCGACACAACGCAAGGCCTCTATGGGGCGATCGATCAGGAAAGCCTGTCCTTCGCCAATAGTGGCACGGTGAACGGCAGCGCTTATCTCTATTCGAGCGCGATCTCCATTGCCATGACCAACAGCGGGACAATCGACGCGCCAATGAGCAGCCTTGTCCAGCTGGATGACCCGGCTCTCCGGATCGAAGGCAGCAGCCAGGCCAGCCAGACCATCACCTTCAGCAATAGCGGGCAGATCAGCACCAGCCGTCTGGGCGCTTCGGCTGTTTCCATCGAGAGCAATGCGCGATCGGCCGAGCAGCAAATGAACGGCTTTGACCCGGCCGAGGACCCGATCGCCGGCGAACCCACCACGACTGTCAGCATCACAAACAGCGGTACGCTGAGCGCCGACAGCGGCGCCAGCTATCGTCCAGAGACCACGTCGCCCTATCCATGGATCCCACCGATCCCGGAAAGCCTGAAGCTCGTCACGGCGCTGAGCATCAATGCCTCCAGCGGCGGCCTGTCCAGCATTATCGTGACCAATGAGGCCGGCGGGGTCATCTCCGCCACCGGCGCCACGCGCAATGCCGCCGATGCGCAAATGCCGGTGGTCGCTGGCCTCGAAACTATCGGATCGACCGCCTTTGTGGGCAGCGCGAACCAGATCACGCTGGTCAATGCGGGGACGATCCGTGGTCTTGAAGGCGGAATCGTGCCCGCAAACCTGCTGGTCGATACGACCGCATCCGACCAGAATTTTGCGGGCCAGTTCCTCGCCGGCGCGATCCAGACAATCCATTCGGCCGACAAAGTCACCAACCTTGCGACGGGCGTGATCACCGGCTCGGTGGATCTCGGCGCGCTCGACGACAGCATGGCCAATTACGGCACCATCAACGGCAATGTCACTCTGGGTGACGGCGATGACAGCTTCACCCATGGCCTCCGCGCGACCCTGAACGGCAGCGTCGATGGCGGCGCCGGCACCGATGCGTTCATCATCGACATTACCGGCGGCGGCCTGCTCGACCAGGCAGCGCTCGACAAGTTTGTCAACTTTGAGAGCACATCCATCACGGGCACCGGCACGATCACCACCAACGGCCCGCTTGAGCTCGACAGCCTGATCCTGCGCGATGCCAAACTCACCCTCGCGGCGGGACAGACGCTCACAACCGCCAGCAACATCAGCATCGTCTTTGCCGAGGGCACGAACAGCCTGATCAACCTGGGCACGATCAGCGGCGGTCTCAGCTTTGCCGGCGGAACGAACAGTTTCGTCAACCTGGGCAGCATTGAAGGGCCTGTAACCCTTGGAGGGGGCAGCAACCAGTTCACTGTCGGCGCAGGTTCATCGGTCAGCGGACCGGTCATTGCAGAAGGCACTGACGATCTTTTGATCCTGGCGGCAGGTGGGACATATGATAACCCACAGGAACTGCGCCTCTCTTCCTTTACCGGATTTGAGCACACACGCCTGGATAGCGGCACCCTCGCACTCTCGGGCGACTTCACAACCGGCGAACTTACTGTTTCGGGCGGTCGTTTCATCGGGCGTACCGGGTCGGTCCTCAACGCTGGATCCATTCAGGTAAATCGGGACGCGACCTTCGGCAGCGCGGGAACCGTCAACGGCAATATCGCGGTTCAGGGTATCCTCTCACCTGGTTCTTCGCCGGGCACGATGACGGTCAACGGCAATGTCGCGCTGGCGGGCAGTTCCACCACCCTGTTCGAGATGACGCCCACCATCAGCGACGCCCTCATCATCAACGGCACGCTCAGCATCGCCCCGGGCGCGACGCTCAGGATCACTGGCAATCGTCCGCTGACCCCTGGAGTCACCTATGAACTGATCACGACCACCGGCGGCATCACCGGCAGATTCGCCACCATCGACAAGGCATCCAGCGTTGTGGGCTTTGTCCGGCAGGGCGATCGCAGTATCGACCTGCTGGGCCAGTTCGTGCTCGGCAGCGGCGCCAGCGGCCAGGTCACGCAGACGGTCAATTATCTGAACGACCTGCTGATCGCCGGCACCGCAACCAGCGGCATTTTGAATGCGGCGCCTTCCTTGTTGCTGGCAGATGGTGCGGTGAATCAGGCAGCCGTCGCTCGCCTCAACGCGGAAAGCTATGCTTCCGCTTCGCAGATCGGCATCGAAAATGGCCTGGCCATCGCCTCGACCCTGCGCACCGCCTCGACCAGCGCGCGGGGTGAGGAAACGGGCTTCTTCACCTTCGGCCAGACGCTCGGCGGCTGGCGCCGCCTCCCCGGCGACACGGCGCTCGGCACCGCGCGAGCGAATATCTCGACCAATGGCGCGCTTGCCGGCATCGGTTTCGGCTCACAGACGGCCTCGCTCGGCGCGTTCGTCGGCTATATCGACGCCCGCCAGCAGATCGGTGCGCTTCAGGCCAGGACCAAGGCCGACGGTATCATGGCCGGTGCAGTCGCGCAGGCGTCGCTTGGCCGTTTCCATGTCGCCGCCTCGCTCAGCTATGACGGCAGCAAGGCCGACACCGACCGCAGCCTGCTCAGCAGCAGCAAACTCAGCAGCCATTATCGCCTGCGCAGCTGGACGGCGGATATTTCGCTGGGCCATGCCTTCGCTCTGGACGATGGCTGGAGCTTCGAACCCGAGGTCGGCTTCACGCATGTCTCCTCGCGCCGCGGCAGCGCGAGCGAGACGGGTGATGCTGTCTGGGCACTGGATGTCCAGGGACGGCGGACCAAGGCCAGCTTCCTTCGCGGCGCGCTCGAACTGCATGGCCCGGCCGAGGCTCGTATCAATCCCTGGCTTTCCGCGGGCGTTCTGCATCAGCTGAGCGGCAACAGCAGCTTCGCGACTGCTGCCTATGCTGGCGTATCCGATGACCTGACTGTCGCGGGCGTGAGCCGCAGCAGGACGCTAGCCACGGTCGGAGCAGGCGTGAACCTGCGGGTTTCGTCGGCGGCAACACTCTTTTTCAGCGGCAACAGCGAATTTGGAGCCGAAAGCAGCGGTCAAAACCTCACTGCGGGCCTGAGGATCCGTTTCTGAAGATCCAATATTAGCAAAGCGGTGCGCCCAACTTATCAGAGAAGGTTCACGTTCCCATGAACAATGCCGGTCTTGCCGATGCGCTTACCGCCGATCACGGCTTCTCCAAGGCTGACGCCCGCAATATGGGGATGCCGTCTTCGCCGCCATCGTGCGTTCTGCCAGCAAGGGCCACGAAGTGTCCCTGAGCGGATTCGGCAAGTTCAAGGTCAAGCACAGCCCGGCCCGCGAGGGCCGCAACCCCGCATCGGTGAGACGATCCAGATCTCGGCATCAAGGAAGCCTGGTTTCATCGCAGCCAAGGCCGCCAAGGATCAGCTTAACCGCTAATGCCGCAGTCAACTGCGGCGCCATGGTCATGCGCGGCGCCGACATTGCGGCACCGCGAATCGGTCAGACGCCACCATTCAACACCCCTCCCCGCGTGCCTGGGCGACGCTTGCGCCTGCCATGTCAGGCCGCGCGATCAATCCCTGTGCCCTGCCATCGCCAGCGACCAATATGATCGCGCTGAACCAGGCGCGATGGAAGATCAGCGCCCCGCTTCGATCGGGCAATTGATCTGCTGATGTCGGAAAGCCACATCCCCAGATGCGGTCCCATCAATCTGGACAATCCTCAGGCCAAGGGCATGCAGGGTTCCAGGGCCTGATCCACAGCAGGCGGAATCCCGGCACAATCCAGTCTGCGAGCAGTTGGTGCAGCAAGCGCCCGCAAGATCGCGGCCCAATCGGGATCAACGCCGTACCGCGAAAAGCGGGTTGGAATTCGCCCTTCCCTCGCCCGACGCCTCTGCCTTCTCCGGTACAGGCGCTCCGGCGCGATAAATAAAAAGGGGCGGCGGATTTGCGGCCGGTGAGGGTGGCGGTAACGCCGTACGATAGGGTCCGATCAGTGATGCGAGGGTCATCATATAGGCGCGCGTTTCCGGCGGCAACGGCCGGCCTTCGATGAGGAATTGCCGATAGCGCTCAGGACCGGCATGATAGGCACCGAACAGCCCCGGATAGCCGAAGCGCTGGTTCATGGCGGCAAGATAGGCGGTGCCCGCGATGATATTGTCATGGGGATCGTGAGGGTTCTGCCCGAGCCCATAAAGCCTTCGCATGTCCGCCCAGGTTCCGGGCATCAGCTGCATCAGCCCCATGGCCCCGGCGGGGCTGGTGATGGGCCTGCCCTGCCAGACCGTGCGGCCGCCGCTCTCCGCGCGCATGACCGCCTCGACCCATAGCCGGTCGATCCCGAAACGGGCCGACGCCTCGGCTATGTCTCCGGCCCAGTCCGCAACTGGGTCGGCGCGCAGCGGTGTCGCCCAAAGGATCAGCCCCATCGCGATCGGCCGCAGAAATCGCATTAAGGCAGCCATAGCGGGCTCGTCTTGCCGATGATGTCGGCCTCTCCCACCGGCCCGAAATAGCGGCCGTCGAAAGATGCCGGAACCCTGTCCATGAGGAGGAAATAGCGGCCGGGACGCAGACCCTCGCAGCCCTCCCACCAGGGCAAGGTCCGGCCCATGCTGTCATGCAGGAGGCGTCTGGCGACCAGCTTTCCGTCCAGCATCACCCTCTCGCCGCGCGCGCAGACGATGTCGCCCGGAACGCCGATGACGCGCTTTACGAGCGGCACGTTCATGGGGAGATAATGCCGCCGCGCGGCAAGCAGACGGGCCGGATAGGGCGCGCGCGCCACCACCATGTCGCCGCGCGCGAGCCTTGCCCCGGGGGACACCAGGTAGAAACCGACCGGGGCGCTCGCTGTCGCATTCCAGAGCAGGCGCGGGGACGGCGGGAAGGCAATGGTCGCCCCCAGCGCAAGCGCGCCCAGCCCGATCCAGATGGCATGGCGCCGTAGGCGGCGGCGCCTTGCGCGCGCCGCACGCAACGCCTCGCCCCAGGCGAAAAGCGGGAGGTCGCGGGGCCGGTTCACGCGCCTTCTCCCGACCTGCGGGCCGCCGACCACGCGTCAAGATCATCGACGTGATAACGCCAGCTGCCGCCATGCATGCGGCAAAGCGGCCCCCGCCCCTGATGGCGCAAGCGCTTCAGGGTGTTGGCGGCGATCCCCAGATGAAAGGCCGCCTGCTTGGCGGTCAGATAGGGGCAGGTATTCCGCGCGATCCGGGCGCGCTCGGCCAGGTCCCGCGGTTGGGCGCCGGGCCGTTCCTTCGCATGATCTTCCATGGCTGTTTTCCTTCGACCCGGCCCCGGAAGGGGCATGTGGGTCAGATCGGCCCATGCTGGGGAGATCCGGCCCATCGCGGCACGGTCGGAAAATGGGGGGTGCCCTTTTCGACCCCCGTCGCGATCATCCGGCCCCGGCCGCATGGAAAGCAACCGGGACCGGCGATGGACCATCAGTCGGCCGGATTCCAGATGATGGCGAAGGCATCCTCATCATCCTGCCCGGCGGCCCGGCCCAGATTGGCATAAAGCCGGCGTGGTCCGAATTCCGGGGCGGCAAGGCTGAGCGATACATAGTCCTTGCCGGAGGTTTCGCTGATCCGGATCCAGCCCGCCCCGATCTCCACCCCCGACGCCAGGACGCGATAGTCGGGCTGGGTACTGCCACTCTTGCGGCTGTTGGGGATGATCTCGACATCGGTGCGGATCGAGAGGGTGCGAAGCTGGCCCTTGAAGCCATTTCCGTTGCGGGTGACATAACCGATTGCAGCCATTTTCTGTCTCCTGTCGCGCGCCCGCGAACCATTTCCGGGCGACAGCAGGCCAGGAGGGCCGGGCCGCAAAGGCCTCACGCACCGAAGGCCGAAGCGTCAGCGAAGGACCGGCCGGCCAGCCTTATTTGGACCGCGAGGAGCCCTGCCAGGGGCGGGGAAATAAGGCGCAGCCGAGCCGGTTGCGGGAGGGTGGGCCCGGCCCAGAAGCCTGCTTTTCAAGGCGCCGGGATGGATCGCGCGGCAGCACAATCGGGAAACGATGGCATGCATGGCCCGTCAGTCCGACAACCAGGAAAGAAGGCCGCGTTGCATCATGCCCCAGTCCGCTTCGAACGGCCCCGGATGCGTGAATGGCATCTGCTCATATTTTTCGTGGAGAGGGCAGCCGGGTGCGACACAGGCGGCTGGCCAGTCAGGAATTCCGGTCACAATTGCCATCGCGGCCCGCGCTCCGCTATCGAGGACTCTCGCTCGACCCTATGCCAATCTCGGCCGGGCGCCCGTCAACCAGCAGCGCCCGCGCTTCACCCGCACGACGACTGACCGTCAAAAAGCGACGGGTGCATCATCCCGTCACACAAGGTCTGCGCTGTGGCTATCAGAAAATCCAAGGGTTCCGACTCCAGCCGGTCCACATCTTTTGGGAGAGGAAATATGCCGACAAGGCCGACATCAATGCCGCTATTCCTACGGCCGCGAAGGGGGCAAGCGAAATTGTGCGGCCCTTCGGCAAAGGGTATCGACAAGTTGGCATCGCCCTCGGCCCTGGACCCGCTGGAGCGGTCGATCTGACTGAATCAGGTCGACCGCTCCATTTCCCTGATTGACCGCGATCACTCAGCCGTCAGATGATGCCATCTGACTGGAAATCTCAAAGACCCAGAAGTGCGCCTATCTTGGCGCGCACCTCATCGATCACGGCCGTTGATACGGAGCCCTTTTTCTTCGCTCCCCGCGCCTTCCAATCGAGGCTCTTGATCTGATCGGACAGCACGATGCTGGGCGGTGTCTGGGACACGGTCACTTCGAAAGGATAGCCCTTGATCTGGCTCGTCATCGGGCAGCAAATCATCATGCCCCGCAGCTTGTTGTAGGCCGCAGGTGAGAGGACGAGCGCAGGACGATGCCCCGCTTGCTCATGTCCGGCCTGGGGATCGAATTGCAGCCACACAATATCGCCAGTGTCCGGAATATAGCGACTGGCCATCAAAGCACTTCATTGCCGACCGGGGGACCAAAATCGACAATCTCGTGGAACGTCTCCGGCTTCATGTCCGCAAGCAATGCGTCGAGCGTGTAGACAGGCTTCAGGACGGGCTCGATGATGAGCCGACCGCCTTCCTGGCGAACTTCGACCTCCTGACCGACATTCAGCGCGGCAGCTGCCATGATGGCGGAGGGAATGCGAATTGCCGCGCTATTGCCCCACTTCTTTACCTGAATACCCATCGGACACTCCCTTGTATCGACATTGATGATACACTAGCAGAATGACGCAATGTGTCAACAAATGTATCTACATTCCGGGTGGAAGAAGCCGGGTATCCAGGTGGCGCGCGCGGCCTGATGCCCGTCAGTGACGCCGGATCACCATGCCGTTCTGATCACACAGCCTGCAAACGCCCTTGAAGCGCTCAAAACCATGGCTTCCGGCCAGTTCATGGCTTGCATCGCTGGCAAGCGCCATATCGTCCAGCGAGAGTTTCTGCGCGATGCAAGGGTCGCATACAGGTTCGGGCGCAAGGCGTGCGCCGAACCGCGCTACCTCGTCCAATATCTTCATGATCTGCCCCACGATACGCCCTTCCCATGCGGGACGGCGCGGGGAGAGGCAAGAGAAATGCTGTATCTCGCTCAGGCCCAATGGACGGGATCGCCGCGCGATCCCGTCCACCCCATATGAGCCTCCGTCAGGCCGCGAGCCGGTCCTGCTCGGCGCGATGCCCCAGCGCATCCCTTTCCTCTCCATCGGGGTCGGGCAGGGCCGCGCCGCCCTGCGGCGGCACCGGATCATCCTCGCGGTCCTCCGCCGCACTCGCCGCCGCGCAGGCCGCTTCATGGGCGCTGACCGATCCGACGCCGCCGCGCGCGGTATAGGCGGACGGCGGAAAGGCCATCCAGCGCGGCACCCATCCGGCGCGCGCCTGCCGCCCATTTTCCCCGCGCAGATGGTCGCCCAATATCCGGCGCTGGGTCCGGGCCTTTTCCTTCACATTGGCCGCCGCGACAGCTTCCCCCGCCACCTCGGCGAGCAAGGCACCCAGCAATTCGCGATCCCGCAGCAATGCAAGAAAAGCGTCGTCGCTCGCCCACCATTGTCCCATGTCTAGGCCCAGAACGAGACCGGCCGCCTCGACGGCGGCGCTGCCGCTGGCGAGGCTTTCACCCATGACAATCGCCACAATGTCCATGAGCGCGGCATCGGGAAGGTCGAGCATGCGGTGAAACAGGGTGACAAGATCGGGTGCGTCATGGCCGCCAAGAAGATGCGCGTCATCGGGATCAGCGCACAGGAGCGCCAGCACCGCGCGCCGCCGCTCGTTGAACAGGGCCTCGCCCCGGCTCGCGGCGAGGCTCTGTGCAACATCCTCATGGCGCGCCGTCTGGGGTTCGGCTCGTATCGACCAGAGCGATGAGCCCGCGACGGCATGGGCCAGCATCAACCGCAGCGCGATGCCGGGCCGGTCGAGCAATGCCGCGCGCACGGCGGCATGGCGATGCAGGTCGACATAGCCGTTAAGAGTGGAGGTCAGTTCCGGACGGACGATCCTTGGCCGGTCGGCATCGCCCTGCCCTGCCGCCTTCCGCCGGGCTTCCTTGCGGCTGAGATAGCCCTCATGGATGACGGCCTCGCCATTGGAACGCAGATCGACATAGACGCGCCCGCCCTTGCGCTTGGGTGCCTTCTCATATTCCCAGGCCGAAAAATGCTCGTTGACGGGTATGATAACCACATCGCTCCAGCCCGCATCGAGCCACGCCTCCCGGCGCGCGGCGATGGCCGCATTTTGCGCGTCCCAGAAGAGGCCAGCATCGGCAAAATAGGCGTCCTCGCCAAAGAGGTCAGAGACGATGGCAAGGCCGCTGGCCTCCGGATCGAACAGGGCATGGCGGACCGGGATCGACTGTCCGCCCAGCAGCCATGCCTTCAACTGATGCCCGGTCGGCGCATAGCCATCCTCGTCATCCAGCAGGGCGAGCCATGCGCGCTGCTGGCCTTTCGATGCCATGGTGAGGTACCGCACCGTCGAGCGGTCAATGGCCTCGCGGTCGTAGAGCTGGCGGATTCGTGGCAGGAGATTGCCCAGCGCCAGCACCCGGCGCACGGCGAGGTCGGGAAGACCGAAGGTCGCGGCGATATCATCGACGCCGCGCCCTTCCTTCACCATCCGGGTGAAGGCCTTCCATTGCGCCACTTCGGAAGGATCGCGGCGCGCGGCATTCTCGATCAGCGAGGCCTCGATCGCATCGGCATCATCGCCCGCCTCGAGAATGGCGCAGGGGAGCGCGGCGCATTCGGAATCGGCCTCGCCCGCCGCGCGTTTTTCCTGCCAGACGGCGCGCGCGGCATGAAAGCGGCGGCTTCCGGCAATGATCTCAAACGAGGGTGCGCCATTGGCTGCCTCTTCGGCTGCACATGGGCAGGGCCGCACGATGACGGGCTGGATGACGCCGCGCCTGCGCACGGTCGGCAATATGTCGCTCACATCGGGGGCCTTTTTACTCCACCGCATATTGGCCTTGCTGATGCAGAGGCGCTCGAGCGGGATGAAGTCGAGTTTCATGGGATCACTCCATTGTCGCAAATGGCAGGCCCCGCCGCGAACGGACCGTCGCGGTCGGCAGATGACAGGACCTGCCCTTGAATGGGCGGCAGGCGGCCGCCCGCGCCTTGCCGCCGTTCAGGGCGGCGGAAGCTCGTCGGTCGGCCGGGCCGTGAGGCTGCGAGCGAGAAAGGACTGGGCTGCAAGGATCGATCCGGTCCGGCGCGCCGTGTCGGCCCAGACCGAAAGCGGATGCAGCGATGTAAAGGCAAGGTCGCGCTCGATCCGCAGGCCAAAGGGCAAGCGGATGGCCTCGATCTCCCGCAGGGAAAAATATCCCAGTTCCGGGCATCCAAAGCCCAGATCGGCAAGGCCGAATAATGTGTCGCCATCCCGCGCCAATTCGGTGACCAGCCATGTCGCGGCCCCGATGGGATTGAAGAATTTGGCGATAGGGCAAGGGTCAAAGCCCAAGATTTCGGCGCTCGCCCGCGCCTGCGCGCGCAAGCGGGCGCGCAGTTCATCGGAAAGGAGGATCATGCCGCCCTCCCATCCATGGGCGTGGCGGCAATGGCCGGATCAGCCTCGCCCTCTCCACCCACGCCCTGCCGGGCAGCGCGATGCTTCTCCAGCAGCCAGTCGGCGGCAAGGCTGGCCGCGCGCGCCGCGCGGAAAATGGCCCTGCTGTCCTCGCGAAGCACGGCCAGCCATGCGCCGATATAGTCGGCATGCCGCACGGTCGGGACGATCCCCAAGGAGGCGCAGAGGAAGGCCGATCCCATTTCCGCGATCAGTTCCTCGCGGGCATAGCCCGCTGTCCCAAAGCCGTGGGAAAGATCGCGGGCCAAGCGCGAGACATGGCCCGTTGCGTGGGTCAGCTCATGCAGGCAGGTCCGGTAAAAATTGATCTGCTCGAAAAAGGCCGGTTGCGGCGGCACCTGCACGATATCGAGCGAAGACATATAATAGGCCTTGTCCCCGCCCATGCGAAAATCGACGCCGCTCGCCGCGATGACCTCCTCGGCTATGGGGATGGTTTCACGCTCAGGCAGCGGCGCGGGATCAGGCAGGACTTTATTCTCCAGCCCTTCACATTGCGCGACATTGAAGACCGTGAAGCGTTTGAGGAAGGGGATGGTCCGCGCCTCCTCCCCACTGTCCTGCGCCCTCGCCTTTTCGGTTTCGGGAATGAAGCGGTCGGCATAGACGACCATGCAACCATGCTCGCCCTTGCGGACGGTGCCGCCCGCCTGCCTCGCCTGCCGGAAGGTCAGCCAGCTCTGGCTGGGATAGCCCTTGGCGATCACCTCGCCCCAGAGCAGGAGAATGTTGATGCCCGAATAGGAACGGCCCGACAGTGCGTTGCGGGGCAGGGCTGGGCCACAGCCCGCGCCCTCGCCCGCCTTGGCCCAAGGTTGCACCCAAGGCATGCGCCCAGCCTCGAGCTGCGATATGATGCGGGCCGTCACCTGCTCATGAACATTGGGAGCCTGCCCCTCAGTCGCGGCTTTCGCCCGAACGCCTGAACGCTTCCCGCCTGAAATTGCCTGTTGTCCTTGCCGGTCATGTGCGCGGGGTGAAGAATGGGACGTCATGCCTAGCCTCCAAGCACCGCCTTCAAAACCAACATGGTCCCCCGCAGGGCGGGGATGGGCGGCAAGGAGCACGGCAAGGCCCGCGGCCAAGCCCTGAGCGCACCCGAAAGGGCCGGAGCGAAGCGGAGGAATGGCGGCTGGCCGCCATTTGCGGGAGGGGCGCGCGGGCCTAGCAGGGCGAACGAGCCCATTCCCGCCTGAAGGGAGGACCACAGCCAGCAACGCCGCGGCGCCCGGCGCCGCGCCCATGGAGGGCCGGCAAGGCCGGCCCACGGCCAAGGTTGACCGGAACCCTTCGGCACCGCACCCCTTCGACACTGCGGCCCTGGTTTCCACCGACTTGCGGCCACCCCCAACGGTCTATCTGGATCTCATCAGCAAGCGATAGCCCCCCTGCGCCATGACCCGCGCGGACTTCACCATGCGCCGCACGCGCTGACGCACATGATCTGTCCTTCCCTCCCACCCCGATGCCACCGCTTGCGCCCCGAAGAATATCTCGCCGATGTCGCGATGACTGGCGCCCGATGCGCGGGCATCATGGACACGCAGCAGCGCAACGCCCCGCCCGACCACGGGATCGGGCGGATAGAGCGCTGGACGAAAACGGCCGGTCCTGGCCAGATCGAGGAAACGCTCCAGGGTTCGCAACCGCCTTATGGCGGTTTTCGATCCCCACATTTCATAGCGCAGCAGGATCATGCCTTGCGATCCGGCAAGACTCCCCTCCAGTATGTCGAGCCGCAAATGCCTGCGGCCATCGGTGAGCACCGCATATTCCAGACCCATGGCGCCGGTGGCGGCGCGGAGCCATGGCGTCAGGCACGCAACATCGATACCGTCTTCGTCCAGACCAGAGCAGGGCGCGATCGAAACAGGCAGGGTCGCGGGATCGAAATCGGCGCGCCAGATGATCCGCGCCTCCGGCGCCCGGAGCTCGGGATTTTCGGCGAAAGTGCAACCCCCAGGGCGAGTCGCCGGCAGTGCCTCGGGTGACGCGACTCGCCTGTGCATGCCAGGCGACATAGGCCGGATCGCGGCGCAGCCATTCCCACATCAGCCCTGCGCGACCAACCCCTTGGAGCGCGGCATAAGGCGCGGCATCCATCCAATCTTGAGCGACGACGACGGTCCCGTCGCTTGTCACCGACGGACTTCAGCCCAGAAGCGCCTCGCCCCCCGCGACCGATGACCGCGCGTCGGCCGGCCTTTGCTGCACAGCAGCAAATATTTCCCCGGGCATGGAAAATCATGATATGACAATCTCATGACACTATCAGCCGACTGACGGCGTGAGGCCCCGCTCGTCGGCGACAGCCAAGGGGAAAGGTCGGCTGCGGGACACAGGGCAGCTTGAGATGCCGCCCGCAGTCGGGACGCGTGCGCATGAGCATGCATCAGGAAGCGATGCATTTCCTCCAATGCATCAACCAGGTTCGGACGCGCGACGACATGGGATCGATCATGCGCCTGATTGCGCAGCAGCTGGGCTTTCAATATTTTGCCCTGACCCAGCATGTCGATGTGCTCGCCGCAGGCAGCGGCGCGATCCACATTCACAATTATCCCGACCGTTGGGCGGATTTCTATGCCGAAAACGCGCTGGGTATCACCGACCCGGTCCACAGGGCCTGCCACAGGACCAGCTGGGGCTTTCGCTGGACCCAGATGTCGGCGCTCATTCCATTGACGAGCGGCGACCACAGGCATCTCGCGCGCGGAAGGCAGGCGGGGATCGGTGATGGCTTTACCATTCCCTCCAATATCGGCGGCCAGCCGCCAGGATCCTGCACCTTCGCCAATGCGGGCGATCGCCCCCTGCGCGAGGACAGGCTCCTCCTGGCGCAACTGCTTGGCAATTATGCGTTCGATGCCGCCCGGCGACTCTGGTCGATTCCCCGGCATGCCGTGACCGCGCCGCTCATCACCGACCGGCAGCGCGACTGCGTGCAGTGGGCGGCGCGGGGCAAGAGCGACTGGGAGACCAGCCGGATATTGGACATCAGCAGGGAAACCGTGACGAGCCATATCAAGGAAGCCTGTGCACGCTACCAGGTCAACAAGCGGATATTGCTCGTTGGCCGGACGCTGGGTGACGGAACCCTGACGATCAGCGACATTGGCGGCTGGTGCCATCCCCATTTCTGGGAATAGCGGCGACTCGACCCTCGAACCGACCCTTGATCGCCCACGACCAAGGGAGTTTGTCCATGTTGCACATCGTGAAAGAACCGTTCCGGCCGGTGCCGGACGCTGTGTTGCGCGCCATGTTCGCGGCCCGCAAATCCGTCTTCGTCGATCTCCTCAAATGGCAGATCCCGGTTCTCGACGGCCGGTTCGAGGTCGACCAGTTCGACGATGAACATGCGCGCTACGTCATCCTGTCCGAACCCGACGGCACCCATCTCGCCTCGGCGAGGCTGCTGCCGACCCTGCGCCCCCATATTCTCGACAGCTTCTACGCCATATTATGCGACGCGCCGCCGCCGCGCGGCGAGGATGTCTTCGAGATCACCCGCTTCTGCCTCGACCGGAACCTGCGGGCGCCCGAGCGGCGGGTGGTCCGCAACCGCCTGGTGACCGCGATCGCGGACCATGCGCTGGCGAACCGCATCAGCCGCTATGTCGCCATCGCCGAGATGAACTGGTTCCAGCAGATCCTCGCCTTTGGCTGGCAATGCCGACCATTGGGCGCGCCACGATGGCATGAAGGCTCGCTTCTCGTCGCGCTGGAAATCGAGATCGGTGCGGACACGCTCGATCGGCTCGCCGAGGCCGGAATCCATGATCAGGCGCCGATGGCGGCCTGAGGCGGGAGAAGCGATCATGACCGCCAAATCTTCCACCACCGCCTCGTCCCTGATCGATCAATTGTTCGACCAGGGCTGGGCCATCCTTCCGAACGCCTTGCCCGAAAGCGTCATCGCTGCGCTGGACACAGACCTATCTCCATCTTTTGCGGAGACTCCCTTCTGCCAGGGACCATTTTATGGCGAGACAACCAAACGCTTCGGACGGCTGCTGACGCGGTCGCCCCATGCAGAAGCACTGGTGCGGCATCCGCTCATCACCCGGATCGCACGGCAGATTCTTAGCCCCTGGTGCGACTGCATCCAGCTCAATGTCGGGCAGGCTATCGCTGTCCACCCAGGCGCGCCGGCGCAGGCACCCCACCGCGACCAGGATATGTGGCAGGCGCCCAAGGGAGAGATCGAATATCTCGTCAATATCATCTGGCCCCTCACCTGCTTCACCGCCGATAATGGCGCGACGCTGATCTGGCCGCGCAGCCACGGCGCCCAGGCACTTATGCCCGATCCGATCGACGATCCGATCCCGGTCAGGATGGAGCCCGGCTCTGCCCTCATCCTGCTGGGTTCAACCCTGCACGGTGCCGGCGCGAACCGGAGCGCTGCGGTGCGGCGCGCGATCGTCACGGGCTATAGTCTGGGATGGCTCAAACCCTATGAAAATCCCTGGCTTGCCTATCCGCCCGAAGTCGCCCGCAAATTTGCTCCAGAACTGGCCGCGCTTGCCGGCTATCGCCAGCACCGCCCCAATCTCGGCAATTTCGAGGGACAATGCCCCTCGGTCCTGCTGACCGGCGAGCCGAATCGCCCGCTCGCCGCGATCGATGCGCTGCGGCCGGACCAGCAGGACATGGTGTCGGCCTTTGTGGCGCGGCAGAGCTGACCCAAGGATGAGCGCCGGTCCAACCTCCGAGCGGGTTCAGCAGAGTCTGAGGCGCCTCATCATGGAACGGGGCTATCGTCCCGGATCCCGTCTCGACCCTGTGGAGCTTTCCGCAATCCTGGCATCGAGTACAACGCCGATCCGGGAGGCGCTCAGCCATCTGGCCGGCGAGGGCCTTGTCGAAGCGCGAAGCGGCGGCGGATTTCTTGTACCGCTGATCGACGAGCCAGGCCTCAAGGATCTCTACGCCTGGTCGGGCGATATCATTCAGCTCGCCCTGCGCGGCGCCCGCCTTTCGCTGCTGCGATCGATCGAACCCGACCCGGATTCCCGATCGAGCGCGGACCAAGCCGCGCACCTCCTTCACCGCATCGCGAGCGCGTCCAGCAATCGCGAGCATGGCGAAGCGATGGACCGCACAAATGCCCGCCTCCATGTCGCGCGGATCGGCGAAGAAGACATATTGGGCGGCACCGGGAAAGAATTGCAGGCGCTGGCGCACAGCGCGCGCGCCGGTGACATCGGGCTGCTGCGCAGGACCTCATCGGCCTATCATCTGCGCCGCCAGCGCGCCGCGGCAAAACTGCTTCGCGGCATCTATCGAGACGAATAACAGGCGGGACATTCCGCCTGCAACTTGTCGAAGAGCAATATCCATTCCTCCCGATCATTCCATATATTCGCGATATCGGATCCGTATAAATTTCGGATAGGGCCGTCCGCTTCCTACGCTCCATGGCGCTGCAAATAGTCGCAGCAAAGCCAAGGAGTGAATATCATGGAACGTGACAATGACGTGATCGAACTCGGCGCGGTCAGCGTGGAAACCAAGGGGCCCGGCGGCATCACCGGCGATGTCGGGCTTGGTGAAAATAATTTCGGCCTTTCCGACGATTGAAGCGATGGCGCGCAGCTTCGCGGCTGCGCGCCTCGTCCGTTCGAGACACAGAATGAGCGGCTATACACTGCGCGATGGTCTGAGCTTCTGCCGGACCGAGGGACAGGTCATTTTCCTCGACCTCCATGCCGATCGCTATTTCGGCCTGCGGCCAGCGCTGGACCAGGCGTTCAGATCCCTCATCGACGTTAACCACATCGATGCCCGGCAGTGCGACGCCTTGCTGGAAGCGGGCATCATCATCCGGTCGCCGGTCGGTATCAGGCCCGCCCCCTGCCCGCGCTCGCATGCATCCGAGGCCAGGCTGCCCATTGCGAAACCGCGCCTGTCGCCAGCCTATGTCGCAAGCGCCCTGACCCGCCGGCTCTGGTGGCGCGCGAGACTGAGACAATTGCCCTTCTCGCGGAACATCCGCTCGATCGAACAGCGCAAAAATGGCGTGGCGCCACGGACAGCCCCGACCGACCGGCTTGCCCATATTGATCAGGCCTATCGCCGGGCCGCCATGATCGTCTCCGCCCGTGACCAGTGCCTCCCCACCGCGCTCTCGCTCGCGTCATGGCTGATCGCTCTCGGCATCCGGCCGGATCTCGTCCTGGGCGTCAAGCTCAACCCCTTCCAGGCTCATAGCTGGGTCGAGGTCGACGGCATGGTCGTCGCCGATGATCCCGATCAGGTCCGTCCCTTCTGCCCAATCAGGATCATCTGATGGAGAGATTTGTCGCCATCATCGCGCCGTCGCCGGAACGCAGCCCCATCGCGCCCGCGATCCGTAGTGCCCTCTCCCGCACCGACGGCCTGTCAGTCATGATCGACCGGGACGA
>NZ_JBHIWJ010000077.1:0-18779 GCF_041987595.1 Sphingobium sp. | reverse complement strand
GCGTATTTTGCGGAAGTCGAGGAACTGGACGAGACGGTCCGCGGCGCCGGCGGGTTCGGGTCGACAGGGGTGAAATAGTCATGCCCGACACCCTGATCTCTGACGAGCAACTGGAGCGCTATGCCCGCCATATCGTGCTGAAGGAGATTGGCGGCGCGGGGCAGGCCCGGCTGTTGTCGGCAGATGTCGCGGTGATCGGAGCGGGCGGAATCGGCAGTCCGGCGATCCTCTACCTCGCGGCGGCGGGTGTGGGCACGATCCGGGTGATCGATGACGATGTGGTCGCCCTGTCCAATTTGCAGCGGCAGGTCCTGTTCGGGACGGGGGATATCGGCGCGCCCAAGGCCGAGGCTGCCATGGCGGCGGTGACGCGGCTCAATCCGGATGTGAAGCTGGTTCCCATCAATGCGCGGATCGATGCGGACAATGCCGCGCTGATGCTGCGGGATGCCGATGCGGTACTGGATGGCTGCGACAGTTTCGCGACGCGGCTCGCGGTGGCGGATTGCGCGCAGAAGCTGCGAATTCCGCTGGTGTCCGCGGCGGTCGGGCCGTTTGAGGGGCAGCTCGCCACCTATCGCGGGTGGGAGGTGGACAGGCCCTGCTATCGCTGTCTGGTCGGCTCGCCCGAGGATGCGCCGGAGCGGAACTGCTCCGAGACGGGCGTGATCGGGGCGCTGACCGGGGTGATGGGCAGTCTGGCGACGCTGGAAGTGATCCGCGCGCTGGTGCCCTTTGGCGAGGATATGGCGGGGCGGTTGCTGCTGGCCGATCTGCTGTCGATGCGCTTCCGCACCGTAACGGTGCCCAAAGACCCGGCCTGTCCGGCTTGCGCTGCGGAACTATGCGCGAGCTGAGGATCGTCGTCGCGACCGACGATGCGGAGCGGCTGCGCGGCGCGCTGGTGATGGCGGCGGCGCAGGCGGCGCTGGGCGGTCGGGCGGCGATATTCCTGCAACTGGATGCGGTGGGCCTGCTGCGATCGCCGATGGTCGCGCCGCAGGATGAGCGGCATCGGGCGGCGGGACTGCCTTCGCTGGCGATGCTGGCGGATGAGGCTCTGGGGTTGGGCGTGGCGATCCTTGCCTGTCAGAGTGGCTTGGCCTTGTGCGGACTTTCGGCGAAGGATTTGCCCGACGGGGTGGAGGTCGCCGGGCCAGTCGGCTTTCTCCAGCAGACCGGGGATGAGGCCCGGCTGATCTTCGCTTAGAGCGGTTTTCGATCTGATTGAATCAGACCGCCGCCCCAAGTCTTTTGTTTGCCGCGATTTCTTAACCGTCAGATGATGCCATCTGACTGGAAATCGCTCTAAAGCCCGTCGCCCCAGAATTCCGCGACCTTTCGATCGGCGGCGCAGGAGCCGCGCAGCGCCCGCCATTGCGCTTGGTCGAGCGCGGGGCGATAGGCTGTGCCCGGCTTGACAGCGGCGGCGAAGCGGCGGCGGCGTTCGGCCGAAAGCGGGTGCGAGGAAAGCCAGGTCATCGCCTGCGCTCCCCGTCCTGCCTCCCTGCCGCCGAGGCGTTCGAAAAAGGCGGCGGTCGCGGCGGGAGAAATCTTTGCCTCGCGCATCTGGTCGATGGCGACGCCGTCCGCCGCGCTTTCAGCGTCCCGGCCATAGCTCATGGCAAGAACGCCGTTCAGATAGGCGCCCGTATTGCCCCCCGCCCCGCCCAGGACGACGCTGAGGCCGAGTTGCCGCACGAGACCCGTCATCGTGTCGCGGTGGCGGACATGGCCGAGTTCATGGCCGAGGACGCCTGCGACTTCATCGGGCGATCTGGCTTGCTGGAGCAGGCCGTCGAACAGGATGATCCGTCCGCCCGGCAAGGTCACGGCGTTCACCATCGGGATATTGGCGAGCGTCACTTCGCGCGCTTCGTGATCGGGGTCGACCTGCGCGACGAGGGCGTGCAAGGCCGCGTCGCCCGCAGCGGTGTGGCAGAAGCGGCCGCCAAAATCGCCGACCATCGCGTCGCCCATCCGGTTTTCCCAGCTTTGCGGGATGAGGGGCGCGATGACGCCGGGCGCTTCCAGCGCGCCCCAGACGACCAGCGCGGCGGCGACGGTAAACAGGCCCGCGGCGGGCCAGAAGCCGAAGCGGTCGATCCAGCGGCCATAACGCTCGGCCTTGGGCAGATGCATGGCGATGCCGTCAGGCACTTCGCCGGAAAAGCCCATGCGCCAGCCGGGGATGGCGCTATGGCCATAGGCCGAGCGGTCCTTGTCGGCGCCGATGACGGTGAGGTCGGTCCAGCGGGCCTGCGCGCCGGTCCAGCCGCTTTCCGGTTCCTCCAGCAGAAAGCCGTCCCCGGCCGGGCGGAGCAGCACGCTCCGCCGGACCGCGGTGACGCCGTCATAATGCCAGAGCCGGAAATCCGACATGTCCGTCAGAACGCCCCCACATCGAGCGCATCCAGCAGGCCTTCGCCATGGCGGCTGGCCTTGGTCTGCGACTGACCCAACTCGTCGGTGTAGATGGTGCCGGTCGCGTTCATATGGGTGACGAAGAATTTCCAGTGACGATATTGCAGAAAGATCGCACCGAGGCCGAATGTGCAAACCACCAGCGCAATGTCTCCGAAGAACAGGGCCAACCAATCATCAGTGCTGGCCTCAAAGGAAAATTGCAGGCCGCCCAGCGTCAGATTGTCGATCGCCTCCCGCAGGAAGGCGGCATAATAGGCCAGCGCGATCAACCCGAGCAGCGCATAAACGCCAACGAAAATGACGACAAAGGCAAGGATGCGCAGAATGGGCGGGAAGCTGGACGTCACCCAGATACCGCCAATGGCGCTCCCGAACGTCCCGGCGGTCGCGATCGCGAGCAGAACGAACAGCAGCGGAGCCAGATAGAAAAGCAGAAACCGCTTCACGATCGGCCTTGCGCGGCCGTGGGCGGCAAACGGCTGCGAACCGAAACTCATCGCATTCATGCGGCGGTTCCAGAGCGACATCATCGACCATGGGATGAGCAGGCCCAGCGGCACATAGGCTGCCAGGGTGCGCCACATATATTGGATGCCGAAGCCGAAGCCGCCATCATCGCTCCCGCCCCTGATCCCATGCCACCAGGTGCGGCTGAGCCGATATCGCAAAGCGCGAAACCGCGCGACGCCGGTAAAGTAGAAAAGCGTGAAAGCGGCCATCGCCGTCAATATGGCGGCAAGGCCGGCATGACCCTGCAATATGAGGGCCTGCGCGCCGAACTGGAGAAACAGGAACGGCGCACCCATCAGCAACAGGACCATCAGGAAACCCAGAAAAAGTTCCTTGCCCGTTCCGGTCCACTCCAGCCGATCATCGATGAAACGCGTATTCGCCCAGAGATAACGCCTTGTCCGCGCCGTTGCCCAAAAGCGGTAGATGCCGAGCGTAACGATCGTCAGCAACAGGTTGGTGAAGGCGATGGGCGCATATTCGCGCCAGCTTCCTTCAAAGGCGAAGCTTTCGCCGTAAAAGCGTTCCTGATCCATGATCCCCCCATATTCCCCGGCGCAAGAAGACTATGCCCCGAACCGTTGGTCAAGGGGGATCATGACCGCTTTGACGGCTATCCTTATGAAATGACGCCGCTTCGCCGTTCGCCCACGATCAGAAGCGGGCGTAACGCTCGTTGCCGATGAAGCCGAGCTTCGTGACGCCTGCCCGGCGGATGTCGGCCAGCACTTCGTCGACGGCGACGTAACGGGCGGCGGCGTCGGGCTGGAACTGAAGTTCCGGTTCGACGGGCAGGCGCAGCGAAGCGGCCAGATATCGGCGGAGCGTGAGCCGGTCGATCGCCGCGCCGTTCCAGTGGATCACGCCCTGCGCATCGATGCTGACCCTGTTCCTGACCGGATTCATGTCGAACGTGCGGTCGATCGGCCCCTGCGGCAGATCCACGCCGACCTTGTGCGTCTGGATCGGGATGGTGATGATGAACATGATCAGCAGCACCAGCATCACATCGATCAGCGGCGTCGTGTTCATATCCGATAGAGGCGCCTCGCCCCCGGCGCTCCCACACCCGTCCCTATGCCCGCCGATGCGTCTTGCGAAGCTCAAAGCCATATGCATCCCACCCGTTGAAATAATGATATAACAACACATGAAATATGCCGTGATCGAAAGTTTCTGGCAAGAGGGGCTGCACGGTCATCCGTTTGCCGCGTTCTGCGAGCCGTCGGTCGTTCCGGTCGGCTTCGGCACGCTTCTATTGACAGCACGGGCCGCCCATTTAAGGGGAAAGCGCGGCTTTTTCGGCCGCTGTCATCTCATTTCAACAGAAAGACCACCCGTGTCCGCCATGCTCAAGATCACCCTGCCCGATGGTTCCGTGCGTGAAGTCGCGCCCGGCACTACGCCGGCGGACATTGCGGCGGCGATCGGGCCGGGTCTGGCCAAGGCCGCCATCGCCGCGCGAGTCGATGGCGAGCTGCGCGATATCATGCGGCCGCTGGAGCAGGATTCGCAGCTGGCATTGGTGACGGCGAAGGACGAAGCCGACGCGCTGGAACTGGCGCGGCATGACTTCGCCCATGTGCTGGCCGAGGCGGTGCAGGCGCTGTTTCCAGGCACGCAGATCACCTTCGGGCCATCAACCGACGATGGCTTTTATTATGATTTCGCGCCGAAAGATCGCCCCTTCACCGAGGAGGACCTGCCCGCCATCGAGGCGAAGATGCGCGAGATCATCGCCGCCAACAAGCCGCTGCGCCGCGAGGTATGGACTCGCGAGGATCTGATCGCGCGCTGGAAGGCGGAGGGCGAGACATTCAAGGCGGAATGGGCGGCAGAGCTGCCCGAGGGCGAGGAACTGACGGTCTATTGGTCGGGCAATGAATGGCTCGACATGTGCCGGGGGCCGCATTTGGCCTCCACGGGCAAGCTCGATCCGGCGGCGTTCAGGCTGACCCGCGTGTCGGGCGCCTATTGGCGCGGCGACCAGAAGAATGCGATGCTCAGCCGCGTCTACGGCACTGGCTGGCTGAACAAGAAGCAGCTTGAGACGCACCTCCACAAGCTGGAGGAAGCGGGCAAGCGCGACCATCGCAAGCTGGGCGCGGAGATGGACCTGTTCCACCTCCAGCAGGAGGCGCATGGGAGCGTCTTCTGGCATCCCAAGGGCTATCTGATCTGGCGCGAGCTGGAGGCCTATATGCGCCGCGCGATCGACGCGGCAGGCTATCGTGAGGTCAAAACGCCGCAGGTGATGGACGCGCGCCAGTGGGAGCAGTCCGGCCACTGGGGCAAATATCGCGAAAATATGTTCGTCATCCCCGACGAAGTGCCGAACGTCGCCGACGAAGGCCCGCTGGTGTCGGACGATGCCGACTGGATGGCCCTGAAGCCGATGAACTGCCCGGCGCATATCCTGATCTTCAAGCAGGGGATCAAAAGCTATCGCGACCTGCCGCTGCGCTTCTATGAGAATGGCTGCTGCCATCGCAACGAACCGCATGGGGCGCTGCATGGCCTGATGCGCGTGCGCCAGTTCACGCAGGACGACGCGCACATCTTCTGCCGCGAGGACCAGATCGTAGAGGAAGTCCGCGCTTTCTGCGCGCTGGCCGATCGGATCTACAAGGATTTCGGCTTCACCTATTCGATCAAGCTGGCGCTGCGTCCCGAAAAGCGCTTCGGCACTGAGGAAATGTGGGATCAGGCCGAGGAGGAACTGCGCAACGCCGTCGCGGCGGCGGGGCTGAATACGCCCGAATATGGCTGGGAAGAGCTGCCGGGCGAAGGCGCCTTTTATGCGCCGAAGCTGGAATGGCATCTGACCGACGCGATCGGGCGGACCTGGCAGGTCGGCACGATCCAGTCCGACCGCGTGCTGCCGGAGCGACTCGACGCGTCTTACGTAGCCGAGGACGGCGAGCGGCACCGGCCGGTGATGCTCCACCGCGCGATTTTCGGCTCCTATGAGCGGTTCATCGGCATCCTCATCGAACATTATGCGGGCAAATTCCCGCTCTGGCTCGCGCCGGTGCAGGCGGTGGTGGCGACCATCGTGTCGGACGCCGATGGCTATGCGAGCGACGTCGTCGAGAAGCTGCGGGCAGCCGGAATTAGGGCGGAGGCGGACGTTCGCAACGAGAAGATCAACTACAAGGTGCGCGAACACAGCCTTGGCAAAGTGCCCAATTTGCTGGTCGTCGGCCGCCGCGAGGCGGACGAGGGCACGGTTGCGCTGCGCGAACTCGGCAAGGAAGGCCAGACCATCCTTTCGGTCGGGGATGTCATCGCCCGTCTTGCAAAAGAGGCGCTCGCTCCCGACATGCGGTGAGGCAGCGATGCCACATGGCGCCGGTAAATCCGCAACTGCGGACTTGCCGCCGCTTTCGGCTTTGCGCTAAAGGGCGCCGGAGTCGTTTTATCAACTACCGTAGGAGAAGCTGCTATACGTCCCCCAATGATGCGC
This sequence comes from Sphingobium sp., assembly GCF_041987595.1. GTDB lineage: Bacteria > Pseudomonadota > Alphaproteobacteria > Sphingomonadales > Sphingomonadaceae > Sphingobium. The sequence continues at coordinate 12,376 of NZ_JBHIWJ010000077.1, read as the reverse complement.
CGCCCAATGGCGCCGCCGCCTAAGTCTGGTCCCCGTTACAACGAGTTCATCACCGTGCCCAAGGTGCGCGTGATCGACGACGAAGGCGAAAATCTGGGCGTGATGTATACGCAGGAGGCGATTGAGCGCGCCTATGAGATCGGCCTTGATCTGGTCGAAGTGTCGCCGACAGCCGATCCGCCGGTCTGCAAGTTCCTGGACATCGGCAAATATAAGTACGAGGCCCAGAAAAAGGCGAATATCGCTCGCAAGACCCAGAAGACGCAGGAACTCAAAGAGATCAAGATGCGTCCGAACATTGACGATCATGACTATGATACGAAGATGAAGAAGGTCCATGACTTCATCGGCGACGGCGATAAGGTGAAGATCACCCTGCGCTTCCGTGGGCGTGAACTGTCGCATCAGCAGCTTGGCATGCAGCTGCTCCAGCGCGTGGCGGAAAATGTGGCGGAAGTCGCCAAGGTCGAAGCTTATCCGCGCATGGAAGGCCGCCAGATGCTGATGGTACTGGCGCCCAAATAAGCCATTCGCGAAATCTTTGCCAACGCTCGTCGGGCGGGGTCTGGATGCAGGCTCCGCCCGATGCTTTAGGGCTGGACCGGGTGATCGCTGTGGCCGTCTGTGGTCCTGTTTCCCCTACCGGCCGGAGACAGGCATTGGATACTCGCGCCGTTCGTTCAGAAAATCGGCACGGGACGGCTGAGTCGTGGTTCCTCCGGCCTTCAATTGGGAACGATCAGATATTTCTCGCCGGTGCGGCGCGCATTGTAGGCGAGCGCAGTTTCGCGACCAAGGACATCGCGCAATGAAATGCGGGCCTTGTAAGGGCTGGCGAAGGTCGTCGTGAGGTTGGCGAACACGCGCTGACGCATGCGGCTCGTCACGTCCTCCCCCGCGCGGGCCAGGAAGGGGAAGAGCAGCCAGCCGCCCACATTCCAGCTAAAGCCATAGTTGCGCGTCAGGATCGTGGGCGACAGATCGAGCGCGCCGTAGATATAGGCCTGTTTCGGCTTGTCGGAGCCGTAGCGGCTATAGGCCGCATCCCTGGCCGCCACCTGCTCCATGGCCGTCAGAATCTGGCTGACCAGCTTGCCGCCGCCAATGGCGTCGAAGGCGATGGTTGCGCCCGTCGCCTCGATCGCGGCAATAAGGTCGGTGGCGAACGTCTCGCTGCTGCTGTCAAGGACATGGGCGGCGCCCAGCGCTTTCAGCATCTGGACCTGCGCTTCGCTGCGGACGATGTTGACCAGCGGGATATTGTCTTCCTGCGCGATCCGGACCAGCATCTGGCCCAGATTCGAGGCAGCGGCGGTATGGACGATGGCGCTATGCCCTTCACGCCGCATGGTTTCGACAAAGCCCAGCGCGGTCAGCGGGTTCACGAAGGCCGCGGCCCCCTGCTCCGCCGTGACGCCTTCAGGCAGCGCCATGCATTGGCGGGCATCGACCAGCCGATATTGGGCAAACATGCCGCCCGGAACGCAGGCGACCCGCTTGCCGAGCAGGGCCTGAGCCTCGGGCGCTTCACCCGCGGCGATGACGGTGCCGGCACCTTCATTGCCGATCGCCATCGGCTGGCCGATGCGCGTAGCCATGGCGCGCCGCGCGGGTTCCGGCATTTGGGCGACGATGCGGCCTTCACCATAGTCGGCGCCCGCAAGGTCGGCGGGACCGAAGAGCAGGCCAAGATCGGAAGGATTGATCGGCGCGGCCTCCACCCGGATCAGCACATCATGGCCTTGCGGGCTGGCAATGCTCTCCTGCGCCAGTTCGACCGTCAGGCGGCCATCTTCGCCCAGCGTCGAGAGAAGTTTGAAACCGTCGATCCCCTTCATCATTCCGTCCTCTTCAGGCTGAGGGCTTGTCCCGATACAGCGCCGGAAACATCGTCCTGAGCGCTTCCAGCTTCGGCATATCCCAACGCAATATATAAGGGTGGCGCGGGTTTCTCGTCAGGAAATTCTGGTGATCGGGGGCCGCGTCCTGAAAGCCGGTGAAGCGCTCGACGCGGGTTACGACGGGGTCCCGCCAAAGGCCCGATTGGCCCAGCTGACCAAGATAGGCGCGGGCCGCCTTTTCCTGCCCGGCGTTCAGCGGAAAGAGCGCGCTGCGATATTGGGTGCCTCGGTCGGGTCCCTGATAGTTCAGCGTCGTCGGATCGGCGATCACCGAGAAGAAAACGCGCAGCAGCGTACCGTAGCTGATCTGGGCAGGGTCGTAGGTCACGCGGACGGATTCGGCAAAGCCGGTGTCGCCCTGGCTGACCTGCTCATAATCGACCTTGCGATTGCGGGGCCCACCCGCAAAGCCGGAGACGGCCAGATGGACACCCTTCAGGTGGGAAAAGACACCTTCGACGCCCCAATAACAGCCGCCCGCAAACACGGCGGTTTCGAGCTTGCGGCCGGGCGCGGCATCAATGGCCGGGACGGGCGCCAGCACGGGGCGTTCGGCGCGCAGCGGGGAGGCGACGGCAAGCGCCGCCAGAAAAGCCAGAGCGATTCCGTCAGAGCGCCGCATTGTCCGCCGCGGGTGCCGCGCCGGCCGACGCGGCCATGGCGGGCGAGGTCAGCGCGGGGGATTCGCTGTTCGGCTGAAGCGCAAACATGCCGATCGCACCGATCACGAACCCGCCGAAGAAGCGCAGGAACAGGTCGGATTTCAAGAATGCCACCATGGCGTTCTTCCTTTCGGTCGTTCGGCCCTCATCAGGGGCAGCAGTTAATAATCGGCGGCTTAGCCCTGCCTGAACGCTGGCGGGAAGACAGCGGGTTTCGACAAAGGCTCCAGACGGAGCGATCGACGGCAGCAATGAAGCCAGTTTCGGTTCGCAACGGGATATAGAGCCCGCCGCTCCATCTGCAAGACGGCGCGGGGGAAAAATTCCGTTTCCGATTTTGTGACAATGGGCGGGCGATCGACCCGATGCCGTCACCCTTCGCTCTCCCTCTCCGGACAGGAGAGGGAGAAAGCCATTCTTACTTCAGCGCCGCGCAAGCTTCCTGAATCCGGGTGCAGGCCTTGGCCAGCACCTCTTCCGAAGTCGCATAGCTGATGCGGAAGGCGGGCGAGAGACCGAAGGCGGCGCCGTGCACGGCAGCGACCTTCGCTTCGTCGAGGAAATAGCCGATCAGCGCTTCGTCGCTGCTGATGACCTCACCCTTGGGCGTCACCTTGCCGATCAAGCCGCTGGCGTCGGGATAGACGTAGAAGGCGCCTTCCGGGGTCGGGCAGTCGAGGCCCGGCGCGTCGTTCAGCATGGCGACGACCATGTCGCGGCGCTTCTTGAAGGCAGCGTTGCGCTCTTCCAGAAAGTCCTGCGGGCCGGTCAGAGCGGCGGCAGCAGCAGCCTGGCTGATCGAGCAGGGGTTGCTGGTCGACTGCGACTGGAGCTTGCCCATCGCCTTGATGATCCATTCCGGGCCGCCCGCAAAGCCGATGCGCCAGCCGGTCATCGAGAAAGCCTTGGAACAGCCGTTCACCGTCAGCGTGCGGTCGTAGAGTTCCGGGCAGACCTGCGCGATCGTGGCGAAGGGGGTCGGCGCATACCAGACATGCTCATACATGTCGTCGGTCATCACCAGCACATGCGGGTGACGCAGCAGCACTTCGCCCAGTTCCTTGAGTTCCGCCGCCGAGTAGGCCGCGCCCGAGGGATTGGAGGGCGAGTTCAGCATGACCCACTTGGTGCGGGGCGTGATCGCGGCGTCCAGCTGGGCCGCAGTGATCTTGTAGCCCTGGCTCGCCGGGCCTTCGATGAAGACCGGGGTGCCGCCCGCAAAGTTCACGATGTCGGGATAGCTGACCCAGTAAGGCGCGGGGATGATGACTTCATCGCCCACATCGACCGTCGCGACCAGCGCATTGAACAGGGTGTGCTTGCCGCCTGAGTTCACGCTGATCTGGTTGCGCTTGTAGATCAGGCCATTGTCGCGCTTGAACTTGAAGGCGACGGCTTCCTTGACGGCGACCGTTCCGTCGACGTCGGTGTAGCGGGTAAGGTTCTTGCGAATCGCCTCGATGCCCGCTTCCTTGACGAAATCAGGCGTGTCGAAATCCGGCTCGCCAGCGGAGAGGCCAATAACGTCCACGCCTTCGGCTTTAAGGGCATTCACGCGCGCGCTCATCGCCAGGGTGGCGGAGGGCTGGATGCGACCGAGGGCTGCGGAAGTCTGGCTCATCGTGACAATCTTTCTCTAGAATCCCCTAGGTCCGCAGAAGCGGACGCGAGGCTCCTTAGTGTGCAACGAAAGAAGGGGCAACCGCCAGTTGGCCTCCGCTGGCCATGACGGCAGATTATCCCTCTTAACGGACGAGCGACGCCGCTACCATGCCGCGTGCGGCATTACCGATAAAAAACCCGTTTTCCAGATCGCGGGGCCGAAGATCCGCCTCGATCGCCTCGCCCATGTCGATGAGGCTGCGGCGCAGGACGCCGGGCAGCACACCGCGCGACAGCGGCGGCGTCAACAACTTGTCGCCGCGCTCGACGAAGATGGAGGAGAAGCTGCCTTCGGTCAGGTAGCCCTCCTCGTCAATCATCACCACTTCATAAGTGCCGCCGCGTTTCAGCGCATCGCGGTAGATGGCGCGGTCCGTCGTCTTGTGCGCCAGACGGGGATCGCTGGCAGAAGCGTTGCGCGGCACGCACGCCAGCTGCATGATCGCTTGCGGCCAGGTGCGATGTTCGCGCACCTCGATCGCGACCGATCCGCGGCGCGACACCAGCAGCCGCAGGCGGCTGCGTTCACGCAGGCGGAAGGTCGCGGCTTGCAGCTCATTGCGCACGTCGTGCCGGTCGAAGGCGAAATCGAGCGCGGAGGCGCTGTCCTTCAGTCGCGCCAGATGCAGTTCCAGCAGCCTGATGCCGTCGACCGGATCGAAGGCCATGGTTTCGAGCAGATCATAGCGTCCGTCAGCCAATGCCATGGAAAACCTTGCAAATCCCCTTTGCGCCGAAATGGAGGCGCCGATCATTCAAGCCGGTGCGAGGAAGCGCCCCTTGGCCAGACATTCCGCCCATTCGGAAGCGGCTTCCGAATCCGCGACGATGCCCGAACCCAAACCCAGGCGCCCCTCCCTCCTGCCTTCTTCGACGCAAATCGTACGAATGGCAACATTGAAGGCGGCGTCGCCCTCCGGATCGATCCAGCCCATGGAGCCGGTATAGACGCCGCGCGGGAAGGCTTCGACCGCATCGATGATCTCCATCGCCCGCACCTTGGGCGCGCCGGTGATCGATCCGCAGGGGAAGAGCACGCGCAGCACATCGACCGGCGACAGGCCGGGCAGCAGTCGCGCCCGCACGGTCGAGACCATCTGGTGGACCGTCGGATAGGTTTCGACCTTGAACAGATCGGGCACCGTTACGCTGCCTGCGCGGGCGACCCGCGACAGGTCGTTGCGCAGCAGGTCGACGATCATCAGATTTTCGGCGCGCTGCTTCGCATCGCTTTCCAGCCAGTCGCGCAGCGCGGCGTCGCGGACGGGATCGGCGCCGCGGGGGGCGGTGCCCTTCATCGGCCGGGCGGTCAGCTGGCCGCGCACGCTGGTAAAGAAAAGCTCTGGCGAGAAGGAGAGGATGCTATGATCGCCGGTGCGGATCACCCCGCCATAGCCGGCGCACTGACGGGGCCGGATCGCGGCATAAAGCGCCATGATGTCGCCCGAAAATCGGGCGGCGCAGGGAAATGTCAGATTGACCTGATAAATGTCGCCAGCGCGGATCAGGTCCTGCACCTGCGCAAAGGCGGCCCGGTAAGCGGCTTCCGAGATGAGCGGCTGGGCCGACTCCACCCTGGCGGTCGCGGGATCGGGCAGCAGCGGGGGAAGCGCGCCGGGTTCGATCAGGCGCACCCCTTCGAACAGGCCGAACCACAATAACGGCGCGCCGGACGCATCGGCGCGGCGGCGCTTCGCCAGCGGCAGCAGCCGGTCCTCCAGCGCCAGACCCGCCTCATAACTGATGAACCCGGCGGCATGCAGGCCCGCCTCCGCCGCTTCGGCCAGACGGTCGAGCGCGGGCTGCACATCCTCCATACGATGCGCGGCGATGACCGACACCGGGTCGCGATAGAGGCGCGCCGGGGCGGGGCCGCGCTCTCGCGCGTCGTCGAACAGGGCAAAGGCTTCGGTCGGTCCCGGCAGGCGCATGGCCGCTCTCTTACCAGTCTTTTGACGGGGCGGAAGGGCTGTCGGCGACAACGCATGGTTGCGCCGTCCCGACGCAGGCCATAGAGACGGCGGCATGAGCGACGCGTCCCCACGCCCCTTTGGCCCTGCCCTGACGCTGGCGCTGCGAGGGCATTGCCCGGCCTGCGGCCAGGGACGCATGTTTGCGCGCTTCCTGAAACCCAGCGCAGCCTGCGGCCACTGCGGGCAGGCGTGGGACGTCTCCCGGGCGGACGATTTCCCCGCCTATATCGTCATATTGCTGCTGGGGCACATATTGGTGCCGCTGATGATCGAGGTGAACGCCGCGCTCGCCATTCCGCTGGGGGTGCAGGCGGCGTTGTGGCCGGGCCTCGCGATCCTGCTGGCGGTGGCGATGATCCAGCCCGCCAAGGCGGCGGTCATCGCCTTTCAGTGGTCCCGCCGCATGGATGGATTTGCCTGACGGCAAGGGCCTGAGCGTCAGGCGGGCTTGATGATGAAGTTCCGCTCCATCGCCTCGCGCAGCGTCTCTTCGATGCTGCGGCGACCTTCCGAACCATGGGTGACGACCGTGGTGTCGCAGGTCGCGACGCAAACCCCCTTCTGGAAACCCGCCGAGCTGATCGTCCAGCTGGTGCGGCCGATATGGCCGATCGCGCAGTGCACTTCGAACGGATAGGGGAAATGCGCTTCCTCTACGAAGTTGAGGTTCACATTGGCTACCAGCCAGCGCACACCCTGTTCCTGCGGGTGGCGGCCAAGATGATGATGGAAGCGGATGCGGGCGGTTTCGAAAATACCCGAGATCGCCACATTGTTGATGTGGCCCATGGTATCGATGTCCTGGAAGCGGGTGTCGATGCTGGTGACGAAACGATAAGCTTCCGGGCTGAGACGCCAGGATTCGGGTTTGGCCATGTCCTGCTTTCCATTTGGATTATTTCCATTGCTCTTAGCCTTTGCGGGCGCCGATGCAATCTTCGCGGTAAAGATTGACGGGAAATGCGACTTTTATGACACAGGAACGCCGGGGCATTCCATCGATCTGCAACAAACTGTTTCCAGGGGCGGCCATGGACTTCACCGCGCGGGCCACATAGTTTCCTGCACGGATTTAGCGGATCGGGGTTTTCATGCAGCGTTACAGCCGGATTGCGATTTTTCTGCACTGGGCGATCGCGGCCCTGCTCGCCTTTCAGATCAGCGTCGGCTGGGCGCTGGAGGATCTGGGCGCGCGCGGCTTTGCGCTGTTTCAGCTGCACAAGTCGATCGGCATGACCATCCTTGCGCTGACGCTCGCCCGGATCGCGATCCGTTATTGGAAGCCCCGCCCCGCACCGGTCGAGGGCGGCTGGCAGGGAGCGCTGGCCAAGGCAGTACATGGCGGCCTGTATCTTTTCATGATCGGCGCGCCGCTGACGGGCTGGGCGCTGGTGTCGACCGCGAAGGTCAAGGTGCCGACGCTGATCTTCGGGGTGGTTCCCCTGCCCCATCTGCCGCTGCCGATGGGCGCGCATGCGCTGGCGGAGGGTGGGCATAGCCTGCTCGCCTGGATCGGCATCGCGCTGTTTGCGCTGCACGTCGCCGGCGCATTGCGGCATCACTTCCTGATGGGTGACGGCCTGTTGTGGCGAATGATGCCGGTGCGCTCGCCCTTGCTTCTCATCGCCCTGCCCGCCCTGATCCTCGTCGCGCTCGGGCTGGGCCGCATGATCCTGCCAGCGCCTGCGCCCAAGGCGGCCGCAGCGCCGGCAGCTCTCGCGCCGGTCGAGGAGGCGGAGATCCCGGCCAACGTCGCAGTGGCTGCGGAGAATGCCGCCAGCGCCGCCAGCCCGGCCGAAGCCGATAATGCGGCAGCGGTCGAAGAACCCGCGCCGCCGCCGTCATGGGCCGTGCAGCCGGGCGGCACGATCGGCTTTGCGGTCGGCAATGGCGGCGAGACGATCAGCGGCAGCTTTGCCAAATGGACCGCGAAGATCGTGATGGACCCCGACCATCCCGAAAGCGCCACCATCCGAGTCGAGATCGATCTGGCGAGCGCGAGCGTGGGCGATAGCTACAAGGATGGGATGCTGGCGGGGGACGAGTTTTTCGGCGTGGCCGCGCATCCCAGAGCCGTCTTTACGGCGAAGGGCGCGGAAAGGACGGGCGCGAACAGCTATCGCGCTGCGGGAACTTTGAGCCTGAAGGGCGCGACCAAAGCGCAGAGCATCCGCTTCACCCTGTCTGGCAGCGGCAAGACGCGCAAGGTGACCGGGTCGGCGAGCATTGCCCGCGCATCCTTTGGCGTGGGCAATGGCGAGAGCAGCACGGCGATTGATCCCAAGGTGGCGGTCAACTTCACCTTCGATGCCAAAGCAGAATAAGCGGGCATGGATTAACCCCCGCACTTCTGCCAAAGCGGCGGTATGGACAGCAGACAGTCGCCAGCCCCGCATATAGAGGACGGAGTCTTCCTGGCCTTCGTCCTTGTCGTTTCAATTGCCTTCGCGCTGGTGATCGAACCGTTTTTCGCGGCGATCCTGTGGGGGGTCATCGCCGCCATCCTCTTCGCGCCGGTCAATCAGGCGCTGATGCGCGGCATGCCCCGGCGGCGGAACAGTTCGGCGGCGCTGACGCTGCTGCTGATCATCGCCCTGGTCATCGTTCCGGCCATCATCCTGTCCATAGCGCTGGTGCAGGAAGCGACCCTCTTCTACGCCAAGGTGCAATCGGGAGAGATTAGTTTCGCAGCCATGTTCGCGCAGTTTCAGGCGAGCCTGCCCGGCTGGGCCGCTGCCTTTCTTGAGCGGTTGGGCGTCACCAATTTCGACACCGTGCGCGAGATGTTGAGCCAGGGGATCGCATCGAGCTTCCGCACCGTGGCAACGCAGGCGCTCCAGATCGGACAGAGCGCCTTCAGTTTCCTGATGGCGCTGGGCGTGATGCTGTATCTGACTTTCTTCCTGTTGCGGGATGGGCCGCGATTGGCCGCATTGCTGGACCAGGCGGCGCCGATGCGCGCTGTCCATCGCCGCGCGCTGATCGACCAGTTCGTCATCGTCATCCGCGCGACCATCAAGGGCAGCATTGTCGTGGCCATCGTGCAGGGCGTCATCGGCGGGGTGGTGTTCTGGGCGCTGGGGCTGCCGGGCGCGCTGCTGTGGGGCGTGCTGATGGGTGCCTTTTCGCTGATCCCGGCGGTGGGGACGGGGCTGATCTGGGTGCCGGTGGCAATCTATCTGTTCGTGACCGGGGCGGTGGTGAAGGGGTTGATACTCGCCTTTTGCGGCATGTTCGTGATCGGCATGGTCGACAATATCCTGCGCCCGATTCTGGTCGGACGGGATACCCGGATACCGGACTATGTGGTGCTGATCACGACGCTGGGCGGGATCGACCTTTTCGGGTTCAACGGCATCATCATCGGACCGGTGATCGCGGCGCTGTTCATCGCGACATGGAATATCGTGACCCGGATGCGCAGTGGCGCCGACGGGCTGGAAGGGCCGCTGACGGAGGAAACCGGGGCGGCCTGACGGGACTTACAGCGCCTCCAGCACCGCGCTGGCCTCCATCCAGACCTCTTCGGCTGCTTCCAGCTTCCTCTCGACCTCCGACCGTTTCACCATGAGCTGGGTCATGGTCATCTTCGCCTCCGCGCCGGTGGCCGATTTGGGGTCGAACAGTGCCTGATCGATACGGCTGCGCTCGGCACTGAGCGTCGCCATTTCCTTTTCGGCCCTGGCGATTGCGCTCTTCGCGGTCTTCTGCTTTTCGCGCCACTCGGCGGCGTTGCGCTTTTCGGCCTTGCGGTCAGTCTTGGGCGCATCGCCGCCGCTGCTGCCATTCCCGTCGGCCTTGCGCAGGATGATGTCGGTATAATCCTCCAGGCTGCCGTCGAACGGCTGGGCCGTGCCATTGTCGACCAGCACGAGACGATCCGCGACCAGTTCGATCATGTGGCGGTCGTGGGAGACGATGACAACGGCGCCCGAATAGTCGTTCAGCGCCTGCACCAGCGCCTCGCGGCTGTCGACGTCGAGATGGTTGGTCGGCTCGTCAAGGATCAGCAGATGCGGCGCGTCGCGGGTGATGAGAGCAAGGGCCAGCCGCGCCCTCTCCCCGCCCGACATGGAGCCGACCTTCTGCGTGGCGCGCTCACCGGAGAAGCCGAAGCGGCCGAGCTGGGCACGGACGGCCGCGGGGGTCGCGCCCTTCATGACGCGGCTCATATGTTCCAGCGGCGTGTCGGTGACGTCCAGCTCCTCCACCTGATACTGGGTGAAATAGCCGACATTCATCTTGGCCGAGGCGTTCATTGCGCCTTCCATCGGCTTGAGCTGCGCGGCGATGAGCCGGGCGAGCGTGGTCTTGCCATTGCCGTTGCGGCCCAGCAGCGCCAGCCGGTCGTCGGGATCGATGCGCAGGTTGACGCGGCGCAGGACCGGCGTGTCGTCATAGCCGACCGCCGCCATGTCCATGGTGATGAGCGGCGGGCGCAGTTCGGGCGGGCTGGGGAAGCCGAAATGCAGCGTCGGATCCTCGATCGCGGCGGCGATGGGCTGCATCTTCGCCAGCGCCTTGGCACGGGACTGAGCCTGTTTCGCAGTCGAGGCGCGGGCCGAGTTACGGGCGACATAGTCCTGCAATTTCTCGCGCTCGGCCTGCTGCTTGGCGCGGGCGGCCTCCGCTTGCGCGAGCCGTTCGGCGCGCTGTCGCTCGAACGCGTCATAGCCGCCGGGATAGAGCATGACCTTCCCGCCCTCCAGGTGGAGGATATAGTCGACCACATTGTTGAGCAGGTCGCGCTCATGGCTGATGACGACCACGGTGCCGCGATAGCTTTTGAGGAAATTCTCCAGCCAGAGCGTCGCTTCAAGGTCGAGATGGTTCGACGGCTCGTCGAGCAGCAGCAGGTCGGGGTTGGAAAAGAGCAGCGAGGCGAGCGCCACGCGCATCTTCCAGCCGCCCGAATAGCTGTCGAGCGGACGGCCCTGCATCTCCTCGTCGAAGCCGAGGCCGACGAGGATGCGCGCGGCTCTTGCCGGGGCGGTATAGGCGTCGATGGCGTTCAGCCGTTCGTAGATATGGCCGAGCCGGTCGGGGTCGTCGCTATGCTCCGCCTCCGCCATCAGGGCGGCGCGTTCCGTGTCGGCCGCCAGTACCGTGTCGAAGGGGGTGGCGGTGCCGGAGGGGGCCTCCTGCGCGATATAGCCGAGGCGGGTGTCGCGGGGCATGTCGCAGCTGCCCTCGTCCGGGTCGATCTGACCGATCATCACTTTCATCAGGGTCGACTTGCCCGCGCCGTTGCGGCCGATCAGGCCCACACGGCTGCGCGGCGGCAGCGAGGCGCTGGCGCGGTCGAGGATGGTGCGGCCGCCAAGGCGCACGGTGATGGCGTTGAGGTTCAGCATGGCCGCGCCCTCTAAATCATTTTCGAAGCAGGTGGTATCACCTGCCGGCCCGGAAAATGCGGAAATCGAGAAAAAATTAGAGCCGCGCCGGATGGTGAAGGCGCAGGAACGCCGTTTTACAGTCAGCCATGCTCTTGCGAAGTTCACGCCGTTGTCGCCGACGCATTTGCTTGGGTGCGGACCGGTGGCGTGGATTCGCAATAGGAAAGTTTTTGCGAAGTGGCGCGCTGACCGTGCGGAATGGGCGCGGAGCGAAAAAGACCGACGTTGGGAAAGAGCCGGCACGGTCATGGCACAGGATGGCGGGTGTAGGACAGGGTTCAGTCGCCTGAAGCCGAACTTCTCCCTTTCGGTTTCCCCGGTCCTGGATGACGTCGATGGAAGCGGCATGGTTGGGAAATGGATGCCCGCGTTGACCTTCGGTCGTCCTTGGGGGTGCGTGGCTGACAGGACTCAGCCCGTTGGAGCCTCCGCCGCGTAGAGGGTGAACTGGGCATGGAGACCGCCGCTGGAGCTTTGCCCCAGCCACAGGTCGAACAGGCCCGGTTCCGCGATGATCCTGCTCCCCGCCCCCACAAATTGCAGGTCGGTGCGGGAGAGCGAAAAGCGCACCGTCCTGCTCTCCCCCGGCCCCAGCGTAACGCGCGCGATGCGCTTCAGCTCGCGGATCGGGCGAGTGCGGCTGGCGACGCGGTCGCGAATGTAGAGCTGCACCACCTCGCTGCCCTTGCGCGACCCCTTGTTGGTGAGGCGGGCGGTGACTTCGATCGCGCGATCCCAGCGGAGCGCCGTGTCGGACAGCTTGAGATTATCCAGCGCGAACT
>NZ_JBHIWJ010000076.1:0-18965 GCF_041987595.1 Sphingobium sp. | reverse complement strand
CCTTCTTCGCGGCCTTCGACACCAGAGCGTCCAGTTCGCGCTGCGAGCAGAGGCCAAGCTCCTCGAAAATGGCGACAAGTGGGAGCGGGCGATTGCCGCGAACCTTGCTGCCGATGCACCCTATCGTTAAGCCGCCGGCGTCAAAGGGAATATGATCCTGTGATTCATGTCTTCGCCTTCTATCTGTTCGCCGCGATCGTGGTGTGCAGCGGCGCGCTGACGATCCTGTCGCGCAACCCGGTCCATTCGGTGCTGTGGCTGATCCTCGCCTTCTTCAACGCGGCGGGTCTGATGGTCCTGCTGGGCGCCGAATTCATCGCGATGCTTCTGGTCATCGTCTATGTCGGCGCGGTCGCCGTGCTGTTCCTGTTCGTCGTCATGATGCTCGACATCGATTTTGCGGAGCTGCGCGCCGGTTTCGTCGATTATCTGCCGTTCGGGCTGCTGATCGCGCTGGTGCTGCTGGCCGAGATCGTGCTGGGCATCGGCCTGTGGAGCGCCGGTCCCATCGAGCTGGCGCAGCGCGCCGCGCCGGTGAACCCGGAGCTTTCCAACATTCAGGCTATCGGCGGGCTGCTTTATACCCGGTACATCTTCCTGTTCGAAGCGGCGGGCATCGTCCTGCTGGTCGCGATGATCGGCGCCATCGTGCTGACCCATCGTGCCCGTGGCGGCGTGCGGGGCCAGAATATCGCCCGTCAGAACCGTCGCCGTCCGCAGGATGCGACGCGTAACATCAATCAGCCCGTCGGGCAGGGGGTGGAGCTGTGATCGGCCTTCAACATTATATGGTGGTCAGCGCGATCCTTTTCGTGATGGGCGTGCTGGGTATCTTCATCAATCGCAAGAACGTCATCATCATCCTGATGGCGATCGAGCTGATCCTCCTCAGCGTAAACATCAACCTTGTCGCCTTCAGCGCCTTTCTGGGCGATCTGGTGGGCCAGGTTTTCAGCATGTTCGTGCTGACCGTCGCGGCGGGCGAAGCGGCCATTGGCCTTGCGATCCTCGTCATTTACTTCCGTGGTCGCGGCACCATCGCCGTCGACGATGTCAACCGGATGAAGGGCTAAAGCTCGATGATCCAGCTTATCGTCCTTCTCCCGTTGCTGGCTGCTGCCATCGCCGGTCTTGGCAACAAGGCCCTTGGCAAGCTGCCGGCCAAGATCGTCACCACCGGCGCGCTCTTTGCCTCCTGCGCAATGAGCTGGCCGATTTTCCTGTCCTTCGTGACCGGGCACGCCGATCCCTATGTCGCGCCCATGTTTACGTGGATCCAATCGGGCAGCTTCGACGCCCAGTGGGCGCTGCGGGTCGACACCATGACCGCCGTCATGCTGGTTGTCATCACCAGCGTGTCGAGCCTCGTCCACCTCTACAGCTGGGGCTATATGGAGGAGGAGCCGGATCAGCCGCGCTTCTTCGCCTATCTGTCGCTCTTCACCTTCGCGATGCTGATGCTCGTGACCGCGAACAATCTGTTGCAGATGTTCTTCGGATGGGAAGGCGTCGGTCTGGCCTCTTATCTTCTGATCGGCTTCTGGTTCCGTAAGCCCTCGGCCAATGCAGCCGCGATCAAGGCGTTCGTCGTCAACCGCGTCGGCGACCTTGGCTTCATGATGGGCATTTTCGGCACCTATCTGGTGTTCAACACCATCTCGATCCCGGAAATTCTCGCCGCCGCGCCGTCGATGGCGGGTTCGACCATCGGCTTTCTCGGCCACCGCTTCGACACGATGACCGTGCTCTGCCTGCTGCTGTTCATCGGCGCGATGGGCAAGTCGGCGCAGCTTGGCCTCCACACCTGGCTGCCGGACGCGATGGAAGGTCCGACCCCGGTGTCGGCGCTGATCCATGCCGCGACCATGGTGACAGCGGGCGTGTTCATGGTGTGCCGCCTGTCGCCGATGTTCGAAGCCTCGCCGACTGCGCTGCATTTCGTCACCATCATCGGCGCGGCCACCTGTCTGTTCGCGGCGACCGTCGGCACGGTGCAGAACGACATCAAGCGCGTGATCGCCTACTCGACCTGTTCGCAGCTGGGCTACATGTTCTTCGCGGCGGGGGTCGGTGCCTATGGCGCGGCGATGTTCCACCTCTTCACCCACGCCTTCTTCAAGGCTCTGCTGTTCCTGGGCGCTGGCTCGGTCATCCATGCGATGCATCATGAGCAGGACATGCGTTACTATGGCGCGTTGCGGAAGGAGATCCCGATCACCTTCTGGACGATGACGCTGGGCACGCTGGCCATTACGGGCGTCGGTCTGCCGCTCGTCGGCGTCGGTTTCGCCGGCTTCTACTCGAAGGACGGCATTCTCGAAGCGGCCTATGCTTCGGGCGGTGCGGGCGTCGGCGCCTATCTGGTCGGCGTGTTCGCGGCGCTGCTCACCAGCTTCTATTCGTGGCGTCTGGTGTTCCTGACCTTCTTCGGCAAGCCGCGCTGGGCCGCTTCGGAGCATATCCAGCACGCAGTCCACGGCCATCATGAATCGCCGGAGGAAGAGACGGAGCATGACGGCCACGGTCATCATGAGGGCCACGGGCATGGTCAGGAACTGACCGGAACGGCGGGCTATCATCCGCATGAGAGTCCCTGGGTCATGCTGCTGCCGCTGGTGGTGCTCAGTCTGGGCGCGGTGTTCGCCGGTTTCGCCTTCCACGACCAGTTCATTGGTCCGGAAGGGGGCATCGATTTCTGGAAGGGCGCTCTGGCGTTCGACAGCCACCTGATGCATGCGGCGCATGAAGTGCCCACCTGGGTCAAGTTCGGTCCGTTCACGGTGATGCTGACCGGCCTTGTGATCGCCATGCTGGCCTATCTCAAGTTCACCGACTGGCCGCAGCGTTTTGTCGCGACCTTCGGCGCGCTCTACCAGTTCCTGCTCAACAAATGGTATTTCGACGAACTGTACCACTTCCTGTTCGTCAAGCCTGCCTTCGCCATCGGCCGCTTCTTCTGGAAGTTCGGTGACGTGGGCTTCATCGACCGCTTCGGACCCAACGGTCTGGCTGCGCTGGTCGTGCAGGGCAACAAAGTCACCCGTCGGCTTCAGTCCGGCTACCTTTACACTTACGCGCTGGTGATGCTGATTGGCCTCGCCGCAGCCGCAACCTGGGCGATGACACGATAATGGACGGCTTCCCCATCCTTTCCCTGATGATGGCAGTGCCGATGGCGGGGGCCATCGCCTGCCTCTACTCGGGCGCTGCGCAGGCGCGCATGATCGCGCTGGTGGCGACGCTGGTCGATCTGGTCCTCGGCGTCGTACTCTGGACGCAGTTCGACCAGTCGGGCGCCGCCGCCCAGTGGCAGTTCCAGGAATATGCGCCGATCTTCGGCCGCTTCGCCTGGGCGCTCGGCATCGACGGCATCGCGCTGGTTCTGATCATGCTGACCGTCTTCCTGATGCCGATCTGCATCGGGGCGAGCTGGCTGGCGATCGAAAAGCGCGTCGGCGAATATATGGCGGCGTTCCTGTTCATGGAGGTGCTGATGATCGGCGTCTTCACGGCGCAGGATCTCTATCTCTTCTACATCATGTTCGAAGCCGGCCTGATCCCGATGTATCTCATCATCGGCATCTGGGGCGGCGCGGATCGCATCTACGCTTCGTACAAATTTTTCCTCTACACGCTGCTCGGATCGGTGCTGATGCTGATCGCGATGATGTGGATGGTGCATGAAGCGGGCACGACCGACATCCCGACGCTGATGGCCTATAATTTTGATCCCAAGATCCAGATCTGGCTGTGGCTGGCCTTCTTCGCCAGCTTTGCGGTGAAGATGCCGATGTGGCCGGTCCACACCTGGCTGCCGGACGCGCACGTTCAGGCGCCGACCGCCGGTTCGGTCATTCTGGCGGGCGTGCTGCTGAAGATGGGCGGCTATGGCTTCATCCGCTTCTCGCTGCCGATGTTCCCGGAAGCCTCGGCGCAGTTGGCGCCTCTGGTCTGGGGCCTGTCGATGGTCGCGGTGGTCTATACCAGCCTCGTCGCGCTCGTTCAGTCGGACATGAAGAAGCTGATCGCCTACTCGTCTGTCGCGCATATGGCGATCGTCACGGTCGGCCTGTTCGCCTTCAACCAGGCGGGCATCGAAGGTGCGATGATGGTGATGCTGGGCCATGGTCTGGTGTCGGGCGCCCTCTTCCTGTGCGTCGGGGTCATCTATGACCGGCTGCACACGCGTGAGATTGCCCGCTACGGCGGCCTCAGCATCAACATGCCGAAATATGCGGTGCTGTTCATGCTGTTCACCATGGCATCGGTCGGTCTGCCGGGTACCAGCAACTTTGTCGGGGAATTCCTGTCGTTGATGGGCATTTATCAGGTGTCGAGCTGGGTAGCGCTGGTCTGCACGACGGGGATCATCCTGGGTGCGGCCTATATGCTCTATCTCTATCGCCGCATCTGCTATGGCGACCAGAAGAACGCCGATGCGGCAGCCATGCCGGACCTGTCGATGCGGGAAGTCTGGCTGCTGGCGCCGATCGCCGCGGCGGTGCTGTGGATGGGCATCTATCCGGAGAGCTTCCTCAGCCCCATGCGTTCCGACATCCGCGCGCTGGAAGCGCGCATCGCCTCCGCCGCTCCGGCGGGTGATTCCAAGATCAAGATGGGTCCGGCCATTCCTGCTGCCGAAGCCCATCATGAAGAAGCCGCGGCGCACGGGGAGGCGCACTGATGATTGATTCCGCTTCCCTTCTGGCGGTCCTGCCGGAGCTGGTGCTGACGGCCGGTGGTCTGATCCTGATGCTGATCGCGGCCTATGGCGGCGACGGCACGAGCCGGCTGGTCAACTGGCTGTCGGTCGCGACGCTGGTCGTTGCCGGTCTGACGCTCTCGACCTCGCTGGCGCATGGGCCGGTGGCCTTTGACGGGCTGGTGCGGGCCGATGCCTTCTCGGTCTTTGCCAAGGCGTTGATCTATGGCGCTGCGGCGTCGGCGATCCTGCTGGCTCCGCGTTATTTTATCACAGGCGGCGCGCTGCGTCCCGAATATCCGATCCTGATCCTCTTCGCCGCCATCGGCATGGGCATGATGGTGTCGGCGGGCGACATGCTGACGCTCTATGTCGGCCTCGAAATGAACAGCTTGGCCTCCTATGTGCTGGCGAGCTTCATGCGGCAGGACGAGCGCTCTTCCGAAGCGGGCCTCAAATATTTCGTGCTGGGGTCGCTGGCGAGCGGTATCCTGCTCTACGGCATTTCGCTGCTCTACGGCTTCACGGGCGGCACGAGCTTCGACGGCATCGCGGTCGCTCTGGGCGACGGTGTGTCGAAGGGCGAGCTGTTTGGTCTGGTGTTCGTGCTGGCGGGCCTCGCGTTCAAGATCAGCGCCGTGCCGTTCCACATGTGGACGCCCGACGTCTATGAGGGCGCGCCGACCCCGGTGACGACCTTCTTCGCCAGTGCGCCCAAGGTTGCGGCCATGGGCCTGACCGTCCGCGTGGCGATCGAGGCGCTGGGTCCGGCGGGTCTGGACTGGCAGCAGATCGTGATCTTCGTGGCGCTGGCCTCGATCCTCTTCGGCGCGGTCGCCGCCATCGGCCAGACCAACATCAAGCGTCTGATGGCCTATTCGTCGATCAACAATGTCGGCTTCGCGCTGATCGGCCTTGCGGCAGGAACGCCTGCGGGCGTTGCCGGCACGATGAGCTACATGGCGATCTACGTCGTCATGACCATCGGCGCCTTTGCCTGCATCCTGCAAATGCGCGATGCGGACGGTAAGCCGGTCGAGACGATATCGAGCCTCGCCGGCCTGTCGCGTTCGCGCAAGGGGCTGGCGGCGGCGCTGGCGATCTTCATGTTCTCCATGGCCGGTATCCCGCCGCTCTTCGGCTTCTGGGCGAAGTTCCTGGTGTTCGATGCGGCCGTGGCGGCGGGGCTGACGGCTTTGGCAGCCTTCGGTATCGCGGCTTCGGTGATCGGCGCCTTCTATTATCTCAAGATCATCAAGACGATGTATTTCGATGAGCCGGCAGACGCCTATGAGGCCCGCGGCGGGGCAGTCGAGAATATCATTCTGACGGCCTGCGCCGTGGTGATCGTCTTCGGCTATCTGCTGAACCCGATGCTCGACAACGTGAGCGCGGCGGCAGCGGCGTCGCTGTTCTGAGCGTCATCCGCTTCGTCGAGGAGACCGGCTCCACCAATGCCGACATGCTGGCGATGGTGGAGCAAGGGGTTCCGGATGGAACATGGCTGCGCGCCGGACGCCAGACGGGCGGGCGCGGCCGGATGGGGCGCAACTGGGAGTCGGTCGACGGCAATCTCTATTGCTCGACCGTCGTTCGGCTGAGCGCGAACGATCCCTTGCCCCATAGTCTGGCGCTGGTGGCGGCCAATGCCGTTCACGCGCTCATTGCGCCGCTCTGCGAGGGGCAGGCGCGGATCAAATGGCCCAATGACATACTGGTCGACGGCGCGAAGATCGCGGGCATCCTGCTGGAGCGCTCGGGGGATGGGATTGTCGTCGGCATCGGCATCAACGTGACCAGCCATCCCGAAGGACTCGACCGCCCGGTCACAAGTCTGTCCGCGCAGGGCGCGCAGGATGCGGAGGCGGGGGCGCTGCTGGAGCGGCTGGCGCAGCTTTTCGGGCACTGGCTGGCGATCTGGCGGGCGCAGGGCCTGGAACCGGTGCGGACGCACTGGCTGCTCAATGCCCATGCCGGCGGGACGCCGATGCGCGTGGTGCAGCCCGATGGCGACGTCGTCGAAGGCACATTCGACACGCTCGATCGTCAGGGCATGCTGATCCTGCGCTTGGCGAATGGGCAGAGCCGTGCCATTCATGCCGGCGATATCTTTCTCATCTGAGGATCGGGCCATGCTTCTCGCGATCGACGCGGGCAATACGAATGTGGTTTTCGCGCTGCTTGAAGGGCGGGACATCCGCGCCCGCTGGCGGATCGCAACCGATCCTCGCCGCACGGCTGACGAATATGCGGTGTGGCTGAACCAGCTGCTGATGCTGGAAGGCTATAAGATCGGCGACGTCGAAGCGGTGATCATCGCGACCGTTGTGCCGCGCGCGCTGCATAATCTTCAGGTGCTGGCCGAGAAATATTTCAGGACGACCGCTCTGGTTGCAGGCCAGGCGCCGGTGGAGTGGGGGATCGAGCTTGACGTGGCCGAACCGGCCTCGGTCGGCGCGGACCGGGTTGTAAACGCCATTGCCGCCCACCATCTGTATGAAGGCGATCTGATCGTCATCGATTTCGGCACGGCGACCACCTTCGACGTGATCGATTATCATGGAGCCTATAAGGGCGGCATCATTGCGCCGGGCATTAACCTGTCGCTGGACGCACTGGTGGCCGCCGCTGCGAAGCTGCCCAAGATTGCGATCGCGCCGCCGGAGAACCGATCGGTTATCGGTCGCACCACCGAAGCGCAGATGCATATCGGCGTCTTCTGGGGCTATGTGGCGATGATGGAGGGGCTGGTGGCCCGCATGCGGGCGGAGATCGGTCGTCCCGCCAAGGTGATTTCGACGGGGGGCCTCGCGGTCCTCTTTGACGACAATAGCGATATTTTCGATGCGATCGCGCCCGATCTCACGATCCTGGGCCTCGCATTGCTGTATGAACGGAGTTTGAAAACAGAATGACACCTGGAAATGAGCTGATCTTCCTGGCCCTCGGCGGGTCGGGTGAGATTGGCATGAATGTCAATCTCTACGGTTGCCAGGGCAAATGGGTGATGGTCGATCTGGGCCTGACCTTTGCCGATCCCGCCTATCCCGGCGTGGAACTGGTGTTGCCGGACCTCGCCTTTATCGAGGAGCGAAAGGACGATCTGCTCGGTATCGTTCTGACCCACGGGCATGAAGATCATATCGGCGCTATTCCCTACCTTGCGGCGGATCTGGGCGTGCCGCTCTACGCGACCCCGTTCACGGCAGGGCTGATCCGGCTGAAGCTGGAGGAAGAAGGGCTTAGCCAGGAAGTCGAACTCAACGTCATCGACAATGAGGGCAGCTTCGCGCTGGGGCCGTTCGGCTTCCGTTATGTGCCGCTCGCCCATTCGATCCCCGAAGGCAATGCGGTGCTGATCGACACGCCCTATGGCAAGATTTTCCACACCGGCGACTGGAAGCTGGATGAGACGCCGTTGCTGGGCCAGCCTTCGACGCCGAAGGAATTGATGGCGATCGGGGATGAGGGCGTGCTGGCCTTGGTGTGCGACAGCACCAATGTCTTCAATCCCGAAGCGAGCGGCTCGGAAGGCGATGTGCGCGAAGGGCTGATGCAGACCATCAGGGGCGCCAAAGGGCGCGTGCTGGTCACGACCTTCGCGTCCAATGCGGCGCGGTTGCAGACGCTGGGCGAGGTCGCCAATGCCGTGGGGCGCAAGCTCTGCGTGGCGGGGCGGTCGCTCGACCGGATCATTTCGACGGCGCGGACGGCGGGCTATCTGAAGGACTTCCCGCCGACGGTCGACTGGGACGATGTGATGGCGCTGCCGCACAATGAGGTGATGATCATCGCCACTGGCGGTCAGGGCGAGGCGCGCGCTGCCTTGTCCCGGATCGCCTTCGACAGCCATCCGATCAAGCTGGATGAGGGCGATCTGGTCGTCTTCTCCTCCAAGCAGATACCGGGTAACGAAATCGCCATCGGGCGCATCCAGAACGCGCTGGCGACCAAGGGCGTGCTGATGGTGACGGATCGTCAGGCGGAAGTCCATGTGTCGGGCCATCCGGGGCGGCCGGAACTGGAATCCATGTATCGCTGGGTGCGACCGCAGATCTTGCTGCCGGTCCATGGCGAGCGCCGGCATATGGCCGAACAGGCGCGGCTGGGGCTGGCCAGCGGCGTTCCCAGCGCGGTCGTGCAGTCGAATGGCGATTTGCTGCGTCTGGCGCCGAACGGGCCGGAGATCATCGGCAATGAAGCGACGGGTCGGCTGGTGCTGGATGGCGACGTCATCCTGCCTGCGGACGGTTCGACGATGAACGAGCGGCGCAAGGTCGCGCTGCACGGGCAGATCAGCGTGGCCGTGGCGCTCGACGGCAAGGGCCGGATGATTGGGGCCCCTGCCTTGCGCACCCAGGGGGTGCCGGTGGAAGAGGATAAGGCGGCGTTTCTGGAAGAGGCGGCCGAGGAAGCCGCGGGCGCCGTCGCCAAGGGATCGCAGGATGAAGAGGCCCTGCGCGAGCGGGTGCGCCTGGCCGTCCGCCGGACGGCGACGCGCTGGACAGGCAAGAAGCCGGTGGTGGACGTCCTCCTCATCCGCGCTTAAGTCTGACCGCCATGAACTGGTATGCCATTTTCGCCATCTATGTGCTGTTCTGGGTGATCAGCGCCTTCATCGTCCTGCCCTTAGGCATCCGCACGCCGGATGAAACGGGCGAGGAACTGCTGAAGGGGCAGGCGGACAGCGCGCCGAGCAATTTCCGGCCGGGCGTTGTGGCACTGCGGGCGACAATCCTCTCGGCGTTATTGTTCGGCCTATATTATGCCAACTATGTCGAGGGCTGGGTGACGCTGGAGCGCTGGACGCATATCGGGTGACGGCGTCCGATTTGGGTCATTTCCTGCCTTTCCCACGCCTGGGGCCAGGGAAGGGCGGATCAACGCGCAGCATGGCAAACCTGAATATGATCGGCCGCTTTCTTGCCGACCGCTATCCTTCCAGCTAGGGGAGGGCATGACCGCCGACCAGCTGATCGATCTTCTTGTAGCCAGATTGCTTCGCGATCATGGCGGCCAAAAGCATAAATGGCGCAAAATCGTTGGGCCGGTCCAGATCTATGCGCGTCAGACCCATCCTCACTGCAATTGGGCGATTCATCCCGTCGGTTCGGTGGCCGAGATCGAGATGGTCGAGCAACTTGCCGACGAGGTTCGCCTGAGCCGGCCGTTCGTCGCGGACATTCGCAAGCCTTTGGCTTGATCTGCCCTGATCGCTGGCTTCCGGTCAGACGTCGCGCTTGAGCCTGCCGACGGAGATCACCCATCCGTCGGCATTTTCAGGCCAACAGCGCTATTGGCGCAACCGCTCGATCGCTTGAGCGAGCGCCACGTAGAGCTTGCCCATGTCGGAGGACAGGATCGCCACGCCCAGCGCATTGCCGTCGCGGGCGGACAGGATGATCCGCAGCATCGATTCAAAATCATGGATGTAGCGGTTCACATGCTCCTGAAATTCAGGATCATTGTCGTAGTGCAGCGCAATCTCGCGGGATTCTCCGGCATCCAGCAACTTTACCGCGCGCCGGGTGAAGACGCCGCGATCGCCCTTCAGATAGGATGACCAGGCGGAATCGGTAACGTCGTTGGACAGGATCTTGGCAACGTCGATCGCCGTGCTGTTGAGCGATTCGATGATGACCGCGGACCGGCGCGCGAAATGATCCCTGTCGCGCTCTTCGGTGGCGCGCTCGGCTTCCTCGATCCGGGCTTCGACGCTGGCGCTGGTGTCGGCGATGGTCAGAAGCTGGCGGGTGAGGCGGTCGGAAGCCTGATGCGCGGCCTTGACCGCTTCCTCGGCAACCTTGGCGACCTGTTCGATCTGCGCCGTGATCTTGTCGCCGACAACGCGTTCCATCGCCTCCTCGCTGGCATCGGCGAGCGCCTGGGCTGCTTCGGGTATGGCGCGGCTCAATGCCTGACGGGCGCGTTCGGCCGCCTGATCGGCGGTGTCCTTGACGCGCAGCAGAGCGGTGACGAGCAGCGGCCCGGCGCCTTCGGTGATCCGCGTCGCGTCCTGATGCGCATTGTCGAGTGCGGCGCGCAGCCGTTCGACCAGCTCCCGATTGGCGTCCACGCCGCTCTGCGTGCTTTCCAGCCATTCGGTTAGGCGGCGGCCCTGACCGCGCAGCAGTTCCTCTGCTTCCTGCGTGCGGCCGACCAGCGCTTCGGATATCGCCTCCAGCCGCTCGATTTCCGGGGCGGCGCTGTCGAGCAGCGTGCGGCTGGTTTCGATCCGGCCGTTGAACCGCTCCAGCGCGGCGGGGAAGGTTTCGTCCAGTTCGCGCACGCTGGAATCGAGCGCGACCATCAGCGTTTCGGCGCTGCCGATCAGCTTTTCGGCGGTCAGGCCCCCGGCTGCCAGTGCGCTGTCGATGCGTTGCGTTTCGGCGGTCAGGCGGGTCAGGGCCTCGGTCAGCCGTTCGTTCCGGGCGAGGGCGCTTTCCTCCATCGCTGCGAAGCGCGCCTCCGCCGATCCCACCGCATCGGTCAGGCTGGTCTGAAGACCGGCCACCAGCGTCCGCTGGCCTTCGACCAGATCGTTGATCTGATGCAGGCGGCTTTCGATCTCGCCGACATGATCGGCGATATGGGTCACGGTTTCATCGCCAATGGCGGCGATGTCGCCGCGCGACCGGGCAATCAGCGCATCCAGCGCCTCGGTCTGGCGGGCAATGCCCTGGTCGGTGATCGCCATGCCTTCGCGGGCCTGAGCCACGGCCGCTTCGACCCGCTGGCGCAGTTCGGCTTCGATTGTCTGGGCATCGCGAGACAATATACCGAGCGCGGATTGGCTGGTCGCGGCGATACCGGCCTGCGCCCCTTCGATCAGCGACTTGAGCGATTGGGCCTGCGCGGTGAGATTGGCGTCGACGCTCGCCATCGTTTCCTGCGCGCGCCCATGGGTGGTTTCCAGCCGGTGGAGCACGTCGATCTCGACGCGGTTCAGCTCCTGCGTCAGCAGGGTGATGACCGACTGGGTGGTTTCGGCGATTTCTTCCTTGGTCCGCAGCATCAGCCCGTCGAGCGCGACGGATTGCTGCTCGATATCCTGCCAGCTGTCCTGCATCGCCTTGCGGGCGCTCTGCGCGGTCGCTTCGATCCGGCCTGCCGCCAGATCGGCCATGCCGGTGACTTCCTGCGCAGCGCTATGGGTGGCTTCCTGAAGCTGGGTCAGCTGGCTCGACAGACTTTTCGTCGCGGACAGCGTGCGGGATCGCGCATCGTCCGACAATTCGCCGAGCGCATGCAGCCGCGTCTCCAGCGTGTCGATCCGCTCCGACAGGATATGGCCATTGTCGATCATTTGCGCCGACATGCGGGTCGCCCGCTCCTCCAGTTCGGGGATCGACGCGATCAGCGTTTCCATCCGCTGGACAAGGGCAAGCCCCGCGCGCTCCGCGGCTTCGGCGCGCTCGGCCGTGCTGTTGGCCCGGCCCGCGATCAGTTCGGCCGATGCCTCCATATTGCTGCTGGCCGCAGCGCCATAGCTGTCCAGCAGTTCCGCCTGATCCTGCATGGTCTGGCGCGCCGTCGCGAGCTGGCTGGCGATCCTGCCCAAACGCAGTTCAAGCAGTTCCGCTTCGGTGCGCAGGGCACGGGCGGTGTCGAGATAGCGGCGGGACTCGGCGCGGCTGTTGCGCAGCAGCAGCAGGTAGCAGACGCCCAGCAGGATTAGCGGCACCAAAATGGTCGCGACCAGACCCGGCCATGCCGAAGGACCGGCCTGCCACTGACCGGACGAGATCGTCGCCCAACCGGCAAAGCCGACCCATAGCAGGCCTGCGGACAAGAGCGCCCATTGCGTCCCGCGAATGTTGCGCTCCCCACTTTCCAGATCGGCCGTTTCGTCCTCCAGATCAAGGACGGCCTGCTTCAACAGCAGCGTGTCGCCCGCCTGCGATGCGTCATCCGCTGACTGGCCGTTGTTCCGCCAGAATTCGACTATGGTGCTGCCCCCGTTCATGGCACCTATCCTAGCAGCTTTTGCGCGGACGAAAATGCCCCGTTACCAAAACTTAACGCAAGCCAGATAGCGTTCGACCCCATGTCCTATGATCCAGGCGCCCTGAATGCCGCTCTCGCCGCCGCCGTCGGCGAAGACAGGCAGTTGATTGACGACCTTCGCGCAGCCTTCATGGAAAGCGCGGAGCGACACCTCAATCTGCTGGGGCGGGCGCGCTGCGACGCGAACTGGCAGCTTGCAGCGTGGCGGCTCAAGGGACTGGCGGCCAGTTTCGGCCTGACCAGCCTGATGGTGATGGCCCATGAAGCGGCCGATGCCGCGCCCGGCGACCCGCGGATTTTGCGGCTCTTGCGTGCCGCGCTGGACGATCTTGCGCAGGGGTGAGACGAGACGCTGCTTGCCTGAACGCGTCCGCCTTGCAAGAAGGCGGATAGAACAACGATCGGGCCGGTTTCCTCACGCATGACTTTTGCCGCTATTCTGAGCGCCAGCCGGGCATCGACCGATGCCGCTGGATCGCTGCGCGCCAGCCTGCATTTCGCCGGGCAGACGCTGGTGGAATATCAGGCCCGGCAGGCGGCGCGGGCGGGCGCCGACCGAATCATGATCCTGGTCAGCGTCATCACGCCCGCTTTATCGCAGGCCGTCGATCGCCTGTCGGCCGATGGCATTGCCGTCGCGCTGGTCCGCGACATGGTGTCGATGGTGCGCGACGCGCCGCGCGATGCCGACATCCTGCTGGTGGCAGACGGCGCGATCGTGGGTCAGACCTATTTCGATGCGATGGCGAAGGAAGCGGGCAACGGCCTGCTTGTGACCGACGACAGCCGCGCCAGCGCGCCGTTTGAGCGGATCGATGCCGGGCAGCGCTGGGCCGGACTGGCGCGGATCAGCCCGGACCTGCTTTTCAGTACGCTCGATATGATCGGGGATTGGGATCTGTCGCTGACGTTGGTGCGCGCAGCGGTTCAGGCGGGTGCGCGGCGGGTCACCGTGCCGCAGGACGATCTGCTGGAAGGCCGGGTTGCGCTGGTTGAGGCGCAGGAACAGGCCGATCTCGCCGCGCAGGCAGTGCTTGCGAAGGGGCCTCGGGGCGCTCGGGTGCGGGGGGGCGCCGAACATTATCTGCTGGGGCCGGTCACGCGGCTGGTCAGTCCGGCGCTCATGCGGATGCAGGTGCCCGCCCTGCAGGTGCGCATCGCCGCCATGGCATTGGGCGCCATCGCGCTGGTGCCGATCGAACTGCACTGGGTGAGCGCGGGTTTCTGTCTGCTGCTGCTGGGACTGCTGCTGGCGGAGACCGCAGACCGGCTGGACGAAATGGCGTTGCGGCCGCTGTCCATCGGATGGACGGCCTTTATCGTGCCGGGCTTTGCCGTGGGCGGGACGGCGCTGGCGGGCGAGGGGACGGTGCCGGGCTATCTCGCGCTGCTGCTGGCGATCATCCAGATTGCCGACCGCTGGCACCGCACAGGCGCAGTGCGGCCGTGGATGGTCTTCACGCCGGCAAGCGCGCTGATCCTTCTGCTGGCAGGTGCTGTGGCGGGGGGCCTGGGGCTGATGTTCGACCTGGCCATGGTCTGCGCCATCGCCTCTGTCGGGGCGATGATTCTGCTGCGGCGGGATTAGGCGATTTTGCTCGTTACGGTTTAGTGCATTTTAACGACGTGCAGCTATGCTGGCCTGTATGAATGCCTTTTCGTCCCTGATCGGACCGACCATGGCGGACAGCTGGCCCGTGGCGCAGGTCATGGCTGGCATGTCCGCTGTTCCTGTTGGTCATGCCATTGATCTGGCATTTTTCTTTCCCGACGAGGCGCGCGGGCGGCACGACGCGCTGATGGCCGAGACGCGGCGGCATCTGGGCGGGTGCCTGACCGCGATCGAGATTGGCCTGCGACTGGCGCTGGATGAAAAGCCCGAAATTGCGGCAGTCCTGACGCAATGGCCGCAGCCGGTCTGCTGGCCGACGCTTTGCGCGCAACCGACATTGCTGGGACCTGCACTGCTTGCCCATATGCAGATGCGCGGCGGCGTCAGCCTGATGCTGCGGCAATTCGGGCGGCCCGACGGCGAGCATGGCGAATCGGAGGCCGAACCTCTTTTCCCGAGCGGTGATTCGGCCATCGGCGAGGCTATGGCGGCGCTGGCGCTGGCGGAAGGGCGCTGGCTGCTGACCGGGTCGGAGGATCAGCCGATGCAGCCCGATCTGCCCGCCGGGCATTTTGCCGAACTGGTGTGGACGGCGGCGGCGAGCCTGACGGCGCTGGTGCAACGGAGCGGACTGATCGAGCCGGAGGCGGTTTTGCCGCCGTTCGAGGCGGCAGGGCAGGCTTTGCTTGCGCGGCATGACGAGGCGACGGGACCGATCGCGGCGGCGGACAGGTTGGTGCATGTGCTGGGTGATCGGGCGGAGGCGCCGGAACTGCTGGGGGTGGCATTGGGGCAGCGCCAGTTTTTGCTGTTCGCGGCTCTCGCGGGGCGGCGGCTGCGGATCGAAACGGCGCAGATCGCGGACGCGCTGGTCATCGGGCCGGTGGCGCAGGTTGCGGCCCTTTGCCGGGCACTGGGCGGATCGGATGCTGATTATCGGCATTTGCTGCTGGCGTTGCGGCCGGTGCGGCCATCCCTGTCCGATGCCGTCATCGTCGCGGAAGCTCTGCGATATCAGGAACTGACCGTGGCGCAGGCAGATGCGGCGGTCAGCGCGATGCGGACGCCTGCGCCGCTGCGGGCGAAGCTGGATCATCTGCGGCGGATCACCGGCTGATGAACATGCCGGCGCATCCTGCCATCATTCGGGCGATGGTCGCCGCGGATGGCCGGTTGCTGGCTGCCGACGCGCCCTTGCTGGCCTTGCAGCAGGAGGCGGGTGGCGATCTGGGGCAAATGCTGGCCATTCCGCAGCTGGCGGCGGTGGTGCGGCTGGCGGCGAAGTTAGGCGTGCCGGTGTCGCGGCCGCTGGTGGCCGCGACCGAGCGGGGCGATATCGACATGTGGGTCCGCGCCAGGCCGGAGGCGGACGCGGTGCAGATCGCCGTCATCGACTGGCATGAGCGTCCGCCGGTCGTCCCGCCGGTCGATCTTTCACGGCGCGAGAGCGATATTGCCGCCTTGTCCGAAGGCTGGACCTGGCAGATCGACACCCAGCTCTGCTTTCAGATGGTGCTGGAGGGATTGGGGAGCGAGGGCGTCCTGCCCGTCGCGCCGCCAGTGCCGGGCAGTCGCTTCACCAGCTATTTCGAATTGCGGCCGGACGCGGATGGCGATCTGGCCATTCTGCGCGGTTTTGCCCAGCGTCGCGCTTTTCGGGATCAGGTCGCCAGCCTGTCCGGCGATGCGGGGCAGCGGTTCATGCTGTCGGGCTTTCCGATGTTTGACCTTGGCGGGCAACTCGTGGGCTATCGCGGCAAGGCCTTGCCGCTGGATCGGGCGGTGATGGCCCCGCTGGCCCCCCCAGAACCGGTGCTACTCTATCCCGCTGAGTTCGGGAAAAGGCTGGACCGGTCGCTGCGTCAGCCGCTGGGACGGATCATCGCCAATGCCGATTCGATCGGTGCCCAGTTCGAAGGGCCGCTGCGGCCAGACTATGTCGGCTATGCCAATGATATAGCGGCGGCGGGGCGGCATCTGATGGCGCTGATCGACGATCTCGCCGACCTTCAGACGATCGACCGGCCGGATTTCAGCGTCATTGCCGAGGAAGTCGATCTCGCCGATCTGGCGCGCCGGGCAGCGGGGCTGTTTCTGGTCAAGGCGCTGGATCGCAGCATCTGCATCGTCGCGCCGGAACCGGACGCGTCAGTCCCCGCCATCGGCGAATTTCGCCGGGCCTTGCAGATCATGATGAATCTGGTCGGCAATGCTGTGCGTTATGCGCCTGAAGGATCGACGGTGCGGATCGAGACGGGGCGCGACGCCGATCAGGCGTGGATCGCCGTGCTGGATCAGGGCGAGGGCGTTCCCGTCGACAGCCGGGAGCGCGTTTTCGACAAGTTCGAACGACTGGGCCGCAGCGATCCGGGCGGCAGCGGGCTGGGCCTTTACATTTCGCGGCGTCTGGCGCGGGCGATGGGCGGCGACATCCGCATCGATGATGCGCCGGAGGGCGGCGCGCGGTTCACCCTCTCGCTTCCGGCCCTGGGATAAAAGAAAAACGGCGCCCGATCGGGGCGCCGTTTCCATTTTGGCTGTCGGCGCCGATCAGCGCTTTTCGACCGGGATATAGTCGCGCTGTGCCGGGCCGGTATAGAGCTGGCGCGGACGGCCGATCTTCTGCGCTGGGTCCGAAATCATTTCGTTCCACTGCGCGACCCAGCCGACGGTGCGGGCAAGGGCGAAAAGAACAGTGAACATCTCGGTCGGGAAGCCGATGGCCGAGAGGATCACGCCCGAATAGAAGTCGACATTCGGGTAGAGCTTCTTCTCGATGAAGTAGGGATCGTTGAGCGCGATCTGCTCCAGTTCCTTGGCGACGTCGAAGATCGGATCGTTGACGCCCAGCTTGGCCAGAACGTCCTTTGCGGTCTTCTGCATGACGGTCGCGCGCGGATCGTAATTCTTGTAGACGCGGTGACCAAAGCCCATCAGGCGGAACGGATCGTCCTTGTTCTTGGCGCGGGCGATATATTCCGGAATGCGGTCGACTGTGCCGATTTCGCGCAGCATGTTGAGCGCTGCTTCGTTCGCGCCGCCATGCGCCGGGCCCCAGAGGCAGGCGATGCCGGCCGCGATGCAGGCGAACGGATTGGCGCCCGAGGAACCGGCCAGACGCACGGTCGAGGTCGAGGCGTTCTGCTCATGGTCGGCGTGCAGCGTGAAGATCTTGTCCATCGCGTCGACGACGACCGGATCGATGACATATTCTTCCGCTGGGACCGAGAAGGTCATGTTCAGGAAGTTGGCGGTGTAGCTGAGGTCATTGCGCGGATAGACGAAGGGCTGACCCACCGAATATTTATAGGCCATGGCCGCGATCGTGGGCATCTTGGCGATCAGGCGGTGGCTCGCGATCTTGCGCTGTTCCGGATCGTTGATGTCGGTCGAGTCGTGGTAGAAGGCCGAAAGCGCGCCGACCACGCCGCACATGATCGCCATCGGGTGCGCATCGCGGCGGAAACCGCGGTAGAAGGTGGTGAGCTGTTCATGCACCATGGTATGGCGCGTGATCGTGCGGGTGAAGTCCTCCAGCTCCTTCTTCGAGGGCAGTTCGCCGTTGAGGAGCAGATAGCTGACTTCCATGAAGCTCGACTGTTCGGCGAGCTGGTCGATCGGATAGCCGCGGTGCAACAGCACGCCGGCGTCGCCGTCGATATAGGTCAGGCCCGAATCGCAGCTCGCGGTCGAGGTGAAGCCCGGATCATAGGTAAACATGCCGGTGTTGGCGTAAAGCTTGCGAACATCGATGACCTGCGGGCCCACGGTGCCGCTGAGGACGGCATAGTCGTTGGCCTTACCTCCGACGCTCAAACTGGCATTATTATCCGACATGTTGTTCTCCTAGATACTTCAATTGGCCGATGCGTGCCTCACAGCGGCCAATCGTTCCAAGCTCTCCGTCTTCCCCAGAAGGAAAAGGACGTCGAAAATTCCCGGCGAAACCGTGCGTCCGGTCAACGCCGCGCGCAGGGGCTGCGCGACCTTCCCCAGCCCGAGGCCGGCATCCTCTGCCACGTGGCGTATTGCTTCCTCGATCGCTTCGACCGTCCAGGAGGGGACGGGCGCAAGAGCGTCGGCTGTCTGTCCCAGCAGCGCACGCGCGGAGTCGTCTAGCAGAGCAAGGGCCTTCTCGTCAAAATCGAGTGGGCAATTTTTGAACAAGAATTCAGCGCCCTCGGCAATTTCGTTAAGCGTCTTGGCGCGGGGCTTGAGCGGGGCCATCGCATCGGTCAGCAGCTTTTCAGCGCCTTCCGGCAAGTCGTGGCCCAGGCGGGCGGCTATGCGCGGCGCAACCAGTGCAGCCAGGCGCGCATCATCGGCCTCGCGCAGATAGTGGCCGTTCAGATTTTCCAGCTTCTTGATGTCAAAGCGCGAGGGCGAACGGCCGACGCCGCTGATGTCGAACAGTTCGACCGCGCGGTCGCGGGAGATGATTTCTTCGTCGCCATGGCCCCAGCCGAGTCGCAGCAGATAGTTGATCACCGCCTCGGGCAGCATGCCCATGTCGTCGCGATAGGCGTCGACGCCCAGCGCGCCGTGACGCTTGGACAGTTTTGCGCCGTCTGATCCATGGATCAGCGGAATGTGGGCGTAGACCGGCTCATCCCAGCCCCCCTCTATTTCGGCCATCGCCCTGAT
>NZ_JBHIWJ010000075.1:0-19469 GCF_041987595.1 Sphingobium sp. | reverse complement strand
CCGGCTGGCCGCCCTCCGTCCGGGTCATGGTGCTGCCCAGCGTCAGCGTGTCGGCCGTGAAATTGCCCTCCAGCACGATTTCCGACGTGCCCTTGCCCGATTTGCAGGCCAGCGTCGCGATCAGGCGGCCCTTGCGGATCAGCTTGTCCTTATAGGTGCAGTCCTCGCCTTCCTTGCCCGCCAGCGCATCGGCATCGGGCACGCCCGCCGCGTCGACGGCAAGACAGATCCTGTCCTCGCCGATATCCTTGAGCGCGGCCTGATATTCGGCGGGCGTGACGGTCGGCGTGTTGTAGCCCGTGGTCTTGCGGATCAGCGTCCATTCCCCGGCCTTCATCAGCACGGGCGTTTCCGCGGCTTCGGGCGCAGGCTCCGGCTTGCTGCCGCAGGCCGCCAGAGTCAGCACGCCAAGCGGCAGGGCCGCGGCCAATATCTTTCGCATATCCTCTCCCCTGTTCTCTTCATGGAACCGGGCGAGGCTCGCCCCAAGTCACGCAAAGCGCAAGAGGATTTTCTCAGCGCTTCCTGTGGGTGGGCGCATGGAAATCAGGCGGCCTGTTCGCGACCCAGGCAAGGAAGCGCGCAATGCCGGGATGGGCGCGCAGGGCATCGGCTTCGCCATAGGCGCGGGCGAGATCGGCGTTGCTGAGCTGGGCGTGGATGGCCCGGTGGCAGATCGGGTGGACGGGAACCGTGTCCCGTCCTCCTCGACTGCGGGGCAGCGGATGATGCCATTCGATGCGCCTGCCCAGCGGGCGGCCGCAAAGCCAGCAGGCCGGGCCGTCGCCGCTCATCCCGCGCGGCTCAGGGCCTGTTTGAGAATGCGTCATTGGGCGCATTGCGGCACCAGCCCACGGAAATCGCTCTTCCGCGACTTCTCAAACAGACCCTCATTTGGGCGTGCAGCTGGTGCCGATCCACTTGCCCGACGTCCTGGCCTTCATGCTCATGTTCATGCCGTTGGGGGCGCCGGTCATCTTCATGTCCATGTGCATTTCATAGCTTTCCGGCGCGTAATCGCCCGACATGACGGCGTTCATCGTGCCGCCCTGCGCCGATTTGCAGCTGATTTCGCCCTTCACCGATCCACCGCTCGCGTCGAAGCCCTTATAGGTGCAGTCCTTGTTCTCCTGCCCTGAGAACATCTTGCCGCTGGGGTTAGCGGCCTCCTCGGGCGAGACGCAATATTTGATGGCCGTGCGGCTCATCATCTTCTTCATCTGCTCCTTCATCTGGTCGCCGCCGCCGGGCATGTTCGGCATGTCGATATCTTCCAGCTCATAGCTGCCCTCCCACTGACCGGGCTTGAGCTGGACCTTCTGGACCTGCTGCTGCACCTCCTCCCGGGTCTGCGGCTGGCCGGAGGGCTTCTCGCCGCATCCGGCAAGCAGCAGCGTGGCGGCAGTGAAAATGGCGGTCGCGACGGCCTTGGTCATGGTCAGGCATCCCCTGTTGTTGCGCGGGCAAGCATATCAAGCGGATAGGGCGAATGGAATCCTTCGTGGGGCGCGGATCAGTGGCCCAGCGCCTGCGCCTCCGTCGCGCAGTCAGGCATGTCGGCGGCAGGCCGGGCGCGCAGTTTCGCGACTTCGGCGCGGGCGGCGGCCAGATCGGCGGCGAAGGCCGGATCGGCGTTGAGGCGCATCACCGTCGCGGTGGCGACGACGCGGCCTTCCTCAATGTCGCTGAGCCAATGCACGTTGCACACGCGGCGGCTGTCGCCGAAGGCGCGCCCCCGCGCAATCAGGGCGGCGGCGCGGTCGGGCATGATCTCCGCAAGGATCAGGGCGGTGCCATAGCCGATCGAGCTGTGGCCCGAAGGGTAGGAGCCATCGCGGCGGAGCGCCGGTTCCCATGTCGGCGTGCAGCTGGGCTGGCCGTTTTCCATGAAGGGGCGCGGGCGCATGTAGCGCTTCTTCACCTCGCCGGTGGCCATGCCCAGATCGGCCATGGCGCGACCCAGCAGCCGGTCGAGCGCGGGCGCATGATCCCTGTCGATGAGGAAGCCCGCCGTGCAGGAAAAGGCGGCAGCGGCGCGGCCGGGGCGCAGGTCCGCGTCCGCCGTCGCCAGATCCCAGCGCGGGGTGCCTCGCATCGCCACGCCTGCGGCAGCGCCTTCCTTGTCACGGGCCAGTGCGGCAGACGCCTCCGCGGGCGGCGGCGGGATGAGGTCCAGCCCGCCGGGCAACGCTCCTCCTCCCAGATAGCCTGTGCCGAGCGGCGATTTGCCCTGCGCGACGGACGGCGGTGCGTCCGCAGCCAGACGCGGCGCGTCCCCGGTCGCCGCACATCCGGGCAGCAGCACGAGAAACGCCAGGGAAAGAGCCATTGTCCGCATATATCCTCCCGATCTGCTCGCAGCATGTCAGCCCGCGCATTGCTGCGGCGCAGGACCATGCCCATATTGACGCTCATGTCCATTCAGATTCGCACCACATTAGAAGAACCTGAGACCGGAGAGGGCTTTGTCCCCCATCGCCCCGCGCGCCCCGAAAAAAGCGAAGGCGGACGGCCGTTCAAACTGGTGTCGGACTATGAGCCGTCGGGCGACCAGCCGACCGCCATTGCCGAACTGGTGGAAACCGCGCTGGCGGGGGAGAAGGACCAGGTGCTGCTAGGCGTCACCGGGTCCGGCAAGACCTTCACCATGGCCAAGGTGATCGAGGCGCTGCAGCGCCCCGCGCTGGTGCTGGCGCCGAACAAGATATTGGCGGCGCAGCTCTACGGGGAGTTCAAGAGCTTCTTCCCGGAGAACGCCGTCGAATATTTCGTCAGCTATTATGACTATTATCAGCCCGAAGCCTATGTGCCGCGGTCGGACACCTATATCGAGAAGGAGTCCAGCGTGAACGAGGCGATCGACCGGATGCGTCACTCGGCCACCCGCGCCCTTCTGGAGCGGGACGATGTGCTGATCGTCGCTTCGGTGTCCTGCCTTTACGGCATCGGATCGGTCGAAACCTATTCGGCCATGACCTTCTCCATGAAGAAGGGCCAGGTCGAGGATCAGCGGGAGATCATCCGCAAGCTGGTCGCGCTCCAGTACAAGCGCAACGACGCCGCCTTTGCGCGCGGCAATTTCCGCGTGAAGGGGGATAATCTGGAGATTTTCCCCTCCCACTATGAGGATACGGCGTGGCGCGTCAGCTTCTTCGGCAACGAGATTGAGGAGATTGTCGAGTTCGATCCGCTGACGGGCAAGAAGATCGCGAGCCTCGATTATGTGAAGGTGTTCCCCAACAGCCACCACGTCACGCCGGGACCGACGCTCAAGCAGGCGATGGAGGCGATCCGCCATGAACTGACCGAGCGGCTGAAGGAGCTGACGGCGGAGGGCAAGCTGCTGGAAGCGCAGCGGCTGGAGCAGCGGACGAACTTCGACCTGGAGATGATCGCGGCCACAGGCTCTTGCGCGGGGATCGAAAATTATTCGCGCTTCCTGACCGGGCGCCTGCCGGGCGAGCCGCCGCCGACGCTGTTTGAGTATCTGCCCGAAAACGCGCTGCTGTTCGTGGACGAAAGCCATCAGACCGTGCCGCAGATCGGGGCCATGGCGCGGGGCGACCACCGGCGCAAGATCACGCTGGCCGAATATGGCTTTCGTCTGCCGAGCTGCATCGACAACCGGCCGCTGCGCTTCAATGAATGGGATGCGATGCGCCCGCAGACGGTGAGCGTCTCCGCGACGCCCGGATCATGGGAGATGGAGCAGACCGGCGGCACCTTTTCCGAGCAGGTCATTCGCCCCACTGGCCTCATCGACCCGCCGGTCGAGATCAAGCCGGTAGAGGATCAGGTCGACGACCTCATCAACGAATGCCGCAAGGTCGCGGCGCAGGGCTATCGCACGCTCGTCACCACGCTGACCAAGCGGATGGCGGAAGACCTGACCGAGTTCATGCATGAGGCGGGGATCAAGGTGCGCTACATGCACAGCGACGTCGAGACGCTGGAACGCATCGAGTTGATCCGCGACCTGAGGCTGGGCGTTTATGACGTGCTGATCGGCATCAACCTGCTGCGCGAAGGGCTGGATATTCCCGAATGTGGGCTGGTGGCGATTCTCGACGCGGACAAGGAGGGGTTCCTGCGCTCCGAAACGTCGCTGATCCAGACGATCGGCCGCGCGGCGCGCAATGTCGATGGGCGCGTGATCCTGTATGCCGACCGCATCACCGGATCGATGGAGCGGGCGCTGAACGAAACCTCGCGGCGGCGCGAGAAGCAGACGGCCTATAATCTGGAGCACGGCATCACGCCGACCACGATCAAGCGCAACATCGGCGACATCATCGCCCATGTGGCGTCGAAGGATCAGGTCACGGTCGATACCGGGCTGGAGGATCGGCCGCATCTGGTCGGCCATAACCTCCGCGCCTATATCGAGGACCTGGAAAAGAAGATGCGCGCGGCGGCGGCGGACCTGGAGTTCGAGGAAGCCGGTCGCATTCGCGACGAAATCCGCAAGCTGGAGGCCGAGGAACTGGGCCTGCCCGCCGAACAGCAGGTGGCGGCGCCCAGAGGCCGGGCAACCGAGGGCAAGCCGGGCACACGGAAGCTGCGCTACGGGAAGGTGCAGAAGAAGTTCGGGCGATAGCGGCGCGCGCAGGATCGGGCGCCATGAGGCTGGACGGATAGTTTGAGGTCATTCTCCGCTCGCTTCAGCGAGGGGGAACTTCGGCGGTTGATGGCCAGAAAC
Organism: Sphingobium sp.; assembly: GCF_041987595.1. Taxonomy (GTDB): domain Bacteria; phylum Pseudomonadota; class Alphaproteobacteria; order Sphingomonadales; family Sphingomonadaceae; genus Sphingobium. The sequence continues at coordinate 14,770 of NZ_JBHIWJ010000075.1, read as the reverse complement.
GGCATTCGCTCAAGAAAAGGGGCCGATGTCTCGCGACACCAGCCCCTTCTTCAACCCAGCTGAACCCTGATCACGCCGCCTTGGCGCGGGACATGCGCTTGCGCTCATTCGGGTCGAGGTAGCGCTTGCGCAGACGGATGGTCTTGGGCGTCACCTCGACCATTTCATCATCGTCGATATAGGCGATCGCCTGTTCCAGCGTCATCTTCCACGGCGGGGTGAGGCGGATGCTGTCATCCTTGCCCGAAGCGCGGAAGTTGGTCAGCGCCTTCGACTTCATCGGGTTGACTTCCAGATCTTCCGGCTTGGCATTCTGACCGATGATCATGCCTTCGTAGAGCGTTTCGCCGACGCCGACCATCAGGATGCCGCGCTCTTCCAGCGGGCCGAGGGCATAGGCGACCGCCTCACCCGCGCCGTTGGAGATCAGCACGCCATTCTTGCGGCCTTCGATATTGCCCTTGTGCGGGCCGTACTTCTCGAACAGCCGGTTCATGATGCCGGTGCCGCGGGTGTCGGACAGGAATTCGCCATGATAGCCGATCAGGCCGCGCGACGGCGCCGAGAAGGTGATGCGGGTCTTGCCGCCGCCCGAGGGGCGCATATCGGTGAGTTCCGCCTTGCGCTGGTTCATCTTGTCGACGACCGTGCTGGAGAATTCATCGTCCACATCGATGACGACCGTTTCATAAGGTTCGGTCTTGTTGCCATTCTCGTCTTCGCCGAACAGCACGCGCGGACGCGAGATGCCCAGTTCGAAGCCTTCGCGGCGCATGGTTTCGATCAGCACGCCCAGTTGGAGTTCACCGCGGCCGGCGACTTCGAAACTGTCCTTGTCGGCCGATTCCGTCACCTTGATCGCGACGTTGCTTTCCGCTTCGCGCATCAGGCGGTCGCGGATCATGCGGCTTGTCACCTTGCTGCCTTCGCGACCAGCCATCGGCGAATCATTGACGGCAAAGCGCATCGACAGGGTGGGCGGATCGATCGGCTGCGCCTTGATCGCGGTGCTGACCGACGGGTCTGCAATGGTGTTGGCGACGGTCGCGACGGCGAGGCCCGCCAGAGAAATGATGTCGCCCGCCTGCGCTTCGTCCACCGGCACGCGGTCAAGGCCGCGGAACGAGAGGATCTTCGAGGCTCGGCCGGTTTCCAGCACATTGCCGTCAGCGTCGATGGCATGGATCGCCTGATTGACCTTCAGCGTGCCGGACTGGACGCGCCCGGTCAGGATGCGGCCGAGGAAGTTGTCGCGGTCGAGCAGCGTTACCAGGAAGCTGAACGGCGCGTCCACATCCAGCGCCGGGGGCGGCACATGGTCGACGATCTTCTGGAACAGCGGCTCCAGCGTGCCGGACCGCAGGCTCGGGTCTTCATTGCAATAGCCGTTGCGGCCCGAGGCGTAGAGGACCGGGAAGTCGAGCTGCTCGTCGGTCGCTTCCAGCGTCACGAACAGGTCGAACACCTCGTCCAGCACTTCCTGGATGCGCTCGTCGGGACGGTCGATCTTGTTGACGACGACGATAGGCTTGAGGCCCAGCGCCAGCGCCTTGCCGGTCACGAACTTGGTCTGCGGCATCGCGCCTTCCGACGAATCGACCAGCAGGATCACGCCGTCGACCATGGAGAGGATGCGCTCCACCTCGCCGCCGAAGTCGGCGTGGCCGGGCGTGTCGACGATGTTGATGCGGGTGCCGTTCCACTCGACCGAGGTGGGCTTCGCCAGAATGGTGATGCCGCGTTCCTTTTCGAGGTCGTTCGAGTCCATCGCGCGTTCCTCGACGCGCTGATTGTCGCGGAAGGTGCCGGACTGGCGGAAAAGCTGGTCGACGAGCGTGGTCTTGCCATGGTCGACGTGCGCGATGATCGCGATGTTACGCAGGGACATGTCTTGCCTTCGGGATTTAAGGTTTCCCGGCGGGCACCACGCCTGTCCAGGACTATCGGGCGCGCCCCTACAGGAAATGACGCGCTGCGGCAAGGGCGGCGGGGGTGGGCGATTGCAAAGGCCGGATCAGACTTATAGCTTGCACGCAGGCTTGCACCCATACTGTTCTATATACATATAACAGTTCAAACCCCGATGCCTGCTGGGAGATGACATGGCTTCGACCGCTCCGACCGCAATCGCCGATACGCTGAACCTGACGCCGCCCGACCCGGTGCCGCCGGTCGCGCCTGACAAGGCGGCGGGGCTGGTGCCGCTGGATGACGAAAAGCGATCGAAGCTGGACGAGAAGGTCGACGCCTTCATCGACGACCTCGTCGCGCAGGACGCCAATTCCCCCGAATTCGGCCAGCGCGTCGACCAGCTCACCAATATGGGCCGCAAGGAGATTGCCGAGGCGGCGGGCCATTCGAACCGCTTTCTCGATCGCCCGGTGCGCGCCATGGACAGCGACAACAAGGTCGGCGTCGATCTCGCCGAACTGCGCCGCACGATCGAGGATCTGGACCCCGGCAAGCGCGGCAGCCTGACCGCGCCCAAGAAGCTGTTCGGCCTCATCCCCTTCGGCAACCGCATGCGCGACTATTTCGACAGCTATAAGAGCGCGCAGAGCCACATCAATTCGATCCTCGGCAGTCTGGCCAGCGGCAAGGACGTCCTCATCAAGGACAATGCGGCCATCGATGTCGAGCGGCAGAATATGTGGCAGACGATGGGCCGTCTGGAGCAGATGATCCACATTTCCAAGACGCTCGACGCCCGGCTGGAGGGCAAGGCGCTGGAGCTGGATTCGACCGATCCGGCCAAAGCCAAAGCGATCCGCGAGAGCGCGCTGTTCTACATCCGCCAGCGCACCCAAGACCTGCTGACGCAGATGGCAGTGACGGTGCAGGGCTATCTGGCGCTCGATCTGGTCAAGAAGAACAATGTCGAACTGGTGAAGGGCGTGGACCGCGCCAGCACGACCACCGTGGCGGCGCTGCGCACCGCGGTCACCGTCGCGCAGGCGCTGGTCGGGCAGAAGCTGGTGCTGGAGCAGATCACCGCGCTCAACACGACGACCGCGAACATGATCGATTCGACCGGCGAGATGCTGAAGAACCAGACCGCGCAGATTCACGAGCAGGCGGCGTCCAGCACCATCCCCATCGAGACGCTCCAGCGCGCCTTTCAGAATATCTACGACACGATGGACAATATCGACACGTTCAAGCTGAAGGCGCTGGAGAATATGAAAACGACGGTGGCCACGCTGTCGAACGAGGTCGAGAAGTCCAGGGGCTATATCGCCCGCGCCGAGGGCCAGGCGCAGGCGGCACAACAGGCGCGGGTGGACAATCCCCTGCTGAGTTCGCTCGAGGCGTAATGCGATGAGCCGGTCCGACCGCATATTGGCCGATGCCGAAGCGGTGCTGCGCCGCCACAGCGAGCGCGGGCAAAGCCTGTCTGCGCGCGCCCGGCAAAGGCGCAATGCCGCGCTGATGCGCAAGGCCAAATATGCCTTTTGGGCGGTCGTCGCGGTGCTGACAGCCAGCGCGGTCGCAGGCTTTGTCGCGCCGATCGGCGTCACCGGCGTCATGATCGCGCTGGGCGTCATGCTGGCGGCAGTACTGCTGATCGCGGCGCTCCCCGGCGAACGCCGCGTCAGGACCGAGGCGCTGGCGGAAACCGCCCTCCCCGCTCTGCCGTTGCAGACCGAAATCTGGCTGGAGACTCAGCGCAAGGCGCTGCCCGCCCCCGCCGTCACTTTGGTCGACAGCATCGGTGTGAAGCTGGAGACGCTGGCGCCGCAGCTGGAGCGGCTGGGCGAGCAGGACCCGGCGGCGCAGGAAATCCGCAAGCTGCTGTCCGATCACCTGCCCGAACTCGTCACCGGCTATCGGTCGATCCCCGAACCGCTGCGCCGCGAGGAGCGCAATGGCCGCGTGCCGGAAAAGCAGCTGATCGAAGGGCTGGGCGTCATCGATGCGGAGATTGCCCGGATGAGCGAAAATCTGGCTAGCGGCGATCTCGACAAGCTGGCGGTGCAGAACCGCTTTCTGGAGCTGAAATATCAGGAAGCGAAGGAATTGGGGCAATAGGCATTTTGCTGGAGAGACGGGACGACAATCGGGGCATTGTCTGCCCCGGTTTGAACGGAACCCGCTCCCGGATCGTTTTCCCCTCGTCATGATTCACCTGACGCTGATCATTGTCGATTTTCTCACCGGCCTGCTGGCGGCGGGCGCGTGGGCGCTCGCAACGGCGGGCGGTGCGATCGCGGCGCTGGTGGGGGGCGGGTTTCTGGGCGCCGCGATGCTGCGCAAATGGCGGCAGAGGGGCTGAAAAAGCGGCCCATCCTGCCGCTTCGCCCGCGCTGGAACGGAGCGGTGGTCAGGGCCGCAGGGCGCAGGGCACGATGGCAGCGGGGTCCGGCCGCGCCGCAACGCGCTTGAAGCGGGCAAAATAGCCGCCCGCCGTGGGCTTGGGAACCAGCTCCTCCAACCGGAACCCCATGGCCGCCAGTTCGCAGGCCAGCAGGCGCGGCGGCGTGCCATGCTGATCGGTGGGACGGTTGGCGTCGACCACGATCAGCTCGCCGCCGCGCTTGAGCGCCGGGCTGAGGTTCCAGAGAAAGGCGTAAGGCTCGGCAATCTCATGGTACATATGGACCATCAGAATGCGGTCGAAGCTGTTTTCGGGCAGCTTCGGGTCCTCCGGCGCGCCCAGTTTCACGCTGACGTTGCGCCAGTCCTCGCGGGTGATGCGACGGCTGAGCGCCTCGATCACCTCCGGCATGATGTCTTCCGCCAGGACGCGGCCCTTGTCGCCCACCCTTTTGGCGAGGCGCACGGTATAATAGCCCTCGCCCGCGCCGATATCGGCGACCGTCATGCCGGGGCGGATGCCGGCGCGGTCCATGATGTCTTCCGCCTCGTTCACCCGGTCGCGGGCCTCTTCACTCGACCAGCGGGTGGAGACGACCGGCGCCACGGGCCGGTCGGCGCGCGGAAAGGTGCGGGCGGCCGCCGGGCGATCATGGTCCTTGTCCGACGAAAACGGGCTGCAACCCGCCAGCAGGACAAGGCATCCCGCCAGCGTTCCGGCCGCCAGCGCCGGAATTTTCATCAGTCGACATCCTCCACATCGACCTTTTCACCCGTCACCTTCTGGCTGAGCGCGGCCGCCATGAAAGGGTCGAGCGCGCCGTCCAGCACGTCGTCGGGCGAGGTGGAGGTGACGCCCGTGCGCAGATCCTTCACCAGCTGATAGGGCTGGAGGACGTAGGAGCGGATCTGATGGCCCCAGCCGATCTCGGTCTTGGCCTGATATTCGCCCGAGGCGGCTTCCTCGCGGCGGCGCAGTTCGGCTTCGTAGAGGCGCGCCTTCAGCATGTTCATGGCCGTCGCGCGGTTCTTGTGCTGCGATCGGTCGTTCTGCGACGCGACGATGATCCCGGAAGGGACGTGGGTGATGCGGACCGCCGAGTCCGTGGTGTTGACGTGCTGACCGCCCGCGCCCGAGGCACGATAGGTATCGATCTTGAGGTCGCTTTCATTGACCTCAATCTCGATATTGTCGTCGATCACCGGGTAGACCCAGACCGAGGAGAAGCTGGTATGACGCCGCGCCGAGCTGTCATAGGGGCTGATGCGGACGAGACGATGCACGCCGCTCTCGGTCTTGGCATAGCCATAGGCATTCTCGCCCTTGAACAGGAAGGTCGCGGACTTGATGCCCGCCTGGTCCCCTGCCTGATAGTCGACCAGTTCCACCTTGTAACCGCGCCGTTCGGCCCAGCGGCGGTACATGCGGCTGAGCATTTCGGCCCAGTCCTGGCTTTCGGTGCCGCCCGCGCCGGCATGGATTTCCAGATAGGTGTCGCTGGCGTCGGCCTCCCCGGCCAGCAGCGCCCTGATCTTGTCCTCGTCGGCGCGGTCGGCCAGAGCCTTGAGCGAGGCGATGGCTTCGCTCACCATATCCTCGTCGCCCTCGGCCTCGGCCATTTCGATGAGTTCTGCGGTGTCGGTCTTTTCGCTGTCGATCGCGCGGGTGGCGCCGATGGCGGCGTCGAGCCGGGTGCGCTCGCGCATCACTTCCTGCGCGAGCTTCTGATTGTCCCAGAGCGTCGGGTCTTCGACGCGGGCGTTCAGCTCGTCAAGACGGCGCAGCGCGCGGTCCCAGTCGAGGAAACGGCGCAGCAGGTCCAGCGCGGCGTCGATGCGGTCGATATATTGCTGCGCTTCGGCGCGCATGGGAACTCTCCAGACAATTCGGGGCGCTTCCCCGATGGAGGGGAAACGCATCAAACGCCTGCCCCTATCCGAGGGCGCGGGATTTGGGAAGATTCAATTCCCGGAGACAGGGGTGGGCCATGGTTTCCCTGCCTGGAATCGGCCTGGGTCGGCGCCGATCAATAAATCCCGCCCTGATCCTGCAGGAAGTCCGCGTCGCTGCGCTGGCGGCTCTGCACCCTCGCTTCGATGCGGGCGGCGGCCTTGTCCTGCGCGGCGACCTCTTCCTTGCGGATCGAACGCCGCGGTTCGGATTCGGGCTTGAACGCTTCCCAGATCACGGCGGGTTTCGGCTCGTCGGTCGGCCAGACGCCGTAGACGCGCTTACCCGACCGCCGGTCGATCGTGACCATGCGGATGCCCGCGGGTGCGATGAAGGGCGTCTTGGGCATCGCCTCCAGCACCGGGGTCATCGCCGCCTTCCAGATCGGCGCGGCGACGCGGCCGCCCTGCGCCCAGCCGCCCAGGCTGCGCGGCTGGTCATAGCCGATATAGACGCCCGCCACGATGTCGGGCGATCCGCCGACGAACCAGACGTTGGTCGGGCCATTGGTGGTGCCGGTCTTGCCGAACAGCGGACGCTTCAGGTCCGCAAGGACAGTGGCGGTACCGCGCTGGATGACGCCTTCGGCGATGTGGACGACCTGATAGGCGGTCATGGGGTTCATCACCTGCCTGCCCTCGAAACCGAAGCGGGGCATCGGCTTGCCGTCCCAATTGGCCATGTTGCAGCCGTCGCAGGCGCGCCAGCGCAGCGGCCAGATCACCTTGCCGTGCCGGTCCTGCACATAATCCATCAGCTTGGGGCTGAGCTGCCGTCCGTGATTGGCGAGCATCGCATAGGCGTTGACCATCCGCTCGACCGTGGTTTCGCCCGCGCCCAGCGCGAAGGAGAGATAGGGCTGATAATCGCCGATCCCCATCGCCTTGATCGTCCGCACGACGCGGTCCATGCCGGTCTGCGACGCGGCGCGCACGGTCATCAGGTTGCGGGACTGCTCGACGCCCCAGCGCATGGTCTGCGGCCCGGCGCTGCCCCCGGTGAAGTTGCGGAAGCATTTCTGACCAAGGCCCGCGCCCTGATCGATGCAGAGCGGCCCGTCGACGATGATGGAGGCCGGGGTCATGCCATTGTCCAGCGCAGCGGCGTAGACGAAGGGCTTGATGGTCGAACCGGGCTGCCGCATCGCCTGCGTCGCGCGGTTGTAGGAGGACAGACGGTCGTCGAAACCGCCCTGCATGGCGCGGACGCGGCCCGAATGGGTTTCCTCCACCACCATGCCGCCGGACACTTCGGGGACGTTGCGCAGCGCCCAGTCGGCGCCGTTGCGTGCCACCACGATCAGGTCGCCGGGCTTCATCGCCGAGAAGGCCGGGCCGCCGATCTTGCGATAGGGCAGTTGCGCGGCGCCGGCGGGAAGCGTGCCGGTGGACCCGTCGGAAAAGCCGATCTGCGCGGCGGAGGAATCGCGGCTGACGATGACCGCAACGCGCCATCCGGCATAATCGACATCGATATAGCTGGCGGCCAGTTCCCGCTGCCAGCCGCGATCCATGTTGATCTTGCCGACCGGTCCCGACCAGCCCTTGCCCGCATCGAAGCGCAGCAGACCGTTGCGCAGGGCGGTGGTGGTCAGGTCCTGAATCCTGGGGTCATAGGGGCTGCGCACCCAGAGGCCGCCCGCATAGACGCTGTTGGGGCCGTCCTCCGCCTTTTCACCGAACAGGCCGATCAGGCGACGGCGCACCTCTTCCATATAATAGCCGCCCGCGCGCGCGTCGAAGCTGGAGCCATGGGCTGCGACCGTCCCGAGCGGCTGGGCCTGCGCCTCATCGCGCTGGGCCTTGCTGATCCAGCCATTCTTATACATTTCGCCCAGCGCCCAGTTGCGGCGTTCCAGCGCGCGTTCATGGCCGGTGGGGCTTTCTGGGCGGTAATTGGCCGGGCCTTTGGGCAGGATCGCCAGATAGGCCATTTCATGCAGCTTGAGGTCGCCCACATCCTTGTCGAAATAGGCCCGCGCGGCCGCCTGCACGCCATAGGCGTTGCGTCCAAGGAAGATCTGGTTGAGGTAAAGCTCCAGGATCTGCTGCTTGGAAAGCACACCCTCCATGCGATAGGCGAGGATCATCTCCTTCATCTTGCGGGTCGGGGAATATTCATCGCCGATCAGCAGATTTTTCGCCACCTGCTGGGTGATGGTGGAGCCGCCCTTGGCGCGCTGGCCCGACCCGATCTTGGTCGCATAGTCAAACACCGCGCCGAAAAAGCCCGGAATGTCTACGCCATGATGTTCGAAGAAAGTCTTGTCTTCGGCCGACAGATAGGCGCGGATCAGAAGCGGCGGATAATCGCTATATTGCAGCTGCACGCGCCGTTCGCGGGCATAGCTGTGCACTGGCTGGCCATTGGTGTCGCGCACGATGGTCGGCAGCGGCGGCTCATATTCCAGCAGCGTCGCCGCATCGGGCAGGCCGCGGGCAAAGATCAGCCAGAACAGCGCATAGGCCAGGAGCAGCCCGCCCAGCCCCAGCGCGATCCAGCGGAACCAGCGGCGTTCCCAGTGAATGGCCCAATGCGGGTGGAACCGTTCCCGCAATTCGCTCGCGCCACGACGCAGGCGTTGGGTTAAGGTCGATGCGGCGTTGTATGGGCGAGCCTCTTCCATGATGTCCGAGGCTGTAAGGTCAAATTGTGCGAAGCGCCAGAGCGGATCGAAACCCAGAACGATGAGCGGATTTCAGCCGTCGATTGCCGTCGGGAGGGGTACGACCGTTTTGTTCACGGGGACGTGCGGAGTGCGAAGATGCGATAGGATCGGGCGAAGCCGTGAACTTTGCCGCCCCTGCGGCCGGACGCGACCGTGACGGAAGAACGGCCCCGCCGAACTTCTCCTCCGCATCTCCGCACGAAAAAGCGGCTTTGCCCTAACCGCCCGCCACGCCCTGCCGCATCACCATCTTGCGGGCGAAATGCACTTCGATGGCGCGGGCGACGCCCCTGGCGATATCGGCCTGCCCCTCCTTCGACGCCAGAAAGGCGGCGTCAGCCTTGTTCGAGATATAGCCGGTTTCGAACAGCACCGAGGGCGTATCGGGCGCCTTCAGCACCATCAGCGAGGCGAAACGGTGCGCTGTCCCCTTGAACGGCATGTAAGGCGCCGCCTCGCGTTGCAGCAGCCGCGCGAAGTTCACCGAAATGTTCATCGATTCCCGCTGCGTCAGGTCGATCAGGATCGACGACACATCCGTCGTCTGGCCGCCCAGATTGACCCCGTTGAGCAGATCCGCCTTGTTCTCCCGCGCGGCGAGACGTGCGGCTTCGCGGTCTGATGCGGTTTCCGACAGCGTGTAGACGGTCGCGCCGCGGGCTGCCTCATTGTCCGCCGAATCGGCATGGATGGAGATGAACAGGTCGGCATTCAGCTTGCGGGCGATGCCATAGCGTTCCTGCAATACCAGAAACCGGTCGTCGCTGCGGGTCAGCGCCACGCGCACCCGGCCCGACTTCAGCAACTGATCGCGGATCGCCTGCGCGATGGCGAGCGTCACATCCTTTTCGCGTTCCCCATTTTCGCGGTTGATCGCGCCCGGATCATGGCCGCCATGCCCCGCATCGATCACCACCAGCGGCCGGGAGGCATCCCGGGGCCCGGCGACCGACGGCAGCGACACGCCCCGCGCCACCGGCGGGATCGGCACGGTGATGCTATGCAGGCGCCTGGCCGGGCGCGGCGCCATGTTCGCTGGACCGTCAAAACGCTGCCGTCCCCGGCCGACCGCCATGCGGAATGCGCTGTCCGACACGTTGCTGAGCGAGAAGCTCAAGGATTTTCCATCAGCAGCGATGCGCGGCGCGGCCAGCGTGGCAGGCGCGGCCAGATCCAGCACCACACGCGCGGTTTCGGCGCTCAACTGGCCCTGACGCACGGCGGCGACGGTGTCATGACCGCCTGCAAACTGCCCCCGTCCGGCCTGCGCTCCGCTGATGTCGAGCGCGATCCGGCGCGGCCCGTCCAACAGGAAGGCCGACGCCCCATCGACCCGTCCGTCAAAGCGCACGGTCACCCGATCGCCATCCACGGCGACGGCGGAAATGCCGCCGGCCTCGGCAGGCATGCCGGAGAATATCATGCTTGCAATCGCAAGACTTTGGAGCATGCGTCGATTGTGCAACGCGCTGCCCATGGCCGTAAAGCCCAATTTCATGACGCCTATCCGTCCAGCGTCCCCACGCTGAATCCGGAATTAAGCATCGGCTCTTTTTGCCCGGTAAAATGACAGGGTTAACCGTCTCTTCACCATGATGCCCGTAAACAGGCCGCAGGAGCGCGAAACCGCGAAACAATATTTCGAGGAGCCGTTGCTCCTTGCCATTTTGGCTGCTACCCATTCACATTCCTGAAAGAAGCGCCATAGTGGGCGACAGCTCTTCTCAGGAGCATTTTACGATGGCATCGGCGGCCGCCCAAGCGTCCGACACGATGCACGAACAGGTTGACGCTGCATGAGGCATGAATTCCATTCCACGCTGACCCCGGTTCCGGGCGATGCGGCGTGGTTGGTCGTGTCCGGCGCCTTGTCCGGCCCTGCCGACGCAGCAGACGCGCAATTTTTCCTTGAAAACCGGGCGATGCAGCAATTCGCGCCGCCCCCTTGCTATCGCGTGGCAGCCCGGCCCAGCGCCGCTGGCCGCCCACGCCGGAGACTCATAAATGACAATGCGTATGCTGATCGATGCGCGCCACCGGGAAGAAACCCGGGTCGCGGTCGTCAAAGGTAACCGGATCGAGGAGTTCGACTTCGAATCGGCCGAGCACAAGCAGCTCAAGGGCAATATCTATCTCGCCAAGGTTACTCGTGTGGAGCCTTCGCTTCAGGCGGCCTTCGTCGATTATGGCGGCAACCGCCACGGATTCCTCGCTTTCAGCGAAATCCATCCGGACTATTATCAGATCCCGCGCGAGGATCGCGAGGCGCTGCTGCGCGAGGAGCGCGAGCATGCCGAGGAAGAGGCCGCGCTGCGCGCCGATTTCGACGATGACGACGATCATTCGGCGGCCGATGGCGGTCTGGAAGTGGTCGAGGCCACCCATCATCATGACGATGAAGATCATGGGGAGGGCGAGACCGCCGAGAACGGCAACAAGGGCCGCGGCCGTCGCGGCAAGGGCGACGAGGCCGCCGACGAACTGCGCCGCAAGCGCATGGCGCTGCGCCGCCGCTACAAGATTCAGGACGTCATCAAGCGCCGCCAGGTGTTGCTGGTGCAGGTCGTCAAGGAGGAGCGCGGCAACAAGGGCGCGGCGCTGACCACCTATCTGTCGCTGGCCGGCCGTTACTGCGTGCTGATGCCGAACACGTCGCATGGCGGCGGCATTTCGCGCAAGATTTCCAACGCCGCCGACCGCAAGCGGCTGAAGTCGATCATCGCCGAAATGGCCCTGCCCTCGACCATGGGCTGCATCGTCCGCACCGCCGGGCTTCAGCGCACCAAGCCGGAGATCAAGCGCGACTTTGACTATCTCGCCCGCCTGTGGGACGAGATCCGCGAAAAGACGCTGAAATCCGACGCGCCCGCGCTGATCCACAATGACAGCGACCTCATCAAGCGGGCGATCCGCGATATCTACAACAAGGATATCGAGGAAGTCATCGTCGAGGGCGAATATGGCTATAAGGCCGCCAAGGATTTCATGAAGCTGCTGATGCCCAGCCATGCGCGCCGGGTGAAGCAATATGCCGACGCCGTATCGCTGTTCCAGCGCGCCAGCGTCGAGGATCAGCTGGCGGCGATGTACAATCCCGTCGTGCAGTTGAAATCCGGCGGCTATCTGGTCATCAACCCGACCGAGGCGCTGGTGTCGATCGACATCAACTCCGGCCGGTCGACCCGCGAGCACGGCATCGAGCAGACCGCCGTCGCCACCAATCTGGAGGCCGCCCGCGAGATCGCCCGCCAGCTGCGCCTGCGCGACATGGCCGGTCTGGTCGTCATCGACTTCATCGACATGGAGATGAACTCCAACATCCGTAAGGTCGAGAAGGCGATGAAGGAGGCGCTGAAGGACGATCGCGCCCGCATCCAGGTCGGCCGCATCTCGGGCTTCGGCCTGATGGAAATGAGCCGCCAGCGCCTGCGCACCGGCGTTCTCGAAGCCTCGACCCGCCAGTGCCCGCATTGCGAAGGCACGGGTCTGGTCCGCACCGCTTCGTCGGCGGGCCTCAGCGCTCTGCGCATGCTGGAAGAGGAAGCGGCGCGTGGTCGCGGCAGCCTCATCACCCTGCGCGCCAGCCAGGAAGCGGCTTTCTACGTCCTCAACAACAAGCGCCGCGAGCTGGACGAAATCGAGCAGCGCTATGGCGTGCGCATCGCGATCCTGCCCGATGGCGAGGTCGAGGGCGCGCGCATGTCGGTCGAGGCCAGCGGGCCGCGTCCGGAGCGCGTGGTCGACTATACGCCGATCGTCGAAGAGGAAGATGATCTCGAAATCGTCGAGGAACTGGACGAGGAAGAGGTTGAGGAAGTCGAAGCCGCGCATGAGGAACGCGCCGATCGGGGCGAGGAGCGTGGTGAGGAGCGCGAAGGCGGCCGCCGTCGCCGTCGCCGGCGCCGTCGCCGTGGCGGCCAGCGCGACGACCATCGCGCCGAGGCGTCGGTGGACGGTGAAACCGCAGAGGAAGGCGAAGAAGCCGACGCTGCGGGGGATGTCGCCGAGGACGAGGGCGAGGCCGCTCCGGTCGAGGCCGAAGGCGAAGGCGAAGGCGAAGGCGAAGGCCGGCGCCGTGGCCGCCGTGGCCGCCGTGGCGGGCGTCGCCGCCGTGAAGGTGGCGAAGGCGCGGCTGACGAAGCCGCGACCGAAGCTGCCGAAGAGACCGCCGAGGCGGTCGAAGCGGTTGCCGAACCAGTCGTCGAAGCAGCCCCCGAAGCCCCGGCTGAAGAGGAAGCGCCCAAGACCCGTCGCCGTCCGCGCGCCCGCAAGGCCAAGGAAGCTGTTGCCCCGGCCGCCGAAGTGGCGGAGGCCGTGGTCGAGGTGCCGGTCGAGGCCGCTGCTGAAGCACCGGTCGCGGAGGAGGCGCCTGCCAAGCCCAAGCGCACCCGTCGCAAGAAGGCCGATCCGGTCGCCGAGGAAGCCATTGTCGCCGAGGTCGCACCGGTTGCCGAGGAGGCCCCGGCCAAGCCCAAGCGCACCCGTCGCAAGAAAGCCGACCCGGTCGTCGAGGATGCCGCCGCCGTTGAGGACTCTTCTGCTGCCGCAGCGCCCGTTGAAACCGCTGCACCTGACGAAACCGCCGAAACGGTGACGGTGAATGGCGACGCGGATGCGGCTGGCGAAGGCGAAGACGGCGCTCCGCGCCGTGGCTGGTGGCAGCGCACCTTCGGCCAGTAACAGCGGCTGAGGATTAAGGGAAAAGCGCCGTTGCCTTGCCGGTTCAACCGGCAAGGCGACGGCGCTTTGCTTTTGCGACGGGAATCGGAGAAGAAATCAGCCGGGTATCTGCTTTGGTCATTTGTCGTCATGCCAACGACCCGAAGGGCGTTCGGGACATGACCTGACCCACATGATTCGCTGGAGCGAAGATTTGCCAGAATGACCGGGACCACCCAAAGCCGCTATTGGACCTCCCGATTAATCGGCTACACAGGCGTTTCAGTTACCGTTCATCCCGTTCAAGGCATTGACAGTCAGCGATGCAGTCCCCTCCCCTGATCCGGACCCGCGCATGAAGGCCCGCTGGCTTCGCATGGCTGCCATTGCCGCGGCATCGCTGGCCCTGCTGGCCCGTCCGGCGGCGGCGCAGCAGATTTTGCGCGATGCGGAAACCGAGGCCTTCATGGCCGACATGTCCGGGCCGCTGGTCAAGGCGGCGGGCATGGAACCGCGCAACGTCCAGGTCCTCGTCATCAACGATCCGGAGATCAACGCCTTCGTCGCGGGAGGCCAGTATGTGTGGGTGCACAGCGGCCTGATCGCGACGGCCGACAATGTGAATCAGGTGCAGGGCGTCGTCGCGCATGAACTTGGCCATATCGAAGGCGGCCATGTCATCCGCTCCTCCGAAGGGATGAAGGAAGCGACCGGCATCACCCTGCTCAGCCTGGTGCTGGGCGCGGCCGCCATCGCGGCAGGCGGCGCGGAAGCGGGCATGGGCATATTGGGCATGGGCCAGCAGGCCGCGATGGGCAAATATCTCGCCTTCTCCCGTGCGCAGGAAAGCTCCGCGGATCTCGCCGGTGCTCGCTACCTCAGCAAGGCGGGCGTTTCGGGCAAGGGCAGCCTGGAATTTTTCAAGAAGCTGCAAAATCAGGAATATCGCCTCGCCATCCCGCAGGATGACAGCTACGGCCGCACCCATCCGCTGTCGGGCGAGCGCATTCAGGTGTTGCGCGAAGTCTATACGGTCGATCCCGCCTGGGACAGACCGATCGACCCCAAGCTGGAGGCCCGTTTCGAGCGGATCAAGGCGAAGCTGATCGGATTCGTTTCGGAGCCGAACCAGACCCTCATCAAATATCCCGAAAGCGACCAATCGATCCCGGCCCATT
>NZ_JBHIWJ010000074.1:0-20138 GCF_041987595.1 Sphingobium sp. | reverse complement strand
GGCGCGGGTCTTGCGGCAGGGCCAGAAACTCTTCCGCGTTGGCCGGGCTGTAGACTGCGGGCACGCGGGTCAGGTTGCGCAGAACCGCAGGATCACCGATCGCTGATGCCAGCGCGGGCGCATCTTCCATCCAGCCGGGCCGCAGCAGCAAGCGGGGGGTACGGGCGAACATCAAAAATCTCCTAATCTCCGGCGCGCCAATGGCCGCAAAAAGTTACGGCTTGACGACGTTTGCTCTGGCTGGCCCCGCCCGCACGACGCGCGAAAAGGTCAGGGGTTCCAGCGGCTTGAGGGAAATTGCAGGGAGACATCTTTTGTTACGGGCAGGGTAACGGAAAAGGGGCGCTCCCGGATGGGGCGCCCCTTGTTTCCCTCGATCAGCGGCGGCGTCTGAACCGACTGCCACCCCAAGAGGACCGCCCCATTTGCGAGGGACGATCCGTCATCGATCGTCCGTTATTCCGCGGCTTCGGCCAGCGCGTCGACCGACACATATTTGCGGCCGAGCTTGCCGGTGTGGAATACCACCTTGCCTTCGCCGAGCGCGAACAGCGTGTGGTCCTTGCCCATGCCGACGTTGCGGCCCGGATAGACGCGGGTGCCGCGCTGGCGAATGATGATGTTGCCGCCGATCACGTCCTGACCGCCGAACTTCTTCACGCCGAGGCGCTTCGATTCCGAATCGCGACCGTTGCGCGACGAACCGCCAGCTTTCTTATGTGCCATGACTCAAACTCCTCGTAACTTAGCTGCGGCTCAGGCGATCGACACGATCTTGAGGATCGTGTGATTCTGGCGGTGGCCGTTGCGACGGCGGTAGTTGTGCCGGCGGCGCTTCTTGAAAACGATGACTTTCTCGCCCTTCGCCTGTGCGACGATTTCAGCGGCAACGGTCAGCTTGGCGGCGTCTTTTACGTCGCTGCCTTCGCCTGCGAACAGGACGTCGTCCAGGGTCACCTTGTCGCCAGCCTCACCGGCCAGCTTCTCGACGACGATCTTGTCTCCGGCGGCGACGCGATACTGCTTGCCGCCCGTGCGCACGATTGCGAACATGGCTCTTCTCTTCTCGTTCAAATCTGCTTTACGCAGATCGTCGAGAACATGCGTCCTTAACCGACCCGCGCGGGAATGTGGCCCGCTACTGGAATGACTCGCTTCTGTCAACCGCCCAGAGCATTTTCGGCAAGGGACGCAAGGCAGCCATTCGGTTGGAAAATGCGACCATGACCCGGTTCCCTTTCAGGGCTGGTTTTTGGCGGGACTCGTCCCTATCTCTTCGGATCGAAGGGATCATATCACGCATGACGCCAGCGCCGTACAGGAATGAAGGCATGAAGGGTCGCCTGCTCTTCATCCTCTCCCTGTGGATGGCGCTCAGCGTGGCGCTGCTCAGCGCTTTGGCGCCGCTGGGTCCCCCGTCGAGCCGTCTGACCGGCTCCGCCTTCAATCCTGCGACTACGGCCGTCGTGCTGAAAGCCCGCGCTCAGGCGATTCCCGTTACCGCGCAAGTTTCGCAGCCGGACGGGGACGGGCGGCTGCCTGCCCTGACCTTTGCGATCGGCCTGCTTTCCATCGCGGCCATGCTTTCGGGTATCTTGCGATTACGGCCGTCGCACCGATTTTCCCGCCCGCAACCGGCCCCCCGGCCGTTCCACCTTCTTTCCTGCCGGCACGCCCGCGCGCCTCCTGCATCCTCCTGACGCATCGCTCATCCCCTCGTCAGAAAGAAGGGAGGATTTAATGCCTCGGAAGATATCGAGCCGCCGCCGCCCGCCCTGGTGGTTTATGCCCGCCGTGCTTGCAGGCCTTGGCGCTGCCGGAGCCTTGCTGTCGGCCGCCATGCTGGCGGTCGCAGAGTAATATCATGATATGCTGCCGGTGGAGGCGCGCCCGCCCCACCGGCAGTCAGGGAAAGACCTTATGCCCCATCACACGCCCCTGATCGGTACGATCGTCGCGGGTCTTGTCGTTGCCTTCATCATGGGCGCCATTGCCCATCGCCTGAAATTGTCGCCGCTGGTCGGCTATCTGATCGCCGGCATCATGGTCGGTCCCTTTACGCCGGGCTTCGTCGCGGATGCGGGGCTGGCCAACGAACTGGCCGAGATCGGCGTCATCCTGCTGATGTTCGGCGTCGGCCTGCATTTTTCCCTGCGCGACCTGCTGTCGGTCAAGAATATCGCCGTGCCGGGCGCTATCGGCCAGATTGCGGTCGCAACGCTGATGGGCATGGGGCTGGCCCATTATATGGGCTGGCCGCTGATGGGCGGCCTTGTCTTCGGCCTTGCCCTCTCGGTCGCAAGCACCGTCGTTCTGCTGCGCGCCCTGCAGGGCGCAGATCTCGTCGAGACCCGCAGGGGGCGGATCGCGGTCGGCTGGCTGATTGTCGAGGATCTCGTGATGGTGTTGGCGCTCGTTCTCCTGCCCGCGCTGGCCGGAGTGCTGAACAGTGCCGATGCCTCGGCCGGGGCGGCGGATCTGCTCGCCCCCTTGCTCGGCACCTTGCTCAAGGTCACGGGCTTCGTGGCGCTGATGCTGGTGGTCGGCCGCCGGGTCATCCCATGGGCGCTGCACTGGGTCGTCCATAGCGGCTCTCGCGAGCTGTTTCGCCTTGCCGTCCTCGCCATAGCGCTGGGCGTGGCCTTTGGAGCCGCGGTTGCCTTCGACGTTTCCTTCGCGCTGGGCGCTTTCTTCGCCGGTATGATCCTGGGCGAAACCCCGCTCAGCCGCCGCGCCACGGAAGAGACGCTGCCGCTGCGAGACGCCTTTGCGGTCCTCTTCTTCGTTTCGGTAGGCATGCTGTTCAACCCGGCGGTTTTGGTCGAGCAGCCCTTGCCGCTGCTCGCGACCGTGGCGATCATCATCGTGGGCAAGTCCATCGCCGCCTTCGCCATCGTCCGCGCCTTCGGCCATCCGGGCGATACGGCGCTCACCATCGCCGCCAGCCTGGCCCAGATCGGCGAATTTTCCTTCATCCTCGCCTCGCTGGGAACCGGGCTTGGCGTCCTGCCCGCCGAGGCCCGCGATCTGATCCTTGCGGGGGCGATCGTGTCGATTTTCCTCAATCCGCTGATCTTTTCGCTGATCGTGCGCGATCAGAAGAAGGAGGAGGTCGAGGAGGAGCAGGAGGCCGAAAAGGCGCGGAACCGGCCGCGAATCGGGCATGTGATCCTGGTCGGCTATGGCCGGGTCGGCAAGCTGATCGCCGCCCGTCTGGCGGAGCGCAAAGCCCATTTCGTGATTGTGGAAGCCGATGCCGAACGCGCCGAGGAAGCGGAGGAGCAGGGCATGGCCGTGGTGCGGGGCAGCGCGCTGGAGGACCGCCACCTTCTCGCCGCAGGGATTTGCGAGGCCCGGCGCATGCTGATCGCCGTCCCGGAGGGCTTTGAAGGCGGCGCGATCCACGAACATGCCCGCCACCTGAACCCTGATCTGCAAGTCATCGCCCGCGCCCATTCGGATGCCGAAGTGGCGCATCTGGAAAGTCTGGGCGTGCCCCATGTCGTCATGGGCGAGCGCGAGCTGGCTGCGCGGATGCTGACGCTCTGCGGGGCGGGATAGGAAAAAGGGCCGGTCCGTTACAGGACCGGCCCTTCACCGTCTCATCCTCTGGGCTTGTGAGGCCCGCTCCGCCTGGGACCGCCCTTGAACGGACGAGGGCTATGCGCAGGCGGGCGGGGGCCGCGTCCGTCATTTGCGCGGCTCTTGCCACGCGGTCCTTCGCGCCTGTTCTCACGCGCCATCTCGCGGGGCTTGCCCTCGATCTGCTCGATGGTCACTTCGGCGCCGTCGTCATTGGCCTGGCCGGTGCGCTTCACCGCGCCGACGAACTTCGCCGCGATCGCGGAGGGGATCTCGAACATGGTCTCATTGGCGGCGATGCGGATCGCGCCGATATCCTGCCGCGACACATGGCCGCGGCGGCAGATCAGCGGCAATATCCAGCGCGGGTCGGCATTCTGGTTGCGTCCGATATCCATGCGGAACCAGATGGTTTCCTCAAAGCCCGGACGAGGCCCTTCGCGACGCGCCGGGGCTTCGCTCGCGTCCAGAAGCTCTTCCGGTGCGGGAAGGGCGGCGCGGGCGCTCTTCACCAGCATAGCAGCGATTTCCTTGGCCGATTTCTGCTCCAGAAGCTCGGCGCCCAGCGCCCAGTCCTGCTCGTCCAGCTCGGCGCGCTCCATCAGCTTTTCGCGCAGACGCGTATTGTCCTGCTGCTGGATGGCTTCCTTGCTCGGCGGAGTGCCCCACTCCACCGGGATTTTCGCGCCGCGCAGCATGGATTCGACCCGGCGACGGCGCGGATAGGGCACGATCAGCACGGCCGTTCCCTTCTTGCCCGCGCGCCCGGTACGCCCGGAACGGTGCTGCATCGTTTCCGCGTCGCGAGGGATTTCGACATGGACGACAAGGCTGAGGTTCGGCAGATCGATGCCGCGTGCAGCCACATCGGTCGCGACGCAGACGCGCGCACGGCGGTCGCGCAGCGCTTGCAGGGCGTGATTGCGCTCATTCTGGCTATGCTCGCCCGACAGCGCCACGGCGGCGAAACCGCGTTCGGTCAGGCTGGCGTGCAGGTGCCGCACATTGTCGCGGGTGGCGCAGAAGAGGATGGCCGTCTCCGCCTCATGATAGCGCAGCAGGTTGACGACGGCATTTTCGATGTCGGCGGGCGCGACGGTCACCGCCTGATAGCTGATGTCGCCATGGCCTCGTTCATCGCTGACGGTGGAGATGCGCAGCGCATCCTTCTGGTAGCGCCTGGCGAGCGCGACGATCGGCTTGGGCATGGTGGCGGAGAAAAGCAACGTGCGGCGGTTTTCCGGCGCGCCGTCGAGAATCTCTTCGAGATCCTCGCGAAAGCCCATGTCGAGCATTTCGTCGGCTTCATCGAGCACGACGGTCTTGAGCCCGGAGAGGTCCAGCGCGCCGCGTTCCAGATGGTCGCGCAGACGGCCCGGCGTGCCGACGACGATATGCGCGCCATGGCTGAGCGCCCGGCGCTCCTTGGCAGCGTCCATGCCGCCGACGCAGGTGGTGATGCGGGCGCGGGCCTCGCCATAGAGCCATTCCAGCTCGCGCGCGACCTGAAGCGCCAGTTCGCGCGTCGGCGCGATGGCGAGCGCCAGCGGCTGGGCGGCGACGGGGAGGCGGCTCTGTTCGCCCAGCAATTCGCCCGCCATGGCGAGGCCGAAGGCAACCGTCTTGCCGGACCCGGTCTGCGCCGAGACGATCAGGTCACGGCCTTCGGCTTCGGGTTGCGTGACTTGCGCCTGCACCGGGGTCAGGCTTTCATAGCCTTTACGCGTCAGCGCATCGGAAAGAAGGGAGGGGAGGTGTTCAAACGACATTCTGTTTCCATCGGAGTGCGACCCGCCTCTGCCGACGGAATCTTTTTATGATGCTGGAAAAGGCTTCCAGCGTCTTTCGGGTTGCGCTCCACTCTCATCCGTTCGGGCCGAGCTTGTCGAAGCCCCGCTCTATCTTTTGAAGTGCAGAAGGTGGAATGACCCGTTCCCTTGCCCCATGCCGGGGCAATGTCGCCCTGTCCTTCCGTGAAGAGGGGAGGGCAGGAAAGCCCTTATCACAGGGCCTCCCAAAAAAGAAGAAAGCCTCCTTCCCCGCGTGGAGGAAGGAGGCTTTCTCAACTGTTCTTTTCTCGGATCAGACCGAAGCGACTTCCGCCACGTCGACCTTCACGCCCGGACCCATCGAAGACGACAGGGCGATCTTGCGGACATATTTGCCCTTCGAACCCGACGGCTTGGCCTTGACGATCGCGTCGACGAACGCGTCGAAATTCTTGCGCAGGTCGGCAGCCGAGAAGCTCGCCTTGCCCAGGCCAGCGTGGATGATGCCGGCCTTTTCGACGCGGAATTCGATCTGACCGCCCTTGGCGGCCTTGACCGCTTCGGCGACGTTCGGGGTTACGGTGCCCAGCTTCGGGTTCGGCATCAGGCCCTTGGGACCCAGAACCTTACCCAGACGGCCGACCAGACCCATCATGTCGGGGGTGGCGATCACGCGCTGGAAGTCGATGTTACCGGCCTGGATCGATTCCAGCAGGTCTTCGGCGCCCACCACGTCGGCGCCAGCGGCGGTCGCGGCTTCAGCCTTGTCGCCACGGGCGAACACGGCGACGCGGACGTCCTTGCCGGTGCCGGCGGGCAGGGTGACGACGCCACGGACCATCTGGTCGGCGTGACGCGGATCGACGCCCAGATTGATCGCGATTTCGACGCTTTCGTCGAACTTGGCGGTCGCGTGGGTCTTGATCAGGCCCAGCGCTTCGTCGACGCCGTGCAGCTTTTCCTTGTCAACGGCAGCGGCGAGAGCCTTCGCCTTCTTCGTCAGCTTTGCCATGGTCTTAGCCCTCCACCACGTCGAGGCCCATCGCGCGAGCGGAGCCTTCGATGATCTTCGTTGCCGCGTCGATGTCGTTCGCGTTCAGGTCGGCCATCTTGGCCTGCGCGATTTCAGCGAGCTGGGCGCGGGTGATCTTGCCGGCGACGACCTTGCCGGGCTCCTTGGAACCAGACTTCAGGTTGACGGCCTTCTTGATCAGATAGGTGGCGGGCGGCTGCTTCGTGACGAAGCTGAACGAACGGTCCGCATAGACGGTGATGATGGTCGGCAGCGGGGTGCCCTTTTCCATCTTTTCCGTCGAGGCGTTGAACGCCTTGCAGAATTCCATGATGTTCACACCGCGCTGACCCAGCGCCGGACCGATCGGCGGCGAGGGATTGGCGGCTCCAGCGGGCACCTGGAGTTTGATATAGCCCGTAATCTTCTTGGCCATTTTCACTCACTCTGTTGCTGGAAGGGCGGAAATCCGACCTTCCGGTTCAAGTTTAGCGGTCAGACGGATCTCCGAAGAAACCCTCCCGCACTTACCCTTGTGGTTATCCCGGCGGATGCTGGGATCTCCGGCCGCAAGGGAACGGCCCGAGACACGAAATCCCGGCCTGCGCCGGGATGACGTGAAATTATTTGGACAGCTCGACCTGTTCGAAGTCCAGCTCTACCGGCGTGGCGCGGCCGAAGATCGACACGGACACCTTGACGCGGTTCTTTTCGAAATCCAGCTCCTCGACGGTGCCGTTGAAGCTCGCGAAGGGGCCGTCCAGCACCTTGACGCTGTCGCCGATCTCGTAATCGACGCTGACCTTGTGCTTGGGCGCGGCCTCGGCTTCCTTCTGGGCGCCGAAATAGCGGGCGGCGTCGGCCTCGCTGATCGCCTGCGGCTTGCCGGAGGACCCCAGGAAGCCCGTCACCTTCGGCGTGTTCTTGACGAGGTGGTAGATGTCGTCGTTCATCGCCAGCTTGGCGAGGACATAGCCGGGCATGAACTTGCGCTCGACCTGCACCTTCTTGCCGCGCTTCACCTCGGTCACGGTCTCGGTGGGGACTTCCACCTGCTCGACCAGCTGGGAGAGGCCCATGCGCTCGGCTTCGGACAGGATCGATTCCTTGACCTTGTTCTCGAAGCCCGAATAGGCGTGGATGATGTACCAGCGCGCCATGTTACCGTTTCAAACTCCCGATCTTAGCGATTTACTTGAAAATCGCGGCAATCAATAAAAACTCAAGCTTGCCCGGCGGCGAACGCCAGCAGCCACTGAACGATCGCGCCGAAGAAGGTGTCGATGCCGAAGAAGAACAGGCCCAGCAGCGACGTCATGATAACCACCATCACGCCGGTCATGATCGTTTCGCGGCCGGTGGGCCACACGATCTTTTTCGCCTCGGTCTGCACCTGATTGACGAATTCGCCCGGAGAAACCTTCGCCATCGCCCGTCTCAAACCCTTCGAACAAACACCAAAGCGCGAAGCAACAGTCCGCCCTCCCGATCCCGCCCTGTTCGGCGTCCGGGGGTGCGGCCGCCTGCTTCGCGACCCATCCTTCGCCAGCAGAACCAGCCGCGAACCCCTGAATTGTCAGGGTTTCGCGGCAAGATGCTTGGCAGGAGTGGAGGGACTCGAACCCCCGGCATTCGGTTTTGGAGACCGACGCTCTACCAGCTGAGCTACACTCCTGCACTGGCCCGAGCCAGCGAAGAAGGGCGCTTTAACGTCGCCTGCCGGGTAGGGCAAGGGGGAAATCAGAGGAAAGTGCCGCCCTTCATGATCCTGCGCGCGCGACCCTGCACCGGCACGCGGTTGAAAGGCGTATTTCCGGCCTGCGCGGCCATTTTCGTCGAATCGACGATCCACGGCGTGTCGGGATCGATGAAGATCAGGTCCGCCGCGCTGCCCGGCGCGAAGCTCCCCGCATTGACCCCCAGAATCTTTGCCGGATTGGCGCTGAGCAGGGTCATCAGGCGATTGAGGGACACATGCCCCTCCCGCACCAGATTGAGGGAGAGGGCGAGCAGCGTCTCCGCGCCCGCCATGCCGGGGGCCGCGTCCGCGAAAGGGAGGCGCTTGTCCTCCGGTCCGCGCGGATCGTGGCTGGATGTGATGACGTCGACCGTGCCGTCGGCCACCGCCGCGATCGATGCCTTGCGGTCATCCTCCGACCGCAGCGGCGGGGAGAGGCGGGCGAAAGTGCGGAAATCGGTCACGGCATTGTCGGACAGGAACAGATAGGCCGGGCTGATGCCGCAGGTGACCTTCAACCCTTCGGCCTTGGCGGCGCGGATCAGGTCGAAGCCCGCCCTGGTCGTCACCAGCCGGAAGTGGAGCGCCGCGCCCGTCACCCGCGCCAGCATGATATCGCGCGCGATCGCCATGGCCTCCGCGCAGGCGGGAGCGTGCGACAGGCCAAGCCGCGTCGCCGTCTCCCCGCTGGTCGCGACCGCCTTGCCCGCCAGGCCGCTATCCTCGGCATGGGTGATGACGGTCAGCCCCAGTCCGGACGCGTAGGATAGCACGCGCATCATCACGCCCGAATCGGCGATCCACTGGCGGCCGGTGCCCACGGCCCTGGCGCCCGCGGCCTGCATCATGCCGATTTCGGCCAGTTCGGCGCCCTTCAGGCCGCGTGTCGCGGCGGCGATGGGATGAACCCAGAAATCAGGCTTGCCCGCCCGCGTCGCCTGCCGGATGAGGCCTGCATCGTCCAGAGGCGAGGACTGGTCAGGCATCAGCGCCGCCCGCGTGATCCCGCCGAAATGGAAGGCGGGCTTGTCGGTTGCAAAGACGCCGAGGTCGATGAGGCCGGGCGCGACCACCAGACCACCCGCGTCGATCGTCTCGGCATCGGCCGGCACAGCGACGTCGCCCGCCGCGACGATGCGATCGCCTTCGATCAGGATCATGCCGCCGCTGACATCCTTGCCCGCCGGATCGGCCAGCTTCCCGTTGATGATGGCGAGCGTGCTCATTGCCAGCGATTCCCTGTTGTTGGTCGGATGCTCAAGACCATCGAGTCCTTTTTTGGGGTCGGGATACTCAAGACCATCCCTCCACTCCGCGAGCCCCACGAGTCAGCACGTCCAGACAGGCCATGCGAATGGCGACCCCCATTTCGACCTGCTCGGTAATGGCGGAGCGCTCGGGATGATCGGCCACCACGCTCGAAATCTCGACGCCCCGGTTCATCGGGCCGGGGTGCATCACCAGCGCATCGGGCCTGGCGATGGCGAGCCGTTCCGGCGTCAGCCCGTAAAGCATATGATATTCCCGTGCAGAGGGGATGAAGGCTCCGTCCATTCGCTCATTCTGGAGGCGCAGCATCATGACGACGTCGGCGCCTTCCAGCCCTTCGTCCATGCGATGATAGGGGGTGGCGCCCAGCATCTCGACTTCGGGCGGCATCAGCGTCGGCGGCGCCACGGCTCGCACCTGCGCGCCCAGCGCGGCTAGGCAGAGCATGTTCGAGCGCGCGACCCGGCTGTGCAGCACATCGCCGCAGATCGCCACGATCAGCCCCTCGAAGCCGCCCTTGCGCCGCCGGATGGTGAGCGCATCGAGCAAGGCCTGCGTCGGATGCTGGTGCCAGCCGTCGCCCGCGTTCAGCACCGGGCAGTCCACCTTGTCCGCGATCAGCGCGACGGCGCCCGAACTTGCATGGCGGATGACGATGACGTCGGCGGCCATGGCGTTGAGCGTCATGGCGGTGTCGATCAGCGTTTCGCCCTTCTTCACGCTGGAGGTCGCCGCCGCCATGTTGACGACGTCGGCGCCCAATCGCTTGCCCGCGATCTCGAAGGACAGCAGCGTGCGCGTGGAATTTTCGAAAAAGGCGTTGATCTGCGTCATGCCCGCGAGCCGATCGTCATGCTTGCGCGCTCCGCCCCGGTTGCTCTTTGCCCAATGCTCCGCCTCATCCAGCAGGAAGCGGATTTCCCATGGCTTCAGGTCCGCGATGGACAGCAGATGCCGATGCGGAAACAGCGCGCGGCCAGTGAGGTCAGGCCCTTTGAGGTCGGACTGGGCGGATGGAACGGTGATGTCGGGCATGAGCCGACCCTTTAGGCGAGCGCCAGGGGAAGGGCAAGATCAGGCGCGCCCGAACCACCGTCCCAAAAGCGCCCGATCCTTCAATATCTCCCGCGCCGCATTATGTCCCGGCGCCCCCGTCACGCCGCCGCCCGGATGCGTGCCCGCGCCGCACATGTAGAGGCCCTTGAGCGGCCCGCGATAGGCGCCGTGCCCCAATACCGGCCGCGCCGCCCAGAGCTGGTCCAGCGTCATGTTGCCATGCATGATGTCGCCGCCGATCAGGCCGAATTTCCGTTCCAGATCCAGCGGGGAGAGGATGTCGCGCGCGATCACCGTTTGCGCGAAGCCCGGTGCATAGGCGTCCACCGTCGCGATGATATGATCCGCCGCCGCCTCGCGCTCATCGTCCCAGCTTCGGCCATCGGGCAGCTCAGGGGCGAACTGCTGGCAGAAAAGGCTTGCGACATGGCAGCCATGCGGCGCCAGACTGTCATCGACCGTCGAGGGAATCAGCATCTCCACGATCGGCTCCTTCGACCAGCCGTCGCGCTTCGCGTCCATATAGGCGCGGTCCATATAATCGAGCGTCGGGGCAATGGTAATGCCCGACTGATGATGCTCTCCCGCACCGGGCAGGCAGGTGAAATCGGGCAGGGCCGATAGCGCGACATTCATCCGGAACGTGCCCGAAGCCGTCCTGAACCCCCGGATGCGCCTCAGAAAATCCGCGGGCAGATCGTCCGGGTCCATCAGCCGCTCGTAAAGCAGCTTCGGTCCGACATTGCCGATGATGGCGGCGCCCATCACCTCCTCGCCGCTTTCCAGCCGGACGCCAACGGCCCGCTCGCCGTCGACCAGCACCCGCGCCACCGGCGCTTCCAGGCTGATCTCGACGCCCATGCCGCGCACCACATGCGCCATGATCCGGGTGATCGATCCCATGCCGCCGACGCTATGGCCCCAGGCGCCTTTCTTTCCGTTCACCTCGCCAAAGACATGATGCAGCAGCACATAGGCGCTGCCCGGCGCATCGGGCGAAGCGTAATTGCCGACGATCGCGTCGAAGCCGAAGGCCGCCTTCACCGCCTCGCTTTCGAACCAGCCGTCAAGGAAGCCGCGCGCCGATCTGGCGAACAGTTCCAGCATGTCGCGCTGCTGCTCCAGCGACAGGCCGCCGATCCGCCGTCCCTGCTTCAGCGCGGTCACGATCATCGACAGCCCGTCGCCCGCATTGGGCGGCGCTTGCAGCGTCATGTCGCGCAACACATCGGCGACGACTTCCAGAGCGTCATAATAAGCGGGGAGGGTGGCGGCGTCCCTGGCGCTGAACCTGGCGAACTCCGCCTGCGTCCGCTCGATCCCGCCGCCCAGCTTCAGATAGCCGCCATCCGGCCGGGGAAAGAAATTGCTGATCGGCCGCTCGATCACGCGATAGCCATGGTCGACCAGCGCCATGTCCCGGATCACCTTGGGATGGAGCAGGCTTACGGTATAGCTCGCCACCGAATTGCGGAAGCCGGGATGGAATTCCTCGGTGACGGCGGCACCGCCGACGACAGCCCGCCGTTCCAGCATGCGCACCCTATAACCCGCCCGCGCAAGGTAGAAGGCGCAAACCAGTCCATTGTGGCCCGCCCCGACGATGACCGCGTCATAGGCTTTGGTCATGCGCTTTGGCTCCAGACGGCCGGGGGGACAGGGGACGCAGGTGCGGCCCTGATTTGCCGCCGGCCGTCGGACAGGGCATCGCGGCCACGGTCCGAATAGGTGCAATGCCGATCCGGCTCATCCCCAAAATGCGGTATGTGCGGAATGAAACGACAGGTCCGGCGGAAAAAACGGGTAAAAGGCGGCTCGAAGATCGACCCAGCCGTTCGCTACAAGTTTCGCTGCCACCGCGATCCAAAGCCAGAGCGCCCCACCACCACCTAAGTTATACAATCGTATAACAAAGCGGCGCGCGCGACAAGTCAGCCATCTCTCTCCGACTGGAAATACGCCATTTTCGGCGTCATCGTGTCCGTTCCGGCACGTCACCCCAATCGGCCAGAATAGTTTCCCGGCTCGCCACCGCTTCCCACGGAAAGACGAACCAGTCCTTGGTCACGGCGCGGTCGATGGTTTCCGCGCGATAATCCACGCTCGCGCCCGAGCGGACATTGTCCATCAACACGGCAAAGCGCATGGCCTCCGATGGCGGCGCTCCAGCCTGCGTCAAAACGTGCCGGACATGATTGATGGTTCGCCCGCTGTCGTTGATGTCGTCGACAAACAGCAGTCTGGCGCCCGCCGCGGCCCGCTCCGCCAGCCGTGTCAGCAACGCTTCGCCAAAATCGGGCAGCTTCGCCGACATGTCGACCGACAGCATCGCCAGCCCGGTCGCATGGCTTAGATAAGTGGCAGGCACCAGACCGCCCCGACCGATGCCGACCAGATAATCGGGCCGCCACGCCGATGCCGCGAGCCGCTGCGCCAGCGCGTCAATCTGTCGGAGAAAAGCCTCCATCGTCACCGGGGTCAGGATCGGTCGCTCCATCGCGTCAGCCCGCCGCCGCCAGTTCGGGCCTGTCGTTCGCCGCCGCGCCGTAACGCCGCGCCAGCACCGCGCAGGCCATCAGCTGGATCTGGTGGAACAGCATGACAGGCAGCAGGATCGGCCCGACGGCACTCGGCGGAAACAGCACGCCTGCGATGGGCACGCCTGACGCCAGGCTCTTCTTCGACCCGCAAAATTGCAGCACGATCGCATCCTCGCGCCTGAAGCCCAGCATGCGTCCCAGCAGCAGCGTGAACAGCAGCACGACGGCAAGGATCGCCACGCAGACCGCCGCCAGCAGCAGCAGTTCGCCTTTCGACACCTTGTGCCACAACCCTTCGACCACCGCCGCGCTGAAGGCGGAATAGACCACCAGCAGGATCGATCCGCGATCGACCCGTCCCAGCAAGGCCTTGTGCCGCGCCACGAAGCCGCCGATCAGCGGGCGGGCCAGATGGCCGACGACGAACGGCAGCAGCAGTTGCAGCAGTATGTCCTCGATCGAGGACAGGGAAATCAGGCTGCCGGTCCCGCTCCTTTCCATCAGCAGGGCGACCAGCAGCGGCGTCATGACAATGCCCAGCAGGTTGGAGAAGGACGCGCTCACCACCGCCGCGGCGACATTGCCCCGCGCAATCGCGGTGAAGGCGATGGAGGATTGGACGGTCGAGGGCAGCAGCGTCAGAAACAGCAAGCCCGCGCGCATGGAGAGGGGGATGGCCGTGATCTGCTGGGTCGCGAGGCCGATCAGCGGAAAGATGGCGAAGGTGGTCCCCAGAGTCGCCAGATGCAGTTTCCAGGCCTTCGCGCCGCTCCAGATCGCCTCTCGCGACAATTTCGCGCCGTGGAGGAAGAACAGCAGCACGATGCCCGCATCCGCCATCGCTCCGGCAATATTCGCGCCTTCGCCGCGCGCCGGAAAGACTGACGCCAGCGCCACCGTGGCGATCAGCAGCAACAGGAAGGGGTCAAGAATGTCGCGGAGCCGGTTCATGGTTCCGGCTTTAGGCAGGGCAGCAGCAAAAGGATAGACGCGCTTTCGCCGATCGGCCAACAGTCGCCCATCAATGGCAAAGGAGAGCATGATCGTGAGCGAAGGGATCGCCATCATCGAAGAAAAGGGCGTCGTCGAAATCCATATCGACCGTCCTGACAAGAAGAATGCGCTGACCGCCGCCATGTATCGCGCCATGACCGCCGCGCTGGCCGATGCATCGTCGCGGTCCGAAATCGGCACCGTCATCTTCGCGGGCAAGGGCGACGCGTTCTGCGCTGGCAATGATCTCAAGGATTTCATGGCCGGTCCCCAGGGAGGGGAGGCGGCGTTCGAATTCATCCGCGCCATCGCCGCCTTCGACAAGCCGCTGGTCGCTGCCGTGCAGGGTCTGGCCGTGGGCGTCGGCACGACGATGCTGTTCCACTGCGATCTCGTCTATGCGACGCCCGATGCGCGCTTCATCACCCCTTTCGTCAATCTGGGCATCGTTCCGGAGGCTGGCTCCAGCCTGCTTGCGCCTGCGACTCTGGGTCATGCCAAGGCTGCCTCGATGCTGCTGCTCGGCGAACCGATGGACGCGGAGACGGCGGACCGTGCCGGGCTGATCACCGCCATCGTGCCGGCCGACCGGCTGCTGGATCATGCCCGGCAAAAGGCGGCGTCCCTCATGGCCAAGCCGCCGCAGGCGCTCGCGGCGACCCGGCGTCTGATGAAGGGCGATCCCGCCGCCGTGACCCGGCGCATCGAGGAAGAAGCGCGAGCGTTCCAGGAAGCCCTCAAATCCGCCGAAGCGCAGGAGGCATTCGCGGCGTTCTTCGAAAAGCGCGCGCCGGTTTTCCGGCGATAGGGCTGGTGCGGCCGTGCGCCGCAAGGCGCATTTCCAAACAGTCTCTCAGCTCTTCTTCTCGAACCGTATCTCGCTGAC
Organism: Sphingobium sp.; assembly: GCF_041987595.1. Classification (GTDB taxonomy): domain Bacteria; phylum Pseudomonadota; class Alphaproteobacteria; order Sphingomonadales; family Sphingomonadaceae; genus Sphingobium. Next base: position 5,293 of record NZ_JBHIWJ010000074.1, on the reverse strand, counting down.
GATCATGGCGGCGACCACCAGCGCGCCGCCAAACAGCGCCGTGGCGGGCAGGCGGTCGCCCGCCAGCCAGCCGATCAGCCCGGCCCATACCGGCTCGCCGGCATAGATCAGCGTGGCGCGGGTCGCCGACACGCTTTGCTGCGCCCAGTTCATGACGAGCTGGATCACCGCCGTCATCAGCCCAAGGCCGCAGGCTGATGCGACTACCGGCCAGGAAAAGGGCGGCATGGACTCGCCCGCGGGGATCATGCAGGCGAAGGCCAGCAGCGATGTGACCATGAGCTGGATCAACGTCACCCGCGCGACATTCACCCGCCCCGCCCACAGGCTGATGAAAATAATCTCCAGCGCGATGGCGATCGTGCTGATCAGGGTCAGCATCTCTCCCTTGCCCGGCGACAGCCCATCATGCGGGCGTGCGATCAACAGCAGCCCGATGAAGGCGAGGATAACGCCCGCCCAACTGGCCAGTCTCGGCCTGCGGTGCAGGATCGCCCATTGAAACAGGGGAACCAGCGGCACATAGGCGGCGGTGATGAAGGCCGAGGTGCTGCTGGGGATCGTTTGCAAGCCCCAGCTCTGCAGGGAATAACCGCCGAAAATGCCAAGGCCGATCATTCCCCCGGCCAGCCATTCCCGCGCGGTCACGCCGCGCAGGACCGGCAGCGCCACGGGCAGGGCGATAAGGGCGGCTGTGCCGAACCGCAGACCCACGAAGAAAAGCGGGCCGCTATGGCGCATCGCATGATGCACGATCAGGAACGTACCCCCCCACAGGAAGGTCGCGCCGATCAGCGCCAGCTCCTGCCGCCGGATCATCAGCCGGGAAGGGGAGGAGGAGGAGCCGGCGCCGAGCATGGCCATTCTGCTGCTGTCATTGGCCGCTCAGGTCAAGGGCCGCGACGCGACCGGAGGCGGTCGATGCGAGGGCGCAGGGCCGGGACATGCGCAGCCGGATGCATGTCCCGGCGCGCACTCATTCCTTCTTGATGTCGTTGCCCGCCCGCTCCATGGCCGATCCGATATCCTGCCTGGCTTCGCCAGCCTCGCGCTTGGCGTCGCGGGAGGCATTGTCCATCGCGGCGCCCATTTTCGCGGTGCTTTCGTCGATCGCATTGCCCGCCCGGTCGAGACCCGTGTCGATCTTGTCACCGGCACGATCGACGCTGTTGCTCATATCGTTGCCGATCGCCGATCCGGCGTTTTCCAGATTGTCCTGAGCCTTTTCCGAACAGGCCGATGCGCCGAACAGCGTCAGCACGGACAGGGTGGCCAGAAATGATTTCCGCATGATTCATCCTCATTGCCGTTCAACAACAGGCTGATAAGCGCTGTAGGGGTGATAAGGTTGCGAAACGATCTTCAGCGCCCCCGCAAACCAAAAACCATCGAGCGGTCCTGATCGGGGATCAGCCCCTCCAGCACGCGCCAGAATCCGGTGACCGAACCCTGACCCGCCAGCGCATAGGCGGCGGCCATTTTCTCGCGCAGCGCCCGGAACAGCTCGGCCTCCAGCGCGACTCCGGCGGGGCTGAGGCGCAGCAGCTTCTGCCGCCGGTCATTGGCGCCCTGACGCGTTTCGATATAGCCCTGCTCGATCAGGTCGTTGAGCACCCGCCCCAGCGACTGTTTGGTGATGGCGAGCAGGCGCAGCAGATCCTTGACCGTCAGATCGGGCTGCCGCGAAATGAAATAGAGCGCGCGGTGATGCGCGCGTCCCAGCCCCAGCGCGGCCAACCCCTCATCGATCGAGCGGGTGAGCGCCGAATAGCCGAAGTAGAGCATCTCGATTCCCCGCCGGATCTCGTCCTCACGAAGAAACAGCGGTGAAGCGGGCGTGATCTGGGATGCGGCAGCGGCCGGGGAAGAATTTTGAACGGACATGCCAGCGAATTCCAGGCTTTCAAGGGATGGTCAGCGCCGCATATTGGCGTCTCCGGAAAATAATGACTAGGCTTTCCTTTCGCGCAAGAGCCGCTATATGGCGGCTCGCACCGGCGCAGAGCCGGTCCGTGCTGGGGCGTAGCCAAGCGGTAAGGCAGCGGTTTTTGGTACCGCCATGCGCAGGTTCGAATCCTGCCGCCCCAGCCAGCGTTTTGCCGACTTATCCATAGGGCATTCCGCACTTCGCTTTCCAATTTTCATGCTTTTTCGCCTTCAGCCCTGTAAACGGCCGGGTTGTTCAGAGCCGCCGTCATCGCTTGATATGCGTCGAGCATCCGGTTCACAGGGGCGACGGTCCAGCCCCGCATGGCAGCGATTTCGGAAAGGGGTGCGGGCGGCTTCCGCCAGCATCGTGCATGTGTGCCGCCGGGGGACGGCCATCACCGCATAACAAGGCGCAGCCAAGCGGTTCGCCAGCAGGCGCGAGCCGGCATCATGCGGCCGCGAGCAGCATGAGCGCCGGGCCGGCCAGGCTTATGCTGGCGCGGGAACGACCTGCGCTGTTGCGATTCCCTGCCACCAAGTCGGAAAGGCATAGGCAGCATCTATGGGGCATATACCTTAATCGCATCTGGCGCGTCGGCCGCGTCTTGCCGATGCTGAAACGACATGAAGTTCAATGACCTGCGAACATCTTTTTCGTTGCCTGGCGTGGCTGACACGCCTGCAGGGACGAGGCAGCAGCATCTCGGGGACAGCATATGGACGGCGTTCGCGTAGGCAAAAGAGTGATAGGCGCACAGGCGCCGGTCATTATCGGATGGGAAAATATAGGCCGGGTGGAAGGTGGACCGCTCAAGCAGTTCATCTTCACTTGGTTTCAGCCCACGGCGCTGTTCGCGCTCATCGCCTTCTGGTATTATGCGCCCAATTCCATCGCCAAGGCGTCCACCGCGATCGGGATCGGCATCGGCTTCAAGGTGCTGCTGCTGGCGCTCGAATGGATCAGTCCGCGCTATGAGAGCTGGCGTCTGACCTGGAAGGAATTGGTCACCGATCTCTTCTATGTCGGGCTGGGCTATACCATTCTGGACCTTGTCGAACATTATATCGGCAGTGGTGCGGTGATCGAGGCTATCCAGCACGGTTTCAACTGGGACAAGCTGGCGTGGTTTACGGGCCTGCCGCTGCTGTTGCAGGCTTTCCTGATCTCCTTCATTTTCGACTTCGGGCAATATTGGATGCACCGGGGGATGCATAACTGGTATCCGCTCTGGCTGCCCCATTCGGTGCATCATTACATCACCCAGCTGAACATCAACAAGGGTGCGGTCGGCAATCCCGTGGAGCTTTTCCTGATTGGGCTGGGCATCGGCGGGTTTTTCGACTTCCTGCCGAGGGCTGCCCTCCTTGCCGGGACCATCGGTCTGGCAATCGGCACCTATCAGCACATCAATGTTCGCTTCAACACTCCTCGTTGGTGGCGCTTCCTGTTCAACACCACCGAACATCACAGCCTGCATCATTCGCAGGACTTCGAAGCGACGCGCAGCAATTATTCCAACACCTATATCTTCATCGATCGCATGTTCGGGACCTGCGTCGACGGCGAAGCGGAACTGCTGGGCATGGAAGGCGGGCGTCGCATGTCGATCCGTGAGCAGATGACCTATCCCTTCACCGAAGGCTGGAAGACGATCAGGGAACGCTACGGCCGGCCTGTGGCGATGCCGGCCGAATGACGACGCAACTGCTCTTGCAAAAAGGGGGTCATGTGACACCGCGTTTTCTGGACTGGATCTGGCATATAAGAGGCAGTCTGACGCTCGCCTCCGGGCAATCGGCCGATGAGGTCATGACCAGGCTCGTCCCCCTTTTCCGGCAGACCGGCACCAGCCATGAGCGGACCGGCGATACATTGACCTTCCGCAAGAAGGATCAGGCGGCGCAGGACAAGATGTCCATCTTCGACGGCGGTGTTCTCAGGATCGAGAGGGGGCCCGCGGGTCCGCTGCTGCGTTACCACCTGACCAGCCGGGCATTGCTGTTCTGCTTTCTGGCTCCGCTGCTGTTTCTGAGCTTCGCCGGGCTGACGATAGTCGCCGGCAAGCTCGCAAAGCCGCCGGCGCAGGAGGCGACCAAGAAGGACGACAGGAAGGACAAGGCGCTGCCGCAGCACTGGATCGACAAGGCGCTGGGCGCACCGGCGCCTGAAAAGCCCAAGAAGGACGACAAAAGCAAGGAGGATGGCAAGAAGCCAAAGCCCACCGCGGCCTATGTCTTCGCGGGCCTGTTCGCCGCGCTCTACGTCGTGGGACGCATTCTGGAGGGGCGGCTCGTCAAATCACTGTTCAGAAAGAGCCTGCTGGGCTGACAGGCGCTGCAGCGGTTCGGCTGCAGCACCGCTGCTGAGGCCAAAGGAATCGAGCGGCAGGGCGCCGTCCAGCACAAGTTCGCCGCTGGCGATCCTGCGTTTCAGATAGGCGAAGGTCTGCGCCGTCTGGTTGAACAGATGTTCGCCGCCCTTGAGCGGGGCGTAACGGGGCGCCTCGCCGCGCACGACGGGTGCAACGACATAATCATAGTCGCAGGCATGGAAGAGCGCGAAGGAATAACGCTCTTCCCTGACCTTCTTCACGCGGTGCCGTGTCGCGGCATAGCGGCCGTTGGAGAGTATCTCCATCATGTCGCCGATGTTCATGATCATCGTGCCCTCCACCAAGGGAATGTCGATCCACTGGCCCTGCCGGTCGATGATCTGGAGACCGGGCGCCGTTGCGGACAGCAGGGTGAAACATTCGTAATCGGTATGCGCGCCGATGCCGGGACGATCCTCCGCGGTCGCGTCGAACGGATAATGGATCAGCCGAAGCTGGCTGGGGGGATTTCGCAGATGCGCGTCGAAATGATCCTCGTCGAGTCCCAGCGCCAGGGCGAACGCCCGGAAAAGCTGGGCTCCGATGCCCGTCACATGGCGATAATAGGCCTGAACGTCATCGCGGAAGCCCGGCATTTCGGGCCACAGATTTGGCCCAAGCAGCGGTCGCCTTCCCTCGGTCCCCATATAGTCGCGATTGACGTCGAAGGCCTCCTTGAGGTCGCGCTGGCCTGCGGCGAATTGCTCCTCCCCCACCGGCACATAGCCGCTGTGGTTTTCCGAACGGCCGATATAGCTCTTCATCTTGGTGTCCGTATCGAGCGCGAAATAGGCTTGCGCGCGCGTGTGAATCCGGCGGAACAGGGCGTCATCCATCTGTGCGCCCGCGATGTAGAGGAACCCTGCCTCCGCGCAGGCCCGGTCGAGTTCGCGCGCATGGTTCTTGAGTGCGGTGATGTCCGAGAAGGCCGCCACATGGTAATACTGCCCGGGTTCTTCCAGATGCACGCGGCTGATGGATAGCAGTTCCAC
>NZ_JBHIWJ010000073.1:0-20199 GCF_041987595.1 Sphingobium sp. | reverse complement strand
TCGCGCCCGTGGAATCGACACTCAATTCATTGCCGCTCATCAACATCGATCTGGGCATCAATGCCGCATTGGCCAATGCGGCCGCCGGCGCACCGATCAATCTCAGCGTACTCGACATTAACGGCAATGCCATTGACCTGCTGTCTGATCCGACCTGCGAAACCACTTCGGACAGCTTCAGCCTGACCACTCCGAAGGGCGTTTCCTTCGGCGGCAACAAGATTACGGGTTTGGGAACGCCCGGTCTTGAAGCCAGTGCAGGCGAGATGGATGCCATCGCCATCGGCAATCTTGCCAACACGTCCGTCGGTGCCTTCAACGCCGTCGCGATCGGTTCGGGCGCGTCGGTGACGCATGCGGGCAGCGTTGCATTGGGTTCGGGATCGGTTGCAAACGGGCTGACACTCAACCTGCCCGCCTATCTGATCGGCGGCACTGCCGGCGCAGAGGTGAATGTCGGGGGACGCCGCATAACCGGCCTTGCCGCTGGCGCCAGTCCGACGGACGCGGTCAATGTGGCCCAGTTGCAGGCTGTCAACGATGCGCTGGGCACATTGGCGGGCAACGCCGTGCAATATGACAGCGGCGCCCGAACGCTTGTAACTCTGCAGGGGACGGGGGGCACGCGGATTACCAATCTGGGCGCCGGGACCGTCAGTTCAACGAGCACCGACGCGATCAATGGATCGCAACTTCAGGTAACGAACGATCAGGTGTCGCAGAACAGCGCCGCCATCGCCCAGCTCAGCTACGATCTGGCCGTGCTGAACGATCTGGCGGTCAAATACCAGGACGCCACGAAGTCCAGCGTCGTGCTGGGCGGCGTCGGCGGTACGGCCATCAGCAATCTCGCGCCGGGCGCCGCTGGCAGCGATGCGGTCAACCTGTCGCAACTGACCAGCGCCCCCGGCGGCGGCGGTGGCGGCGGCGGGGGCACGTCCCAGGATGCGCTTCCTTATGACCCCGCCGTTCAGGCCTATAATGCGGTGCGTGGCGGCGTCGATCAGCAGATCACCGGGGTTGCCGCCGGACATCTGGGCGCCGCCTCGACCGATGCGGTGAACGGCTCGCAGCTTTATGCCACCAATGTGCAACTGGCCTATAACATGGCGGCCATTACCGATCTTCAGGAAGGGCGCGCCGGTTTCCTTCAGGTCAACAACAGCTCCGGCCATGCCAGGCCCGTTGCAAGCGGGACGGATGCGCTGGCCGCGGGCGCGGGCGCCGTGGCATCAGGCTTCAACAGCATGGCCGCCGGCACGCAGGCCCAGGCATTGGCGTCGTCGAGCGTGGCGCTTGGTTATGCATCCGTGGCCGATCGGGCCAACAGCGTGTCGGTGGGCAGCGTGGGGGCCGAACGGCAGATCACCAACGTAGCCGACGGCACCGGGGCGACCGATGCGGTCAACTTGCGCCAGCTGCAAGGCGGCATGGGCCAGGCGGTCGATGTTGCCAATGCCTATACGGATGTCCGGTTCAATCTGTTGAGCAGCGGTCTGCGCGATTTGCGCCGCGACGCCGAGGGCGGAACGGCGGCATCGATGGCGATGGCGGGCATCCCGCAATTTTCAGAAGCGGGGACGGGCACCCTGGGCGTCGGCATGAGCAGCTGGCAGGGCGAACATGCCGTCGCCATGGGCCTGTCCAAAGTGTCCGACAATGGCCGCATGATCATCCGCGCAGCGGCCACTTATAACAGCCGCAATCAGGGAGGTGCCAATGCGGGCCTGGGCATTGCATTTTAAAGGACTGTTTGGAAATGCGCGGAAGATCGCATTTCGGGACCGCGCCGACCCTCTCTCCCACCCTGCCATCCAACGGCGGTGTCATGTGGGGGAGCGGGTGGGAGAGAGGGCTGGTGTCGCCATGCGCCGAAGGGTGCTTTGCCAAACAGTCTCTAGGCTCGGCGGTTGCGCGGCAGGGTTGATCCTCGCTTTGTCGGGGGCACAGGCGTCAGAACCTGCCTTCCTGCCGGATATCGCGCCCCTGACGGATTTTCCGGACCCCAGCCGCGCCACTCGCCGCGATGGGCTTTTCCTGCCGCCGGAGATGCCGCGCCTGCTGACGCCGGGAATGACCAAGCGTCAGGTCTACGCCCTGCTGGGCGTGCCGCACTTCCATGAGGGGCTGTTTGGTGAACGCAGGTGGGATTATATCCTCAATTTCTACACCGGATCGAAGACGGCCTATCGGATATGCCGTCTGCAACTGCGCTGGGGCCACCGCATGCGGCTCGCGGGCCTGGCCTGGAGCAGCGAGGATTGTCGTGCAGCTGTCTATCCCCTGCCGGAAAAGTCCGACACAGTCCTGCTTCAACCGCCAGAGGGAGCGCAGGCGCTTGCGCTGACCCTTTATTTCGATTTCGACAAGGTTGATCTGAGCGAAAAGGCGCGGCAGGATCTGGCGGCATTTGTGACGTCTGACGCGGGCTCGGATCATAAACTGTCCGTCACTGGCTTTACGGACGGGGCAGGACCCGACGCCTATAATGACCGTTTGAGCCTCATGCGGGCCGACATGGTGGCAAAAAGCCTTGTCGGCCTGGGCGTGCCTCTGGCGAACTTGCAGGTTTCCGGCGCAGGAGAGCGATCTCCGGCGGTCGCGGCCGAGGGCGCGATGAGGGAGGCGCTGAACCGGCGGGTCATCGTGAGGATCATGGAGGGCAGCGGGATGGGACGATAGACGATCCGGTCCTGTGCTGTCGGCGGCATGGAGAAAGCGCTTACTGAGTTCTGGTGTCGTTCCGCCTGCGGGGGAGCCAATTGATTTCCATCAATGCGATTATACGGAACGACCCGCCACCTTCCCGAATTCTTCCCTGATATCATCAATTGGAAGGTATTTCTGTGGCTACCCGGCTCCAATATAGCAGATCGCAATTTCTCGAACAGAATTTTCAGGAAGAACTCAGTCGCTGGAACAGGAAGCGACTGGCGCCCGCCTTTCCCGCGGACGCCACTGCGTCCCGCTTCGACGAGGACCGCAGCATGCTTCGGCTGGAGCATGCTTTCATGGAGGAGCTGCGCGCCCAGGTGCGCGAGGAAGCGGCATCGGCGCCCACGGGTGCGGATGATTTTGTGAGGTGGTTTGAGGAGCTGAAGGCGGTCGGCCCCGGCCAGCAGGATCGCCTTTTTCCATGGCTGGCCGAGCAGGCCAGCCGTGAGGAGCTGTGCTGGTTTCTCTCCCAGGAGGCCGCAGGCGAAGCGGGGTTCGATGATCTTGTGGCGATGACGCAGGTCAAGATGCCTTCGCGCGCCAAACTGGAACTGGCACGCAATTACTGGGACGAAATGGGGCGCGGCAACGCCAGGGGGATGCACGGACCGATGCTAGGCCAGCTCGCAGAAGTCCTCGATCTCGATACCCGGATTCAGAACACGGTCTGGGAAAGCCTGGCTCTGGCCAATGCCATGACCGCGATGGCGTCGTCGCGCTGCTATGCCTGGCATAGTGTCGGGGCCCTGGGCGTGATCGAACTCACCGCGCCCGATCGTTCGGCGTATACGGCCAAAGGCCTGCGGCGTGTCGGCCTATCCGGCTCGGAACGTCGCTACTTCGACCTCCACGCCGTCCTCGACATCAAACATAGCCGCGACTGGAACGATGAGGCGATCCGGCCCCTCGTTGCCGAAGACCCGCGCAGGGCGACGGCCATGGCGGAGGGCGCGCTGATACGGTTGCACTGCGGCGCCCGCTGCTTTGACCGTTATCGCGCCCATTTCGGGCTGGAGTAAGCGCGTGGCGGTTGGTCCCATATTGTTGGTCGAGGATGATCCGGCGCTTGCCGTGATGATCGCCGGTATATTGGAAGGGGCGGACTATGCGGTGGATGGTCCTTATGCGACCCTGTCTGACGGCATAGCGGCGGTGGCTGCCTGCATGCCGGCCGGCGCCATTCTGGACCTAGGGCAGGGTGGAGATGATGTCGGGATGCTCGCCGACGATCTGGACCTCTATGACATACCCTATATATTCTGTTCCGACATGTCCGATCATTCGGTCGTTCAGGCCCACCCTTCAGCGCCCCTTATCTCCAGAACGACGCTGCCGCTGCGGCTTGTCTTCACCTTGCGCCGAATTCTGCAATAGGATCGATCCGTCGGTTCAACCGGATTGCAGCCCGTCGAGATCGGCAGCATTTTGTGTGCCAATCTTGCAGGAGCCTGATCTCCCCTCAAGATTGTCTCAGCCTGAAATATCAAGCCCGCAATCTATATCCTATCCCCAGTTCATTGCCGATGATGGCGGGCCGCTGCGGATCCTGTTCCAGCTTCTGGCGCAGCGTGCGGATCAGTACGCGCAGATATTCGACATGATGCTCATGCTCATTCGGCCAGACATGGGTCATGATCTGCTGGTGCGTGATGACCCGTCCGGGATATTTGGCGAGCTGTGCCAGCACGGCATATTCCTTGGGGGTCAGATGCACTTCCTGTCCGCCCTTGGTCACGATCCGCGCCATCAGGTCGATGGTCACGTCGCCCGCCCGCACGGCGGTTGCGCCGCCTTCCCGTGTCATCCGGTTGCGCAGCGCCACGCGCACGCGGGCCAGCAACTCCTCCGTGTCGAAGGGCTTGGTGAGATAATCGTCAGCCCCCAGATCCAGCGCCGCGACCTTCTGTTCAGTCGCCTCGCGCGCCGATATGACGATCAGGCTGGCATCACATTGTCGCTTGATGAGCGGCACCAGTTCCAGCCCGTCGCGATCGGGCAGACCCAGATCCAGCAGCACGACATCCGGCCGCTCCTGTCCCAGCATCTCCAGCGCGGCGCGGGCGTCGGCCGCTTCCACCGTCGCATAATCGGCGCGGGTCAGCGCGGCGTGGATCAGACGGCGGATCTGCGGCTCGTCATCGATGACCAGCGCCTTGTGGCGGGTGTTCATGCCCTTGTCTCTCATATCAGGCCCTCTTCGGGCACGGGGGGAAGGATCAGAGCCTGCGGGAAGTTCAGCGTGAAGCAGGCGCCGACGGGATCGTCATGATTGGTCGCGGCGATGCCCAGGCCCATGGCGTCGGCAAAGCCCTTCACGATGGCAAGGCCCAGGCCAGTGCCATGCTTGGCCCGGTCGGACCCTTCCATCCGGGTGAATGTGTCGAAGATGCGCGCCTCGCTGCCCGCCGGGATGCCGGGCCCCTGATCGATTACCGACAGGGTGATGGCGCCGGGCAGGCGTTCGCCCCTGATGGTGACCGGGGTGCCGGGATCGGCATAACGCCCGGCATTGTCGAGCAGGTTGATGAGGATGTGGTGCAGCAGCGTCGGATCGACCCGCACCAGCGGGATGTCGGGCGGGACGTCGACGCTCACCTCATGCCCCGCGAGCGACTGGCGCGTGTCGTGCACCGCGCCCGCTACCGCGTCGAACAGATCGGTCGGGTCGGTCTTCAGCGGCAGCGCCCCCGCTTCCACCCGCGCCATGTCCAGCAGGTTGGCGACGAAGCGCCTCAGCCGCTCCGCCTCCGCCTCGACGGTCTCGGCCAGTTCGCTCGCCTGACCTTCCAGGGGCTGGCGCTTCAGCTCATGCACGGCTGAAATGATGGTGGTCAGCGGCGTGCGCAGGTCATGGCTGACCGAGGAGAGCAGCGCGGAACGGAGCCGGTCGCGCTCGCGGACCTGCCGCGCGTCGAGCATTTCCTCCTCCAGCGCCATGCGGTCGAAGGCGATGGCGGCCTGATCGAGCAGGCTCATCAGCAGGGGCAGCTGGTCGGAGCGAAGCGGTTCCCCGGCATCCTCGCGGGCGAGGCCCAGCACGCCCAGCACCCCGCGACTGGTGCGCAAGGGGTGGAACAGCCAGTCCGACGCGGTGAGGGTGGAGGAGCCGCGCCCGGCGGGCTGGTCATTGTCCATGGCCCATTGGGCCGCCGCCCGTTCGATATGCTCCAGCCGATCCTCGGGCGGCACGGCTGCGCGCAGTTGCGGGCCGCCGGGGGAGGGCAGCAGCAGCACGGTGCGCGCGTCGAACAGGCGGCTGACCTCGCCGCAGATCGCGTGCATCAGCTCCTCCTGACTGGCGGCGGCGTTGAGCTGGCGGGAAAAGCCCGCCAGCGCGGCATTTTGCCGGGCGCTCCGGTGGGCAAGGTCCGCCTGCGCGCGGACGCGGGCAGCGAACTGGCTGGTGACGATGGCGACGCCCAGCAGGACGAGTATGCTGATGACATTTTCCGGATTGCTGACGGTCAGCGTGCCAGTGGGCGGCAGGAAGAAGAAATTATAGGCCAGGCTGGAGAGCAGTCCCGAAAACAGCCCGGCGCGCAGGCCGAAACTGGCGGCCGCGAACATCACCGGCACCAGATAGAGCAGCGCGATATTGCCCAGCGCGATACTCTCGACGGCCAGACGGCCGATCGCGGTCATCAGGGCGATCATGAGCGTCGACCAGATATAGTCGGCGGGCCTGCCCCATGGCCCATCCCGCAGCGCGGCTGCGGCCCGTCCCGCATGCGCGGTCTCCTCGCCGGGCAAGACATGGACGGCAACATTCCCCACATCCCGGACCAGCCGGTCCACGACCGATCCATGGCGCAGTTCGAACCACCAGGACCGCGCCGCCTTGCCGATCACGATCTGCGTGGCGCGCGCGTCAGCCGCATGGAGGCGCAGCCCTTCCACCACGGTCTGCGCCGGAATGGTGGCCGTGACTGCCCCCAGCCGCGAGGCAAGCGCCATGGTGTCGGCCAGCTGGGCGCGCTCTTCTGCCGAAAAATGGAGGCTGCGCTGCGTTTCGATATGCACGGCGGTCCATGGCGCCTTCAGCGCGTCGGCCAGCCGCTTGGCGGCGCGGACCAGCCCCTGCGCGCTCGGCAGTTCGTTGATCGCGACCAGCACGCGCTCCCCCACCGCGAAGCGCCCCGCGAGCGCATGGGCGCGGACATAGTCCAGCATCTGCGCGTCGACCGCCTGCGCCGCCCGGCGCAGCGCCATTTCGCGCAGGGCGGTCAGGTTGGACTTGGAAAAGAAATGGTTGAGCGCCCGGCTGGCCTCGGCCGGGATATAGACCTTCCCCTCCTTCAGCCGCTCGATCAGCTCGTCGGGCGGAATGTCGACCACCTCGATCTCGGCATTTTCCAGCACCGAATCCGGCACCGTCTCGCGCACGCGGACGCGGGTGAAGGAAGCCACGACGTCGTTCAGGCTCTCCACATGCTGGATGTTGACGGTGGAATAGACGTCGATCCCGGCGTCCAGCAGTTCCTCAATGTCCTGATAGCGCTTGGGGTGGCGGCTGCCCGGCGCGTTCGTATGCGCCAGTTCATCGACCAGCGCCAGCTGCGGACGGCGGGCGAGGATGGCGTCGATGTCCATCTCGCTCAGGACATGGCCCTGATGCTCCACGGTGCGACGGGGAATGACCTTATGGCCATGAAGCAGCGCCTCGGTCTCGCGGCGGCCATGGGTTTCCACGACGCCCACGACAACATCGATCCCGGCTTGCAGACGTTGCATCCCGCCCGTCAGCATTTCATAGGTTTTGCCCACGCCCGGCGCCGCACCGAGGAAAATCTTCAAACGGCCGCGGCCTTCCTGCGTTGCTGCACGCAGAAAGGCTTCGGGATCGCGGCGGTCCGGTTCGGTCATTGGCCCTGATTAGCGCTGATCCGGTCCAGCCGTCGATTGATTTCCAGCACGTTGACGTGGGTTTCGCCGATGAAGCCCAGCAGCGGCCGTTCGACGCTGTCGTCAATGAGCCTGCGGACGGCGGTGGGCGTCAGCCCGCGGGCCCGCGCGATCCGATCGGCCTGATAAAAGGCCGCATTGGGGCTGATATGGGGGTCAAGCCCCGATGCGGAGGCTGTCACCAGATCGGACGGAACGGGGCGACCGGGTGAAGTGGCGTTTGCCTTGAGGTCCTGCGCGACGCGCTCGGCCAGCGCCCTGCTCGCCGGGCCGAGGTTGGAGCCGGAGGAGGCCATGCCGTCATAGCCCTTGCCCGCGGCCGAGGGGCGGGAGTGGAAATAGCGGGCGCTGGCGAAGCTCTGGCCGATCAGGGCGGAGCCGATGGGCCTGCCATTCTGCTCGATCAGGCTGCCATTGGCCTGCCGCGGGAACAGCGTCTGGCCGATGCCGGTCAAGGCCAGCGGATAGGCGATGCCCAGCAGCAGAGCGAACAGCAGCGTCATGACGAGCGCGGGGCGCAACGAGGATCTAAGGTCGGTGAACATGCTTTTCCTCCTCAGGCGAGGCCAAGGCCATTGACGGCCAGATCGATGAGCTTGATCCCCGCAAAAGGCGCGATCAGCCCGCCCAGCCCATAAATGGTCAGATTGCGCGCCAGCAGCGGGCCCGCGCCGATCGGCCGGTAGGTCACGCCCCTCAGGGCAAGCGGCACGAGGCAGGGGATGATCAGCGCATTGAAGATGATGGCTGACAGGATCGCGCTCTGCGGGCTGGCGAGGCCCATGATGTTGAGAATGCCAAGGCCCGGATAAAGCGCCACGAACATGGCCGGGATGATGGCGAAATATTTGGCGACGTCATTGGCGACCGAAAAGGTGGTGAGTGCGCCGCGCGTCATCAGCAACTGCTTGCCGAGGCCCACCACCTCGATGAGCTTGGTCGGGTCGCTGTCGAGGTCGACCATGTTGCCCGCCTCCCGCGCTGCCTGCGTGCCGGTGTTCATCGCGACGCCGACGTCAGCCTGCGCCAGAGCGGGCGCGTCATTGGTGCCGTCGCCGCACATGGCGACCAGCCGTCCGCCCTCCTGCTCCCTGCGGATCAGGGCCAGCTTGTCCTCGGGCGTGGCCTGCGCCAGAAAATCGTCGACCCCTGCCTCGGCTGCGATGGAGGCGGCGGTCAGCGGGTTGTCGCCGGTGATCATGACCGTGCGTATGCCCATGGCGCGCAGCTCGCCGAAGCGTTCGCGTATGCCCGCCTTGACGATATCCTTGAGGAAGATCGCGCCCATCAGCCTGCCGTCTTTCGCCACGGCCAGCGGCGTGCCGCCAGCGCGCGCGATGTCGTCGGTGATGCGGCGCAGCTCCGCTGTCGCGGCTTCCCTGTCCAGACCCGGATTGGCGCGCAATATGCTGTCCACCGCGCCCTTCTGGATGATGCTGCCGTTCCACTGCACGCCCGAGATGCGGGTCTGGGCGGTGAAGGGAATTACCTCCGCCCCCTGGGGCAGGCTGGTCGCGGTCTGGCCGAACCTTTCCCGTGCCAGCCATGTGATGGAACGGCCCTCTGGCGTTTCATCGGCGAGGCTGGCGAGCAGGGCGGCTTCGGCCAGCTCAGCCTCGGACGCGCCGCCGACCGGGCGGAATTCGGTTGCCTGCCGGTCGCCCACGGTGATGGTGCCTGTCTTGTCGAGCAGCAGCACGTCGATGTCGCCCGCCGCCTCGACCGCCCGGCCCGATTTGGCCAGCACGTTGAAGCGCACCAGCCGGTCCATGCCTGCTATGCCTATGGCCGACAGCAGCGCGGCGATCGTGGTCGGAATCAGCGTGATCAGCAAAGCTGCGAGGATCGCGACCGGGATCGACCCACCCGCATAGCTGGCAAAGCCGGGGATGGTGCCGACCGCGATCAGGAAGATGATGGTCAGCCCGACCAGCAGCAGGGTGAGGGCGATTTCATTGGGCGTCTTCTGCCGCTCCGCCCCCTCGACCAGCGCGATCATGCGATCGAGAAACCCCTGGCCGGGATTCACCGTCACCCGCACCCGGATCTCATCGGATATGACGCGGGTGCCTGCCGTCACGGCGGAGCGGTCGCCGCCCGCCTCGCGGATGACGGGCGCGCTTTCGCCGGTGATCGCCGCTTCGTTGACGGAGGCGACGCCGGAGACCACTTCGCCGTCGGCCGGGATCAGCTCGCCGGTCCGGACGAGCACGATGTCGTCCCGCCGCAGCGCGCCGGCCGGGATGGTTTCGGCGCTGTCGCCGCGCATGCGCCGGGCGGTCAGGTCGGCCTTGGTCGCGCGCAGGGACGCGGCCTGCGCCTTGCCGCGTCCTTCGGCAAGCGCCTCGGCGAAGGTGCCGAACAGGACGGTAAGCCACAACCAGACCACCAGTTGCAGCTTGAAGCCGGTGGCAAGGCTGTCCTGACCGATCGCCAGCAGCACCGTCAGCAGCAGCGCGACGATAGCGGTGGTGAACATCACCGGATTGCGGATCAGCTCCCTGGGATGAAGCTTGCGAAAGGCATCCCCGCAGGCGGGCAGGATCAGCGCGGCGGTGAAGATCGATTTTTGTGCGGATCGGCTCATATGCTTTGATCCTTCAGAAAAGCTGGCCACGGATCATCGCGAGATGATCGGCGACGGGACCAAGGGCGAGGCTGGGCAGGAACGTGAGGCCGCCGACCACGGCCACGATGCCGACCAGCAGCCCGGTCCATAGCGGCCCGGTGGTGGGGAAGCTGCCCGCCGTTTCGGGCGTGTATTTCTTGGCGGCGAGGCTGCCCGCGATCGCCAGCATCGGTACGATGATGAAGAAGCGGCCGACCCACATCGCCACGCCCAGCAGGCCGTTGTAAAAGGGCGTGTTGGCGGTGAGGCCCGCAAAGGCCGAGCCATTGTTCCCGACGGCCGAGGTGAAGGCGTAGAGTATCTCCGAAAAGCCGTGCGGTCCCTTGTTGAGCGGCCCGGCCAGCCCCGCGGGCAGGACCGAGGCGATCGCCGAAAAGCCAAGGATGATGAGCGGCAGCACCGCAATGGCGAGAACGGCGAGCTTCACTTCGCGGCTCTCGATCTTCTTGCCGACATATTCGGGCGTGCGGCCGACCATGAGGCCTGCGACGAACACGGCGAGGATGGCGAACAGCAGGAAGCCGTAAATGCCTGCGCCCACGCCGCCGACCACGACTTCGCCCAGCTGGATGTTGATGAGCGGGATCATGCCGCCCAGCGCGGTGAAGCTGTCGTGCATGGCGTTGACCGCGCCGCAGCTGGCCGCCGTGGTGACGACCGAGAAAAGGGCCGAGGCGGCGATGCCGAAGCGGACTTCCTTGCCCTCCATATTGCCGCCCGGAACGCCCAGATGGTGGAGGATGGGGTTGCCTGCGGCCTCCTGCCAGTAAGTGACGGTGACGCCGATCAGGAAGAGGGTGAGCATCGCGGCCAGGATCGCCCAGCCCTGCCGCGGGTTGCCGACCGCCTTGCCGAACGTCCAGGTGAGGCCGAAACCGATGACGAAGATCGACAGCATCTGCACGAAATTGGTGAGCGCGGTCGGATTTTCGAAGGGATGGGCGCTGTTGGCGTTGAAGAAGCCGCCGCCGTTGGTGCCCAGCATCTTGATCGCCTCCTGCGACGCGACCGGACCGAGGGCGAGGGTCTGCTTCGCGCCCTCCAGCGTGGTGAGGTCGACCGACTGGGCGAGCGTCTGCGGCACGCCGCTGGCGATCAGGAACAGGGCATAGAGGATGCAGAGCGGCAGCAGCAGGTAGAGCGTCACCCGCGTCATGTCGGCCCAGAAATTGCCGATGGTGGCGGCGCTGCGCCGGGCGAAGCCGCGGAACAGCGCGAAGGCCAGCGCAATGCCGGTCGCGGCGGACAGGAAATTGTGGATGGCAAGGCCCAGCATCTGGGCAAGGTTCGACAGGGTCGATTCCCCGGCATAGCTTTGCCAGTTGGTATTGGTGGTGAAGCTGACCGCCGTGTTGAACGCCAGGTCGCTGCTGGTTCCGGCATAGCCCAGCGGATTGAACGGCAGCATCGCCTGAAGCCGCAGCACGGCATAGGTGAACAGCAGCAGCGCCGCGTTGAAGATCAGCATATGGACGGCATAGCGGCGCCATCCCTGTTCCTGATCCGGGTCGATGCCGGACAGACGGTAAAAGCCGCGCTCGACCGGGCCGAGCAGCGCATGAAGCGGCGTGCGGCGCCCTTCATAGAGCGCAAACAGCCAAAGCCCGACCGGCTTGGTCAGCGCCAGCAACAGGCCGATGAAGGCGAGGATGAGCATCCATCCCTGAATTGTCATAGGTCCGCCTCCCTTTTCAGAAGCGTTCGGGGCGCGCGAGAACGGCCACCAGATAGAGAAGAAGGCCGATGGCGGTCAGCGCCGCCAGCCAGAGGTCGATGGTCATGGACGCGCTCCCCCCTCAGGCCTTTTCGCAGAGCGCGGCATAGCCGAGCGTTACGGTCAGCAAGAGGAGGATCAGGCCGATCCAGAGAATGTCCTGCATGAGAAAAGCTCCCGCAGGCGATCCGTCGCGCGGGGTGCGGGACCGATTCGTCTGCCGCCCGTCAATTAGGGCGGCAGCGCGTTTGAATGCGAGAGACAGGGATTAGCAGCGGCATAGTAATGTCATATGATTGGCTGGATTTTCAGGGCACTATCCGCAATCTCAGCGGCGACCGCTTCTGCCTCCCGGCCGATTCCGCGGGTGAGGGCGGCGGGCCACTCCACCCGGAAACCGCGGGCCAAAAGCCCTTCGATCGCCCAGCGCACGCAATAATCGGCGGCAACGCCCACCACCGTCACATTGTCGACGCCGCGCCCGGCGAGCGTGGCGAAAAAGACGTCGCGATCGATCGGCTGTTCGCCCGCTCTGCTGACGGCAAGACCCGGTTCCGCCCACATGTCGAACACGCCCTTTTCCATGCGGTAAACCGGAATGGCCGGATCGATGACATGGGCGTCCAGCACGCTTTCCCAACCCGCCGTGCCGCGCAGGCAGTGAAGCGGAAACTGCCCGGCTTCGGCCGATCCTGCATAGACGTCCGCCAGATGGGTGTCGAAGGTCATCAGCACGCCTGCCACCGCCGCCGGATCGAGCGCGCCGAGCCAGTCCTGCATCGGCGCGATCAGCGCCTGGGCATCGGGCACCGGCAGCGCGCCCGACGGCATCACAAAGTCGCGCTGCATATCCACCACGATCACGAAGCCGGTCATGTCGAGCCTCCTATCAGGACCTGCGGCCTAGGACATAAAGTGCCGCTTTACCAGCGATGTGGGCTGACAGCCGCGCGCGCCGCGCATAAGCTGACGCCCCTTATGGGCTGAACGGAATTTCCATGGTTTACACCGACATCGCGACACGGACCTATAACCATAATTGGCGTCTGGACCCGATCGTCCGCAGCCTGCTGGATACCGATTTCTACAAGCTGCTGATGCTCCAGATGATCCGGCATCTCCATCCGGACGTGCAGGTGACGTTCGAACTCATCAACCGGACGAAGTCCGTGCGGCTGGCGGACGTCATCGACGAGGGCGAATTGCGCGCGCAGCTCGACCATGCGCGCTCGATCCGGTTCGGGAAGAAGGAACTGATCTGGCTCGCGGGTAACAGCTTCTACGGCAAGGCGCAGATGTTCAGCCCGGATTTCATCGCCTGGCTTGCCGATTTCCAGCTGCCCGAATATGAACTGCGCAAGGCGGACGGCCAATATGAGCTGCGCTTCCATGGCCCCTGGACCCACAGCAGCATGTGGGAAATTCCGGCGCTGACGATCATCAACGAATTGCGGTCGCGCGCGGCGATGAAGGGACGGGCGCGGTTCGAGCTGGACGTTCTCTATGCCCGCGCCAAGGCCAAGCTCTGGGAGAAGGTGGAACGTCTGAAGCCCCTGCCGGACCTCGTCATTTCCGATTTCGGCACGCGGCGGCGGCACGGTTTCCTGTGGCAGCGCTGGTGCGTGGAGGCGCTGAAGGAGGGGTTGGGCAGCCGCTTCATCGGATCGTCCAACGTGCTGCTCGCCATGGATGCCGATCTGGAGGCGATCGGCACCAACGCGCATGAACTGCCCATGGTGCAGGCGGCGCTGGCGCAGGATGATGCGGCGTTGGCCGCCGCGCCCTATCGGGTGCTGGAGGATTGGCGCAGCCATTATGGCGGCAATCTGCTGGTGGCGCTGCCCGACGCTTTCGGGACCGCCGCCTTCCTCAAAAACGCGCCTGACTGGGTGGCCGACTGGACCGGCTTCCGCCCCGACAGCGCGCCGCCGATCGCGGGCGGGGAGCAGATCATCCGCTGGTGGCAGGAAAAGGGGCGCGATCCGCGCAGCAAGCTGCTGATCTTTTCCGACGGCATGGACGTGGACTCGATCGAGGCGAGCTATCGCCATTTTCATGGCCGGGTGCGGATGAGTTTCGGCTGGGGAACCAACCTCACCAATGATTTCCGGGGCTGCGCGCCCTTTGCGACCGATGGGCTGGACCCGATCTCGCTGGTGTGCAAAGTGGTGGCGGCGAACGGCAGGCCAGCAGTCAAGCTGTCGGACAATCCCGCCAAGGCGACCGGCGATCCCAGGGAAATTGCCCGTTATCTGCGGATATTCGGTGAAGAAGGACGGGTATCGGCCGATGTCGACGTCTAAGCCGGGGTGGACCGCCGATCGGACGGCAGGATCGTTTCCCATCCGCGCCGCGTTTAGCCGCCGACATTTCGACAAGGCCCAGCAATGACCTTCACGCGAGCACGCATAAACGCCATCGGCTGCGCCGTGCCCGCGCAGGACATGCACGCTTCCTTCGTCCGGTGGGCCAGCGGCCAGATCGACGATCCCCGCGAACGGCAGCTGTTCGCGCGGATGGCGGAGCGGTCGGGCATAGGGCATCGCTGGTGCGTCCTGCCGCCAACGGCGGAAGGCGGTTCGCCGGTCGATCCGGGCGGTTTCTATGCCGGCGCCATGCCGCCCACCTCGCTGCGCATGCGTCACTATGCGCATCATGCGCCCGCGCTTTGTCTCGATGCGATCGGCCGGCTGGCGGAGCAGGTCGCGCTCGACGGGATCAGCCATCTGGTGGTGGCCAGCTGCACCGGCTTCGTCGCGCCGGGCATCGACCAGATCATCGCCGACCGGCTGGGGCTGGAGGGGGTGGAGCGGACACTGGTGGGCTTCATGGGCTGCTATGCGGCGGTGGCGGCGCTCCGGACGGCGCGACACATCGTCCGGTCCGAACCGGCGGCGCGGGTGCTGGTGGTGACGGTCGAGCTGTCATCCCTGCACTTCCAGCCTGAAGAGCGGATCGAACGGCTGCTGATGATGCTGCAATTCGGGGACGGGGCGGCGGCGGCGCTGGTCACGGCGGATGGGCCGGGCATTGCCGTCGATCAGCCCTTTTCGCTCAATCTGGAGGATTCGGCCGAGCTGATCCGCTGGGACATTGGCGACAGCGGTTTCGTCATGCACCTGTCGGGGGAAGTGCCGGGCCGCATTCAGGCGGCGCTGGGCGATCCGGCGATCCGGCGGCGGATAGTGGGCGGCGACGATCCGGCGGCGGTCGACAGCTGGGCGGTCCATGCCGGGGGACGGTCCATCCTCGACGCGGTGGAACATGGTCTGGGACTGGACGATCAGGCGCTGGCGCCCTCGCGCAGCGTGCTGGCGCGCTTCGGCAACATGTCGTCGGCCACGCTGATGTTCATCCTGCGCGACATGCTCGGACGAACGGGCAAGGGCGTGGCGCTCGCCTTCGGGCCGGGGCTGGCGGCCGAGGGATTCCGGTTCGAAGGCCTGCCATGACGCATCGCCCGCCCGCCCTGATCGTCGGCGGCGGTCCCGCGGGTGCGGCGGTGGCGATCACGCTCGCGCAGGCGGGCCTGAAACCCCATCTGGTCGAGCGCCAGGCCGGGCCGCATGACAGCGTGTGCGGCGGCTTTCTGGGCTGGGATGCGCTGGCGGCGCTGCGCGACATGGGACTGGACGCCTTTGCGCTGGGGGCGCGGCCGATCGAGCATTTGCGCCTGTTCGCCGGCGCACGATGCGTCGAACTGGCCCTGCCGCACCGCGCTGCGGGCCTGTCGCGACGATTGCTGGATGAGGCGCTGATCTGCCATGCGAAGGGCGCCGGGGCGATCGTCATGCAGGGGCGCGCCGTGCGGACGGCCGACCTGCCGGGGCGCTCGATCCGCTTCGACGATGGCGATGAAATGGCGGGGGAGGCGCTGTTTCTGGCGACGGGCAAGCATGAACTGCGCGGGGCGGCCCGCGACCTGACCGGACGGAAGGAGGCGCCCTCCGTGGGCTTGCGCGCGGTGCTGCCCGCCAGCGCGGATCTGGCCGGGGCCATCGAGTTGCACCTGTTCGACGGCGGCTATGCGGGGCTGTTGTCGCAGGAGGACGGCACCGCCAATCTCTGCCTCTCGGTCGCGCGGGAGCGGCTGAGCGAAGCGGGCGGCGTGGCCGCGCTGATCCACGCCATCATGGCGCAGGCCCCCCACCTTGCCCGGCGGATGGAAGACGCGCTTCCCGGTCGTTTCGAGGCGATTGCCGGCGTGCCCTATGGCTGGCGGGCGGCGGCAGGCCAACCCGGCCTTTTCCGCGTCGGGGATCAGGGCGCTGTCATCGCCTCGCTGGCCGGAGACGGCATCGCCATCGCGCTCGCCAGCGGGGTCAGCGCGGCGCAGGCCTTTCTGGCCGGAGGAGCGGAGGCGGCGACGGACTGGCAAAGGCAGTGGCACCGCCAGAGCCGCCGGCCCATCTTCGCTGCGGAGGCCTTGCGCCATGCAGCGGCGAGGCCGGGCGCGCGCGACATGCTGATGCGCCTGCTGCAATGGATGCCGGGGCTGGGCGCGCAGGCGGCCCTGCTCACCCGCATATCCGCTCCACGCAGAGGCGAAAGGCGAAGCGGCGCACGATTCGCACCTGATCGAGCCTGATGCCTGCCTGCGGCAGCAGCTTCGCCCAGTCGCCGGGGCGGAAGGCGCGGGCGATGGAAAGCTGTCCATCCTCCCGCACGATGCGGTGGACGCGCAGCAGCCGGGCGAGGATCGGAAAGCCCCAATGGGCAAAGCCATGACGATGCAGGTCGCAGATCAGCCAGCCCCTTCGCGCATGGGTCTCCATATGGCGCAGGAAGGTCATGAGCTGCGCGTCCGTCATATGATGGGTCACCTGACTGGAGATGATGAAGTCGAAGGCTTCCGGCTGGTCGAGATAGTCCCCGGCGCGATAGTCGATCGCAAGGTCCGGCGGGGTCGCGGCCCGCGCCGCCGCCAGACTTTTTTCATTGAGATCGACGCCGATCAGTTCGGCCTCGATCCCCCGGCGCCTTGCCCATCGGGCCACGGCGCGCAAGATGTCGCCGTCGCCGAAACCGACGTCCAGCAGGCGGAAATGCCGGGCCGGTCCGACGGCGCGGTTGAGAAAGGCGATGGTCGGCCAGGCGGTGCAGGTCCAGCGATTGACCCGCGCCAGATCGTGCAGCACGCGCGCATAGACGGCCGGGTCCAGATCCGGCGCATCCATCTGCTCTTCCCGGCGCGAACGGATAGAAAGGTCGGCCATGCTGCGCTCCTTCGTCCGCCCGTTATCATGCCCGGCCGGTTATGCACATGCCGACCGGGGGAACGGCGAGTATTTTAGCGCGGCCTGTCGATATGAGGCGGCGCTGGAAGAGACCGGGGCTGCATTCCCTGTCATAAGGTTTTATCGGCACAGGCCTTTCATATTGTCGGCGGGTCGCAGCCGGGGGATGGCATCGGTTGCGATTTTCCTCTGCCTGGCGACGCGGTCCATCATCAGCTGGTTGCCCTCCCACGGATCGACGCCTTGATAGGCCGGATCACGCTGCGCGGCCTGCAGGGTCACGTAACGGGCGCCGGCCGCATCCAGCCGATCCAGCACTTGAGGCAGCATGTCCGCGCTCCATGCGCTCAGATGGGTCAGCAAAATCTGCGGGATCATGCGGCCATACAGGGTGTGCGACAGTGCCTTCATGCGGATGATGCCATCGTCGACCGCTTGCAGATATTGGGCCTTCATGGCGGCGATCGCGGCGGCGTCGCCCTTGGCGCGGCAACGGGCATAGGCGTCGCTGTAGGCCCAGTCGTCGAAGCTGACGCTGGCCTCGGCAATGCGGTAGCCTCTCTGTTTCAGAAAGGCGATGGCTTCGTCATGCTGTGCCTTGTCCTTGCCCGCCGCCATGTTGGGGAAGCGGAAATAGCGCCAGTCGGCTCCTCGCATGCGGCGCGCAATTTCCTGTTCGCCTGTGACCACGTCGCTCTTCCACGCTGCGAGCGAGGGCGCGCGGTTCAGGTTCATATGGCTGTAGGAATGATTGCCGAGCGAATAAGCGGCGCGGCGCCAGCGGTCCAGAACCTCCCGCCCATCGGGATCGCGGTCCAGTTTCGAGACATTGACGAGGCCAAAGGCATCCGGCACCCGATGCCGCTTCAATGCTCCGATATAGAGATCCGCGACGGCAAGGCGCGTCACGCCCGGCGGCAATCGGCCATTCCCGCTCAGATCATCGACGGTTATGACGATGTCGAAGGGCTGCCTGACACGCGAATAGTCGATGGGGGCACGCGGCGCCGCCATCAGGACCATCCCCGCCATTGCCGTGAGCGCGATTCCGCCTGTACCTGCCAGTCGCATGTGGCGTCTGTTGCGCGGACCGCGCCTGAACGGCCCGATCATGGCCAGGATCATGCCGTTCGTTTCAGAAACTGTTTGGAAATGCGCGGAAGAACGCATCTCGAGGCGGCGCCACGGGGGAGAGGGCTGGCGCCGCGATGCGCCGAAAGGCGCATTTTCAAACAGTGTCTCAGGCCAACCATTTTTCCCGTCCCTTTCCCATGAAATCTGACGCGTTCCAATAATCCGAAACGGTAATTCCCTGCATCTCGCCGAAATTACAAATCCGGTGAACAATGCATATTGTGCGCCACGCCGATGCGCCTGAACGTATCAAGGCGGGAAAAATTGAAATATTTTAACGATATAGTCGCTTGTGAAGGAGTTGGCCGGCTCGTCGATCATAGGCGGCGTTCATCTTGAAAAGGGGAAGATGATGCAAGATTGTTGGCTGATTTACTTCAACGACAGGTTCGGCGCTCTCTCTGATCTTCGGATTGTCCGCCCGTCTTCAGGAAGCATCAAGGCCCTGCGCAAGGCCGCCTGCGCATGATCAGGCAATATCGCGCCGACATTGATGGATTGCGGACCGTCGCCGTCCTTCCGGTCGTCATCTTTCACCTGGGCACGAGCCTCTTCTCCGGCGGGTTCGTCGGCGTCGACGTATTCTTCGTAATCTCCGGCTTCCTCATCACGCAAACGCTTCTAGGTGAGCAGGGCAACTGGCGGGATGCGCTGTTCGATTTCTACAAGCGGCGGATAAAGCGCATTTTTCCTGCGCTGTTCGTGCTCTACCTCTGCGTGATGCTGGCCGCCAGCCTGTTGCTGATGTCCGATCAGAGTACGGAAGTGGCGAAGTCGATCATCGCATCGATCTTCTTCGTGTCGAACATGCTGTTCTATAGCCAGAGCGGGTATTTTGACGGAGAACTCGACAGCAATCCCCTGCTGCACACCTGGTCTCTCTCGGTCGAAGAGCAATTCTACATCTTCTTCCCGCTGCTGATCTTCTTTACCCGCAGCTGGACGACGGCGCACCGGCGACAGCTGGTCTGGGCCTTGACCCTGGCCAGTTTCGTGGCGGCGCAATGGATGGTGTCGCGCAATGCGAGCGCGGCCTTCTACCTCATTCCCTTCCGCACATGGGAACTGGCGCTGGGGTCGTTGCTGGCGATCGGCGCAATTCCCGCGCCGCGCCGCCAGTGGCAGGCAGAGGCCGGCGTGCTGCTTGGCCTTGCCCTCATCGGCTTTGCGGTCCTTTTCTATAACAAGGCCACCACTTTCCCGGGCGCATCGGCTCTTGTTCCCTGTCTGGGAACGGCCCTTGTCCTCCTCTGCGGCGAAAGGTCGGTCACTCTGGGCGGACGGCTGCTTTCCCTGCCGCCGATGCGCTTCATCGGTCTCATCTCCTATTCGCTCTATCTCTGGCATTGGCCGATCATCGTCCTGTATCGCCAGATCGACAGCCGACTGGACAATGTCGAGCGGGCTTCGCTGTTGGTCGCGGCGCTGGTGGCGGCAACCATTTCCTGGGCCTTGGTCGAAAAGCCATTCCGCCGGTCAAGCCGCTTGACCTCGCGCGCGGTGGTGGCGCGCGGTACGGCCGCCATGGCGCTGTGCGGGGCAGGGGTCCTGTCGCTCGCGGTGACAAGCAACATGCTCTATCCGATTTCCGCGCAGGCGAGAGGCGTTCTGGCCTATGGAGAGCGGACCGGCCGCACTGAGATGATGCGAACCGGCTCGTGTTTCCTGACCTCTCAGCATCGCCTGTCAGACTTTGCTTTCGACCGGTGCATGATCGCGCCGCATGACAAGCCGCGCATTCTGATCGTGGGCGACAGCCATGCCGCCCATCTTTATTATGGTCTGAACCATGCCATGCCGCGCGCCCATATTTTGCAGGCGACGGCATCGGGATGCAAACCGCTGATCGGCAGCCGTGGCGATGCGCG
>NZ_JBHIWJ010000072.1:0-20428 GCF_041987595.1 Sphingobium sp. | reverse complement strand
CCCGTTGATGGCGGCGTCGTCTTCCCTGATCGGCCTGCTTGCCGCGGTTGCCGCAGGGCTGCTGGTGGGGATCGAACGCGGCTTCAGCCAGCGCGCGGAGGGCGAAGGCAACCGGGTCGCGGGGTTCCGCACGTTCGGGCTTATCGGTCTGCTGGGCGGCATCGCGGGATTGCTGGGCGATGGCCTGGCTGCGGTCATCGGTCTCGGCACGCTGGCGGTCCTTGTCGTCGGCTATGTCCGCACCATGCGCGAAAACCGGCTGTCCGCCACGACGACGATCGCGGCGATGCTGACATTCGGCGTTGGGTTGGTCGCGGTACGTATTTCGCCGACCGTGGCGCTCGGCGCGGCGGCGGCGATGTTCGCGATCCTAAGTGGCCGGCAATCGATGCATGCGCTGCTCAGGGGCCTGAACGCCGAGGAGGTGGAGGCGGCCGCCCGCTTCGTGCTGGTCGCGCTGGTCGTGCTCCCCTTGCTTCCGGATGCCGCCTATGGCCCCTACGAGGCGTGGAACCCGCGCCGTATCTGGCTGGTCGTGGTCTTCGTGACCGGCCTGTCGTTCGCGGGTTATGTCGTGACGCGGCGCTACGGGACCAATCGCGGCATCCTGTTCGTCGCGCTGACCGGGGCCATCGTCTCGTCGACGGCGGTGACGGCGGAATATGCGCGCCGTTTGCGTTCCGAACCCGAAGCGCGCGGAGCCCTGACCGCCGGAATCGCGCTGGCTTCCATCGTCATGTTCGTGCGGGTCCAGCTTGTCGCGCTCGCGCTCATCCCACGCGCCCTGCCGACGCTGGCACTGACCATGGCACCCGCGACGCTGGTGGGGGTGGCGTTCGCGCTGCTCGCCTGGCGGCGGCACGGCAAAGGCGGCGACGGCGTCACGATCTCCAATCCGCTTGGCTTCGGACCCGCATTGATGCTGGCCGCTCTGGTCGCCGGCCTCTCGCTGGCGGCACGATGGGCTCTGGTCCATTTCGGACAACAGGGCATGGCCGTCGTTCTGACCCTCACCGGCATATCCGATGTCGATGCAGCGGTCATGACGATGGCAGGGCTGCCGCCTGCCCTGCTTGATGATCGGGCTGCCGGTCTCATTCTGGGCAGCGCGGTCCTCGCCAATACGCTGGCGAAGGCGGTCATGACGATGGTGATCGGTTGGGGCCATGGCGGCATCAGGGCCACGCTGCCGCTGCTGGCCGCGCTGGCGACGGCCGCCGTCAGTCTCGCTGCCTGGACCATGGCATGATCCATTCTTCTCCTCAAGCCACCGGGCGCATCGCCTGACGGTAACTGCTCGGCGGAACGCCCGTCCATTCCCGGAAAGCCTGCCGAAAAGCGTCCGAATCGCAATAATCCAGCCGCGCGGCAACGACCTCGATCGGCAGCGTTGTGCGGCTCAGCAAATCGAGCGCAAGCTCCCGCCGGCAGCTTTCCCGGATCTGTCGATAGCTGGTGCCCTGCCGCACAAGCCGGCGGCGCAGCGTCGCGCCGCTGCCGCCCATGGTCGCCGCAATCTCCGCAAAGGCGGGCAGGCGCTGCCGCTCGCTCAAGGAGCGCAGGGCAATCCTTCGCACCTGTTCGGCCGTATCAGCGGCCCGGCCGCCTTCGGTCAGGAGGCTGCCGCCGAAAAGCAGGCTGTCGGGCGGACGGTCGGCCAGTTCGTCGGCGGTGCGGACGACGGGATAGTCGAGCATCGCGGCGTCGAAGGCAAAGCCGCTCCATCCCCCTGCGAACAGGATCGGGAAGGAAATGTCCGGCAGATCCAGCGCCTGAAAAACGCACTCTTCATGGTTCAGCGCGGCATGGCGAATCTCGATGGGACGGCCGATCAGCCAGGCGAGCAGCGCATGGATCTGCGTCAGCCCGAACAGGTCGATCAGGCACCCGGCCGCCGTCTTCCCCGCCGGGCGCATCGCATCGAGCGAGAGTTCGGCGACATCCCCGCTCGCCCGCATGTCCATGCGACCGCAACGCCAGTCTATCGCCTCGAAACATTCCATGCAGCGGCCAATCGCTTCGCGCAGCGTCCTGGCGCCCGAAAGGCTGTAGAGGATGACGCGCCAGTCGCAGGGGCGCAGGACCGGACGCCCGGCCATGCGGTTGTCCTGCGCCACCAGCTGGGCGACGGCGCGGGCCGTGACGCGAGCCATCTGCGGAACGGAAAGGCCGCTCACATAGGCGGCAAGCGCGCCCGCCCCCAGCGGCGGCAACTGGACCGAAGCGAGCAATGCATCAAGCGGCCCGGCGGCAGTCCGATACAGGCCGAGCGCGCACAACGTGACGCGCTCCTCCCGACGCCGTTCGCCCGCATGGCGTTCGAAATCCTGCTGCGCCGTGGCACCCTCCCCTGAATTTCGATCAACTTTTATCAGCGGCATCGCGCCGCGCAAGTGCATGGATCCCCGTATACGAAGGGAATGCGGATGGATGCTGCGCGAAACTGCCGTTCCGGATGATCGAAACATGGGTGGTCATGCGGTTCTGGCAGAGTCATGACGGTCGAAGCGGGATGTCAGGGCAAAAGCCCGGCGCAGGCCCGCTGGAGGAGGATCATGACCGCGCATCTACCGTTCCCGTTCCGGAAAAGCGGGCGGATCTTGCCTGCACTGCTGCTCTGCGGAACGGCGAGCGCGCTGATCGCCGCGGATGCCCCCACAGGCGGCGAGCCGGGCGTCCGCGCCTTCGTGCTGGGCAATATCTATCTGGTCAATGGCGGCCCGGCGGACAGTTGCCCCACCGAAGATGAAGGTGGTCTCGATCGCTATTATGCGATGCTGTCCCCCGCCGATAAGGCCCGGTTCGCGGGCAAGGAAAAGCGGCAGGCGCTCGAGCAGCATATGAACGAGCAATTCGGGTTCCGGCGAATCTTCCTGCGTGGGGAAAGAGCGGCGGACGTCAAATTCCCGCCCGGCTACGATCCGGCAAAGACCCCCACGCCCGAACAGGCGATCGCGATCGGCGCGCTCAACGGCCTGCCAAAGGGCACAGGACGGCTGGCCTTCCAGAATCGCGAGGTCGTCTACAGCGCCTGCTCCAACCCTTATGACTTTCCTGCGTTGGCGAAGAAATTCCGCACCTATGAGGGGCCGGTCGCGGCGGGCATGAATCTGGACGGCAAGGTCGGGCGGCATGACTTTGCCGGACCTGACGGCGAGAAAGGCGTGGACAATCAGCTCTGGCGCGCCGTCGGCTGCGTCCGTCCGTTCCGGGAGGGCAGCGATCCCGCCATCGCCCACAAGCTCCAGCTTTCCGCCCGCGCCCCGACGCTGATCGAACTGCGGGGCGTCGACGATCTCAACAACGACCCCGATGTGACGGTGACGGTCTATGCCGCCACCGATGCACTGACCCGCGATGCGCGAGGGGGGGTGCTGGCAGGCGCGACCTTCGCCGTCGATCCCGATCCGCGCCTGACCGCGACGACCAGGGGACGGATCGAGAATGGCGTTCTGACGACCGACGCCTTCGACGTCCGGATCAATTACAGGGAACAGATCATCGACGCCCCGCGCGACATCCGCGCCGCGCGCATCCGGGCCAGAATGACGCCCGACGGCGGCATCGAAGGCACATTCTTCGGCTATTACACGCTCGACAGCTTCTATGCCTCGATCGAGCAGTTCACGATGAACGGCGCGAACCTGTCGGGCCTGTCCTGTCCCGGCGTGCGGCTGGCGATCGATCGGCTGGCAGACGGCTATCGGGACCCCAAGAGCGGGCGCAACAGCGCCATATCCTCCGCCTATGGCTTTTACGGCGTGAGGGCCTTCGTCGCGCCGCGCCAGCAGATCGCGCGGACGGAACAGTGAGAAAGATCGTGACCAGAAGCGACAATCCATCGACGCGCCGCATCGCCATCGCCACTTTGGGCGGGGCCTGCCTGACGCTGGCGGCCAGCCTGGCCGTGACGCTGACCGGCGCCAAGGCGGGCGACAGTCTGACCGTGACCCCACCCAGCCAGATCCGCCGCCTGACCGAGCCGCAATATCGCACCGCCATCGCCGATGCCTTCGGGCCTGACATCAAGGTCATCGGCCGATTCGAGCCGGATCTGCGCATCGACGGCCTGCAGGCGGTGGGCGCCAGCGCCGTGTCCGTCACGCCCGCGGGTCTGGAGCAATATGAGGAGATCGCCCGTTCCATCGCCGGGCAGGTGACCGACAGGGATCATAGGGACAGGCTCGTCGGCTGCGCGCCATCCCCCGCCGATGCGACCGGGGCGGCCTGCGCCCGCGCCTTCATCCGGAAGGTCGGTCTGACCCTCTATCGCCGTCCGCTTCCCGAAAGCGAGACGGAGCGGCTGGTGACGGCGACGCTGCAAGGCGCGCAGCGCCTTGGCGATTTTCATGCCGGGCTTGCCGCCACTCTGACAGGGATGCTGGCCAGCCCGGACTTCCTGTTCCGCATCGACCGGCCGGATCGCAGCGGACGCAGCATGGACGGCTGGTCCAGGGCAAGCCGCCTGTCCTATCTGCTCTGGAACGCGGGACCGGACGCATCCCTGCTGGACGCGGCCGCCAAAGGAACGCTCGACACGCCGCAAGGCCTGTCCGCGCAGGTCGACCGCATGATGGCCTCCCCCCGCTTCACCGATGGCGTGCGGGCCTTCTTCACCGATTATCTGCGGCTGGACGGCATCGACACGCTGGCGAAGGACACGCTGATCTATCCCGCATTCACCGGCAGCGTCGCCGCCGCCACGCGGGAACAGACGCTGCGCACGATCAACTGGCTGCTGGTCGAACAAAAGGGCGATTATCGCGACCTGTTCACGACCACCGCGCTGGCGATGAACCGGGCGCTCGGCCCCATCTACGACGTTCCGGTCGCAAGGGCGGACTGGTATATCCATCATTTCCCGACGGGCGACCCGCGCACCGGCCTGCTGACCCATGCCAGCATCCTGGCGCAACATTCGCATCCCGGCCGCACGTCGCCGACGCTGCGCGGGGTGGCGCTGACCGAGATATTCCTTTGCGAAAAAGTCCCGGCGCCACCCGCCAACGTCAATTTCGCGGTGGTGCAGAATGTCGACAACCCGACGCTCAAGACCACGCGCCTGCGCCTTCAGGCGCATCTGGACGATGAGGAGTGCGCCAGTTGCCACAAGCGGACGGATCCCATGGGTCTGGGGTTGGAGCAGTTCGACGGCGCCGGTCAGTTCCGGCGCACCGAACATGATGAGCCGATCGACGTCACCGGCCTGTTCGAAAAGCGGCCTTTCGACGGCGCGGCGGCGATGGGCAAGCTGTTCCATGACAGCCCGCGGGTCAGCGCCTGTCTGGCGCAAAGCGTCTGGCGCTATGCCCATGGCCGCAATCCGGCGGCCGGCGATGCGGCCGATGTCGATCGGCTGACCAGGGGGTTCGCAGATGACGGCTACCGCTTCACCGCGCTCATGCGGCGGATCGCGCTGGACCCGGCGCTGTTCGCCATGCCGGGCACCCGCGTCGCGACCGGGCAGGGACAGGGCAAGGGAGATAAGGGATGACGAATCATAATCCGGTCCACGGCACCACCCGCCGCGGGTTCCTTTTGCGCGGCGTGCTGGGCGGCGCGGCGGTGACGGTCGGCCTGCCGGTGCTCGACGCCTTCCTGAACGGGAATGGAACCGCTTTCGCAGCCACGCTGGGCGGCGGACGGCTGCCGGTGCGGTTCGGCACATGGTTCTGGGGCTGCGGCATGATCCCGGATCGCTGGGTGCCCAAGGCGACGGGCGCACAGTACGACCTGCCGCCGCAACTGCAGCCGATCAAGGCCGTGCAAGAGCATGTCAGCATCCTTTCCGGCTTCGATGTGCTGCTCGACGGCAAGGGCAATCTGCCGCATCTCACCGGCAATACCGGCGTGCGCACGGGCGGGCCGGTGGACGACTGGCTCGCCATTCGGGCGCCGACGCTGGACGTTCTGATTGCCGATGCGATCGGAAGCGGCTCTTTCTTCCGTTCGCTCGACCTCAGCGCGGACGGCAATGCGCGCACCAGCTATTCCTATCGCGACAGCCGCAGCATGAACCCGGCGGTGCCCAGCGCGGCGGAATTCTATCGCAAGATCTTTGGAGCCGACTTCAACGACCCCAACAAGTCCGATTTCACGCCGGACCCGCGGGTCATGGTCCGGCGCAGCGTCCTCTCCGGCGTGACGGAGGAGCGGCAGGCGCTGATGCGCCGCGTGGGCGCCGCCGACCGGGCGCGGCTGGACCAATATTTCACCGCCCTGCGCGAACTGGAGGCGAAGCTCGCCCTGCAACTGCAAAAGCCGCCCCCGGCGGAAGCCTGCGCGATCCCGGCGGAACCCTTTCCACTGCCCGCAGGCGCCGACATCACCGACGTACAGCAGCGCAAGCATAATCACCAGATGATGGCGCAGCTTCTGGCGATGGCGCTGGCGTGCAACCAGACGCGGGTGTTCAACATGACCTTCTCTACCGCCGCGTCCGATCTGCGTCAGGCGGGCCAGACCACCGGCCATCACCAGAACACGCATGAGGAACTGATCGACCGGGCGCTGGGTTATCAGCCTACCGTCGATTTCTTCGCTGTCCGCAGCATGGAGGCGTGGGCCGATTTCGTGTCAGCCCTTGCCGCCATCAAGGAAGGCGACGGCACCCTTCTCGACAATATGCTCGTCTTCGCCCATTCCGACGTTTCCTATGCCAAAAATCATGACGTGCAGGGTATCCCCGTCATGCTGGCGGGCAAGGCGGGCGGGCGGGTGAAGCCGGGCATCCATGTCGCAGGCGCCGGGGAACCGATCAGCCGCGTCGGCCTGACGCTTCAACGGGTGATGGGGATGGCTGCGGAAAGCTGGGGTATCGAGGGCATGAACACGAAACGGCCCGTGAGCGAAATCCTCGCCTGATCTCTGCCAACAGAGGCCCCACAGACTGATGAACCTGGCCCGCCGGCCATGCCCCTTCCGCAGCCGCGGTCAATGCGCGCAGGGCCAATTACAGGAAGATTGGCGGCGCGTTCGAGACGATCGACGATGAGGTGAGATCAGGCGCGGTCGATCTGGTGCCATCAGATCGCAAACCGCTCCGGCATCTTTTGTGGAAAGTCTTCATGTTGAGCGAAAACAGTCCTGTCTTTCGATGCCGCATTTTCCGGGCCGCCGACCGGCAAACGTCATCTTCAAAATGCGCTAGCCCATGGCGATGAATTGCGCAGCCCGTTCGCCGATCATGAAGGCCATCGCCGTCGTGTTGCCGTTGACCAGCAGGGGCGCGATCGACGTGTCCGCGATGCGCAGGCCGTCGACCCCCCTGACGCGCAATGCGGTATCGACGACGGCCTCGGGGTCCGTTCCCATCCGGCATGTGCCCGTCATATGATAATAGGCCGACACATGGCGGTGGATCACTGATCCGAGCGCGTCGGCATCATCACCCCTGGCGAAGTCGCTCAGCAATTGAGGGGTGGAGCCCCTCGCCCCGCGCAGGCCGGTTTCGACGATCGTCCGCGCCCGCAGGACCGCCCGGGCAAGAACCGCCCGGTCCATTGCATGACGCAAAAAGCCGTTCTGGATCAGGGGCAGGTCAAAGGGGTTGGCAGAGCGTAGAGTGACGCTGCCGCGGCTTTCCGGGCGCCCCTGATTGACCATCAGCATGAACCCCGGAACGCTGGACAGCGCACTGCGCCATCCCCGTCCCTGACCGGGCAGCCCGGCGCCAAGGATGATCTGCGTATCGGGACACTGGCTTGAATCGCCTTCAAAGGCGCGAAGCAGGGCCCCCGCCGGAGTGGGCAGTTCGGACAATATCCCGCGCCGCCTCCCCAGATATTGCGCGCCGGCCATCATCATGCCCAGACCTCGCAGGCTGCCGTTCACCGTCATTCCGGCGTCGCATGCGAATTGCAGCGTCGCGGCGGCATGATTTTGCAGATTGGCGCCGACCTGAGGAGAATGCGCCCGCACGGCAATGCCGTGTCGCGCCAACAGTTCCGCATCTCCTACACCCGACAGCATGAGTAGTTGCGTCGTGTTGATGCACCCGGCGGCCAGCACCACTTCCCCGGCGGCTTCGACCCGATGCGGCTTGCCGTCCTTCACGTAGCGGACCGCCTGCGCCCGGCCGCGAGCAATGTCGATGCCCGTCACATGAGCGCCGGAGATCACGGTCAGTTGCCGCGGATCCGCCACCTGGCGCAGATAATCGCGGGCCGTCGAGCGCCGCCCGTCGCGTATCATCCGGTCATAATAGCCCGCCCCTTCGCCGGTCAGCGCATTGAGGTCGTCCACGGCTGGCAGGCCGCTCCGCGCGCAGGCATCGATGAAGGCCCGGGCGATCGGCAGCGACGATCCGCCCCTGCTGGTCCCGATCGGGCCGGAGACGCCGTGGAGGAGGCTGTCTCCGCGGTCGCTTGTTTCCGATTTGCGAAAGAAGGGCAGCAGGTCGGCATAGCCCCATCCCGGACAGCCCGCCTCGTCCCGCCAGCGATCATAGTCGGCTGGCTGGCCGCGCAGATACATCATGCCGTTGATGCTGCTGCCGCCGCCCATCATCCGTCCCGCGATCAGACCCGACGGAAGCGCGTCGGCCAGCGGGTCCGGCTCCGTGCCATAACGCCAGGCGTAGCGCGGATTGCGCATGGTGAAGACCGCAGCCGCCGGTATGCTGAGCGAGGGACTTCGCCCGAATCCGCCCGCTTCCAACAGCAGGACGCGACACCCCGAAAGCCGCGACAGGCGGGAGGCAAGGGCGCAACCGGCCGGACCTGCGCCGATCACGACAAAGTCATACCCTCTGGCGGGCGAACCGTCCTTCGCAAAAGCCATGGTATGCGCCGGTCAGTGACGCGCCACGGCCTGGGCCGTGCCGGCATAGGATCGAAGCCCCGACCAGGCGGCGGCGGCCGCGATCGACGTGGCGCAAAAGCCGATGATCGCCAGCGCCGGGCCGATCTGTCCCCGGCCGCCAAAGAAGGCGCTATCAATCAGCGGCACGATCGCGGTCCCCAGCGACAGCCCGATCAGGCTGTTGGCAAGCAGGAACAGCGCCGCGCCCGTCGCCCGCATCCCCGGAGGGGTCGTCAGTTGGATCGCTGCCAGCGAGCAGCCGAAATATCCGTTGAAAAGAAAGGTCAGCAACGCGAAGAACAGCAGCAACCATGCCGGCGTCGGCATCAGCGGCGCCAGGGTGGCAGGCAACAGGCAGAGCAGGCTCAAAAGCATGGGAATGCGCAGATTGGCGTCCCGCATGCCCCTGAGCGACAGCCGCTCGGCGGCGATACCGCCCGAGAGCGAACCAAGGCTGCCAAGCACCAGATAGATCAGGCCCAGCCGCAGGGACGCCTGCCCCGGCGTCATCGCAAAGGTGCGGATCAGCAATGTCGGATACCATGCGGTCAGGCCATAGCCCATGGTAGCGAGAAGCATGGAATTGCCGTAAATCGCCGCGAAGGTCCGTCTGTTGGCCCACAGGTGGGAAAGCGACGCCTGCAGGGGCATGGCACCCTTGGCGAGGCGCGCATGGCGGGCCGGTTCGCGCGCCAGCAGCAGCAGGGACGCGACGATCAGACCGGGCAACGACACCAGCAGGAACGCCGCCCGCCAGGTCGCTATCGGCCCCACGCCCGGCAGGACGGGGGCGCCTCGCGTCGCCACCATGTCGACCACCGCTCCTCCTACCAGCAGCGCGAGACCCCCGCCGATCGTGATGCCCAGATTGTAGATTGCCATGGCGCGGGACAGCCGTGCAGGCGGATAGGCATCGCTCAGCCAGCTATGGGCCGAGGGGGACAGCGACGCCTCCCCCAGACCCACGCCCATGCGCGCCAGAAACAGATGAGCGTAGCTTCCCGCGAACCCGCAGAGCGCCGTGCACGCGCTCCAGAAGAGGACGCCCGTGATGATGATCTTGCGGCGGCTGATGCGGTCGGCCAGCATGCCGATGGGAATGCCGACCACCGCATAGAGCACGGCAAAGGCCAGCCCCTGGAGCAGGCCGACTTGCAGGTCGCTCAGGCCCAGATCCTGCTTGATCGGCTCGACCATCAGGCTGAGGATCTGCCGGTCGATGAAGGAAAGGATATAGGCGACGAGGAATATGCCCAGCGCAATGTTCGCGCGCCGCAGGCCCACGCGCTGATCGCTATCGGCTGGCGGACTCACCTGCATTTCCCCGTCGCCCCTTGCCACCGTCAGAACTTCTGTCCGATCGATACGTAAATCACCCGTCCGCGCGGATCATGAACGATGGGATCGTAACCCAGATTGAGTTGTGCCAGCGGAGGGTTCCGATCGAACAGGTTGATGGCGCCGACCGTCAATTTCGTTCCCTTTCCGATCATGTCCTCCAGATCCACCGAATATTGCAGATCGAACGTGTTCCACGAACGAATATGCGTTTGCGTGATCCCGGTCCGGTCGTTCGTGTAGCCGCTGACATAATGGCCCAGCAGATTGAGGCTGTGCAGTCCCGAAGTCCAGGAGACGCCATATTCCACCCGGTCGCGCGGCAGGGAGCGACCCAGATTGTTGAAGTTCACGCTGCCCGTGCCGTCGATCACCGGCTGACCGGCGGCGATCTGGATGCGATAGTTGATGATGTGGTTCCACTGCGCATTCAGCCCGAAATGCCCGATGCCGGTATCGAAGCCGAAATTGGCGGCCAGGTCCAGACCCTTGGTCTTGACCGCGGACGCGTTGATGAAGTTGATCTTCACCAGCCGCAGCGCGCCCAGCGAATCCCGCACGACCCGCTGTTGCGCAGGAGTATTGGTCAGACCCGCGGCCGTATCCGCCCGTTCCTGATTGATGATGACCTGCGGATTTTCCTTCACGATCAGGTCCTGATAGTCGAACGAATAATAATCGAGCGACAGGTCGAATTGCCGGCCTGCCCGGACCGTAAAGCCCAGATTGTAGTTGGTCGACTTTTCCGGCCGCAGATCGGGATTGCCCTGCGCCTGCGTATTGACGAAGACGAAGGTGCCCCCGTCATTAACCGAGGGTTGCGAACTCTGCACCGCGACGGTCTGATAGATGGAAGGAGCGCGGAACGCCTTGCCATAGGAACCGCGCAACGACAGCCAATCGACAGGCCGCGCAAGCAGCGAGAATTTCGGGCTGAAATTGCTGAAGCTCGATTCATATTTCTCGAACCGACCCGAAGCCTGCGCCTCGACATGGTCGCCAAAGGGGATGCGCAGTTCGCCAAAGGCCGAATAGACTTTCTGGTCGCCTGAGAAATCGGGCGCCTGCCCCAGAGTGATCAATTCACCCGCATTGACCAGATCGCTCCAGTCATGCCGGAATGTGCTGCCGCGGAACTGAACGCCAAATGCGCTGGCGACCGTGCCGCCGCTATAGTCGAAAAGGTCCCCGCTCACCACGCCCTCGACGGTCGCCAGCGTGCTCTTGCCGTGCATGTCCGTCGATCCGAACAGCCAGCTCATCAATTCGGGACTGTTCGCCTTCGAAGCGTCCAGCGTCGCGGTCCCGAACGGGTTGAAATATTGGCAGCCGCCCACCCCGGCCGTTCCCGTCGAGGCGTTGCAGGCCGGACCGCCGAATCCGCCCAGCGCCGCCGTCAGGCGGGAGGAGATCGTGTCCGGCTTGTCATACAGAACCGTCTGCTGACTGTAGGTCGCAGCCGCATTCCAGCTCCAGTTGTCGGTCAGTTTGCCTTCAAGCCCCGCGGCCAGACGGAAGGTGTTGTAGCGGTTTATGGTGATGGTGGGACCATAGTCGGCCCCCCGCACGCGTCCGCGGAACAGCACATCTTCGCCAAAGGGATTATAGGGATTGCTGGCCGGCACCACCGGACTGATCGACAGGATCGGGAAGGAGGGAGAGGATGTCGTCTCCGAATTGGTGTAGGCATAGGCCCCTTCCAGCGTCAGCTTGGTGCCGCCGCCCAGATCGGCATTATAGGAAGCAAAGACCTGCGCGCGCTGTTCCTTGGGCAGCAGATCATAGAAGTCGGAAAAGTCGAAGCGGCAGAATGTGTCGGCCGCAGAATTGCGATAGCTGTCCGGGAAGGCCGCGTTGGTGCAATCGGGGTCGGGCACATAGCGGTTCTGGCTCGGCACATAATAGGAGCCGGGCTGGCCATAGCTGGACACCGAATGCCAGCTGGGACGGCCGAACGTGCGTGCCCGGCTGAAGCTGCGTTCATAGCTCGCGAGGCGCGTGCTGGCATAATAGGACGCCGCCAGCACCAGATCGCCGCCGCCCAGCCTGAAGCCAGTGATCCCCTCCACCGAATATTGTTGCGCACCATCCATGAAATAGGTGCGGCCGTTCACCTCAAGGCCGTCGACCGACTTGCGGGTGATGAAGTTCACCACGCCCGCCACCGCGTCGGACCCATAGGTCGCGGCGCCTCCATCCTTGACCGTTTCGATCCGCTGAATGGCGATCAGCGGCACCAGCGAATTGATGTCCACAAAGGTACTGCCGTCGATCGAGGCAACGGCACTGAGCGTCTGGCGACGGCCATTGAGCAGCACGAGCGTCGAACCAAGGCCAAGGTTGCGCAGGTTGAACTGCGCAGTGCCGGCGGTCAGCGTCTGGTTGAGCGAATCGACCTGCGATTCCGACCCCGCATTGGCCGATACGGCGCGCACCAGTTCCGATGCGTTGACGATGCCGCGCGTCTCGATGTTCTGGGCGCTCACGACATCGGTGGGCGATGGCGTGGAGGACTGCTTGATCAGCGATCCGGTGACGACGATGTCGGCACCGGGATCATTTGCGGCGCCGGTCGCGTCGGGCCGGGCCGGTGCCTGGGCGAGCAGCGGAACCGGCATCGCCGCGCCGCCTGCCAGCAAAAGCAGCGCCAGACGACGGCGCATGGAAAGACACTCCCTCTTCATAATATATCCCCTTCCCATCAACATTTTTGTTTTGAATTTCCTTCGTCGCGCCCTTCAGCCCGCGACGTCGCCCTCCTGCCCCAGATGGCGGCCATAATGGTTGGCGGCGATCCGGGCGCCCTCGCCCAGCCCCAGCTTCTCGCGCAGGGTTCCCGGCCGATATTCCGTTTTGTAGGCGCCACGTTCCTGCAGGCGGGGCACGACAAGGCGCACGAAATCCTCCAGCGAGTCCGGCATCAGCACGCGCGCCAGATTAAAGCCGTCGATCCCGGTTTCGGCGACGATCGCGATCATCTCCTGCGCAACGCTGTCGGCATCGCCGACGATCAGCAGATTGCGGGAGGAGAGCGACATATTTTCCGCGACCTGTCGAATGGTGACGCGGCTGCCGTCGGGCTGGCGCGTCAGATTTTCCATCAGCGTCCGGTTGGCGTCGGTCTCGCTATATTCGATCTCGCCGTCATAGGGGTAGCGGGACAGGTCGACGCCCAACCCGCCCGATGCATGGACCAGCGTGGCTTCCGCGCTGGCCGCCGCCCGGAACGCTTCCTGCTTCTCGCGCGCCTGCGCCTGCGTGTCGGCGACGATGACCGTCAGCCCGGCAAGGATGCGGACCTGATCCGGCCTGCGCCCCTGCGCCGCCAGCGCCTGATGCATGTCCGCGACCGCGCGGGCCAGCGATGCCCGCGACGTGCCGTTCACGAACATGCATTCGGCGTGCCGGGCGGCAAACTGCTTGCCCCGGCCCGATGCGCCCGCCTGGAACAGCACCGGCGTACGTTGCGGGGACGGCGCGGTCAGGTGGATGCCCGACATCTGCAGATGCCGGCCATGGAAGGCGACTTCATGCACCCTGTCCGGCCGGGTGAAGATCTGCCGGGCGCGATCCTGCACGACCGCGTCATCGTCCCACGAATGTTCCCAGAGGCGATAGACGATCTCCATGAACTCGTCGCCAAAATCATAGCGCTCGTCATGGCCCATCAGGTCGCGCCCGAAGGCTTTGGCGCCGCTGGCCAATATGCCCGTCACGATGTTCCAGCCCACACGGCCGCCGGTCAGATGATCGAGCGTGGATAGACGCCGGGCGAACAGATAGGGCGGCTCGTAAAGCAGGTTTCCGGTCGCGGCGAGACCCAGATTGCCGGTCGCTCCGGCCAGCGCCGCGATCAGGACGAACGGATCGTTGATCGGCACCTGCACGCCCAACCGCAGCGCGGCCTCGCGCGACCCGCCGAACACATCATAGACGCCGACCGTATCGGCCAGAAAGAGCAGGTCGAACAGGCCGCTCTCCAGCAGCCGGGCATAGTCCGTCCAGTAGGACAGATTATTGAAATCCGCCGTGCGATCCGCCGGGTGCGCCCACATGCCCTGCGCCAGAAAGCCCGGCGCGAAACAGTCCAGCGCGCCCAGAATGATCTGCTTTTCGGCCTTCATCTCGTTCGGCTCCATTCGGGAAGGGCGGTCAAAGCGGCGGCAGCGGCCGGACCGGGTCCGTGCCGTCCCATGCCTGCCCATGCAGCAGGATATGGGCATACATCGCTTCGCGGGACGGGGTGCTTTCCAGCAGCTCCAGATAGGTGCCGGCCATGCCGGGATGGGCAAAATAGGTGAAGCGCCCGCGCACCGTCGCACCCTGCATCACCGGCGCATAGCCTTCCGCCAGCAGGCGCTGCTCGCTTCCGGCAAAATCATGGGTGCGTTCGCAGACATGGTGGAAACGCTCGCGCTCCGGCCCGTCCCCCAGAAAATCGCTCCAGATCGAGGGGGTGTCGTCCAGCTGGTGCACCATCTCGAATTCCATGTTGCCATTATTGGCGAAGGCGACCCGCACCTCGGCGGCGCAAGGCTCTCCCAAAAAGCGCGTCCCGGCAAAGCGGGCG
The DNA here is from genome assembly GCF_041987595.1 of Sphingobium sp. GTDB lineage: Bacteria > Pseudomonadota > Alphaproteobacteria > Sphingomonadales > Sphingomonadaceae > Sphingobium. Next base: position 5,718 of record NZ_JBHIWJ010000072.1, on the reverse strand, counting down.
ACGGGCAGCACGAACCACGGCCCAATGCCCAGATGCCGGGCGTAAAAGGCCATGCTGGCGTCCAGATCGCGCGTTGCGAACGCGACCTGCGTGATCCTGCGGGGCGGGGTTGGGCCCAAAGTCTCTCTCCGGCGGCGCCTTGTTTTTGCAGCGCCTTTTGCCGGATTGTGGGCAAGGCCCTTCCATCCGTCCAATAGCGATGTGCGTGCATCATATCTCAAAATGAGATATTCAGCCGGGCAGCGAAGGGAAATGCAGCCTATGTCCTTGCACAAGCTCAAATATTTCATCGCGGTGGCGGAGCATCAGAGCTTCAGCCGGGCAGCCGCGGCGCTCAACGTCGCCCAGTCCGCCCTGTCGCGGCATATCGCCGAACTGGAGGAAAGGATCGGCGCGCCACTGCTGGAACGATCGGCGCATGGCGTTCACATGACGCCGGTGGGGCGCGTCTTTTTCGACGAGACGCGCGACGCTCTGGCGCAGGTCGACAATGCTTTCGGCCAGGCCCGGCTGGCGGCTGCGGGATCGCTGGGTTCACTCACCATCGGCGTCAACGAACTAGCCGTGCGCCACCCGACCGTGATCCTCGGCCTCGCCGAATTTGTGAAACGGCATCCCGCCGTACTGCTCAGGGCAACGATGATGACGTCGATGGAACAGTTCCGGGCGCTGCGAAACCGGCAGATCGATGCGGGTTTCGTGATTGAACGGCCAGCCGCCATGTCGGAACTGGACCATCTGCCCATCGGCCGGGACGATTTCATGCTGGCCTTGCCCGGCGATCATCCGCTGGCCCGTCGACCGTCGATTTCGGTGACCGACATCATGGACGAGCCGTTCGTCGCCGTATCGGCGGAGCGGCACTGGCTGTCCCAAAGCAAATTGCTTGCGCACTGCCATGCCAGCGGCTTCACGCCCCGCCCCGTCATTCAGGTGGATTCGGAAAGGCTGCAAATCGCCCTCGTCCGCGAAAAAATGGGACTGGGGCTGGTCAACGCCTCCGTCCGCTTCACCCTGCCCCCCGACGTCCTATTGCGCCCCGTCCGCGAGTTGCGGGTCGGCCTCGATCTTGATTTGGTATGGACGGGTCAGAATGGCGGGGGGCTGGTGGGCGCCTTCCGCGATCTCGTCGCCCAGCATATCGCCAGCGCGCAATAAGAAAGCGCAATAAGAACTGGCGGGGCGGACTCCGCAGACGTAAAGGTCCGCCCGCACAGGACGGCGGAGGATGATATTGCCGGGGTTGAACATGCAGGTGCGGGCCTATGCCATGCTGGGCGTCACCATGATCTTCTGGGCGGGCAATTCCATCGTCGGCCGCGCCGTAAGGGGCGAGATCCCGCCCCTGACCCTGGCCTTTGGCCGCTGGGTCCTTGCCCTGCTGATTCTGGCGCCCTTCGCCCTGCCCCGATTGCGCGCCTCCGCCGCGCTTCTGCGCAGCCATTGGCGCGCCACCCTGCTGCTGGGGCTGGCGGGCGTCGCCGCCTTCAACGGCTTTCTCTATTCCGGCCTTCGCTACACCACGGCATCCAACGGGCTGCTATTGCAGGGATTGATCCCGACCCTCGTGGTCATCGTGAGCCGCATCGGTTTCGGCGACCGCGTTCCCTTGCGCCAGATCTGGGGAATCGCGCTGTCGACGCTGGGCGTCATCTTCATCGTGTTCAGGGGCGACCTGTCGGGCATCCTGCAATTGCGCCTTGGGCTGGGCGACCTTCTGGTGCTGTGCGGCTGTTGCGGCTGGGCGGTCTATACGGCCTGCCTGCGCCTGCGCCCGCCGGTCGACCCGCTGGCCTTTCTGTTCGTCACCTTCGCAATCGGCGCGCTCGTCATGGGCGCGGGCGCCCTGAGCGAGGCGGACGCGATCGCCCGCATGCGCTGGACGGCAGATGTCGCGGCGGCGGTGGCCTATGTCGCGATCTTCCCCTCGATCCTCGCCTATCTGCTGTTCAATGCGGCGGTCGCTCATGTCGGGGCCAGCACCGCGGGGCAGACCATCAGCCTGATGCCGTTGTTCGGCGCGATCCTGGCCGCGCTGATCCTGAACGAGCCGCTGCTTGGCTATCACCTTATCGGCATGGCCATGATCCTGGGCGGCGTGCTGCTGAGTTGGCGCGCAATCCCGTCAGGACGAACGCCAGCGATTATCCGGGCTGATCGATGACCTCGCCCGATCGGGAGGTGACCGCCGTGCCGATCGACGCGCAGATGATCAGCCCGATCGCCAGCCACTGAACGGGCGTCAGCACCTCCCCTATCAGCAGCAATGCCATCACCGCCCCAACCGCAGGCTCGGCGCTCATCAGGATGCCGAACGTGTTCGACTGCAACCGGGGCAACGCCACCATCTCCAGCGAATAAGGGATCGCGCTGGAGACGATGCCTACGCCCACGCCAAGCAGCAGCACATGCGGGCTGAGCAGCGCGGACCCGGCATGGACGATCCCGACCGGCGCCGCCAGCAGGGCCGCCACGATGATGCCGCCGGCAGAGGCGGCAGGCCCGTGGATGCGCCCGGCGCGCCTGCCGATCAGGATATAGCCGCCCCAGCATGCCCCCGCGATCAACGCCAGCGCAATCCCGCGCCAGTCGATCCGGGATTCCCCGCCCCAGACCGGCAGGATGGTCGCCAGACCAAGCAGCGCGAGACCGATCCAGAGGAAATCCAGCTTCCGCCGGGACGTCAGCAGCGCGACGGTGAGCGGGCCGGTAAACTCGATCGCGATCGCCAGCCCCAGCGGAATGTAAGACAGCGCCTTGTAGAAGGAGAGGTTCATGACCCCCAGCACCACGCCATAGGCCAGCAGCGGCCGCCATCCCGCCTTCAGGTCCAGCCGCCATGGCCGGAACACCACGGACAGGGCAATGGCGCCGACGATAAGGCGCAGCGTCGTGGCACCCTCCGGACCCACCAGCGGAAACAGGCGCTTGGCCAGCGTCGCGCCGCACGTCACGGACAGCAGCGACAGGGAAAGCGCGCCGAGGGCGATGAAATCGACTCGCGCGGCAACGGGCCGCGGCGCTGCAAGGGTGGACATTGGGACGCTCGATCATCAGTAGAAGGACGCCGTATGGCTACCCCGGCCAGCGTGATAAGGGCGCTCATTTTTTGCGCTTTGGCGATAAAATTTATCGGATACCATGCGAAAGGAATGAAAATCGATCCCCTTGATTCGTTCGACCGGAAGCTGATCGAACTGTTGCAGGCGGACGCACAGCGCCCCGTTCCGGCGCTGGCGGAAGCGGTCGGCCTGTCGCCCCCGGCCTGCTACCGGCGCATCCGCCGCCTGCGAGCCAGCGGCATCATCGAACGCGAGATCGCGGTCGTCCGCCCGAAAAATGTCGGCTGGCCCCTGTCGATGATCGTCCTCATCTCGCTGGAGCGCGAAAATGCGCACACGATGAACGAGATGATGGAGATATTCCGCCGCGAACCGGAAATATTGGAAGCCTGGAACGTCACCGGCGATCATGACTTCGCGCTGCGGATCGTGGCGCGGGACATGGAGGGCTATGACAATCTTGCGCAGCGCCTGTTTGCCGCGAACGAACGGGTCCGCACGTTCAAGACGCTGGTCGTCATCCGGGAGGTCAAGCCGCTCAGCCCGGTTCCGGTCGCCGGATCATGAGGCAGGCGGGCTGAAGGCGGCCCCCGTCACGCGAGGGGGCCGCCCGGCCAGTTTCAGTAATTCCACTGCACCTGCGTACGGATGAGATTGCCTTCGGCCCGCCCGGCGCGGCGTTCATCGGCCTCTGCCCGCTTCATCCGGGCGAAGGCCAGAGTGATTTCCAGCGCCTTCCACGGCTGCCATTCGACGCCCAGCTCCAGTTCGTCGGTTTCCAGGCGCGGGGCGTTGGTGCCTGCCTTCCAACCCCCGCGATAATATTGCCAGCGGCCATAGGGCATCACCGCGCCGATCGAGTCCGTGGGCAGGCGGGTCATCAGCTGGACATAGCCGCCGTTCAGGGCCTTCGTCCCGATCGACTGGCTGTCGCGATCATATTCCGGCCCCTTGCCCCAGTTCCATTCGGCCTGAATACCGAAGGGCTGCGGATAGAGCATGGCATGGATGCCGACGCGCCTGTCATTATAGACGACCGGACTGATCGATCCGCTGCGCAGTTCGGGCTGCACCTTGTTCAGCATCGCCGACCCGCCGATTTCGATCACCTGACCGGCAAGCCCATCGCCAAGGCCGTCCAGTTCGAACGGCCATGTCGCGAAGGCAACCTTCATCAGCCCGCGATTCTGTTCCGTCCTGTTGATGCCCTGCCCGTTGAAGGCGCCAATACCGAAGGCGCCATAGTTGCCGAACAGCTTCTGCCCGTCATGCGCCAGCCGGTCCCAGATCTTCTGGACCGACGGCGGCGTATAGTAGCCCACGACGCCCAGATCGCGCTCGCCGGGAACGGCGCTGTTGATCGCGTCGCTGCGGTCCAGCGTCAGCCGGTTCGACGAGCTTTGCATATTCTCCCAGCCGTAGGGGACTTTCGACTGGCCAAGCCGCAGCCGGAAACTCTTTTCCTTGTCGAGGAAAATGTCGGCATAGGCGTCGCGCAGCTGGGCAAAGCCCTCGCGGCGCTCGCTGCCCGCCTGATTGTTTACGGCGGTGGCGAAGTCGGACTGGAGATAGAGAGAGACCCGGTCGGAAACGTCGCCTTGCAGCACCAGCCGCGCGCGCCGCAACGAAAAGCCGCCGCGATCCGAGATCGAACCGTCATGCACCGACCGCAGACGGGATTGACCCGTCGGGGCGGTATCATCGCCCGAGAGGAAAGCGTTGTAGCGCATCTGGGTATAGCCGCGCAGCGACAGACGCTCGTACCAGGCCTTGGATCTGGATGGCGAGGCCGCGGCTGGCGAGGCGGCTGGCGGCTCGCCGGGCGCGGCGGCAAGCGCGGCCGGTGGCGGAGAAGCGCTGGCCGCAGGCGCGGCGGAGGCGGCAGCGGAGGCGGCGCCATCCCTGCTCGCGGCAAGCGCAGCGGTCAGCGCCTGCACCTGCGCCTTCAGCTCATTGATCTGGGTTTGCAACTCGGCGTTGCTTTGCGCCTGCGCCGTTTCCGGCGCCAGCCCCAGCAGGCCCGCCGTCAACACGGCGCGCCCGAACTTCAATCCTGTCACTGCCAACTCCCCTGTTAGTGGCGAGGCGCAGCTATGTCATTTCGATGACCTGTCAGTGACATATTGATTGCATTTTTATGACAGTCGCTCCGGGATCCCGGATGCAGTGCCCCCTCATGAGGAGGAAGGGGCGCCGGGACGCAGATAGGCGAACATATGCGCGACATAATCGGCCTTGCCCAGTTCGACGCCCTGGGCGCGCAGAATCGCATAGGCCGCCATGACATGGAAATAAAATTGCGGCAGCGCCCAGTCGCGAACATACTGCTCCGCCGTGAGATCGAACACCATGCCCTGCGGCAACTGGTGCGCGATCGGCGTGGTGGGGTCGATTTCGGGCGCTTCTGCCGCCGCACCCTCGACGATGGCAATGGTCGCCGCGATCGCCGAAAGCGCGTCAGCGATGGTGCCGGGGCATTCGGCCGCATTGCGCCCCTCATCCAGCATTAAACCGATCGATGCGGGGAAAGGCTCCTGCCTCAGCCGAAACACCCCCTCCTGCGCCTGCACGCATGCGAAGCGGATCTGGGTCGCCAGCGGGAACATGTCGGGGGCAAGGCAAGCCGTGAGCAGGCTCCGCGTCGTTTCGCCCGGCC
>NZ_JBHIWJ010000071.1:0-20763 GCF_041987595.1 Sphingobium sp. | reverse complement strand
GCATCGAGCAATGCATCACGGTTCATGCCTGTGGCCTGCCGGGCAAGATCGCGCAGCACAGCCATATCCTTGCTTCCGAGCGGGCGGACGCGTTCATCCGGGATAAGTTCCGCCATGGGCACTGCAAAGGCCGCACCCTGATGCTGGAATACCGGACCGATCGGATGAAAACCCAGCTTGCGATAGAGCGGCGCGCCCTCATCGGTCGCGTTGAGCAGCACCGTGCGGTCGCCCAGATCGTTCAGCACCGCATCCATCAGGCGGCGGCCGATACCCATGCCCTGCGCCTTTGGAGAAACGATCACCATGCCCAAAGTCGCGGCATCATCGCCATAGAGCCACGCCATGGCGGTGCCGATCACCTCCGGCTTACCATCCGCATTGGTGCGTTCCGCCACATAGCCGAAGCCGAGCTGGAACAGCATCTCCCAATCCTCGACCCGGTGCGGCCATTTCTGTTCGAGGGAAAGGTCGTGGGCGGCGGTCAAATCCTCTGCGGTCATGCGCCGCAGATCCACCATCGCCTTTATGCCTGTCGCCATGCGTTTTGCTCCTTGGCGGGAAGGGGTGCCCGCCCTTGGTCATGAATCAATGACCGGGACATTATGGTCAGCCCATAAGCATTGGCTGCTGCCTTCGCATTTTTTTTGGAAGAATATCGCGCAGTCTTTCCAGCGCAATTGCCACAAATGCCGCCGGGCAACCCTATTTTATAGGGAAGGCGTGCTGAAGGAGATTATGCCGTGACCGGTTTCAACCCCGACCTCATCAGTCTGGCAAAGGCCAACAACTTCATTGGCGGCCGCCGGATCGAAGGGCGGGGGAGCGCGATCACGGTGCGGCGTCCCTCGGACGGCCGGGTGCAGGCGGACCTGGACGGCGCCGATGCAGACCAGCTGGCCGAAGCGGTGGAAAATGCGCAGACCGCCTATAAGAAAAGCGGCTGGGCGCAGACCGACCCGCGCGGCCGCATGAAGGTGCTGCGCCGCTGGGCCGATCTGATCGAGGCGGATGCGGCGAACCTCGCGCCGCTGGAGGCGCTGGGTTCCACGCGCACGATCAACGAAATTAACGCCTGGGATTTGAGCTACACTGCCGAGACGATCCGCTTCTACGCGGAATGGGCTGACAAGATCGGCGGCGAAGTGGCGGCGACCACGCCTGACAAGCTGGGGCTGACGATTGCGGAGCCCTATGGCGTGGTCGCGGCGATCGCGCCGTGGAACCTGCCGCTGGTGATGGCGGGCTGGAAGATTGCGCCGGCCATTGCGGCGGGAAACAGCGTCGTGCTGAAGCCGTCCGAAATGACGCCGTTCAGCATTGTCCGGCTTGCGGAACTGGCGATCGAGGCGGGGCTGCCCGCAGGTGTGTTCAACATCGTGCAGGGCGATGGCCGATCGGTGGGCGATCCGCTGGTTCGTCGCCCGGAAGTGGCGAAAGTGACCTTCACCGGATCCACCCGGACGGGCGCGGCGATCATGGCGGCCTGCGCGGAAACCGGACCCAAGCCGGTGACGCTGGAACTGGGCGGCAAAAGCCCGCAGATCGTCTTTGCCGATGCCGGGCTGGACGAAGCCCGGCTGGACAGGGCGGCGGCGATCGTCGCGCGGGCGATCACGCTCAACGCCGGGCAGGTCTGCGTCGCCGGATCGCGGCTGCTGGTGCAGGAAAAGGTCGCGGATCAGGTGATCGACCGCATCCTCGCCGCCTTCGCCGCGCACAAGGCCGGTCCGACCTGGCGCACGGACACGACAATGGGGCCGATCATTTCCGAAGGCCAGCTCGACCGGATGGACGGCATCGTCAAGCGCGCCATATCTGAAGGCGCAGAGGTGCTGGCCGGGGGCGGCCGGGCAACGGCCCCGCAGGAGGGCAGCTATTTCGCGCCTACATTGCTGGCCAATGTCGACCAGAAGAGCGAAGCCGTGCAGGGCGAGATTTTCGGACCGGTGCTGACGGTCCAGACCTTCGCCGATGAGGAAGAGGCCTACGCTCTCGCCAACGACAGCGATTATGGGTTGGCGGCGGGGGTCCACACCGGCGATGTCGCCTTGGCGCTCAGGGCCACGCGGTCGCTGGAGGCGGGGACGGTCTGGGTAAACCGTTATGGCCGAAGCAATGACTTCATCCTGCCGACAGGCGGCTACAAGCAGTCCGGCATTGGCAAGGATCTGGGGCGCGAGGCCTATATGGCCAACCTCAAGACCAAGACTGCGTTGATCGAGTTTTAAGGCGCGGACAGCCCCGTTTCCCCCGTCATCCCCGTGCAGGCGGCGATGACGGGGTATGAGAATTGGAGCATGTCGCTCTATTCCGCAAACCGCCCAATTCTATACGGCTCCATTGGAATGTCCGTGCTGCCCCTGGCGATGATTTCGGCCATCGTTTCGCCTACGCCCGGCCCGATCTGGAACCCGGAACCCGAAAAGCCGAAGGCATAATAAAGCCCGCTCGTCGTCGCGCTTGGCCCCATGACCGGCTGGCTGTCGGGCATGTAGCCCTCGATGCCCGACCAGACGCGAATGATGTTGAGCTTGCCCAGAGCGGGGGCAAGACGTCTGATGTGTTTCAACTGGCTGAGCGTGTTCTGCGGCAGCACATAGCTGCGATACTCGTCCGGATAGGAAGGTCCGCGCGTCGACCCGCCCAGCACGATGTTACCGCGCGCCACCTGCCGGAAGTAGACCGTTTCCTCCTCCAGCGGAGTCATCACCCCGACGGCCGGATGGATCGCGTAGGGCACCGGTTCAGTGACGCTCATATTCGGCCCTTTGGGAACGATGGGCACCGATTCGCCAAATTGCGAAGACAACGCATTGCCCCAGGCGCCTGCGGTGATCAGCAGGACCGGTGCGCGGAACGTCCGGCCATCCTCTGCGGTGACGAGGAAATCGTCGCCCACCTTTTGCGCATCCACAATCTTGCTGTTCTCATGGATCGCCGCGCCCATACGCTGCGCCGCCCGCGCAAAGGCGGGCGCGGCGAGGCGGGGATTGGCATGGCCGTCCATCGCGGAGTAGGATCCTGCCAACACATCGGCCCCGAAAAAGGGAAATTTCGCCCGCAGCGCGTTGCCGGTGAGGAGTTCTAGGTCCAGCCCTTCAAGCCGCGCCTTGTCGGCATAGTCCTCCATCGCGCCGACGAGTTCCGGCCGGTCGCGGTAGCAGACGCGGATATGCCCAGACTGAAGATATTCTACATCCGCGCCGAGCAATTCACGCGATTTGCGCCAGATGGCGAGGGCGCGGTTGGCGAGGGGCAACTGGTGCAGGGCACGGCCCTGGCGCCGGACATTGCCGAAATTGGTGCCGCTCGCCTGCCGTCCGATCAGGTCGGTTTCCAGCAACGTGACCGACAGACCATGGCCGCGCAGGAACAGCGCCGCCGAAGATCCCATGAGACCGCCACCCACGATGATGACGTCACTTGCCACGCTCATGCTTCTTCTTCTCCGATGGCGATGGGCAGTGGCTTGACTGGCGCTTGCCCCCGCAGACGGCCGACCTGCTCGACCGGGATTTTGGCTTGGGCCGCGATGATTTCCGTCGCCGCGAGGCCGCAATAACGGCCCTGACAGCGTCCCATGCCGACGCGGCTGAAGGCTTTGGCGCGATTGGCTTCGATGGCGCCGGTTTCACGCATGACGGAACGCAGGTCGCCCGCGCTGACGGCTTCGCAACGGCAGACGATCGCCTCGTCCGGGAGGGCGGCGGCCTGATGGGCGGGCCAGGGGAAAGCCTTGGCCAGACCGCGAGCGAACCTGGCATAGCCCGCCACATCACGGCGCAGCGCTGTCATCGCGGCGCCATCGACCGGGAGGCCAAAGTCGGAAAGCGCCGCCAGCGCGGCCAGCTTTCCGCTTGCCTCCGCCGCACGCGCGCCGAGGATTTTTACCCCGTCGCCGGCCAGATAGATGCCCTCCGTGCTGGCTCGACCATCCTCGTCGCGTCGGGGGAGCCATTGACGGGTGCCGGGATCGAACGCGAACTCGCAACGGGCAAGGTCCGCCAATTGCGTTTCAGGCCGCAGATGATAGCCGACCGCTACCGCATCGCAGCCGATCGTCTTTTCCACGCCCGATGCGTCGCGAAACCGCACGGCGCTGACGCCGCTGTTCGCCTCGCCCATGATCTCGACCGGCGTTATCCGGTGATGCACCGGCACGCCGGCCTTCTTCAGCGCACGCGTGAGCCTGATACCGTTCCACAACACCGCAGGCTGCGCCATCAGATCGGGCAGTGCCTTGATCCGCGCGCCCGCCGGCGAGGTATCCAGCACCGCGGCCACCTTTGCCCCTGCCTCCACATATTGCGAGGCGACGAGATAGAGCAGCGGCCCGGACCCCATGAAGACCACTTCATGCCCGATGGATACCGCCTGCGATTTCAGCGCAACCTGCGCCCCGCCAAGGCTGTATGTGCCCGCAAGGTTCCAGCCCTTGACCGGCATCAGCCGATCGGTCGCGCCGGTGCAGAGGATCAGCGCGTCAAAGGGCAGCGCCTCCTGAACATTGCCCTGCGCTGTCCACAGCTGCCCGCCGGCGATGTTCCACGCCAAAGTCTCCGGCCGATAGTCGATCCGACCCCTCAGCGCATCGAAACTGTCGTGAACTGCCTTCGCCAGGCCGGCTTCCGTGCCGTAGAGCTTCTCATAAGGCCGTGTGAAATTCTCGGGCTGGCGGCGGTAGATCTGCCCCCCCGCGCGCCGCGCTTCGTCGATGACGATGGGGCGCAGGCCGGCCATCACCACAGCCTCGGCTGCGCGAACGCCGGCCGGTCCCGCGCCGACGACGATTATGCGAGGTTCGGCCATGTCGCCTCCGGCTGTCTGGTGAGGATGCGCTGACCCGCAGAAGCAAGGGTGGAGCAGGCGCGCAGGCGGTCGCCGCCTGCCGTCCACACCCAGCAATCCTGACAGGCGCCCATCAGGCAGAAGCCTGCCCGGCGGCCATCGCCGAACTCGGACTGGCGCAAGGTCCCGCCTGCGCTCAGCAGCGCCACCATCAGCGTGTCGCCCTCCAGCGCCGTGATCGGCTGGCCGTCGACATGCAGCGTGACCGGAGGGCGCTCAGTCTCGCCCAGACGAACGAAGCGCGCGCTCATGCGGCTACCCCCTGAACTTTCGTCAAACTCTCTTCTCCATGATGGCACAAAATGCTGTTGCCCTTGGCGAGCGCGTGGCGCGGCGGGGCAAGGACGTTGCAGACCCCGTCGATCCGGGCTGCGCAGCGCGGCAGGAACCGGCAGAGCTCGACCTCTTCCGCCGGGGCGCCGATGAGGGGCAGGGAGCGGGCGGCGCCGCTTTCCTCCAGCCATCCGGCGCGCATTTCCGGCACCGATCCGATCAGCAGGTCGGTATAGGGATGGAAGGGCGCCTCCCGGAAGCCTTCGCGTCTGCCCATCTCGACCATATTGCCCGAATAGAGGACGAGGATGTCGTCGCAGATTGCGCGCACCGTCGAAATATCGTGGCTGATGAACATGTAAGCGACGCCCAGTTCCCTGCGCAGCTCTGCCATCAGGTCGAGGATCGCCGCACCGACCACGGTGTCCAGCGCCGAGGTCACCTCATCACAGAGAATCAGGTCGGGATCCGCCGCCAGCGCGCGAGCGAGATTGATGCGCTGCTTCTGCCCGCCCGACAGATCGCCGCAGCGCCGGTCGATAACCGAAGCGGGCAGGCGGATGAGGTCGAGCAGTTCCAGCACCCGAAGCCGTGCCGCGTTTCCCTTGAGGTCATGATAGAAGGCCAGCGGGCGAGAGAGAATCTGGCCCACGCAGTGGGCGGGGTTGAGCGCTGTATCGGCATTCTGGAACACCAGCTGGACACGCCGGAACTGGTCGCGGCTGCGCCCTTTCAGGCCCGGCGGCAGCGGTTCGCCATTGAGCAGCACCTCGCCCTGCGAGGGAGGCAGCAGCCCCGCGATCACCCGCGCCATGGTGGATTTGCCCGAACCGGACTCCCCGATCACGCCCAGGGTCGCGCCACGCTCCATCTTGAGGTTGATGTCGCGCAGCACAGGGATGCGCGGACGGCCATCCTTGCCGATCCTGCCATAGCCTGCCGTCATGTCGCGGATTTCGAGCAGCGGCGCGGCTGGTATGCCGGCCTGTTTCGGCGCGGGCCTTACCGCGGGCCGGGCGGCCGCCATCAGCGTTTTCGTATAATCGTCGGCAGGACGGTGCAGTATCTGATCGGCGCTGCCTTTTTCGCGAATGCGGCCCTGATTGAGCACCACGATCTGATCCGCCATCTGCGCCACGACCGCCAGGTCATGCGACACGTAGATGGCGGTCGCGCCGCGCTCCAGCACCACTGCCTTGAAGGCCCGCAACACCTCGATCTGGGTGGTGACGTCGAGCGCAGTGGTCGGCTCGTCCAAAATCACCAGCTCAGGATCGGTGACGAGCGCCATCGCCGCCATCAGGCGTTGCAACTGCCCGCCCGAAAGCTGGTGCGGATAGCGCGATCCGATCGTGTCGGGGAAGGGCAGGGCGAGCGCGCGGAACAGCTCGACCGCTTTCTTTTCGGCGGCGGCACGCGGCATCAGATTATGGATCAGCGCTGGTTCGATCACCTGATCCATGATCGTGCGCGAAGGGTTGAAGGCCGAGGCGGCCGACTGCGCGATATAGGCGATGCGGTTGCCGCGAAGCCCCGTCAGGCCCTTGGCGTCCAGCGAGAGTATCTGGGAGTCGCCAACGCGGATGGTGCCGCCCGCAATCACCGCTCCCGGCCGCGCATGGCCAAGCAGGGTGAGTGCAATCGTGGTCTTGCCCGATCCGGACTCCCCGATCAGCGCCAGCACCTCGCCGCGCTCCAGCGAAAAGTCGATATCGCTGACGATGGGGAAGCTCTCTCCTGCCGCATTGCGGGCGGTGACGCGCAGACCCTTCACTTCGACATGAGCGGTCATACGCGCTTCCCCTTGAGGCCATCGATCAGCAGGTTGACGCCCACGGTCAGCGTCGCGATGGCGACGGCCGGCATCAGGATCGCCAGCGCGCCTTCACCGAGGCCCGAAATATTCTCGCGCACCAGCGAGCCGAGATCCGCATCCGGCGGCTGCACGCCGAGGCCGAGGAAGCTGAGACCTGAGAGGAGCAATACGATGAACACGAAGCGCAACCCGAAATCGGCCAGCAGCGGATGGATCATGTTGGGCAGGATCTCGCGCAACGCGAGGTGGAAGCGTCCTTCCCCCCGCACCCGTGCGACCTGCACATAGTCCATCTGCGCCAGGTTCACCGCCAGCGCGCGGGCAATGCGGTAATTGCCCGGCACGTAGGTTACTGCGGCGATCAGCAGCAGCAGCGCCAGCGAGGAACCGAACGCAGCCACCAGGACCAGCGAGAAGATCTTGGAGGGGATCGAGATCAACGTGTCCATGAAGCGCGACAGCGGTTCATCGACCTTTGGGCCTCCCACAGCAGCGGTGAGCGCCAGCGTCGTGCCGGTAGCGCTCGCCAGCATGGCCGCCGCCGCCGCCAGGCCGACCGTATAGCGTGCGCCCGACAGCAGACGGCTCAGCACGTCGCGGCCGAGATAGTCGCTCCCCAGCCAGTGCTGCGCCGATATTCCGTCGAAAACGTCATAGGCGACGAAGGCACCGACCGGATAGGGCGCCAGCACCGGCCCCAATATTGCGACGATCAGCCAGAAGATCACCAGCGAAAGGCCAATTCTGCCGGACAGCGGAAGGGTTTTCGTCCAGCGGAGGGAAGAAGCAGTCATTGTGCGCGCAGCCTGGGGTTGGCGAGGATGGCGGTGAGGTCCGCGATCAGCATGAGGATGAGGTAGGCCGCGCAGAAGATCATGGCGCAGGCTTGCAGCAGGGGCATGTCGCGGCTGGTGACGGCATTCACCATCAGGCTCGCGAGGCCCGGATAGTTGAAGATGGTTTCGACGATGATCGCTCCGCCCAGCAGATAGGAAAGGCTCAATGCCATCGCATTGACGATCGGCGCGACCGCATTGGGCATGATGTGCCGCAGCACGACCCGGACCGGTGGCACGCCCTTCAGCACCGCCATTTCGACATAGGGGCGGTCCATCTGGTCGATCACGGCTGCGCGGGTCATGCGGGCCATCTGGGCGATGACGACGATGCTGAGGCAGAGGATCGGCATGGCCGCACCGCGCAGATAATCGCTCCAGCTCATATCGTCCGCGACCAGCGCGATGGAGGGCAGCCAGCGCAGCTTCACCGAAAAGATCAGCACGGCGAGCGTCGCCACCAGAAATTCCGGCACCGCGACCATGGACAGGGTCGAGACATTGAGCGCCCGGTCCAGCTTGCCGCCCCGGTTCATGGCCGAACCGATGCCGATGGCGAGCGCGACGGGCACCGCGACCAGCGCGCTGAGCGCGGCCAGCAGCAGGCTGTTGGGCAGGCGGCTGGAAATGACTTCGGACACGGGGAGATTGGCGACCAGCGACTGGCCGGGATCGCCGCTTACCATGCTTCCCAGCCAGTTCACATAGCGTTCGGGTGCCGGGCGATCGAGGCCCATTTCATGGCGCAGCGCGGCGACCTGCTCAGGGGTGGCGCTTTGACCCAGCGCTTCCTGCGCGGCATCGCCGGGCAGAAGCTGGGCGATGGTGAACACCACCGCCGACACGAGCAGAAGCGTCAGCAGCGATGAGGCGAAGCGTTTGCCAATCAGTGCAAGCGCGGCCCTTGCGCCGGAAGAGGAGGAACCGCCAGCCATCAGCCTTCCCACCACACATGTTCGGCGAATTGATAGCCCATCAGACCTCCGGTGGACATGGATTGCAGGCCCTTCACGCGCCGGTCATATCCGTCGATCAGGCTGATGAAGACCGGAATGGCGACACCGCAGCGGTCATGCACCAGCCCCTGCATTTCGCCGTACAGCTGCTTGCGTCGGGCCTGATCCGCTTCGCCGCGCGCTTCCAGCAGCAGCCTGTCGAAACGCGGATTCTTCCAGCGGGACTCGTTCCAGTCGGCATCGGACTTGTAGAAGAGGCTGAAGATCAGGTCGGCGGTCGGGCGCGGGTTGGTGTTGCCGAAGGTCAGCGGGTGCCGCATCCAGTGGGTCGACCAATAGCCGTCGCCCGGCACCCGGTTGACCGCCAGGTTAAGCCCGATGCGCGAGCCATATTCCTGCAGGATCGACGCCATGTCGACGGACCCGTCCGCAGCCGGGGAGGCATAGACAGGCAGGCGCACGCCGTTCAGTCCGGCACGCTGAAGGTGCCATTTCGCCTTGTCCAGATCGAGCGAGGTCTGCGGCAGATCGGCGCGATAATAGGGATGGAAGGGCGGAATCGGATGGTCGTTGGCGATCGTCGCATAATCACGATAGAGCGCCCGCTTGATCAGGGGCCGATCGATCAGATATTTCATTGCCGCGACGAAATGGGGATTGTTGGTCGGCGCGCCGTCCTGCCGCATGATGAGATTGGTATAGAGGCCGGATTGACTCTCCAGCAGGGCGTGGCGGCGGGAGGCGCGGATACGCTTCGTCGAACGCGGATTGACCGCGAGGATCAGCTGCACATCGCCCGACAGCAGCGCATTGACGCGGCTGACCTCGTCCGGGATGCCGATCAGTTCGATCTCTTCCAGATAGGGCCTGCCGTGGCGCCAGTAGTTCGGATTACGCCGGGCGAGAGTCCGTACGCCGGGGCGGAACTGGGCGCAGCGATAGGGGCCTGTGCCGTTGGCGCTGTGGAAATCCCTGGTCCCCGCACGCAGGATCAGGAAGTGCGATTGGGCGAGGATGGTCGGCAGGTCGGCATTGGGTCCGGTGAGGCGGATCGTCAGGTCGAGCGGACCCGTCGCCTTCACCTCGGCAAACTGCTCGGCGATGGTCGCCATTTTGGAGCCGGTCGCCGGGTCATTGTGCCGCAGCAGCGACCAGACCACATCCCTGGCCGTCAGCGTCGCGCCGTCATGGAAGGTCACACCGCGCCGCAGGCGGATATGCCAGTTCCGCTGATCGCTGCTGTCGATCCGCTCGGCCAGCGCGGTGCGGGGGATCAGGTTGCGGTCGAGCTGGGTCAGCCCGTTGTAGAACATATAATGGCGTATATAGTCGGTCGACAGCGCACCCTTGGCCGGGTCGAGCGTGTCGGCGGTCGAGCTGGAGAGGCTGGCCACCCTTATGCGCCCGCCGACGCGGGGCCGGGGCGGCGCGGCCAGTGCGTTCTCCGGCAGCAGCAGTCCTGCTCCCAGCGCGCCCAGCATGTCCCGCCGTGAAAAGGAGAAGTCGTCCATCAATGGATGATATCCTGCCATTTGTACCACAGGCCGACGAGCGGCAGGAACCATGGCTTGCCGAAGTGGCCGGGGACGCTGGGCCAGTCGAGGCCGTCCCAGGGGTTGGCGGCATTCTCGCCAGCCATCACCCGCGCCATCATCTGCCCCATATAGGTCGCCATCTGCACGCCATGGCCGCTATAGCCCATGGAATAGAAAAGCCCGTCATGCTCGCCCGCGCGCGGCAGGCGATCGGCGGTCAGGTCCACCATCCCGCCCCAGACATGGTCGACGCCCACGCCCTTCAGCGCCGGGAAAATCTCGCCCATCGTCTGTTCGAGAATGCGCCCGCTCTTGAGGTCGGAGCGCGGATCGCTGATCGCAAAGCGTGCCCGCCCGCCAAAGATCAGCCGGTTGTCGGCGGTCAGGCGGAAATAATTGCCGATGTTCTTGCTGGTCACATAGTTGCGCCGACCGGGCAGCAGGCTGTCGATCAGCGCGTCGTCGAGCGGCTGCGTCGCCACGACAAAGCTCCCCACCGACACGATCCGCCGCCGGAACCAGCCAAAGGGCGCGGCGGCAGGCGCTCCGCCGGTCGCGACCAGCACCTGCGAAGCCGTAATCTGCCCCCTGGGCGTCGTCACCCGCCAGTTTCCGGGCCCGTTGCTGCCCGACCGCTCCAGGCCGGTAACCTCGGCATGCTCATAAATCTTCGCGCCTGCCCGCGCCGCCGCTTCCGCAAGGCCCACGCCAAAGCGCCCCGGATGCAGTTGCGCGCTGGTCGTCTGGATCAGCGCGCCGTGAAAGGCGTCCGATCCCACTTCCTCGCGAATGCGTTCCGGGGGGACGAGGCGGACATTCTCGTCCACCTCTCTGGCAAGCAGATCATGCGCCCGCACCAGCTTCTCATAATGTTTCGGTTTGGCGGCGAGCTTTACCCGGCCGCAGCGACTGAAGGCACAATCAATGGCCTCCTCCCGAACCAGCCGCTCGACCAGATCGACCGCATCGACATGGGCGCCGTAATAGGCCCTGGCGATATCCTTGCCGAAGCGGGCGGAGAGGGCGCCATAATCATGGGCCGTGCCATTGTTGCACTGACCGCCATTGCGCCCTGAAGCCTCGCCCACGACGCGCCCCTTCTCCAACAGCATGACGCTGGCGCCGCGCCTGGCCAGCGCGAGCGCCGCCGAAAGCCCGGTAAAGCCGCCGCCGATAATGGCGACGTCAGCTTTCCCTTCAACGGCGCCCTGTGCCGCGCCCGTAAAGGGCGGGGCGCTTGCCAGCCAATAGGAGAGGGGGGATGCGTTCATCGCTGGAATCAGAGACCCACGACCGCAGGCAGAGCGCCGATATGCGGGATTTCGACGTCGCGATAGAAGGCGTTGGACGGCTCATGCCCCCTGCCCACGAACACGCGGCAGCCAAAGCGCAGGTCGGTCGCGGTGTTCTGGTCGTAACGGAAGCTGGAGGAGACGTGCATCATCTC
The DNA here is from genome assembly GCF_041987595.1 of Sphingobium sp. Taxonomy (GTDB): domain Bacteria; phylum Pseudomonadota; class Alphaproteobacteria; order Sphingomonadales; family Sphingomonadaceae; genus Sphingobium. The sequence goes on along the minus strand of NZ_JBHIWJ010000071.1, from coordinate 9,049 downwards.
TTCGGGCTTCGCGCCGAGCTGGTCGAACATATATTCGAACGCCTGCATGCGCGGCTTGTAGGCCTGCGCCATCTGCGCGGTGTAGACCGCGTGGAAGGGGGCGCCCAGCATGCCGACATTGTGATGGATCTGGTCGTTCATCGCGTTGGACAGGATAACGAGCGGGATCTTGTCCCCGATCTTGGACAGGCCGCCCGGCACGTCCTCATGCGGGCCCCAGGTCGGCACGGCATTATAGACGGCGTCGGCGTCAGCTTCGCGATATTCGACTCCCCAGCGCTTGCAGGTGCGGCGAACGGAATTGCGGATGACTTCCTGATAGGGTTTCCAGGCGCCCAGCACTTCGTCCAGCCGATAGGCGCTCCAATCCTTGCAGAAAGCAGGCAGGTTCTCTGCCGCGACACGATCGGCCATGAAGGCGGTCGCCATCTCGGTCATGCGGAAACGGGTCAGCGTGCCGTAGCAGTCGAAGCTGATATATTTGGGCCGGAAGTTGGGCATGGGTGGGAACTCCCCCTTGGTTGAGAGTGGCCGGTGGGCCGTTTCGATGAAGCCATTACGGCATGGGCTGTCCGGAACATGTTTCCGATTGGCTTGGCGGGCAGCGCAGATTTGGACCTTTTATACCATGGTTTCGGCATAGTTTGCCGTGGGCCGTTCAGGTCGGAGATCGGGTCGGGAAATAGCTGCTTTATGGTCTTCGCATGCGGAAATGCGGCACAGAATATCGCCAGCTCAATAACCCCGGTCGCGTGTCACTTCGCCTTCCATCGCTTGGCCGGTCTGGTGCCGCCGGATATTGGCGATCAGCGCTCGCGCTGCGCTGTCCGCTCGCGTCATGCTGGCGATATGTGGTGTCAGCAGGATGCGCGGATGGTCCCAGAAAGGATGCTGTTCCGGCAGTGGCTCAGGCTCGGTCACATCGAGTATCGCCGCAGAAAGATGCTCCTCGTCGAGGAACGACAGCAGATCATGCTCCACCAGATGTCCGCCCCGCCCGACATTGATCAACGCAGCACCGCGCGGCAGTTGCGACAGAGTTTTCCGGCACAAAATGCCGCGTGTCTCGGCGGTCAGAGGCACAAGACAGATCAGGATATCGCAGCCCGACAGAAACACGGGCAGTTCCGCCTCTCCCGCATGGCAGGTCACGCCCTCGATAACGTGCCGTGACCGGCTCCATCCCGACAGCGCAAAGCCGAAGGGGCGGAGCGCGCCCAGCACCGCCTGCCCCAGCTGCCCCAGACCCATCACCCCGACCCGGCGCGCGGAGGCAGGGAGCAGTTTGATCGGCGCCCAGCGATGCTCCCGCTGCGCGATGCGATAGTCGATCAGATTCCGGTGCAGCGTCAGCACCGCGCCACAGGCATATTCGACCATGCCCTCGGTGATGCCCGGCTCGATCATGCGCACCAGCCGGACGTGCCGGGGGAGTTTGCCCATGTCGAACTGGTCGATCCCGGCGCCCACGGAAAAGAGAATCTCCAGCCCCGAAAGCCGCGCCAGCAGCTCGGCTGACGGGTCCCATGCCGCCAGATAGCGGATCGCGGCCGGATCGCTCATTTCCTCGGGCGTCATAAAGGCGATGTCCGGCGCTTCGGCTTCGAATATGGCGCGCCAGATGCGGCCGCGCTCGGCATCGGAGGTGTAGAGCAAAGTCATGCAGGCAACTTTCTGGAAGTGGCGCGGCGGCGCAGGACACGGGCCTGCCACCACATTACCGGCCCGGAAATGGAAAGGATAATGAGCGCCAGTGCTGCGGCCATCCACAGCGCCGGCCCGATTGCGCCCAGGCTGTTGCCGGCGTGCAACGGCAGGACCGTCATCCAGAGCGCGTCATTTTGTTCGGCGCGCGTGGCGCTGACCATTTGAGGGGCGGCGATGGTCACCACCGCGCGGTGGACGGCGCGCGCATTACGCTCCGGCGCATGGAAATTGACGATCAGGCGCTTCTCCGTCAGGCGGATGTCCCGCAGCGCGCTCTCTGGAAAGGCGTTCTGCGCCAGCGCCAGCGCCCGATCCAGTGTGCCCGCGCTGACCGCCGCATGACGCTGGCCCGGGCCGCTCGCTTCCAGCAGCTCCGGCACGATCAGAAACAGCCCGGTCACAGCGAGGAAAGCCAGAATCAGCGAAACCACTACGCCGACAGTGCGATGCAACTGTCGCAGCACCAGTCGGAAAGCGACGCTCCAGCGAATGGAGAGATGCTTCGTCATCGGTCCGCGCCTGGGCCACCAGAAAGCCAGCCCCGTCACCGCCATGGCAAGCAGCCCCAGCGCGTTCAGCAACACGACGGCCATTCCTGCCTTGCCTGCCATCAGCCGGTAATGGATCTGAAGCGCCGCTTCGATCGGAAAGGCCCAGACGCTCCCCGCGCGCAGCACTTTCCCACCCGCCGGATCGACCGAGGCATAGCGCACCGCTCCACGCGCATCGTGCATTTCGGCCACGTAGGTCGCGCCCTCGACATCGGGCGCGAACAATCGGGCCACGGCAAAGCCGGGCACGGCCTTCTCAGCCCCAATCGCAGCCGCTCCGGCGGAAATGACCGGCCCGCTCCCATGGCTCACCATAGCCGAAGGATCTATCAACCGCGCCACCGACCCGCGATAGAGCAGCAGCATGCCGGTCAGCGCCTGGACCAGCAACAGTGCCGCCATGCCCAGCCCGACATATTTATGAAGGCGAAGCCATTGCGCCCGGCTCATTTCAATCTCCGAACAAGGAAAAAGCCGCCGGCGACCCTCAGGCTTGGAGGGGTGGGTCGCCGGCGGCCGATCGGAACTCAAAGTTCCGATATCAGAGCATCAGAAGTTAAACGTCCCCCGAACCGTGAACGACCGCGGCGCCCCCGGCTGGATCCACAGTGCCGAATAGGAGCTGGCATAATATTTCTTGTCGAACAGATTGGTCACATCGGCCGACAGCTTGATCTGGTCGGTGATGTTGAACGATCCCAGCACCTTGGCAACGGTGTAGCCCGGCAGATAGAAATCCGTCGCCGTTTGGCCCAGTCGCTTGCTGACATAGGTGACGCCTGCGCCCAGCATTGCTTCATGATTGCCGATCGAGAAATTCTTGAACAGCAGCGCGTTGCCCTGATGTTTGGGAATGTTGATAAGAGGATCGTTCTTGCTCACCCCTGCGGAGAGATAGTCGTCCGCCCAGCCTGCGTCGGTATAGGCATAGGTCAGGAACAACTCGAACCCGGCAGGCAGCTTGGCGTTGACGTCGAACTCCACGCCCTGGCTCTCGGCCGATCCGACCGCCGTGGACAGGCCGCTCAACAGATCGGCGGTCAGCACGTTGCTCTTCTTCATCTTGTAGAGCGAAAGCGTGCTGGTGATCCGGCCATTCGGCGTTACGAACTTCGCACCGACTTCATAGCTTTTGCTGACTTCCGGGGCAAAGGCGTTGTTGTTGACGTCCACGCCGCTGTTCGGCCGGAACCCCTTGCCATAGCTGGCATAGAAGGACAGGCTTTGTGTCGGCTCGAACACCAGTCCCGCCATCGGGCTGAACTTGGTATAGGCTGCGGGGGTGGTGACGCCCAGCCGGTTGTTGATATTCTGGCTGAAATCGTCGTAGCGGCCGCCAAAGCGCACCTTGAAGCTTTCGCTGATCTCGATCTGATCCTGGGCGTAGACGCCCCAGGCCTTCTGGACTTCCGACGCATTCTGGATGACCGATGTCGGCGTCGGCGCGACGATATTATAGTTGGGATTGAAGATGTCGATCGAATAGGACTGATCCGCAGCGGTCGGTCGATAGCGGAGCTGATAGGTGTCGATCTTGAAACGGTCCCAGTCCGCGCCAATGCGGATATTGTGGACGATCGATCCGGTTTCGACCTTGCCGCTGATTTCGCCGCGGAACACCATATGGCTGGTATTATAGTCGCGGTAGCGGCGCTGGCGGGACAGGGTCTGGCCGTCATTGTCCAACTGCTGGCGGCTGGACGCCAGTTCCGGATCGCTCGAATAGCCCCGGAAGATCGTATCCTTGTAACCCGCACCCAACATCAGCGTCCAGTCGTCGCTGAAATCATGCTGATATTGTGCCTGATGGCCCAACACCTTGACCTTTACCGGGCCGTCATTGGGATTGCCCAGGAAACGGGAATTGGGGATTGCGCCCAGATTATAGGTGGTGACGCCGTTGGTGGCGGTCGGGATCGCCACCACGCCGCGGTCGAACGGCACTTCCTGGTTCACATATTCCATTTCATAAGTGAACAGGTCGCGGTCGGAGAATTTCGCGAGGAAGGACGGCGTCAGCACATATTTGCGGGTGTGGACCGTGTCGCGGAAGCTGTCGGCATCTTCCACCGCACCATTCAGGCGCACCGCGAACATGTCGTTGATGGGCAGGTTATAGTCGCCCTCGACCCGATAGGTGTTCCAGCTGCCGCCCGCGACGCCGAAGCTGCCGAAGGTCTTTTCCAGCACCGGCTTCTTGGTGACGATGTTGATCGTGCCGCCCGGCTCGCCGCGCCCGAACAGGGCCGAGTTCGGACCTTTCAGCACTTCGATCCGCTCGACGTTCGAGGCATCGCGCGGGCCGCCATAGCCGCGGCCGCCGTTGAAGCCGTTGACCAGGAAACCGCTCGGGAAATTCTCGTCGCCGGCAAAGCCGCGGATCGCGAAGCTGTCCCAAAGGCCGCCGAAATTATTCTGCTTCGAAACGCCGCTTGCCAGTTCCAGCGCGGTGTCGAGGCGGGTGATGTTGAGGTCGTCGAGCAGCTTGCCTTCCAGGAATTGCACCGCCTGCGGGATTTCCTTGACCGGCGTGTCGCCGAAATATTGTCGCTTCATGGCCGTGACGACGATTGTGCCGTCCCCGGCATCTCCAGCCGTCTGGGCCTGAACGCCCGGTGCGAATGCGATGGCGGCGGCGCTGGCAGTCAAGGCCAGACGAAAAGCCGAATATTTGCGCATAATGCTTACCCCTATAAAAATCGCTGTTCCCATATGTCCTGCGAAATGGGGTGTGCCGGCCTGTTCTTTTCTTTCTCTCCAGTCGGACATCTTTTTGGTCCTTTTTCTCCGGGGGCCGGTCACGGGGCGTTTTTGTCGCCTCTTGTTGAAATCAGGCTATGCCTGCATTGCAGAAATATTACGTCAAACTTGCCGCCCCTGACGGTGAAAAATAGTGAAAAGGGGGGCTGGACGGCAGGATTCACTGGGCTGGTTCCACGCGTTTCGGAGCCGTAAAGACCCATGAAAAAGGCCGCCTTCCGGGTGGAAGGCGGCCAGGGAACCCGCAGGCACTCGGGATCTAAAGATATTTAAGCCACCATATATCCTTCCGCCGCTGTTTCAGCTGCGCGAACCAGCGGGTGGGGAAATAGAGCACCGGGATCAGGATGAAGACCCAGATCCACACCCAGCGCAGATGATCGACGCCGAACACCGTGCCCTTGGTCGGGCCATAGAGGACCAGCGCGATATTGTAGATGACCTTCAGCGTGTAGAGGTGCAGCACATAATAGAACATCGGCGCGCCGCCCAGCAGGGCGAGGTGCGGCATGGCCTTGCTGTCCTGATAGCTTTCGAAAGCGGCAAGCAGCAGGCAGCCGGTGCCGATGGTCGGCATCAGGAACAGCAGCGAGGGCGGATATTTGGTGAGCGCGAGGAAGCTCATTACCGTGCGCAGCGGCGTTTCCGCGATAAACCACGGCTTGTCGCCGTAGACATTGAGGTAACGGATCACGACGAAGCCGATCAGCAGGCCAAGGCCCAGCGTCAAGAGCCGCTTGATGCGCTTTGCCGGGTCGCTGCCGCGCGCGAACCACGGTCCGCAGGCATAGCCGAGCAGGATCACGCCGATCCATGGCAGAACCGGGTAGGTCGTCTTGAACAGCACGCCGGCGATTTCGAACTTGTCGCGTTGGTGGAGCAGCGCCCAGGGAATGAAATAGGGTGAGTCCGGTGTCAGCCTGATCGGGTCGAGCAGGTTGTGCAGGCAGACTATGGCCAGACCCACGGCAAACTGCGCCGGGCGCGGCATGTGCAGCAGGGCGGCCAGTGCGATCATGCTGAGTCCGATGGCCCAGATCACCTGTAGCCAGAACGCCATGGGTGGGAAGGCGGGCGCCTGCGTCGGCCAGGCATAGCCGACGACCGTGAATTCAAGGAACAGCAGGAACAGGCCGCGCTTGAACAGGAACTCCGACACCTGGGCCTTCGTATGCGACTGGCCGTACAGCCACGCCGACAGTCCCGTCAACGCCACGAAAGTCGGCGCGCAGAAGGTCGATAGCAGGCGCGTGAAGAACAGCCCCGGATCGGTGGTGTTGGCGTTCACCGGGTCGGTCACCTGCAAATGCAGGAACCATGTTTCGCGCACATGGTCGACCAGCATGAACAGCATGACGAGGCCACGCAGCGCATCGATGGCGATCAGCCGGGTACGCGCCTTTGCGGCGTCCATGGGGGAGGCGGAAGCCCGAAGGCTTATGGGGGGCGCTTGGCCCGCTATACTGCTCATGGCACCAGTCCTCTTATGCCTTTTAGCTCACTCAGCCTCGGGCTGATAGAGATCCTTGTAGAAGCCGACCGTCTTGACGGTGACGGTGACGGGCGTTTCACCCTTGTTGCGGAAATACCAGCCGTGGATGCCGGCGAAGGGCGCGGTAAAGTCACCCTGTCCGCCGCTGATCTCCAGTTCCTTCCAGTAGTCGGTGAAGGCGTCGTCGGGCGCGTTCAGCTCTTCGCCATGCATCTCCGCCTTGATCGGGCCGCTCGACGTCCAGCTGAAGATGAAGCTGTCGCCCTTCTGCATGTGAGCCTTCACTTCCTGACCGCTGTGCGGGGGAAGGGTGATGGTCATCTCGTCCTGCCGCCAGGGCGTGGACCTGGAAATGCTGTCCTTGGTCGGCGTGGGCATATCGCTCGCCTTGGCCGGAACCGCTGCGGCCGGCGCGGCTTCCGCCTTGCCCGCGACCATGCCGGTCAGGCCCAGCGCCGTGCCGACGCCGGTGGGATCGATGCCATATTCGGCGGGCAGCACGAACAGCGTCAGGATCGCGGCTGCGGCGATCACCGCGCCGCCGGTCGCCTTGGCCAGCGTGGAGGGGGACGGAGAAATCTGGGCAGGAAGCGCGGATATGGTCTGCGTGTTCATGTCAGGCACCCTGAGTAAAATAGCCGGCCAGCTGGTAGCCGATAAGGACGAAGCCGGCGGTCATCAGCGCGGCGTTGGCGAGGATGGCGGTGCGACGGAAGCTGTCGCTCAAGCGCCAGAGGTTCATCAGCAGCAGGATGATGGTCAGCGCCATGAACTGGCCCATTTCCACGCCGATATTGAAGCTGATGAGGTTGGGGATCATCCCGTCCCTGGCCAGGGTCAGTTCCTGCAATTTGGTGGCAAGGCCAAAGCCGTGGAAAAATCCGAAGATCAGCACCGCTGCCTTGGGATTGGGCGAGAAGCCCAGCCAGGTCCGGAACCCGTCCAGATTGTCGATCGCCTTGTAGACTACCGACAGGCCGATGATGGCGTCGATGATGAAGGGATTGGCGCGAATGTCGAAGATTACGCCCAGGAGCAGCGTGGTGCTGTGCCCGATGGCGAACAGGGTGACATAGGCGCCGACATCCTTCAGCCGATAGAGGAAGAAGATCACGCCGGCCAGGAACAGCAGATGGTCGTAGCCGGTCACCATATGCTTGGCGCCCAGATACATATAGGGGATGATGTTGACGCCTGATGCGCCTTCGATGAAGGCCTTGTCGTTTTCATTGACGCCATGCGCCCAGAGCGATGCGCTCATGAGCGCAAGGATCAGGCCCAAAGCCAGCAGCGCGACCCGCCGCAGGTTCCGGGAGAGAGGCGGAGGGAGGGGCGCGCTGTTCATGGCCGGCTCTTATTTGGTCTGGAAGGTGGCGAAGACCTTGGCGCCGTTCCTGTCGGTCAGGGCGACGACGATCTTCGCGCCCCTTGTCGCCTTGAAGCCGACGGCCGACAGCCTGTTGGCACCGACAGGCTTGAGCGCCGCTTCGGTCTTTGCGCCACCGGCGGTCTGGATCAGCTTGGCTGTATACCCCGCCGCGGCGACCGGCTCATCCTCTTCGGTGAGATAGACGTCGGCGCCCCTGGGGCCGGTCACCAGTTCGATCATCGTTTCACCGGACATCTGGACGAGACCCCCATGCTGGGGCTTCATGCTGCCGTGGGCGAAGACGGCGGCGGGCAGGGCGGCGAGGGCCAGAGCGATGGCGCCCGAAGAAAGGGGCGCGCGGAACAGATCAAACTTCATGGCATGGTCTCCAAAATAGAACTCATTCCGGCAGGTGCGGCAGGACGAATGAGAGCGAGGCGCGATATTCCTCATGATCGACCTTCTTGTCGGTGGTCTGCCCGACATAGATCGCCATCAGCACATTGATGCCCTGGTTGCGCAGCCTGATCGTCGCAGTGCCGTCGGAGCCGGTCTTGGCGGGATTGGCCTCATCGGGATCGTTGACATAATCCTGCATCACGGTCGCGCCAGCGACGGGTTTGCCCTTGTAATAGACGCGCACCTTCATCGGTTCGCCCATCTTCTGCGGAATGGCGAGGTCGGCGGGGACAAGCTGGAGCGCGTGGCCCTCCAGCAGCGGCACAGGCTTGGTCGGCTGCTGAGCCAGATAGACGGCATATTTGAAATTATGCTCGGCCAGCGTCGCGTTGGGCACTTCGTCGCGGCCCTTGTTATGCCATTCGCCGTCGGGGGTCTTGCTCCAATAGCCATAGTCCATGATCGCTGCGACGGCGGCCAACGGCTCGTCGCTGTCGACCACGGGGATCGCGCCCGCCGCACGCAGCGAGGTTGTCACCGGCGCCCAGTCGGCGTCATAGCCGGTCACGGTCTTGACGAGCGGCAGACGCTTTACCGCGTCCAGATCGTCCGCGCCCACGCCGTAGATCAGCGCGACCTGCCGGGCGCGCTGGGCGAACCAGATGCCATGCGCGCTGAGCGGGGCCGCAGCCGCGACGGCCACGCCTGCGCAAAGTGCTGCGGTCATAAGACGGGTGAATTTCACGGGCGCGCCTCCAATGGGTCAAAATG
>NZ_JBHIWJ010000070.1:9118-21554 GCF_041987595.1 Sphingobium sp. | reverse complement strand
TCCGGTGGCGGCCCGGCTGCAGGTGAAGATCGAGGCCGAAATTGCGGCCCGAACCACGTTCAGGGTGGTGGCGGACGAATTCATCGAGAAGATGGAGCTGGAAGGAAAGGCGGCGGCTACGCTCAAGAAAATGCGTTGGTTCCGGGACGTCCTGCAACCAACGATCGGGCACCGGCCGATCGCCGACATCACGGCGCATGAACTCCTCAAGGCGCTCAAGAGGCTCGAGAGGAAAGGTCATCACGAGTCAGCGATCCGTGCGCGCTCAGTCGTCTGCCGTTTTTACCGATGAGCTTGGGAGACTGACGTATCGCGTTTCTCGCAAATCCTATGATGCGCGGCGTTAGATGTCACCTGACGGCCACGCGCCCCGCGAGTCTCGCCCAGCGACATGAGGCTGCTCGGCTTCGACAAGCTGATCGGCGAACAACCCTGTAGGACGACATTGCGCGCGTCGTTGTCCCGCATGGTGGAATGGGCCCTTATGGCACTCCGCCCATTCTCTTAAGGCAACGGCGCATCCGATATCTCGCAAATGCCAGCTATCTCAGAAAAGGAGGGGACTATGAAGGGTTCAAGGGGCCGTCACATCATATCGCTGCTAGGTTGCGCATGCGGGCTGGCTATCGCCACCGGCGCATCCGCGCAGCAGGCTGAACAAAGCGCGATTGAGCCCACCACGGCGGAAATTGTCGTTACGGCGACCCGGCGCACCGAAACGCTGCAGGAAACGCCCTTGGCTGTCGATGTTGTATCGGGTCAGGACGTTGCCAAGCTCAACCTGTTCGACGTCAAGGAAATTCAGAACGTCGTTCCCGGCCTGACGCTGGAAAATGGCGACGGTCGCAGCAATATTGCGACACTGCGTGGCATTTCGTTCAACCCGGACAGCGGGTCGAGCGACGCGGTGCAGGTTTATTTCAACGAGATCGACGTTGATCCCAACACTTTCTTCAGCGCCATTTATGATATCGGCCAGATCCAGGTGCTGCGAGGGCCCCAGGGTCTGTTCCGCGGCAAGGTTTCGCCCGCCGGCTCCATCGTCATTGGTTCGGCCCGACCGGACCTCAGCAAGCCCACCGGCTATGCGCAGGCGGCGATTAGCGATCTGCATGCCAGCAACTTCCAGGGCGCGGCTTCGGTGCCGATCATCCAGGACAGCCTCGCGATCCGTGGTGCGCTTCTGTACGATCGCAACCGCGCCGGGCAGGTTAAGAACATCGATGGGCGCAAATCCTATAATGAGACGATGAGCGGTCGCCTTTCACTGGCGTGGCAGCCCTCGTCCGATTTCCGCGCGGACCTCGTCTATCAGTATCTTTGGACCGACACACGGCCGTTTCGTGCCGTATTCGGCCCGGGTAACCAGCCGAGCCCGAACGCCTTCTTCCCGCTACGCAGTGGCCCGGCGATCGATATAAATGACCGCCTCGCCGTCAGTGAAGGCGCGTTACGCTTCACCAATGAAACGCATCTCGTCACGCTGAATACCAATTATAATTTCGGTTGGGGTGAATTGGTCTTCAACGGCGGCTATCAGAAGACCCGCCTTGAACAACAGCGAGATCAGGATGAAGGCAATGCGGTTCCAGGTTACGAGCTCAACCAGCATGTCCACACGCCTTATGATCTGTGGACCGCGGAGGTCCGCCTGCAATCTCCCAGCAATTCGCGGCTGACCTGGGCGGTCGCGGCCAACTACGATTATTCGAAGTTCAACGACGTCCGCGTCAGACAGAGCAACGACGCTTTCTTCACAGATCCGTTCGGGGGGATATTCCCCGGGATGACCGGCCCGGGGCCGGTACCGCCGCAGATTTTCGTGTTCCCGGTTGATGTCTCGGTCATCCTGCCAATTCTCAGCAAATCCTATGCCGTGTCCGGCTTGCTGGGATATGAGATCCTCGATGGCGTGACCGTCACCGGCGGTCTGCGTCAGACATGGGGCAAGACCACCCGAGCGCAGCGGCTGATCATCCCGGCTATCGGTCTGGACAGCACCACTCCCAGCGTCGTGAAGCCCAGCGCTCTCACTGGCGGTGCGTCGATCAGCTGGAAGGTCAATCCCGATGTCAATGTCTATGCCAACTACGGCCGATCGTTCCGCCCTGGCGTTGCGGCGACAGGCGTTTCGACGCCGCTCGATCCGCAATATCTTCAGACACCCGACGAAACGTCGGATGGCTTTGAAATCGGTCTGAAGTCCAGCCTGTTCGATCGCAAGGTGACGCTGAACATCGCTGCTTTCTACCAGAAGTTCAAAAATTATGTGGACTTCGCGCCGGCGCTCACGACCAACTCTTCGCGCATCCCCGGCAATGTCGATACGGCTACCGCGCCGCTGCCAACCTATGGCAATGCGATCAGCAAGGGTGTCGAAGTCCAGTTGGGTTTCCAGCCATCGCAGTGGGTAGATTTCAACGTGAATGCCACCTATGCCGATGCGCATTACGACAATGCGCAGCTCTATTGTAATGATTATAATGGTGACGGCATCCCTGACGCGAACGGGACGCCAAGCGTCCCGGGTACCGAGCAGGTCGCAGTCTGCACCCGCAACGACCGCATCGCGGACGTTCCGAAGTTCAGCCTGTCCAGCAACGGCGAAGTCCGCTTCGGCATGGGCTCGCTGACCCCCTTCATCCGGGGCCTGCTATCCTATCGTCCGGGCTTCCATTCGGAAAACAGCAATTACACCTATCGCGACTTCACCAAGATCGACCTTTTTGTCGGTCTGCGTGGCGAGGATCGCTGGGAACTGAACCTGTTCGTGAAGAATCTGCTGGATCAGACCCGCGCGCAGCGCGTGTCGCAGGGCAATTTCCAGGTCGCGACCGGCGCTCTTCCGGGTCTCGAATCCTTCGGCACCATTCCGTTCGATTCGGGCTATCGCCTGGCAACGATCACGTCGCCGCGCGAATTTGGCGCGACTCTTCGCTTTAACTGGTAAGCCACAAAGCGGGGATCGCTTGGCGATCCCCGCTTTGATCCTAGTTGAATGATATCAGGGCGGTCCGTGGCTCCGCTGAGCCCGCGGGCCGCTATTTTTTCGTCAGCCTCAAAGCCACCGGTTGCCGTGCTCCATCCCGCCACAGGCAGAGGCTCTAGGCCGTCACCCCTTACAATCCGCTGGCCAAGCGGTTTATACGTGGTATTACCAGTTGAGGGATCGGGATGGGATGGCTTGATGCACGAGAAAATTGAGACTGTGGCTGCGCCTCGGCTTGCGGGCTTTTGCGTCACGGCTCTCGCGATCCAGGCGTTCGCGACACTCATTACTGTGTTCCTGCCCGAATTTTACGCCAACGCCATGGCCCTGCCGGTCGCCGCCGTCGGCACTGCGTTCATGACGGTGCGTGTGCTTGACCTGCTGATCGATCCAGTGCTGGGCGGCATGATGGACGCGACGCGCAGCCGTTTGGGACGGTATCGGCCATGGCTGGTGGCGAGCGCTCCCATTCTCATGCTGTCAACCTACGCGCTGTTCCAAGCAGAGCGCGGTGTTGGCATGACCTATTTATGGTCATGGCTGTTCGTCGCCTTTTTGGGCTTTTCCATGATCGTATTGTCGCATCTGGCGTGGACGGCAACGCTATCGTCCGATTCCAAGGGCCGCACCCGCATCTTCGCCTGGTGGCAGATATTTGCGACGGCAGGCCAGTTTTCGATCCTTGCCATCCTGCCATTGGTCGCACGCGCCTACCCCGATGATCCGGCGGCAGGGATGCGCGCTGCCGGTTGGGTCATGACGCTGCTTGTTCCCGGTGCGATTATCATGGCGTTATGGGCGGTGCCTGAAAAGCGCGTTTCCGTGGCGCAGGGTCGCATGTCGATCGGGAATTATGTCGCGTTGTTCCGCCAGGGTCCGGTGGTGCGTCTCGTTCTGGCGGACCTGCTGATCGCACTCTCAACTGGTGTCGCCAACGCTGTGGCTCTGTTCTTCTACATGGGCCAGTTGGGCTTCGACCGGGCGACCGCGAGTACGTTGATCCTCATCGCCTATGCCGCAGCCTTTGCCGGAACGCCACTGTTCGCAAAACTTGCGGGGCGGATCGGCAAGGCGCGAGCGCTCCAGGCCGGCGCTTTCCTACAGGCGGTGCTGCAATTGGGCATGGCTATCCAGCCGCCGCAGTCCTTCTGGTTGACGGCGGCCAATGTCGCGGCGCTGGGGCTTTGCATTCCGATCGCTTGGTTCCTTCCCCGGGCGCTGATGGCTGACGTCGCGGACGCTAGTCGGGAGCGCTTCGGCGTCGATCGTACCGGTCTCCTCTATGCGACGTTGAATGGCTCAATGAAGCTGGCGCTCGGGCTTGCGGTCGGCTTGGCCTTCCTACTGCTCGGCTGGTACGAATTCGACCCCGCGCATGCTGGCGACCCCCACAATGCCGGGTTGCTGCGCGCCTTGATCGGTGTGGTGCCGGCGCTGTTTTCATTGGGCGTCGTGCTGTGCATGCTCCGCTATCCCGAAGAAAGGTTACGGGAGGTGTCCAGAATGACCGCCCTGGCCTGAACGCCGCCTCGCCACCAACGACAGCTTCATTCTCCTTCAGGAAAGAAAAATGCCAATGAACCGCCGTGAGATGCTGAAAAGCTCCGCAATCATGATGTTGGGGGCGAGCATGCCTGCGATCGCGAAGTCGGGCGGCATTTGGGGTACGGATGGTATCGGCATTCAGCTCTATGCGCTGGACCCGGATTTGCGGCGAGACCTGCCCGGAACTTTGGATCAGGTCGCCAAGCTGGGCTTCCGCAGCGTGGAAATCGCTTCGATGCATGGTCGTACGGCCGCCCAGATGCGCGCTGCGCTGGACCAGGCGGGGTTGTGCTGCCGCAGCGTCCATGTCGCCGCGTCGTCATCCGTTCCCGGCGCCAGCGGGCTGACCTTTGACGATATGGATAAGCTGGGCGAAGATCTGACGACGCTGGGCGCACGCGAAGCCGTCCTGCCTTTGTTTCAGTTCCCCAAAGACCCGAAATGGGGCGAGCCGGTGCCCTTCTCATCCTTGATGCGTGCCGATGGATCGCCTCTGTCGGCGGCACGCTATGAACAGATGGCCGATTTTCTGAACCAAGCGGGCTCAGCCCTCAAAAAGCATGGCTTTCGCGTTGGTTATCACAACCATAATGTCGAATTCGCGCCCATCGGCGAGAAGACGGGACTGCAGATCCTGCTGGAGCGCACCAATCCCCGGCTGGTCGGCTTCGAGATGGATGTGGGCTGGCTTGTCACGGCGGGTCACGACCCTGTGGCATGGTTACGCAAATATCCTGGCCGGTTCAATCAGATGCACGTCAAGGATATCAAGGCGAGCACACCCGTAAACTTTCACTTGCGGCAAGACCCCGTCGAAGTCGGCGGAGGCAAGATCGACTGGAACAGCATCCTGCCGGTCGCAAGGACCTCGGGGGTCCGCCGCTATTTTGTGGAGCAGGACCCGCCTTTCACCGGACCGCGCATCGATGCGATGGCGCGGAGCCTCGCCTATCTTCGCTCGCTTCCAATCGCGCGCGGCGGCCATTGAGCCAAATCATGATCAAAAGGAGCAAAGTGGCGGTGACACTATCTTCGACCAACCGGAGCGCTGTTCGGGCTGTCCGTGCCCTTTACAAGCCGTTGATGATGGCGTCGCTCGCCGCTGTCAGCTTGGTCCCCGCTCATGCGCAGGACAGCGCGGCTGAGCCGACCCTGTTCGAGGATGTGACGGATACGCACGTTCCGGCGGCAAAATATATTCATGCACTGGATGTGGCTCTGGTGGATGTGGACGGGGATGGCGATCTCGATGCGGCGCTGGCTGTCGAAATGGGGCCGAACCGTCTGTACATCAATGACGGCAAGGGCCAGTTCAGCTGGCGGCAAGGCGCGCTTGGAACCAAGGCGCATGACAGCGAACATGTGCTCTCCGCCGACTTCAACCGCGACGGCTTTCCCGACCTGATCTTCGTTGCGGAGGAGGACCATGCGCATCAGTTGTTCCTGGGTGGAGCGGGCGGTGTCTTCACTGACGCGTCGGATCGGTTGCCCAGCATGAGCGAAGGCAATGGCTTGGCGGTCGGCGACGTGAACGGTGATGGCCTTCCCGATATCGTTATCGGCAATTCGGCGGAGGAGCGACCGGGCAGGCCCCGCGCGTCAGCCCAGGATTTCCTGTGGCTGAACAATCCGGAGAAGCCCGGCACGTTCATCGACGTCACCACCACGCATCTGCCCCGCGATGCGGACGACGCGCAGGACATTGCACTTGCCGATATCGACGGAGACGGCGATCTCGACATGGTCGTCGCCAACGAAAGCCCGCCGAACCGATTGCTTCTGAATGATGGAAAGGGGCATTTTCGTGAAGCGCCCAAGGCTCTGCAACTGTTGATGCCGATGGAAACCCGCGAAGTCCATGTATTCGACGTCGATGGGGACGGGAGGAAGGACATCTTATTCCTAAACCTCACCAGCAATAACAAGGCGTGGGACAAGGATCCGCAAGCCCGTCTGCTGATCAACAAGGGCAGAGCGAAATTCCGCGACGAAACGGCCAAGCGCCTGCCCGCGAACCGCTTTTCCAGCTGGGGGGGCATGCCGATCGACTTCAACCATGACGGCGCGATGGACCTGATTGTCGGCGCGATCGATGTGCCTGGTTTCAAGCCGCTGCAGCTGCGGGCTTATGCAAATAACGGGAAGGGCTATTTTTCTGACGTCACCGCCTCGGTAATCCCTGCTGCAAGCGTCGGGCGTAGCTGGAGCATGGCCAGGGGCGATGTAAACGGCGACGGGAAGGAAGATCTGTTCGTTGGGGCCTGGGGTACGCAGGCGAGGCTGCTGCTTTCAAAGGCGCCTTGAGGATCGCCCAGATCGAATGAGCTTCGTGATGATTGGAACTGGAAAATCCGCGTCGGCGGGGACAGTGGGGATTATTGAGATGGCAGTTGCGGAAACTTTGGCAGCCGACGAACAGGCTATTCCCTTCCGTGAAACGATTGGCTTCGCGAACGATCATGCGGGATTTAACCTGCGCGTTCCCGTGCTCGAACTGCTGAGCCGTCATTGCGGCCGGATCATCGATGTGGGCACTAGGTCGGAAGAGCCGGTGGACTTTCCCGACATCACGCAGCGCGCCGTGCGGGCGATATTGGAAGGCGAGGCGGATCGCGTCATCCTGTTGTGCGGGACCGGCGCGGGGGCGTGCATCGCGGCGAACAAGATCAGGGGCATTCGCGCGGCGGTGGCTCACGACACATATGTTGCGCGGCAGGCCGTGGTGCATGACGATGTCAACGTGCTTTGCATCGGTGCATGGATAACCGGGCCCGAGATCGCACTCGACATCGTGCGGCAATTTTTGGCCGCGCGGTTTAGCGGAGAAGAACATTTTCGCCGTCGTGTCGCCAAACTCGCGCTGTTGGAGGAAGCTCTGGCGACGTCCGGCTCTTCGGACCTGTCTGCCGGATGACGCCGCGGCCTTTCACTGGCTTGAAGGATGGCGGCAAGGTTGTCGTGCTGGGAAGCGTCAATGTCGATCTGATCGTCAGCGCTGTCCGCCTGCCCAAGGCGGGTGAAACGGTGGAAGGCCGCGGCCTTGTGCGCCAACTGGGGGGGAAAGGCGCCAATCAGGCGGTCGGAGCGGTGAGGGCCGGTGCAGCCTGCACCCTGCTGGCCGCGGTCGGATCGGATGCTGAAGGTGCGACGATGACCGCCACGTTGCAAGACTATGGCGTGGACGTAAGTAAAATGATCCCGGTCGGTTCGCCGACCGGGGCGGCACTGGTCGCGACATCTCCACATGACAATCAAATCATCGTAGTGGCTGGCGCAAACAGCAAGGTGGACGCGGGTCTGGCAAAAAGCGTGGAAGTCATGCCGGGCGACATTTGCCTTACTCAGATGGAGACGCCCGTATCGGCAGCGACGGCATTTTTCAACATGGCGCAATCCGCTGGAGCGACCACCGTCCTCAACGCCGCACCTTCCAGCATGGCGGCCAGGGAGCTACTGCCTCTATGCGATATATTGGTGGTCAATGAAGCAGAACTGTTTCTCCTGGCGGGCGCCGATGAAGGACTGAAAGATGCGGCGCTCCTTTCCTACAGGGATCGTATGGGAATGAGCGGCCGCCAGGCGCTGGTCGTGACGATAGGCGCTGACGGATTGGCCATCGTCCGCAGCGGATCGGTGTTGCGCATCCCAGGGCATAACGTTGATGTGATCGATACCACCGGTGCGGGGGACTGCTTTTGCGGCTATTTGGCTGCTGGCCTGGCGCGAGGCGATGATCTTGCAACCGCAGCGATCGAGGCGAACGCGGCAGGCTCCATTGCCGTCCAGACACTGGGCGCCGCTGCTTCCATCCCGAACCGTTCAGCCGTTCTTGAAAGGTTGAGGCAGTGTTCCGCGTAATGCTGTTCCGCCATGTGGAAGCGATGATCGCTTAAGTTGAACGATCGCGAAGACCTGCCACGACGCTGCATATTTGCGCGAGGCAAATTGAGGAGTTTGATTCCATGAAGAAGACCGACGGGCAATCCCGGATGCACATGTGGCGGCTTCTGCTCGCCGCCGGTGCGGCCGGCGCGATTTTGCTACCCTTGGCGTCCATGCCGGCGCGCGCGGCGGAGCAGGAAGCGATTGTCGGCAAGATTGATTATCTGACAGCGCCGTTCCGGCAGGAGCGAATATTGGATTGGGGCAACCGGCCCAACTGGTCGCCCGACGGGCGCAGGATCGTCTTTACCAAGGACGATTTGGTCGACGGCCCCGCCTATGAAATCGACGTGAAGACGAAGAAGGTGCGCTGCCTTACCTGCAAATTCGGCAAGACGCAGTTTGTGACGCGCATATTCTATCTGCCGGACAATAGCTTCCTGATCGAAGCGGCTCCGGGAATGGCTGGTGGCAGCGGCGGTAGCGGCGATGCAGGGCGCACCGAATTGTTCTGGATGCCGAAATCGCTCGGCAAACCGGTGTCGCTGGGTACGGGAGCCATGGGCGACATTGCCATCGCACGCACGCTCAATGCAGACAAGTCGGTCAATGTTGCCTGGTCACGGCCGAGGGACAAGGGCCTGCAACTCGTCAAGGCGAAGTTGAAGAATGATGGCCGCACTGCGCAATTTTCCGACATTGAGCTGCTATATGATTATAAGATCGGTCAGCCGGGCGAGACGAGTTTCCCCGAAGCCTATGAGTTCATCGACGGCGGTCGCGCCGTAATGTTCTGGACGATCGAGCCCAGGACCGTGGACAGTGAAATGTACAAGGTCGATGTCGCGAGCAAGGCGGTCAGCAAAGTCTACGCAACGTCAGCGCATAATGAGACGCACCTCTTCCCCGATGAGCGTTACGGCCTGGAGGAGTCCAATTATGCATCCGATCCCGATGGGCCGTATCGCGGCGTCAGCGGGCTTGGCAAAAGCGGCGTCGAAATGGTTCTGCAGATGAAGGGCGTCGCCAATGCGAAGGAAGTGGCCGCCGCCAATTCGGATAAGGGCTTCGACATCTTCGTCGTCACCATGGATGGCAAGTCGCGGCGGCCGCTGACGAACATCAGCCCGTCGGGTGCGCAAGCGCATCAGTCGATCGTCTCGCCCGACGGCAGGCAGATCGCCTTTGCCATCAAGGGGTCGAAGGATGGCGCTTCGCCCTACCCCGTCGGCCTGTATGTGGGTACGTTCGGCAAATGAGGAGAGGGTGGGGCAGTCGAACTGTTCCCACCGTCAGATCCATACCGGCATCCTAGCGGCGCAACACATCTGTTCCACTATGCGGAATAGAGGCGCGACATCATTGTCGATTGCCGATCAAGCCCTCAAATATTTAATGGGCCGAAAGGTAGAAAGGGGAGCTGCAAAGGCTGAGGCCCCTCACTGACACGGCCCGACGACAAAATCCTTTTGTCAAAAATGGGGGTAGGGGATGCTTGGGCACAGTTCCAAAAGACTTGCGCTTTTATTGATGGCGAGCGCCGCTGCGTGCGTCAGCACTGCGGGTTGGGCGCAACCGGATATACCGTCCGACAATGAAAAGGCTCTTCCGGCGGACATCATCGTTACGGCGGGCAAGCGGGAAGAAAAGCTAAAGGATGTTCCCATGGCGGTCGATGTCGCCACCGGGGAGCAGATCGAGAAATTCAACCTGTTCGATTTCAAGGATGTGCCCGCCCTGGCGCCGGGCCTTCAGATCGCGAACACATCGGGCCGCGTCAGCATCGCGACATTGCGCGGCATTTCATTCAACCCCGACATCGGCGGTCCGGCGGCCGTAGCCGTTTATTATAATGAAGTGCCTGTCGATATTCAGACCGTGACGACGGCAATTTACGACATCGGCCAGGTAGAAGTATTGCGCGGACCACAGGGAACCTTGCGAGGGCGCACCGCTCCTGCGGGCGCGATCACACTCACGACGAGGCGGGCCGATCTCGACGCTGCCGACGGCTATCTGCAGGCCACGGTCACTAACAAACATGCGCGCAATTTCCAGATTGCGGCCTCGACGCCGCTCATCGAAAACAAATTGGCCCTTCGCATCGCCGCACTGGTCGATCGCAATCGCGTCAACCATGTCTATAATATCAACCGCGATGAATGGTCGAACCAGGAAACCGAGAGCGTCCGCGCCACTCTTTCTTTCGCGCCGACTGAGCGGCTGCGCGGCAACATCATGTATCAATACCTGGAAAGCGATCTGGTGCAGAACCGCGCGGTTATGGGCACGGGTAATCGCCCCAGCCTGTTCTCGCCATTTGTGACTGGCCCGGCGATCAGCGCATCGGATCGCCTAGCCGTTCATGAAGGGCAGTCCTTTTACACAAATCGCACTCACCTTGTCACGGCCGACGCGTCCTTCGACTTGGGTAGTCATTTGATTTCGGTGCTAGGGGGTTATCAATATAGCAACCTAAATTCCCGTACAGATCAAGATGTTGGCAATGCGGTGCAGGGATATGACCAAGTCTTGACCGTTCCTAATCCCACTCATGTCTATACAGCGGAAGCGCGCATCGCATCCGCATTTGAAGGGATGTTCAACTATACGCTTGGCGTCTTCTACAACAAGACCACCTCGCATAGCCTTTCATCGATCCGCGTAGACAGCTTCTTCGCCAATCGTGTTCCGAACACGCCGTTCCCGGCCAGCATGTTCTCGCTGCCTTTGCTGGCTGTCGTGGATATCGACAATAACACGACCGACCTCGCCTTCTTCGGTCAGACGCGGCTGCAACTGACCGACAAGCTGAGGGTCGAACTGGGCGCGCGCTACACCCGGGTGTCGGCAACGGCGCAAAGCTTTCTGGAGGTGACGACGACAGGTGGCGTGGGAATACCCGTACCGGCGGGGGTGATTGTGCCGCGCGCGGCGACCGTCGATCCCGATTTCGTAACGCAAATCAATCATCCGCTGACCGGGACAGCTAGCATCAGCTATGACTGGACGCCAGATGTAACGACCTACGTCACTTATGGCCGTTCCTATCGGCGTGGATCGGCCCAACTTGGCGTGAACTCGCCATTGTCGTCCGATCTTCTCGTGCTGGACCCTGAGCGTTCCGATGCGGTCGAGGCCGGTTTGAAGGCACAACTGTTCAATCGGCGCGTGTCGCTCAACCTGGCCGCCTTTTATCAGAAGTTCGACGGCTTCGTCGGCCTTGTGACCGCTCCGACATCTTCGGCGAGAAACGGTGTCATCGACGGGTCGGCCAATTCGATCAGCTTTAACGGCGATGCCATATCCAAGGGCGTCGAGATGCAATTCGACGCACGCCCCATCGACGATTGGGACATTTCAATAAACGCATCCTATGCCAATTCCCATTATGATAACGCGCTCGTTCCGTGCCGTGACTCCAATGGCGACGGCATCCCGGATACAGCAGGGCAGCCCGCAGTGCCGATCGGACAACAAGTGGCGGTCTGCCAGACGAACGATCGCTTGGCGAATATTCCGCGTTTTGCACTAAGCGCGAACAGCGAACTCCGCTTCTCGGTCGGCAGTTTGCAGCCATTTTTCCGCGGATTGGTGAATTACCGGCCCGGTTTCTATTCGGAGACGGCTGACTATCGGTACAAGGCGATCACGAATGTCAATCTGTTCGCTGGTATTCGCTCGCCTGACGCTGGGTGGGAACTTACGGCTTTTGTGAAGAACCTGTTCAACACGACGCAGATAACCAGTGCGTCCAGCGCTGAACTGCAGGTCGCAACGCGGTTCCTGGTCCCCGGTCCGGCAGGCAATCCTGCGCCTTTCCGTTCGGGATATACCGCGGTGTCGGTCAATCCCCCGCGCGAGTTCGGCCTGACCGCAAACTACCGTTTCTAAGGGGGAGTGGCGTCTGGAGTAATCCGGGCGCCACTGAACTGAAATCGTTCACATCAGAATTTGAGCCAAAGAAAAGGCCTCCTTCCCTCATTGAGAGAAGGAGGCCTTTTCCTTGGCTGTAGCGGG
>NZ_JBHIWJ010000070.1:0-8995 GCF_041987595.1 Sphingobium sp. | reverse complement strand
TATGGGGCGTGCGCGACATGAAATATTGCGCCCATTTTTCGGCTTCGGGGCCATTAGCTTCCATCTGCGCCTTCATCTCGCCGGTCACGGTGAAGCCGGGGGCGAGGACGTTGGCGGTCAGCCCTTCCTTGCCCCAGCGCGATGAGACGTGACGCATCAGGGCGTTCACGCCCGCCTTCGACATGGCGTAGGAGGGACGGGTGGGTTCCGCGCCATGGGCGGAGCCGGAGCTGGTATAGACGATTGCCGACTGCTTGTTCTTCAGCAGATGCGGCACCACGGCGCGCGTGCACAGCAGGTGGCCGCGCAGGTTAACGGCGATGGTGCGGTCGAACACGGCAAGGTCGAGCGCCAGGGCGTCAGAGTCCTCCATGATCACGCGCAGGTCCGCTGCGTTGATATGCGCGCCATCAAGGCCGCCCAAGCGCTCCACCGCAGTCTTGACCGCTTCGTTCACCGACTGTTCGTCAGAAATATCGACATGGACGGCAAAGGCCCCATTGCCTGCCGCCTGCGCCGCTGCCTCTGCTCCGGCTAGGTTGATGTCGGCCGCACAGACTCGCGCGCCTTCTGCGGCCAGCCGCTTGACGGTTGCGGCGCCGATGCCTGTTGCGCTACCGAATATGATGATGCGGCGATCTTCGAGTCTGCTGTTCATCCGATTTCTCCCAAAATAGGTTGCTGCACTATTTCTATTCCTCGCGATGAGGACTGTTTTTCCAATCTGCCGTTCCGTTTTCGCTTCGCGCCGTGGCGAGTTGCCCGTAAATCAGGCCCTGCCGAATTGCGCGATCAGCAGACATGTCCCGCCCGCGATCAGCAGGAAGATCGCCAGCGCGACCCGGTTCGACGCGAAACGCAAGGCCGGCTGCTCGCCGGTCCAGCGCCGCGAGCCGCTGATCATCGGGCCGACCAGATTGTCGCGGCGATGGATCAGGTAAAAGAGGATCGCCACGACATGCAGTGCGGTAAGGGCTAGGATGACGTCGAAGATGAAGCCATGCCATTCCGCAGCGACCCGCCCCGTGTCAAAATCGACCAGATAGGCGAAGGGGCCGGATTCCATGCCGTCGATATCGACCGAGAAGAAGCCCAGACCGACTTGCGTGGCAAGCAGCGCGATCATTGCGATCACGCTCCAGCCGCCAACTGGATTATGGCCGGGCGCTGGAGCCGTCCCACGGTTGAACATATGACCGCGCACGTAGCGGAACAGCGTTACGGGTCCGCCCACGAAATGGGAAAAGCGGGCGGTGCTGCTGCCCGCGACGCCCCAGATGAGGCGGAAGAGCAGCAGCGTGAAGATGCTGTACCCTGCGAGCCGGTGCCAATCGAGCATCCGTTCTTCCGCCGTCCACCAGGCGAGCCCCAGCAGGGGCACCAATGTCCAGTGGAACAGACGGGTTGGCAGGTCCCAGATGCGCAGGCGCGCAGGCGCGCCGCTCATGTCCGCCTCGGCCATCAAAGCTCCGCGCGGAAACGGTCGTGACAGCTCTTGCAGGTGCTGCCCAGCGTGTTGCGCGCCGCACTCAGACCGGCGGCGTTACCGCTCGCGGCAGCCGCATCCAGCGACCGGGCGGCGGTGATCATGTCGCCCTGAAGCTTCACGAAGGCAGCATTGTCCTTCCAGATTTCAGGCTTGGCGCGGGTCTTGAGGCCGGCTTCCGGGCCGCTGCCCTTCGGGAAATATTTGGGCAGCAGTGCCGAGCGTGCGGCGATGTCGCGCGCCAGCGGCTTGACGCTGTTCATGTCGGGCGCGCCCGACTTCAACTCGTCGTTGATGCTTTTGAACGCTCCGCCAATCTCCTTGTAGCTCGCCTGGCGCGCATTGATCGCGTTCGTGACTGCAGGCGCCGCAGCATAGGCCGCATAGCTGGCCAACATGCCCAGCACCACGAATGCTGTCGAATAGGGGAGCTTCATCTTCACTTCGTCCTCTCTGAAAACATCCTGTCGGTCAGCCAGCGCTTCGTCCGGTCGGCAGGCATTGGAGGGCTTGGGCACCATCCGTGACTTTTCATGGTCAAATGACGCCTGTCGAGATCATGGACCACCCGGATTGGGATCAGTGAACACGGGTTTTTGGAGCAATCCGTCGATTTTGCACGAACAGTATGATCTTCGCGTCGATCGGAAGCCTGTTTCAGGGGGCAAGCGTTCTGGACCGTTCCAGTGGACGGAATAGAATGGCGGGCATTTGCAGCCGCACACGAGACCGATTAGAACAGGCAGATGTAACTGGGGAGAATGTGTGGGCGTGGATATCAGGACCGGAAGTCGCGGCGTCCACGCGGAATTGCTGAGCGAAATGTTGGAGGTCGCGTTATCCGCGGTGTCGGCGGACCGTTGCCTGCCCGCCTATCTTCCCCCTTATCCCAAAGGCCGCAGGCTTGTCGTTGCCGTGGGCAAGGCTGGGGCAGCCATGGCCAGAGTCGCGCTGAGGGACGCCCCGCCGCAGACGCGCGCGATCATACTGGTTCCCTATGGGCATGGCTGCGAACTGGCCGATCTACCCTCGAGCGCTATGCTGCTGGAAGGGGGCCACCCACTGCCAGATCAGCATGGGCTGGAAGCTGCCAAGATGATCTGCGAGGCGGTGTCCGAACTCACGGAGGAAGACCAACTGCTCGCGCTGGTATCGGGGGGGGGCTCCGCGCTCCTCGCTCTGCCAGCGGAAGGTCTCTCCCTTGAAGACAAACGCCAATTGACGGAGGAGTTGCTGCTGTGCGGCGCGACGATTTCCCAGATCAACTGTGTCCGCACGCATCTGTCGCAGGTCAAGGGGGGGCGCCTCGCGGTGCTGGCGCATCCTGCCGAAGTGGTGACGCTCGCCTTTTCCGATGTGTCAGGTGATGACCCGGCGCTGATCGCTTCCGGGCCGACCGTCGCGGACCGAACGACGTTGCAGGACGCACGGCGGGTGCTTGAACGTTTCGCAATTCCGGTGCCCGATCATGTGCGGCGCATTCTTGAGGATGAGCGGCACGCAACGCCGCGGCCAGATGCCGCAGCGATGACGCGGGCTGAGGCGCATATCGTCGCGCGCAACCACATGGCTTTGCAGGCCGCGGGCGAGATCGCGGCATCGCAAGGATTTACGCCGGTTTATCTGGGGGACGATCTGGAAGGGGATTCGACAGAGCTGGGCATCGTGCACGCCGCCCTCGCGCTGCATCATCGGCGCAAAGGTGGCAAATGGGCGTTGCTGTCCGGTGGAGAAACGACGGTGCTGGTGCGGAACAAGGTGGGGAAGGGCGGGCGCAATAGCGAATATGCGCTCAGCCTCGGCCTTTCACTAGACGGTGCCGCGGGGATTTCGGCGATTGCCTGCGATACAGACGGTATTGACGGCGTAGGAGGGCATGCCGGGGCGATCATCGACGGATCGACGCTGCGGCGGGCGAAGGCAGAGGGGATTTCCCCCGCTGCGATGCTGCGGCGGAACAACAGCTACGGCTTTTTCGAAGCGCTGGGCGATCTTGTCTTTACGGGGCCGACGCGGACGACCGTGAATGACTTCCGGGTGATCCTGATCGACGACGCAGCCTGAGCGTGGGTCGCTCTCGCCGAAAGATGTGACAGCCACTTGAAATGCTCGCGCAAGGAAAATGTCCACATTGTGAGACAGGATAGTGCGCTGCTTGCGACGGGAGTCGGCTGCCATCATAGACCGACCACTTTTGGGAGAGTTTGCATGGATCGCCGGGATTTCAATCTTTCGCGCCGTGACATGATGGCTGCCTTGGGCCACAGTGCGATAATTTCCGCGACATCGGCTGTCTTGGGTTCCGCAAACGCCGCGACATCAGCCATGACGAAGGACTGGTGGAAAAGCGAATATCGCATCCTGCAGACAAACCTGCGCGAGATAGATGCACAGCAGGATCCGGCCGTGATCGCCCGCGCAGCCCGCGATTTCGGCGCCACCGCAATCGTTTCGAATATTGGCGGGATCGTCGCCTTCTATCCGTCCGCCCTGCCGCTTCAATATGCGAACCCCTATCTGAAGGGGGATTTCGTGGGGCGGATGGTCGATGCGGCACACGCCAACGGCCTCGCCTATATCGGCCGGTTCGATCTGTCCAAGACAACCAAGTCCGTCTTCGATGCTCATCCCGACTGGTTCATGCGCAACCGGGACGGGTCCGTGCGCGAATATGAGGGTACCTATCAGGTCTGCCCAAATGGCGGATGGGCGCAGGATTATGCCCTGCGCATCCTGGAGGAAGGCATAGGGCGGTATGACATAGACGGCCTGTTCTTCAACATGGTGGGATATACGCGGACCGACTATGCGAATGTCGATCATGGCATTTGCGTCTGTGACAATTGCAGGAAGAAGTTCCGCGCCATGTATGGGCTGGACCTGCCGAAAACCGACGGCGCGGATGATTCAAACTGGTTGCCCTATATCGCTTTTCAAGGCCGGACGCTGGCGGAACTGGCCCAACGGATGACTATGCTGGTGCGCTCGGTCAGGCCCGATGTGCCGCTCATGGATTTCTTCGTAGGCCAGGTGGCGCGCGGAGAGGTACAGCGGCGGGTGGATCGTCCAGCGCCCGAATGGCCCTATGCGATGGGGGAACAGGTACGCTGGGCCACAGGCGTCAATCCCAAGCGCCCCTTTTCGGCTGCTTCGGCCGCCCATATCGACTATCCGTGGCGACAAGCGACCGAGAGTGCGGACAATCAACTGCTCCGTTTTGCGCAGGCGCTGGGAGCGGGCGGCAAGCTCGACCTGTATCTGATGGGCACCTTGGCGGATCAAGACGATCAAAGCTGGCTGCAGCCTGTGTCCCAACTCTTCAAATGGCATGCAGCCAACGAACGTCATTATGCGGGCCTGACACCCGTCGGACGCGTCGGGCTCTTCTCCCCCGCCTCGGGCTTCACCGGCGGCGAGCGTGGCTTTTCACCCGGCCTGCGGGGTGCCTATCAGGCGTTGATCGATCTTCGTCAGCCCTTTCTCAGCCTCAATGCAGGGCGTCTGGTGAAGGAGGGGAGGGCGCTGACCGACAATTTCGACGTCGTTCTGGTGTCCGACGGCCAACGGCTTTCGGACGAGGAAGCGGCGGCGCTCGACAATTTTGTCGCCGCGGGCGGCTTGTTGATTACGACAGGCAAGACAGGTGCGCTCGATGCGAAAGGTCAGCCGCGCGCGCGGCAGATATTGGGGAGCAGCCCGGTGGAGATGTTCACCGGGGAGTCCGACGCCCATGGCTGGTCGTTGAAGGATGAAGGCTCTCAACTGGATTTCGGCGGCGCGCGCATTCCCGTTGACGGCCGCTACTTCCATAGTCGTCAGCGCCGGGGAGCGACGACGCTGATCCCCTTCGCGCCCGATCAGCGCTTCGGTCCGCCGGAATTCAGTTATGCAAAACCGGACGCCATGGTGCGTCCTGACCCCGGCGTTGTCGCCATCCAGTTTGGCAAGGGTACCGCGGTCCACATCCCCTGGATGCCCGAAACGCTCTACTATCGGGACGGTCTGCAGGCGCACCGAGACTTGTTCGGCGCGATCATCGACCGCTTCGCGCCGCCACCGTCAATCCGCCTGGAAGGCGAAGGCCCTGTCGAACTGACCGTTCAGCGGCAGGATGGCACGGGTGCCCTGATGGTCCACCTTATCAATTATGCGGGGCAACGGAACACCGCTTACACCACGCCGCCGGCTCTTCACGGACTGCGGCTGGGGGTACGCGGTTCGTTCAGCTCTGCGGGATCAGCGCTACGCACGGACCGCACGATCCGAGGCGCCAGAAAATCGGGCGATGATTATCAGTGGTTCGACCTACCACCCGTCGCAGCTTTCGAAGTGCTGCGGCTGCTGCCGCGTTAGCTTTGGCGGGTCGCGCTCACGCCGGAGGGCGCCCGAATAGTAATCACTGGTGAAATGATGAAACTGGTTGTACGCGAAGGGGTCATGACAATCGAATGCACCGCAGCAGAAATACAGGAATTTTCCGGTTACCGCAGGGTGCTCGCGCACCTGCGCGATCTGCTGATCAATAGTAGGGTTCAGACCGGTGACCGCTTGCCAGGTGAACGCGAACTCGCCTTGCAATTGGGGGTCAGCCGACCCGCTGTGCGTGAAGCGGTGCGGGCGATGGAAATGATCGGCGTCATTGAAACGCGCCACGGTCGTGCAAGCATGGTTCGCATTCCCGACGCCACAGTTCTGGGAGAATTTTTCTCGCTGGCCCTCGCCCAGCAACCGGCGATCATCGAAGACATCGTCGAAGTTCGGATCGCCTTGGAACGGCAAGCGGCGCGGCTGGCTTGCGAGCGTGCGGCCGAGGAGGATCTTCAGCGTCTGGCCTTGGCCCTCGAGGAAATTTTGGCCACCATCGACGACGCGCAGTCAGGGGGCGATGCGGACTTCCGTTTCCACGCGGAACTCGTCGCAGCAGCGCACTCGCCCGCCCTTTCCACCGTTTATGGGACGATTACCCATTTGCTGGAACGATCCCATTTCGAACGGAGGCAGCGCATCGTGGAGACCTCAAAGGCTCGCGATTTCCTGATCGACCATCATCGGAAGATATTTGAGGCGGTAGTGTCCGGCGACGCCCGCTTGGTTGATGACCTGATGCTCAGCCATTTTGCAATCGGCGCAGCCTTGCACAAGCAGGGGGCGACCAGCTTGTCCTGAGGCTGTTTCGCAAAGCGAGGCAAAAAACAGCAAAGACACGCCATCACGTCGTGGTAAGACCAGATGAATAATGGGGCTGCATGCTCTGCTGCTTACAGGTGAGAGGAGGGGGATGGTGCATGAACCTACGTCAAAGGGCTATCGACGAATGAGGTTCCACGGCTCATCTACTTGCGCGGAGCAGCTAGCATGATCGACCGCCGCGCTGTTTTGGCTGCAAGCCTGGTCACCGCCTTTGCTAGCCGGTCCCCCGAAGCCTTTGCATCTGCGGTTTCGCCCGATGATGGGACGATCAAACTGCATGGGCGTAGGCTTGAAATCGTCGATCTGACACATCGGCTGACCCGCGCTTTCGCCTTCACACCTGGACGCCTGTCGATGGAAGCGGTGGAAGGGTCCGGCACCGGGGCTGGCATGCGGCTTAACCGGCTTTCGATCGTTGAGCACACCGGAACCCATCTCGATGCGCCACGCCATTTCTCTCCCGAGGGCCGCAGCGTTGGCGACTTGCCAATCGCCGATCTGGTCGTGCCTCTTGTCGTGATCGACATCAGGGCAAAGCGCCAGTTGGACCGCGATGCGCAAGTGGGGCCAGAAGACCTCGCCGCTTGGGAAAAGAAGCAGGGCAGCTTGCCGGCCGGTTGCTGTGTCGCGATGCTCTCAGCTTGGGATCCACTGGCGGAAGTGGCCCGCTATGGCAGCTTATCACCGGAGGAGCGGCGCAAGAGCCCCGGTTTCAGCCGGGCCGCAGCCGATCTTCTGCTAAAGCGGGATGTGCGGGGCATCGCGGTCGATACGCTCTCCCTGGATGCCGGGCGCGATATGCCTGCTTATCCGGTGCATCAAAGCTGGCTGCGCAGCGGCCGCTGGGGCTTGGAAGCCGTCGCCAATCTCGATCGGGCGCCAGCCTCCGGCGCCATAATTTTCGTGGGCGCACCTCCCATTGCAGAGGCCACCGGTATTCCCATTCGGGCCATGGCGCTCTTCTGACATTTGACGCGGAAGCAGGAAATGACGGAACCATCCTTTTCATCGGATCGCGGAAAAGGGCTGGCGGCGAAGCAGCCCTCGGGAGCGGGCCGTCCGAATGAAAATCTGCTCGCCACCGGCCACCGCTTTGTCGCGCGGTTGCTCCGCCTGATTGAGAGCAGGGGCGGCGATGCGCAGTCTGTATTGGCTACTCGGAACATCGACCAGCCCCTGGCCGAATTTCTGGGTCCTGGATTGCTCGCCGTCGAGAAACAGAAGTTGCGGGCGATCGCCTCCCACGCGAGCGTCGTCGCTGCCGACATGCAATCGCGCAAGGCGGGCCGAGCGCTTTTTCGCGCGGGCGACTGGCGGTTGCTCTTCTATTGCCTCACCGGTAGCAAATCCCTGCGCGAAGCGATCCAGCGGATGGAGGAACTGCTGGTGGCGATCGACGGTCGCATGGGGTTCGCTTCGCTCAACTGCTCCGGTTCCTGGGCACGGCTGACGCTCCGCGGCGCTCGCAGCGGCGATGAGGAACTGGACTTCATCGTCTCGCTTCATGGCGAGCTGATGTTCCACTCGATCTTCAGCTGGCTTATCGGCGTCCCGCTGGGCGGCATCGCAGCGCTGGATTACCCGGAATCCGCAGCATGTTATCTGGACGATGACAGCTGGCCCTTCGAACTCCGTCTGGGGGCGCCGCGATCCGAATTGATCTTTGCCGAACGCATGCTCGACCTTCCCGTCCTAAGGACGATGGATGATTGCGAGGCGGCGCCGACGCTCAATTTTCTGTTCGGCCTGCGTGACGGAAATGATCCGGAGGAAATCGCACGGCGATCACGGCAGCTCATGGCGCTGGCCCTGCGGGAAGAGGCGCGCATGCTATCGCTCGATGAATTGGCGAATGAGCTGGTGCTGGGCCGCATGACATTGCGCAGGCGGCTGAGCGCGGCAGGCACGACCTTTCACAAGTTGCGCGATGAAGTCCGGCGCGGCATCGCCATCGATCTTGTCGTCAACTCCGATCTGCCGATCGAGGAAGTCGCCGAACGCCTGGATTTTTACGATTCCGATTCCCTGCGATCGGCATTTCACGCCTGGACCGGCATGGCTCCGACCCATTATCGGCGGAGCATGAAGCCTGTGGCTCAGCCCAACTGAGGGGGGGCGGCCGTCAGGGCATGCGAAGTTCGACAAGTTCCACGATCACGCCGTCCGGATCGCGCACGACGCTGTTCAGGACCGGCCCCCTGGCGTCCGCAGCCGGCTGGCTGATCAACGGATAGCCGGCGGACTTGACCTTCGCCGCGATGGCGCGGGTGTCGGCGACCCGCAGCCCGATCTTCGCGCCTGATGACTTGTTCTGATCCG
>NZ_JBHIWJ010000069.1:0-21927 GCF_041987595.1 Sphingobium sp. | reverse complement strand
GGTGCAGCTGCCAGTACGCCAGGGTCCGGCCCCGCGCATCGCCGCGTCCATCTTCATCCTGATCGTCGAAGACATCGTCATGGCGAATCGAGAAGAAGGGACGCACCTCGTCCACCGCCTGACCGCTGCCCGTGGTGGAGGACGGGATATAGCGATGCGCCTCCTCGCAGACCAGCAGGATCGGCCGCTGCGGCTCGTCGCGCGCCCAGATGGCATAGTCGAACACCAGCCGCGACAGCACCGACACGACGACGGAGGTAATGTCGGAAGGCATGGCCGACACGTCGATGATCGAGATCGGCTTGCCGCCCGCGGGCAGGCGGAAGATCTTGGCGATGAATTCCTGCATCGAGTCCGCGACCAGCATGCCGGAGAACATGAAGCTGTAGCGCGGATCGGTCTTGATCTCGTCGATCTTGGTCTTGAGCCGCATATAGGGCAGCGATCCGGTGCCCTTGTCCAGTTTCCCCATCTCATTCTGGAGAATGTTGGTGAGGTCGGACAGCAGATAGGGGACCGGCGAATCGACCGTCAGCCGTCCGATGGCTTCTGCGAGGCGATTCTTCGAACGCGCGGCGAGCAGGCATTTTGCGAGAATGTCGCAATCGACCGTGCGTTCGGAACCTTCGGAGGTGACGAACACCTCGCAATGCTCCTCGAAATTCATCAGCCAATAGGGGAGGGCAAGGTTGTTGACGTCGTAGACCGCGCCATTTTGCTGGAAGGCGGCGCCATATTCGCCATGCGGGTCGATCATGACGATATGCCCTTCGGGCGACAGGTCGCAGATCCGGTGCAGGATCAGGGCGGCGCTGGTCGACTTGCCCGTGCCGGTCGATCCCAGCAGCGCGAAATGCTTGCCGAGCATGGAATCGACATAGAGCGCCGCGCGCGTGTCGGTCGTGGGGTAGACGGTGCCGATCTGCACATGGGGGCGGTCGTCGGCCGCATAGATCTGGCGCATGTCCTCGCTCGACACCGGATAGACCTCCGTGCCGGGCGTGGGGTAGCGGGTGACGCCCCGGCGGAAGCGGTAGATGCGCCCGGTCAGCTTTTCCTCGTCGCCCTCGCCCAGAAAGTCGATGTCGGCGATGATGCTGGCACCGTCCCGCCGGTCCATCGTCATCGTCCGGACGCTGGCGATCAGCCACACATTGCCGACGCGCATCTTCACCTGGCTGCCGACCTGACCCGCCATCGCGATGCAGGGGTCGGCGTCATGGGCGAGCGCGGCGATGCGGCCGGCGTCGATGATGAGTTTCGAACTGGACCCTGCAATCTGGAAGACCATGCCCATCGCGTCTCTGGCTGCCGACAGGGCATGCGGTTGGGCGCTGGCGAAATGATCTGCACCGTGCATATGGGTCATGAGCCTTTATTCCCCCTCGACCGGACCGGATTCCGGCACGTTGGGCCGATTTAGCCCGCGACTGGTAAAGATTATGCTTATCTCATCTCGGAAATCGGCGCGGCGGCTGACCCGCGCCATCGCGCTGAAAGGAACCGGGTGTCGGCTTTGGCCATTGAAACAGGGGCGGAAAATCGGAAGGATCGCGCTGCTGTCGCGCTGGCGGCGCGGCGATCCGATGCGATCGCCGTCGCGCGCGTCATCTGCATATTGGGCGTGGTCTACGTCCATGCCTGGACGGGTCTGAACGGCCATGATCTGGAAAGCCTGCGGGGGACGCCGCAAGACAGTCTGCGCTGGGCGCTGATGGAGATTTTCGGGCGCAGCGCGGTGCCGCTGCTGGGCCTGATTTCCGGATGGCTGGTGGCGGGCTCCTCGCGCACGCAGGACTGGCTGCGCCATGTGGGGCGCAAGGCGCGCACGATCCTGTTGCCGATGATCCTGTGGAACGGGCTGGCGATTCTGCTCGTGTCGGGCGCGGCATGGATTTTGGGCTTGTCCGCCCCGGTGCCTTCCTCGACCGGCTGGATGTTCGAGGAATTGTTCATTGTCAGCCGGAACCCGGACATCAACGTCCAGATGCCGTTCCTGCGCGATCTCTTCCTGTGCATGGTCGCAGCGCCGCTGTTCGTGCGGCTGCCGGGCTGGGCGCTGGGGATGATCGCGGCGATGGCGGCGCTGTCCCAGATCATGGGCTGGGGTCCGCCGGTGCTGATGCGGGCATCGATCCTGTTCTTCTTCGTGATGGGCATAATTGCCCGGCGCGAAGGGCTGGCCGACCGCGTGGCGGCGTTGCCCTGGACGGTGGCGGCCCCGCCCTTCGTCCTGCTGATGAGCGCGCAGCTTTTCGCTTCGCTGCATCCGGGCGCCGACGGGTCGGGCATGGGGTTGCCAGTGCTGGAGATGGCGGCGCTGGACATGGCGGTGCGGGTCGCGGCGGCGCTGTTTTTCTGGCGGCTGGCATGGAGCCTCGCCGCGAGCGGGGCGCGGGGAATGCTGCTGCGGATCGAGCCTTTCGCCTTCTTCCTCTTCTGCTCCCACCTCATCCTGATCTGGCTGGGCGGGCCGGTGCTGGGCGCGCTGTTCGGCAAGCTCGGTTCGCCCTTTTACCCCGCCTATCTGCTGGTGCAGCCCCTGCTGGTGCTGGTGGCTGTGATGGTGCTGGGATCGTTGCTCAGCCGGGCGTCGCCGCGGGTTGCCCGATTATTGAGCGGCGGCCGCCTCATGGCCGCCTGACACCGCCCGGGCCGCGGCCATGGCGATTTCGAGGCTGCGCTTGCGAGCGTCGAAATCGTAGATCTGGCCGCCCAATATGACCTCGTCCACCTGCGTCCGGCGGATGAAGGCGGAAAGATCGCGCTCGATATCGGCCTGGGTGCCGATGGTGGATGCGCTCAGCACGTCGGCCAGCATCGCCTGCGCCGGGGGCGGCAGGCTTTCATAATAGCCGGGCAGGGGTGGTTGCAGCTTGCCCGGCTGGCCAGTGCGCAGGCGGACGAAGGCCTGTTGCATGGAGGTGGCGACAAGGCGCGCCTCTTCCGCTGTGTCGGCCGCGAAAACGTTGAAACCCGCCATCACATAGGGATATTTGAGCTGGGCCGACGGGCGGAAGTCGCGGCGGTAGATGGCGATCGCCTCGTCCAGCGCGCCCGGCGCGAAATGGGAGGCGAAGGCGTAGGGCAGGCCAAGCGCCGCCGCGAGTTGCGCGCCGTAGAGGCTGGAGCCGAGGATCCAGATCGGTACGTCTTCGCCTGCGCCGGGGGTCGCCTGAAAGCCGAGCCGGGCGTCGCCCGCGAAATAGGCTTGCAATTCCATGACGTCGCGTGGAAATTCGTCAGGGCCGCCGGTCAGGGTGCGGCGCATTGCCTGCGCCACCCGCTGGTCGGAACCGGGCGCCCGGCCCAGCCCCAGATCGACGCGTCCGGGAAACAGCGCGGCGAGCGTCCCGAACTGCTCCGCGATCAGCAGCGGCGCGTGATTGGGCAACATGATGCCGCCCGCGCCGATGCGGATATGGCGGGTCGCCTGACCGATATGCGCCAGCACCACCGCGGTCGCGGCCGATGCGATGCCCGGCATGCCATGATGTTCCGCCACCCAATAGCGGTGAAAGCCCAGAGCTTCGGCATGGGCGGCAAAGGCGGCGACGCGGCCGAGCGCTTCGCCGGGCGTGCTGCCTTCGGTGACGGGGACGAGGTCCAGAACGGAAAAACGGGTCATGGCCCGGATATGGGGCACTGACCCGTTTTATTTCAATACCTAATTGACGCAGTTCAGACGGCGCGGCCGAAACCCTGCGCCGGGCTGTCGACGCGGCGGCCGAAGCCGGTGGGCCGACGGGCCACCAGCGGATTGGAGTCGCGGTCGAGCAGGGCCATCGTTTCGGTGAAGCAGGGGCGCAGCGCCACCACATCCTCGATCAGCTCATCGGGGGCTTCGCGGGTCTCCACGCAGCGGCGGGCGACCATTTCGATCTTTTCCGCCATGCCGCTCAGGCGATGGGCGCCGAACTGGGCGGATTCGCCCTTCAGCGTGTGGGCGGGGGTGACCAGCGCCGCAGCGCTGTGCGCGCGGATGGCCTCCTCGATCGCGCCGATCGCCTTTTCGCCATCTTCCCGGAAATAGCCCAGAATCCGCAGGAAAGCGGTGCCCAATTCCGATCGGGACTTGGCAAACTCGGTCCAGTTGACCAGATCGGCCTCTTGATATGACACCTTCGCGACACTCCCTGTCTTGCCGGGGGAGGATAGGCGCTGCGCGTAAACGCCGGGTTAAGCCATATCAGCCCTGATATGGTCGCAGAGCTTCAGACCGGCCGGGTAAGGGCGAAAAAATGCGGTCGGTCGCTCGTCAGGCTCCAGCCCTGCTGCCGGGCCAGCGCCTCCAGCTCGCCGGGCGCGATGGGATCGTCCGCCTCGATGGTGACGGCGTCCGCCGTGCGCATGGCGCGGGCGACCCGGAGCGCGGGCCAGGGGCATTTCATCCCCCTGGCGTCGATATGCGCCGGATCACTTGCTGGCATAGGGATTTTTGGCGCTGCGCAGCGTCAGCCGCACCGGCACCGCGCCGAAGCCCAATTCCTTGCGGATGCCGTTCACCAGATAGCGGCGATAGCTTTCCGGCAGTTCGTCGAGCCGGGTGCCGAACAGCACGAAGGTCGGCGGGCGGGTCTTGTTCTGGGTGATGTAGCGCAGCTTGATCCGCTTGCCGCCCGGCGCGGGGGGCGGATTGGCCTCCAGCGCGCGTTCGAACCAGCGGTTGAGGATGCCGGTCGAGACACGCTGCGACCAGGCGGTGCGGGTTTCGAAGGCGACGCGGATCAGGTCGTCCAGCCCTTTGCCGGTGGCGGCCGAAACGGTCATGATCGGCACGCCGCGTATCTGCGCGAGCCCGTCGGAAAGCGCCTGCTTGATGCCCTGATAGAGCGCCGAGCCATTTTCCACCGTGTCCCATTTGTTGAGCGCGATGACGAGGGCGCGGCCTTCCTCCAGCACCCGGTCGGCGATGCGCAGATCCTGCGCCTCCAGCCCGCGGGTGGAATCGAGCAGCAGCACCACCACTTCGGCGAAGTTCACAGCGTTCAGGCCGTCCGAAACGGCGAGTTTTTCCAGCTTGTCCTGCACCTTGGCGCGCTTGCGCATGCCTGCCGTATCGATCAGCCGGACGGGGCGTTCCTGCCCGTCGGGGGCGGTCCATTGCCAGTCGACGGCGATGCTGTCGCGGGTGATGCCCGCTTCCGGTCCGGTCAGCAGGCGGTTCTCACCCAGCAGGCGGTTGATGAGGGTCGACTTGCCCGCATTGGGACGGCCCACGATCGCGAGCTTGAGCGGGGCGGCTTCGAGATCCGCCTCGCCCAGTTCGGTCTCCTCCTCTTCCTCCACCTCACGGTCGATATAGGGGAGGAGCGCCTGGAACAGATCGGCCAAGCCCTGGCCATGTTCGGCGGAGAAGGGGATGGGGTCGCCCAGTCCCAGGCTGAACGCCTCCATGACGCCATCGTCGCCGGCCTTGCCTTCCGCCTTGTTGGCCATCAGCACGACGGGAGCGTCGCCCTCGCGCAGCCAGCGGGCGATTTCCTCATCCAGCGGGGTAATCCCCGCGCGCGCGTCGACGACGAACAGCGCGACGTCGGCATTTTCCACCGCCGCCTGCGTCTGCATGCGCATCCGGCCCGGAAGGGTCTGCGGATCTTCATCCTCATAACCGGCGGTGTCGATGATGGTGAAATCGACGCCGAGCAGGTTAGCCTGCCCTTCGCGCCGGTCGCGGGTCACGCCGGGCTGGTCGTCGACCAGCGCCAGCTTCTTGCCGACGAGCCGGTTGAAGAGGGTGGACTTGCCCACATTGGGCCGCCCGACAATCGCAACGGTGGGCAGCATGTGGCCCGTTTCCTTAAAATAGTGGTGCTCCTGCGCAGGCGAAGGGCCAGTTCCCGCATCGGGACCGGACCTCCGCCTGCGCAGGAGCACGCTTGTCTACAACATTGATGGCGTTAACGGAACGCCGTCAGCTTGCCGTCATCGGCCAGAATATAGAGCGTGTTGTTGGCGACCACCGGCGAGAGCGACATGGATTTCTTCAGGTCAACTTCCGCCTGGAGCTTGCCGGTCGTGGGATCGACATAGTTGAGGTCGCCATGGGTGGATACCAGAATCAGGCGCCCGCCCGCCAGCACCGGGCCGGTCCAGCGGATCGCCTTGTCCTTCTTCTTTTCCTTCTGCCAGCGGCGCAGCTGGCTGATCCAGCGGATCTTGCCGGTGGCGCGGGCGACGCAGAGCAGCTTGGCGTCGCTGGTGACGGCGAACACCCATTCGCCCACGACCGAGGGCGTGGAGATGCCGGCGATGTTGATTTCCCAGAGGCGCTGCCCGCTCACCAGTTCGTAGGAGGCCATGCGGCCGCCCTGGCCGATGGCGAACACCCGACCGCGGTCGATTACCGGGTCGGCGTCAATGTCGGTCAGCGATGCGACGGCGGTGGAAATGCTGGTGCGCGAGAGAGCGTCGCCCCAGAGGGTCCGGCCATTTTCATAGCGATAGGCGGTCAGTTCGCCCGAGCTGTAGCCCGCGATCACCGTGCCCTGCGCCGCGGCGGGGGCGGCGACGCCGAAAATGCCGGTAACCTGCAAGGTGCCGCTGTCGGTCCACTGGACGGCGCCGTCGGACTGGTTGAGGGCGAAGATCTGATTGTCCTGCCCCATGACATAGACATGGCCGTTGGCCAGCGTCGGCGCGCCGCGCAGCGGGCCGCCGGGGCGCTTCTTCCACAGGATTGCGCCCGTATTGGCGTCCAGCGCGGCAACATCGCCGACGCCGGTGCTGGCGTAGAGCTTGCCGTCGATGACGCTGACGCCGCCGCCGAACAGGGCGCGGCCGCTGCCTTCGGCGGGGAGGGGCGTCTGCCACAGCCGGGCGCCGCTGTTGGCGTCGAACGCGATGACCCGCGCATCGGCGTCGATGACATAGAGCTTGCCGCCGACCACCACCGGAGCGGAGGCGAGGCGCGCCTGCGGCGTGCTGCCCGCGATCGACGCGCTCCAGGCCTGCGACGGCGACGCTGCGAGCGCCAGATTGCCCATGGTCTTGGCCGGGCTGCCGCCGGGCTGCGACCATTGGTCATTGGCATAGGGTTCGGGCAGGGTCACGGGGACGTCGGCCAGCGTGGGATCGACCTCCACGCCCTGCTCATTGCTCAGGATCGAGGTGCGCTTGCCCACCACCGGGGTCTTGGGTCCGCCCTTCTTGCCCCCGATCACGCCGCAGCCGGCGAGCAGGCCGACCATCATCGCAACGGTCACGGCGCGACGGGCGCCCGCAAATTTCGTCATGCTGTGCATCCTCAAGCGCCCTATCATCCCTTGACCGGTTCGGCGGGCGTTTCCACCGCATCGACACCCAATAAACCTGCCATCTGTCGCGCGCGTGAACGGATCGACTGGGGCACATTCTGATCCTTGGCCATGGCGGCGAACAGCGGACCGGCCAGATCAGGCTTGCGCATCTTCATATAGGCGATGGCGACCAGTTCCCCCGCGCTGCCGAACCATGGCGCGCCCTCTACCGCCAGCGGCTTCAGCCGGTCGACGACCTGCTGGGGTTT
Organism: Sphingobium sp.; assembly: GCF_041987595.1. Classification (GTDB taxonomy): domain Bacteria; phylum Pseudomonadota; class Alphaproteobacteria; order Sphingomonadales; family Sphingomonadaceae; genus Sphingobium. The sequence continues at coordinate 14,420 of NZ_JBHIWJ010000069.1, read as the reverse complement.
GAGGCTTTCATATTCCAGCGTCGTCTGGCGGATCAGCGCCAGATCGCGATAGGGCTGGTCGAGCGCGCTGTCATTGGCCATGGCCTGATAGGCGGCGATGGCGGTCTTGTTGTCGCCCTTGCGCGCGGCGGCGCCTGCCTTCACCAGCAGGGCGGACGCGCGGAAGCCGGGCTGGCTGGCGTTTGCCAGCTTTTCCAGTTCCTTCGCATCGGGCGTGCCGCCGCCTGCGGCGGTGGCGATCACCTTGTCCATTTCTTCTGAAACGGCCTGCGACTGGGTCTTTGTGTGGTGCTGCCAATAGAGATAGCCCGCGAAAGCCAAAAGGCCCAGGATGACCAGAGCGACGATCGCGCGGCCGAAGCGCTCCCAGAAGGTCAGCAACTGGTCCTGACGGACGGCCTCGTCCACCTCGCGCATGAAGGCTTCGCTGTTTTGCGGCGTCAGGGCCAAGACCGTCTCCAGAAAATCGTCAAAAAAGGCACGCAGAAGGCGCGATCAATAGCGGCGCTTGGTGCTGAGGCAAATCACTTTTTGGGCCGATAGACCTGATCTTCGGTCGGAAAGTTCCGCTTTTTGACGTCGGCGGCATATTGGGCGGCCGCATTGCTGATGGTCTCCGCGATATTTTCATAACGCTTCACGAAACGGGGAACGCGCTCGAACATGCCCAGCATGTCTTCCGCCACCAGCACCTGGCCGTCGCAATGGGCCGAGGCACCGATGCCGATGACCGGCACGTCTACGCTGTCGGTGACGGCGATGGCGATATCCTCCATCACGCCCTCGATCACCATCGCGAAGGCGCCCGCCTGCGCGACGGCGCGGGCGTCGGAGATGATCTTGGCATGCTCCTCCTGGCTCTTGCCGCGCGCGCCATAGCCGCCCAGCGCGTTCACCGCCTGCGGGGTGAGGCCGATATGCGCCATCACCGGTATGCCGCGCTGGCTGAGGAAGGCGATGGTTTCCGCCATCGCCTCGCCGCCCTCCAGCTTGACGCCCGCGCAGCCGGTTTCGGCCATGACGCGGCTGGCGCTGGCAAAGGCCTGTTGCGGAGAGGCTTCGTAACTGCCGAAGGGCATGTCGACCAGCACGACGCTGTGATAGCTGCCGCGCACGACGGCGGCGCCATGGGCGATCATCATGTCGAGCGTGACCGGCAGGGTGGAGGGCAGGCCGTAAATCACCTGGCCCAGCGAATCGCCGACCAGCAGCATGTCGCAATGCGGGTCGAGCAGCTGGGCCTGCCGCGCCGTATAGGCGGTCAGCATCACCAGCGGTTCCTGCGTCTTCCCCTCGAACTTGCGGCGCTGGATAGCGGGCACGGTCAGCCGCTTCATCGGCGCGGGCGTGGGATGAGCGCGGCTGGTCGAGGTGTCGAGCGTGAAGGTCGTGGACATGGCCGCGCTCTACCGCAGCGCGCCTGCATGCGCAAATCATGGCGCAGGCCAGTTGGAGGAAGGCGGCATCAAAAAATGCGGGAGCGACAGGGCCGTGCCGCTCCCGCAGGGGGTGAACCTCGTGGAAAGTCAGAACGAGAATTTCAGCGTGCCGCCCAGGTCCGCGGGTCGCCGGGCATGCCTGCGATCAGGCCGGTGTTGCCGGGCGCGACCTGCAGATTGTCCATATAGTCGACGTCGAAGGCGTTGCGGACCCAGCCGAAGACATCGAAGCCTTCGCCACGGAAGCCAGCGCGGAAGTTGGTGAGGGCATAGCCCTTCACCTCGGTATAGATGGACGGCGAGGCGTTGCTGTTCCAGTGCGAACGGTAATTGCCGTCGACGCCCAGATAGATTTGCCCATCCTTGTCCAGCAGCGTGACCGGAACATTATATTCCGCGCCATAGGAGAAAGCCCATTTCGACACGCCGGGCAGGTCCTGGCCGGAAATGTCGCACTGGCGCGGGCTGAGTCCGGGCTGTCCGGGTGCGCCCGGTGTCTGGTTGCCGGTCACGAAGGTGCCGCCGGACAGTTCGGGCGGGCAGGGCGCGTTGGTGAACTTCTTGTACTTGGCGTCGGTATAGGCGCCGTTGGCATAGGCGGTGAAGCGATCGCTGGCGACGACCTTCAAGTCCGCTTCGATGCCCTGCGACTGGACCTTGTCCGCATTGGCGAGATAGCCGCGCACGGTGCCGAACTGGCCGCCGTTCACCGTCGCCTGGAAATTCTTGATCTCCGTGCGGAAGGCGGTGAGGTTGAAGGTCGCCCGGCGGTCCCAGAACTGGGTCTTCAGGCCGACTTCGAAATGGTTGACCCGTTCCGGCTTCACCGTGCCCGCGTCGTAGTTCACCGTATTGTCCGAATTGAGCGGCAAGCCATTCTGGTTGATGCCCAGCGTCTTGAAGCTCTTCGCATAGGTCGCATAGGCCAGGATGTCCTGCGCGATCTTGTAATTGACGTTGAAGTCGTAGGTGAAGTTCCAGGCGCTGTCGGACGGCGCGCTGAGCTGCGGCTGGTAGACGCCGCACTGCGCTGTCAGCACGGCATTGCCCTGTGTCGCGGTGGGCGCGCAACTGTTGATGACCGCGCCGGAGCCGGTGGTGACCACGCGCTGGTAGAAGCCCGACTTCTTGTCGTAGTTCAGGCGCGCGCCCGGCTGGATGGTCAGGGCGTCGGTCACCTTCCAGCTTAGCTGGCCGAACAGCGCCGCGCTGGTGCTCTTGAGCCACTGCGTGTTGGTCGCGGTCAGGCCCTGCAGGATGCTCGGATTCCCGGCATTCGCGCCGGTCAGGCTCCAGCGGCTGGCGTCCGCGCCCTGCTGCTCCGTGCCCTGGGTGTCGATCCGCTGCTTGAAGCCGAACAGGCCGACCACGAAGTCGATCTTCTGGCTTTCGTAATTATAGCGGAATTCCTGGCTATACTGGTCCTGCTGCGAGGGGTTCTGCGATTTCGACACGATCGACAGGCCGGTGAAGTCGCGGTCATTCTCCGGCTTCCAGTCCCAGAAGCGCCAGGCGGTGACGGAGGTCAGCGTACCGGGGCCGACATCCCACTTTATCTTGGCCGACACGCCGCCGATCTTGTTGCCAGCGTTCAGGTTGCTGTCGAGATCGGTCAGCCGGTCATAGGGATTGCGGCTGGGCACGGCATAGTTGCGGCCCGGATAGGCGGGGTTCGGGTTGGCGTTGATCGCCTTGACCAGCTCATCATATTGGCGCGTGATCGGGCGTTGCGTCGTGCCCACCCGCACGAACACGGTGCCGCAGCATTCCGGGTCCTGCTTGCTGTAGTCGCCCGACAATGTGAGGCTGAAATTATCGGTCGGCTTGAACAGCAATTGCCCGCGAAGGCCCAGATTGTCCTGCTCGTTGATCCAGCGCTGGGACGTGACGTTGTAGATCGTGCCCCGGCGGCTGGTCGTGGCGACCGCGATGCGGGCGGCGATCGTGTCTGACAGCGGGCCGGAAATGGCGGCCTTCGCCTGCTTGTAGTTGAGGTTGCCCGCGGTCAGTTCGGCGCGGCCCTCGAAATCGAAGGTGGGCTGGTTGGTCGTGATGTTGATCGCGCCTGCCGTGGTGTTCTTGCCGTAAAGCGTGCCCTGCGGACCGCGCAGCACTTCGACCTGGCTGACGTCGAGAAAGTCGAAGGTCGCGGCGGCGACACGGGAATTATAGACGTCGTCGACATAGATGCCGACGCCCTGCTCGAACCCGTCGCTGGTCAGGCCGAACGGAACGCCAAGGCCGCGGATGTTGACCGAGGTGTTGCGCGGATTGGTCGTATAGACCTGCAAGGTCGGCGCCAGCTGCTGGAGCTTCACGACGTTGAAATTGCCGGTGGCTTCGATGCTGTCGCCCTTGATCACCGAAATCGCCAGCGGCACTTCCTGCGCCGTTTCCTGACGGCGGCGGGCAGTGACGATGATCACTTCGCCGCGAGGGCTGCTTTGCTCAGCGCTGTCGGCGGGATTGTCCGCCGTGGGCTGAGGCGCGTCCTGCGCAGAAGCATTGGACGCAATGATGGATGCGCTTGCCACGCCGGCAAGCCACAGGAAACGCGCAATCATGATAATTCCCCTTCCGGATGTCCGGTGAAATTGATCGCGGCATTTCCGGCGGTCCGGTCAAAGCCGATGGTCTTTGGGAATGGTAAATGTGGCCCACCCCTTGCCACTCATTATCCAACCCGCCTTGAGACGGGCCTTGTTCAGCGACCCTGTATGGCCCCCGTCCGCGATCAGGCGGTCAGGCGCGTCTTTTCCGTAACGTCGATCTGGACCACGCGCGCGTCATGGACGGTGAGCGTGACGGAGCCGAAACGGAGCGCCTCCAGCACAGCGCGCACCTTGTCGATGCTGAGCGCGATGTCCTGGCGCGGCCCGTCGCGGCCGTTCCGGGCAAATTCAATCGATCGGTTTTCATTCATAAGCACCTCGTCACCGCTCTTTATCTCAACTGTTATGGTAGACAAAAAAGCAAATATAAGGGGCGCTCAAGTTTCTCTTGTCGCGCCCCGGTTAAGCCGTTCAGCTATGAACCCGCAGTGCGGCCAGCCGTCGCTCCTGATGGGCCAGGGGGATAGCAGGACGCAGCTGACGCATGGCAGAGGCCTGCTCATGCGCGTTGTCGATCAGTTTTTCGAGCAGCGCCTGCCCGAAACGCCATTCGCCAAGTCCTGATTCCGCGTTGATATGGCCGCAATAGCCCGCATCGACGAAGCTGCTCCCCCAATTCTTGCCGATGCTGTGAGCGCGCTCGAAGAAAATATAGGGGTCGTTGCGGCTTGCCACGACGATTGAAGGAAAAGGCAGTTGGGCGCGGGGCGTGGGGCCGAAGCCGCCGATCGTTTCGGGCGTTTCCATCCGGTCGCAGTCGGGCGGCGCCACCAGCAACGCGCCGGTCACCGGCCAGCCATAGGCCTGACTCTGCAAGGCGCCCCACCAGGCAACCGCCAGACAGCCCAGACTATGGGCGGCCAGAATGATCGGGCCGTCGGCTGCGCGGATCGCGGCGTCCAGCCGGTTGACCCAGCTGTTGCGGCTGGGGCTGGCCCAGCTGCCCAGATCCACGCGTTCGCAATCGCCGCGCTTTTCTTCCCAAAGCGTCTGCCAATGGCCCGGGCCGCTGTTGTTGAGGCCCGGAATGGTCAGCACGACCGGCTGGCGCGCGTCTCCTGAATGTCCGAATCGCTCCATGGTCTCATCCTCGTCCTGTATGGGGGACAGACATAATTCTATTTATTAAGTAGACAATGGACAAGCGACAAAATGTGTCGGAAATTGGGCGGCCCGATTAATCTGAGGTTCAGGAAAAAGGAGCGCGCCGGACCCGGTCCGACGCGCTCTCTTCAAGTCATTGAAAACAGGCCGTTACCATGGATAGATCAGGCCATAATATTGGAAGACGCTGCGACCGTAGGTATCATTATAGTCAGGCCGCTCATCCGGAAGATGGCGGGGCGCATCTTCCAATATGTCCTTGGCGAGATCGACGACATAGCCGCCCTTGTCGGTGTCATAATGCAGCATCGACCAGGGCAGGGGATAATGATCGTGACCCATGCCCAGAAAGCCGCCGAAGGACAGCACCGCATAGCGGGCCTGTCCGCTCCGCTTGTCGACCATGAAATTGGAGATCCGGCCCAGCCGCTCGCCCGCGCGATTATAGACCGCCGTTCCTTCGACCCGGTCGGATGCGATCAGGTCGCCATGATTTTCCGTCACCGCGTCCGTCATTGTCACTCTCCTGCGAAATTCGCCTTATAGTGATGAAACCGCGGGGTGGCGGCGGGGTTCCTTGGATGAACAGAGGAGGAAAGTCATGAAGATCAATCGCAGCGGATCGGCGGTATGGAGCGGTGGCCTGAAGGACGGCAAAGGCGCGATCTCGACCCAGAGCGGCGCGCTGGACGCGCAGCCCTATGGCTTTGCGATGCGTTTCGAAGGGGTGCCGGGCAGCAATCCGGAGGAACTGATCGCGGCGGCGCACGCCTCCTGCTTCACCATGGCGCTGTCGCTGATTCTGGGCGAGGCCGGGCTGACGGCGGAGAAGATGGAAACCAATGCGGTCGTGACGCTGGAGCAGAAGGATGGCGGCTTTGCCATCACGGCGAGCAGACTGACGTTGAAGGCGACGATCCCCGGCGCGGACGATGCGCAATTTCAGGAACTGGCCGCCAAGGCGAAGGCCAACTGCCCGGTGTCCAAGGTACTGAACGCCGAAATCAGCCTGGACGCGGAACTGCTAGGCTGACGCCATGCGCCGGGTGCGGACATGTTCCCGCCAGGCGATGTAGAGCCCGCTGGCAATGATGAGGGTGGCCCCGATCCAGGTGCTGGAAAGGGGCCATTCCCCCCAGAGGAACAGGCCAAAAAGCGTCGACCAGATGATGGTGCTGTAATCCATGGGAAGCACGACCGACACCGGCGCCAGACGCAGCGCGCCCGTCATGCAGAGCTGCGCCGCGCCGCCGACAAGGCCCAGCAACCCGAGCAGCAGCCATGTCAGCGGATCATGCGCCTGCCCCACGAACAGCATCACGATGCAGAGCGGCGGTATGGATAGCGCCGTGAACCAGAACACGATCACGCCGGCCTTTTCGGTGCGGCCCAGATCACGCAGCAGCAGGCTGATGCAGGCGGTCATGACGGCGGCGGTCAGCGCGACGCCCAGACCCAGGGCAGGGAAATGCGCGCCGTCAGGGCGCACCATGACCAATATGCCGCAAAAGCCGAGAAGGATCGCAGCCCAGCGATGGGGACCCGTCCGTTCGCGCAGCAGCAGCGCAGACAGCAGGGTGGCGAAAATCGGCATGGAAAAGCCGATGGTGGTCGCTTCCGTGAGCGGCAGCAGCAGATAGGAGCCGAAATTGAGCGCCATGCCCGTCAGGCCGAGCGCCGTCCGGTTGACATGCGCGCCCAGGCGATTGGTTCTTACTGCACGCAGGCCGTCGGTCAACATGACCCAGAGCAGGATCAGCGGCAGAGCCAGGGCCTGCCGGTAAAAAAGCGTTTCCCCAAGATGCACGCCGCGCGCGCTGACGATCTTGCTGAGAGCGAACATGGTGGACAGAAAGGCCATGGCCGCCAGCCGCAGGCCGATGGCCATCAGTGGCCGCTCCTCCCGGGGGGAGGGCGGCGGCGGGATTTCCTCCGGCGGGCTGATGGGCGAAGGCGGTTGCACCGCCTCGCTTTAACCCGGCCGCCCGCCTGCGCAACCGCAAAGCCGCATTTCGCCTATTTTGCGGGTTTGCGGAATTTGAGCGTCATCCGGTCGCTTTCCCCGATCGCCAGATACTTGGCCCTGTCGGTTTCGCCGTTGCGCAGGGTTGGGGGCAGGGTCCACACGCCCTTTTCCCAATCCGCCGTGTCTTTGGGATTGGCGTTGATTTCCGACGACCCGGCATATTCGAAGCCCGCTGCTTCCGCGAGGCGGCGAATGGTCGACACTTTCAGATAGCCGCTGGTCTTTTCCAGCGCCGTGTCGCGGCTTTCGGGCAGGCGATGGTCGACGATTCCCAATGTGCCGCCCGGTTTGAGCAGGTCGTAAAAGGCCTTGAAGGTGGCCGTTTCCGTGCCGCCCATCACCATATTGTGCACGTTGCGGAAGGTCAGCAGCGTGTCGACGCTGCCCGCCGGTATCTGGCCGGCCTGATCGGGGAAGGGAACCAGCTTCACCCTGTCATAGACTGCCGGCTTGGCGGCGAGGAACGTCCTGTAGCCGTCCAGATAGCGCCCGGTCGGCTGAAGCGCGTAGAATGTACCCTTGTCGCGCAGCAGGGGCGCCAGAATCTCGGTATACCAGCCGCCGCTGGGGGAGTATTCCACCACGGTCTGACCGGGCGTGACACCGAAAAAGGCCAGCGTTTCAGCCGGATGGCGATAGGCGTCGCGGGCGATGTTGGCAGGCGTGCGGCTGGATGCGGCGACGGCGGCGGCGATCGGATCGGCGGCCTGATGGCTGCCATGTTCCGCATGTTGCGCGGCGAGCGGTGCGAGGGGGAGGGCGAGGCCGGTCAGCAACAGGCCCATGGGGGCGAGACGGTTCATCGGGAATCCTCTCTTTTCGGGGAGGCTCCCGATGTGCCTTTCGCGCGTCAGCGATGCAAGTCGAGCCGGAGGAAATTTGCCGCCAGCAACATAAAGTTACGCATCGGTCCTACAGGCAGGCTTCCAGGAAGGGCTGATCGAAGCCGAACTGCCGCGCCTTGTCCAGCGTATAGGGGCGCAGGCCCATCGAGCGATATTCCCCGATGATCTTTCCGCTGTCGTCTTCGTCATGATATTCGAACTTGAACAGTTCCTGCGTGACGATGACGTCGCCTTCCATGCCGATCACTTCGGTGACGTTGGTGACGCGGCGCGAACCGTCGCGCAGACGCTTGACCTGCACGATCAGGTCCACCGAGTCGGCGATCTGTTTGGAAATGGCTTCCTTGGGGATCTTGATGTCGCCCATCAGGATCATATTCTCCATACGGCCAAGGCATTCGCGCGGCGAGTTGGAGTGGAGCGTGCACATGGAGCCGTCATGGCCCGTGTTCATCGCGGCGAGCAGGTCGAAACATTCCGCGCCGCGGATTTCGCCCAGGATGATGCGGTCGGGACGCATGCGCAGGGCGTTCTTGACGAGGTCGCCGATGGTGATCGCGCCCTGACCCTCCAGATTCGGCGGACGCGTTTCCAGCGGCAGCCAGTGCGGCTGTTGCAGGCGCAGTTCCGCCGCGTCTTCGATGGTCAGCACGCGTTCGCCCGGGTCGATCATCTTCGACAGGGCATTGAGCATGGTGGTCTTGCCTGAGCCGGTGCCGCCCGAAATCACGATGTTGAACCGGCAGGCGCCCGCAATCTTGAGCGCGGTCGCCATTTTCTGGCTCATCGCTCCCCATTGGGCGAGCATGTCGATGGTGATCGGCTTGGCGGAAAATTTACGGATCGAAATGGCGGTCCCGCGCAGCGAAAGCGGTGGGACGATCACGTTGACGCGGCTGCCGTCGGGCAGGCGGGCGTCCGCCAGCGGCGTCGTCTGGTCGACGCGGCGACCGACCTTGTTCACGATGCGCTGGGCGATCTGGAACAGATGCTCCTCGTCGCGAAACTTGATCGGCGCGATCTGGAGCTTGCCCTTCTTTTCGATATAGGTCTGCTCCGGGCCGTTGACCATGATGTCGCTGACGTCGGGATCGGCGAGCAATTCTTCGAGCGGGCCAAGGCCCAGCAGCTCGTCCACCAGCACCTTTTCCAGTGCGAACTGCTCGCGCCGGTTGAGCGTCAGCTTAAGTTCGGCCAGCACTTCCATGATGATCGGCCTGAATTCCTCGGCCAGTTCATCCTTGGTCAGCGTCGCGGCGGCTTCGGGATCGACGCGTTCCAGCAGGCGGGGAAGGACCTGCTCCTTGATCTTGTGGACGGACGCTTCAAAGCCCTGCGGGCCGGTGTCCACGGCATGCTCGGCATTGGCGCGCTCGGACAGGCGTTGCATCGCATCGGCATTGCGCTGCATCTGGCTGGTCGGCGCAGCCAGCGGATCGAGGGGCGCTTCGCTGGGCAGGGACGCGATGTCGAGCGGAGGGAACTGGTCGCCGCCCTTGACCTCTTCGCGGGGGGCGCTGCCCTGCATCGGGCGGGCGATGCCGAAACCGGGCTTGATGCCGGCGGGTCCATTTTTCCGTCCAAACGCGCTCATGATTCTCCGCCGGAATGACTGGTATCAGCTATGTCTGACAAAGGTGAATAGGGCGGAAACTTTGATAAATGGCTAATGGCCGGCGCGCAGGCGCCGTGGCGAACGCTGGCCGGCGCCCGATCAACAGCCGATGATGCGGGGCGCCTTCCGGCAGACGATGGTCGTGGAACCACTGACGCAAAAAGGCCGCGTTCCGATAAGAACGCGGCCTTTTGCTGATGATGGGACCAATTGTCCGCGCCGTGTCAGCCGGCATGCTCCGCAAGGACGGTCAGGCCCTTTTCATTGACCTCGGCAAAGCCGCCGCGGACCGGGATGACTTCGGGTGCGCTGCCGGCGTTGGCGAAGATCTGGATCGCGCCGTCGCGGACGGTCGACATGAAGGGGGCGTGGCCTTCCAGCACGCCGAAGTCGCCATCGGTGCCGGGAACGACGACCTGATAGACCTCTTCCGAGCGGACGAGCTTTTCCGGGGTCACGAGTTCGAAATGCAGTGCCATTGTCTATGTCCTATGCCCCCTCCCCACTTGGGGAGGGGCGTCATGAGTTCGATCAGGCGGCTTCGGCAGCCAGCTTCTTTGCCTTTTCGATGGCTTCGTCGATGCCGCCGACCATGTAGAAGGCGTTTTCGGGCAGATGGTCATATTCGCCTTCGACCACGGCCTTGAACGACTTCACCGTGTCTTCGATCTGGACGAACTTGCCCGAGATGCCGGTGAAGACTTCGGCGACGTGGAAGGGCTGCGACAGGAACTTCTGGATCTTGCGGGCGCGGGCGACGGTCAGCTTGTCCTCTTCGGACAGCTCGTCCATGCCCAGGATCGCGATGATGTCCTGAAGCGACTTGTACTTCTGCAGGATCGCCTGAACCGCGCGGGCGGTTTCATAATGTTCCTGACCGACGACGCGGGGTTCCAGAACGCGGCTGGTCGAATCCAGCGGGTCGACCGCCGGATAGATGCCCAGTTCCGAAATGGCGCGGTTGAGAACGGTGGTGGCGTCAAGGTGCGCGAACGAGGTGGCAGGCGCCGGGTCGGTCAAGTCGTCCGCGGGAACGTACACGGCCTGAACCGAGGTGATCGAACCCTTGTTGGTCGAGGTGATGCGCTCCTGCAGCGCCCCCATGTCTGTGGCGAGGGTCGGCTGATAGCCCACGGCCGAAGGAATACGGCCGAGCAGGGCCGACACTTCCGCGCCCGCCTGGGTGAAGCGGAAGATGTTGTCGACGAAGAACAGCACGTCCTGGCCTTCCTGGTCGCGGAAATATTCCGCGATGGTGAGGCCCGACAGGGCGACGCGCGCGCGGGCGCCCGGCGGCTCGTTCATCTGGCCATAGACCAGCGCCACTTTCGAACCTTCGCTGATCGCGTTGCCGTCGGCGTCCTTGGCGATAACGCCGGCGTCGAGGAATTCGTGATAGAGGTCGTTGCCTTCACGGGTGCGTTCACCGACGCCCGCGAAGACCGAGGTGCCGCCATGGCCCTTTGCGATGTTGTTGATCAGTTCCTGGATGAGAACCGTCTTGCCGACGCCCGCGCCGCCGAACAGGCCGATCTTGCCGCCCTTTGCGTAGGGGGCGAGAAGGTCGATGACCTTGATGCCGGTGACCAGGATCGACGCGTCGGTCGACTGGTCGACGAACTCGGGAGCCTTGGCGTGGATCGGGGCGGAGAGGGTGGTTTCCACCGGACCGCGCTCGTCGATCGGCTCACCGACGACGTTCAGGATGCGGCCGAGGGTAGCCGGGCCGACGGGAACGCTGATCTGCGCGCCGGTGTCGGTCACTTCCTGACCGCGGGTCAGACCATCGGTCGAGTCCATCGCGATGGTGCGGACGGTGTTCTCACCCAGATGCTGGGCGACTTCCAGCACCAGGCGCTGGCCGTTGTTGCTGGTTTCCAGCGCCGAGAGAATCGCGGGGAGCGCATCGGGAAAGGTCACGTCGACGACAGCGCCGATGACCTGCGAAATGCGGCCTACATTGTTGGTGGTTGCCATGACTTCTGTCCTTGCCTGCACTTAAAGGGCTTCGGCGCCCGAGATGATTTCGACGAGTTCGGTGGTGATCGCGGCCTGACGGCTGCGGTTGTACTGAATGGTCAGCTTGTTGATGAGGTCGCCGGCATTGCGGGTCGCATTGTCCATGGCGGTCATCGAAGCGCCCTGTTCGGACGCGTTGTTTTCCAGCAGCGCCTTGAAGATCTGCACCGTGACGTTGCGCGGCAGCAGGTCGTCGAGGATCGCTTCCTCGCTCGGCTCATATTCCACCGTCGCGCCGATGGCGTTGCGATCGGCGTCCTCCGGGATCTTGACCGGGATGATCTGCTGCTCGGTCGGGATCTGGGCGAGGGCCGACTTGAAGCGCGAGAAGAAGAGGTGCGCGACGTCGAACTTGCCGTTCAGATACATCTGCGTCAGCTCATGCGCGATTTCCTCGGCCTGAGCATAGCTGGGTTCCTTCGCGCCGGTGGTGTCATACTGGGCGACGATCATGCCGGGGAAGGTGCGGTTGATGACCGGGCGGCCCTTGCGGCCCACCAGATAGAAGCGGACGGTCTTGCCCTGCTCGATCAGTTCATCGGCCTTGGCCCGGGCGGCCTTGACGATGTTCGCGTTGAACGCGCCGGCGAGGCCACGGTCGGAGTTGGCGACGACCAGCAGATGGACTTCATCCTTGCCGGTGCCAGCGAGCAGCGGGGAGGCGCCTTCGCCCGAACCGCCTGCGATCTTCGAGGCGAGGCTGGCGACGACCGCTTCCAGACGGCTGGAATAGGGGCGCGCGGCCTCGGCTGCGGCCTGCGCCTTGCGGAGCTTCGCGGCGGCGACCATCTGCTTGGCCTTGGTGATCTTCTGGGTCGACTTCACCGACCCGATGCGCAGCTTCAGTTCCTTGAGGCTAGCCATAGTTCAAACATTCCGAGCAAGGGCCAGACGGCCCGCGAGACCAAAGAAACCGACGCCCATGGCGCCTTCGAACCAGCGCATCGCGCTGCTCTGCCCGACCTTGCGCCCCGCCTTCGTGGCGAGGACGGCGAGAAGGGCGCACCAGACGAAGCCCAAACCATAGACGATCGCGATCAGCGCCATGCCCTGAAACGGCGCCTCCGGGCCGGTGCCGACGAACTGCGGCAAAGCGGCAAGGAAGAAGATCGCAACCTTCGGGTTCAGCACGGTGCTGATGAAACCCTGGGCGAAGGGCGATCCGCCGATCCGCAGCCGGGGCGCTTGCGAAACGGGCGCGGGCTTCACCGCGTTGCGGAGCATCGAAAAACCCAGCCATGCGAGGTAGATCGCGCCAGCGATCTTCACCGCCATGAACAGGCCCGGCACCGCATTCAGGACGCTGAGGAAGCCGAAGCCGCAGAGCGCCATGTAGAAGAGGCCGCCGAGCTGGATGCCGCCGATCGCCGCCATTCCCGCCTTCAGCCCGCGCCGCGCAGCGTGACCGGCCACCAGCATGGTGTCCGGTCCCGGCAGCAGCACCAGACCGATCGCCATGACGGTCCAGGCAAGGAGGGAATGGGCGGTCAGCACGTCTTAGGCGCCAGTCTTACGCAAAGGTCTTGCCGAACGAGTCCAGCGCGGCCTTCAGCTTCGCCTTGGGCTCGTCGCCCAGATCCTTGCTGTCGCGGATCGCGGCGAGGACATCGGCATGGTCGTGACGCAGATAGGCGAGCATCAGCTCTTCGTAACGCGTCACATCCTTGACCGGGATGCCGTCCAGATAGCCGTTGGTGCCCGCGAAGATCGACGCGGTCTGCTCTTCGAAGGGCAGCGGCGAGAACTGGGCCTGCTTGAGCAGTTCGGTGAGGCGCGCGCCGCGGTTCAGCAGCTTCTGCGTCGACGCGTCGAGGTCCGAACCGAACTGGGCGAAGGCCGCCATTTCGCGATACTGGGCCAGCTCCAGCTTGATCGAGCCGGAAACCTTCTTCATCGCCTTGGTCTGCGCGGCGGAGCCGACGCGCGACACCGACAGACCCACGTTAATGGCCGGACGGATGCCCTGGTAGAAGAGGTTGGTTTCAAGGAAGATCTGGCCGTCGGTGATCGAGATCACGTTGGTCGGGATGTAGGCCGACACGTCGCCGGCCTGCGTCTCGATGATCGGCAGCGCGGTCAGCGAGCCATTGCCGTTGGCATCGTTCATCTTCGCAGCGCGCTCCAGCAGGCGGCTGTGGAGATAGAAGACGTCACCCGGATAGGCTTCGCGGCCCGGAGGACGACGCAGCAGTAGCGACATCTGGCGATAGGCGACGGCCTGCTTGGAAAGGTCGTCATAGACGATCACGGCGTGCATGCCGTTGTCGCGGAAGAACTCGCCCATGGTGACGCCGGTGTAGGGCGCCAGATACTGGAGCGGAGCCGGCTCCGAAGCGGTCGCGGCGACGACGATCGAATATTCCATCGCGCCGTTTTCTTCGAGCTGCTTGACGATCTGCGCGACGGTCGAGCGCTTCTGGCCGACGGCGACATAGATGCAGTAGAGCTTCTTGCCCTCGTCGTCGCCCGCGTTGATGCCCTTCTGGTTGATGAAGGTATCGATCGCGACGGCGGTCTTGCCGGTCTGGCGGTCACCGATGATCAGCTCGCGCTGGCCACGGCCGACGGGGACGAGGGCGTCGATCGCCTTGAGGCCGGTCTGAACGGGTTCATGAACCGACTTGCGGGGGATGATGCCCGGCGCCTTGACTTCAACGCGCTTGCGCTCGGTGTAGGCGATCGGGCCCTTGCCGTCGATCGGGTTCGCGTCCGGCTTCGGGGTCGGGTCGTAGCCCGCGCTCGAGGAGTCGGCGTTGTAGG
>NZ_JBHIWJ010000068.1:0-22403 GCF_041987595.1 Sphingobium sp. | reverse complement strand
GTCGATCGCTTCATCGTCCCAGTATCCTCGGACGGGAGCGACCGGGACGGCAATCCACAGGAGCCCTTCATGGCCCGCTGGAATTAGTCGGCGAGCGCCGGCCGGTAGTCGGGATGGGGCCAGTTCGCGACGATCCACCAGTATCTGGACGTCCTGCGAGCTGCCGTCGGTGCGGCCCACCGGCGGCACGATTGCGGAGGATGCCGCCCTTCGAACCCACACCAGCACCATATATGCAGGTCAACCTCGCTTCATGCCGTCGGCGGCCAAGGCCGAGGCAATGCTGCCAGGTCCAGCCCCTCCGGGCAGGAACCTCGCTGGGCGCATCCAGCACCACGACCTGTCGGTCAACCTTCATCACCTTCCGTATGGCGCGTTCTCGCCAATGACGTGATTTCGGCGGCGGGACGCACCTGTTCTCCTCCACGGATGCCCAAGCGCCCATCCGCAGGAGAGACACATGCTCGACCTCGCCACTGCCAGCAGTGCCCTCACCGTCCATCATGCCGAGATGTGCGTGATAGGAGCCGGTCTCGCCGGCATCACCGCCGCACGCCGGCTGCTGGCGGCCGGATGCGACGTCACCCTGCTCGAGAGCGGTGGCGCCGACCACGAGGAGACCAGCGCCGATCTCAACGACGGGGCGTGCGAGGGACGAGAATATTATCCACTGCGCGACGCACGGCTGCGCTTCTTCGGCGGGACGACCGCGATCTGGGGTCGCAGATGCGCGGAACTCTCGCCTATCGATCTGCAGACACGACCATGGGTTCCGCATTCCGGGTGGCCCATCCAGTGGAGTGAGCTGGAGCGCTACTACGAGCAGGCGCGGGTGATGCTCGACCTATTACCATGGGAGCCGATCAGCAGCGACCTCGCCGAGATCGGACTGCCCGTCCCCCAGTTCGACCCCAACATGCTCCAAATCCCCATCTGGTCATTCGACCCGCGCCAGGACCGGTTCGCGATGCGAAACTGCAGGGACGTCATCGACCATCCCCGCTGCACCGTGGTCACCCACGCGACAGTCACGGAAATCCGCCCGCATTCGCACGGCCGGTCGATCGACTGCGTGGTCGCGAAGTCGCTCACCGGACGGCAGCTGATGGTCCGCCCGAAAGCGGTCATCCTGGCCACGGGCGGGATAGAGAACGCACGTATCCTGCTTGCCTCCCGCTCCGTCAGCGACGAGGGCCTGGGCAATGATCAGAGCCTCGTCGGACGCTTCTTCATGGAGCACCCTCACACCCGCGGAGGGAGCGTCGCATCCGACAGTTCATGGTCACTGCTTCGCCTGTTCGGCAAGCGGCATAAGTTGGAGGGACAGGAGGTTGCAGCGCTCATCACCGCTAGCGAACGGGTCCAGGCACAACATAAGATCCTGAACTCTTCGCTGACGATCGCAGCGCGCCAACCCGAACGCGATCGACAGTTCCTTGGCATGCGCGCCTACAGTCATGCCAAACACCGGCTGTCGCCCAACCGCCGCAATCGCGAGCTCTGGCTGAAGACGAAAGCGGCGGCGACCGGGGTGCAGCGCATATCAGACCCGCTCCGTCCCTGGCTCATGCACAAGCTAGGCAAGCTCGAGCTGGCGCTTTCGGTCCGAGCCGAACAGGCGCCCAACCCGGACAGCCGGATCAGGCTCGACCGCAAGACCGACGCCTTGGGCGTCCCGCGCGTCAGGCTCGACTGGCGCCTATCCGAGATCGACAAGCGCAGCGTTGCCGTCCTGATCGACACCGTCGGAAGGGAACTCAGGCGGCTCGGCCTGGGTGAAGTGACGGCCGCCCCCTGGCTGGGCGACGACGATGTCGAGTGGCACACCGACGATCGCGTGTCGGCGCACCCTATCGGCGGATACCATCACATCGGGACCACCCGGATGTCACACTCTCCCAGGACGGGCGTCGTGGACGGAAACGGCAGACTGCACGGCGTGGCTAATCTGTATGTGGTCGGCTCCTCCACCTTTCCCACATCAGGCTGGGCCAATCCCACGCTCACGATCGCCGCTCTAACGCTGCGCACCGCGGACCATATCGCGGAAGTCCACGGTCGGTCACCCGATATCCAGAACAGCCTGATCAAGTTTGACGCGGGCCGCGCGGAGCGGATCAAAGTCACAGAACCGACAAAATCTATCCGGCATGTACCACATGCCACCCCCGTCTCCACGACATCGACGCCCGCTGGATAGGCAACCTCTCCGCAGCGGGCAAGCCGACGCTGCACGCCACCGCCGATCCGCGCGTCGACTTGCCCCGATGCGGAAGGCAATCAGCCTCCTGCTCAAGCTTCACGACTTCCATTGCGAAGGCTTCGGGAACGCGACGGCGTTCCTTGTGGATGCCCGACATTCGCGGATCGGACTCCAGAAGCGCGTCAGGGCGGTCGACTCCAACGTTCAAGTCGTGTTCGTCACATCATCCGACTGCGACCGTATCCGCACGCACGCCTCGTCGGACGTAGCCGACGGGATGCTTAGCATACCGGTGTCGACGCGGACCTGGCCGCGGCTCTCCACACGGCGTTTTTCGGAGGGGTGGGTAGCATCTCGCCGGTCAGCAATCAGCGCCCGCTTCTCTACTCGATAGCCTCGTCCGCCACCGGCGGCAGGCGGCAGGTGAACACGGCGCCGCCTTCCGGCCCATTCTCCGCGACGATCTCGCCATCATGGGCGCGCACAATGCTGTTGCAGATGGTCAGCCCCATCCCCATCCCGTCTTCCTTCGTCGAGAAAAAACCGTCGAAGAGACTGTCTAGATGTTCCTCGGATATGCCCGGTCCCGTATCGGCAACGATGAGGCAAACGCATCCGTTCGCAGCCGTCTCCGTTGTCACGAAGATCTGCCGAGGGCCTGGCGCCTGGCGATGGTCGATAGCGTGCATCGCGTTGACAAGGAGGTTCACCACCACCTGCTGCAGTTGGATCCGGTCGCCATGCACCATTGCCAGGTTCGGCTGGAGGTTTACCCGGATGGCGACCCGCCTCTCAATGCTCTCATGATGGATGAAGCGGAGCGCCACATCCACGATGTCGTTAAGCGAGAGCGACGCACGGATGGGAACACGCTTCGAAGCCATCGCCCGGATCCGATCGATAATCTCGGTAGCCTGAGTGGCGTTGTCGATCATCCTTTCGACCAGCTGCCGCACCTTCGAAAGATTGGGTTCTTCCTTGTCGAGCCACCGGATACTGGTGTGCCCATTCAGGACGATCGCACCGAGCGGCTGCCTGATCTCATGCGCGATCGAAGTTGCCATCTCTCCGAGCGTCGACACCCGTGACGCATGGGCAAGGTCCGCCTGCAGTTGGCGGAGCTGAGACTCGGCAGCCAGTCTTTCGGTGATCTCGAGCATGATGATGAAAGTGACATCCAGTCGCTCCGGCGGCCGCGGATATGTCACGAGGAAAAGCACGTCTACCACGCGGCCGTTGGCACCGTTTATCCGCAGCTCCTCCACATGCGTCCGCTGGCCATTGAAATGCGCCACCATGACCCGCACGGCAGCCTGCGGCGTCGCTTCGAAGATATGGCGGACAGACCGGGGGTAGTAGCTATCGGGCTGTCCAATCATCCGCAGCGCCGCGTTATTCGCGCGAGTGACCATCACCGTGTCACAAGCGAATTCCACAAGTTCGGGATTCTGTAGGAGATAGGCTTCGATGTCCTCCACCCCATCTGCTTTCAGCTTCTCGAATGCATCTGCGGGGCTGCGAGAATCCACCACCCACAGCGCGATCGGCATGTGCTTCAAAAGACGGGAGAAGGTCAGGTTTATTCCCGCATTGTCCAGATCAGGCTCAAAGACGTCCGCCAGGGCGTTCGCGGCAGCTTCCGCCTCCGGCAAAAGGCTACTCATCCCTCGACTCCCCGATCTGCGGGCGGTGCATAACGACGCCATCGGCGCGTTTATCCGCCTGATCGATCCCGCTACGCGCGATCCCCACAATGCAGCCATCCCAAGGTTCGGCTGCAGTTCGACCCGGCGAACGATGCGCCGAGCCCGGAGTCCGGATGGTGCTCCGCGACTGCAATCCTATTGTAGGTCGGGAACGAGACAATCCCCGAACGGGTAATGGTTTCCACACCCGTCTTGAGTAACGAACGGAAGCCTTTTCCGATCGTTCCGTCAATACTCGCGTACCCGCAGCAGAATTTGGACCGCTCATGGACGAAGGATGGCTTGGGCTTGACAGAGGGGCGATTAGACGACCCGCTGCGCCCCCAATTTTCGCTCCCTGCCTACGGTCGGTCCGGCATTAGGGCGCAAACTCATAAATAGCGCGTTCAAGGCCCCAAAATGGCGAACATATCGGGCCAAAATGCGCGCCGCGATGAGTTTGTGCCCTAGACATGCCCCGCTCCAAGCCGGCTGTGAAGAGGTCTGCCTGGAAGGGCCGCTAGGATAGCGGCCCTTCCAATACGCCTGCATAGGCTAGGCGAGGCTGCGAACCTGCGTGCCGAAGGGGTTATCGATTATGTACCGCCAATATCCGTCCGCCCCGCGTCGGGCGATGTCGTTCGACGTCGCAACCATATGGAAATGGTCGCCGCCCGGCGTTTTGCCAACAATGTTCCAGTCGAGGACGAGAGATGCGATTGTGTCGGCGACGAACACGTGCCGTGCAATGATTACCATTGGCAACTGCACGCTGTAATATTTCAACAACTCAGCGCGAATGGCAGGTATGCCGCGCTGCGGCTCCCCATTCGCACTGACCAGGATGGCGTCGGGCTCATAGAATCCGCACATGATGTCGACGTCCATCGAGTTGAAATGCTGGAGCAATGAAGGGACGATCCCCTCCGGCGTACGGGAAAGTTCGGGCTTTGCAGTCATGGACGATATCCTTGAAAGTTAGGCCTTCGCCTTAACGGGCAGCCGGAACGGTGCGCCAAGGCGATTGAATGCATTCATCGCGGCAATCGCGATGGTGAGATCGACCAGATCCTTTGGCTCGAACGCAGCGGCGGCAACAGCATAGACTTCGTCCGAGGCATGCGTTTCGCTGACCAGCGTCACCTCTTCGGCCCAGGCAAGCGCAGCACGATACTGATCCGGGAAAAGATGCGGCACTTCCGCCCAGACAGGCAGATGGGCAACCTTCTCGATTGACATGGTCTTCAGCAGGTCCCGCGTATGCAGGTCGATGCAATGGGCGCAGCCATTGATTTGCGAGACACGCAGGAAGACAAGATGGACCAGTTCCTCAGGCAAGTTCGTGCCCGTGGTGACATAGTGGTGGATGCCGAACAGTGCCTTGGCGCCCTGTGGCGCTACCTCGTGCCAGACAAGCCGTTCATTCTCGTTCATGATTATTTCCTTTGCCTCAGGCGCCGTTCAGCGACGCTCGCAGACTTGACGAGGCAAAGCGGGCAAGTGTGACATGGCCAGAAAATTTTTCGCTTGCGACCGGGTCAATGTCACATTTGGACACGCTGACTCGTTTATGCGCGTGGCTATAGGGAGACATCAGTGTCAGCTGGCGTTAGCGAGGATGCTGTGGATCAGCGCATCGCGGAATTTCAGGCGCAGCGCGCTCGCTTGCTGCACATCGCCTACCGGATGCTCGGTTCGCTCAGCGATGCCGAGGACATTGTGCAGGATGCATGGCTGCGTTGGGAGCGGGCCGAGGGTGAAATTGATTTCCCCACCACTTATCTCACCCGGATCGTAACCCGCCTGTGCCTTGACCGGCAAAAATCGGCGCGTGCGCAACGTGAGGCCTATGTCGGCCCGTGGCTGCCCGATCCATTGATCGGGTCGGTCGGCCCCGATGAGATGATCGCCAACGACATTACCGTGACGCTGATGCTGGCGATGGAGCGGCTATCTCCGCTGGAACGAGCTGCCTTCCTCCTTCACGATGTATTTGACGTAGCCTTGTCCGAGGTGGCGGTCACGCTTGGGCGCGAACCTGCTGCCGTTCGACAACTCGCATCGCGTGCCCGCAAGCATGTGCAAGTAGCGAAACCGCGTTTCGCCGTCGATGCTGCCGAGGCGGAACGGATGACACGGGCGTTTTTCGCCGCCGCGCACGACGGCGACACCGAGCAACTTTCAGCGCTGCTCTCGCACGATGTGGAAATCCACGCGGACGGCGGCGGCAAGGCGCTCGCTTTTCGAAATGTTGTACGCGGGATCGAGCGCGCGCTGCGGCTGTTCTCCGGGCTTCGCCGGAAGAATGTCCCCGCCCCGACCCTGTTGCGTACCGTGATAATTGACGGCCTGCCAGGCTATATCAGCGCAGATGCAAATGGCCTTTTGCAAACGACCGCGCTCGATATTCGTGATGGCAGGATTGCCGCGATCTATATCGTCAAGAACCCTGACAAAACCGCGCATCTCCATGGCTGAAGAAAATACCCGAACGCAATGGCGAATGGTTAGCCCTGATCTTGCATCTTCGACCATATTTGGACGTTCGTGCGCCAATGCCTGATGCTCTGAAGCGAGGGCGAGTCCAAAATAGTCGCGCTGGGAGAAAGCCTCGAACAACAGGCGGCTCCCGCAGGGGAGAGCGTCACGCAGCCCAGTTTGTCGATGATCAGCATCCCCGCCGCCGAAACGAGGAGCGACCGGCGCCTTCATTCCTCTGCATCTCCCTTAGGCTCGTCATCCGGGAGAACGGCTCCTGCGGCGAAGAGCGTCCGCAGGAAAGCAGGTCGGCCCAGACCTGATGCAGCGATCCCATTGTTTTCAATGGATTTTTACAGAATGGATTAGGGGTCGCAGGAGTAAATGGTGGGCCCGGCAGGACTCGAACCCGCAACCTAGCCGTTATGAGCGGCCAGCTCTAACCATTGAGCTACAGGCCCCACCCTTGAAGCGACATTCCGAATGTCACCGAAAAATCGCAACGCACCGCGTCTCCGCCCGGATAGGCAGCATCAGGCGGCTTGGCAAGCCCGTCCGCGCAATGGAACCGCGCCGAGCAATTGATCCAACGTCGCGGGCAGCACATTGCGCCGCGCCAGATGGTCCAGCACCACATCCCACCAATGGTAGAAAGCCGTCCGATCTGCTTCATTTCGCACGTAGGGCGTATGGCCCGGCTCCAAAGTGGGAGAGTGGAAGCTGAAATTCAGTACCCGCACACCTTCCTCGATCAGCGCGTCGATGGCGTGGATCGCCTCTCGCGCGGAAATTCCCTCCGGCGTCAGCGGCACGCGGCTCAATATCCGTGCCCGCGCTAATAGGCCAGCCACGGGCGCCGCCCACTGAGTCGCGTGATAAAGCCGCTCTCCGCCGTTTCGCAAAAGCCCGACAAAGGCCGTCGACAGCGGCATCTCGACCAGAGATCGGCCCGGCCCCGCCCAATAGGGTTGCTGGGGCAGACCCCGAAAATCCGGCCCATGCTGCGCGCTGTAATCAAACCGGCTGCGCACCGAACTATCGAGACGGAAGCCCGCCTCTTCCAACAAGCGCGCGCTATTGGGTCCCACGCCATAACGCCCTGCCCGGTACGCGATAGGCTGCCGTCCGAACCGCTCCGAAATCCGGTTGCATAACAATTCCAGCTTTGCCCGCTCCACTGCTTCAGGCAGGAAACCGACATAGCTGTTCGCTGCATTCACATCCTCAACATGCGGGGGATTGACCCAGGGATGAAGATGCGCGCCGATATCGGCTGCGTCATCGGCCAGCCAGCACCCCAGCATGTCTGCTGCTGCATCGCTGTCGACAACAGGATAGTCGGTCACATAGACCGGCTTCACTCCCGCCGCCGCAAACCAGGCTTGCCCACGTTGCATGCCCTTCAAGGCTGTCACGCCATGTCCGGTTCGGCTGAAGGGCGCGTTCCAGTCGAACTCCTCCTCGGTATCGACGAACAGCATGAATCGCGTTCCGAACGCCGGATCGAGCGTAATCATATCCTCTGCCGCAGGCACGCGCAGCAGGGCGCCGTCATGGGAAAGGTCAGTCATCGCGCCATTCCTAGTGGATTGATTCTGACATTTGCATCCCCCTCGCGATTGGAATGGGTCTGCGATGTCAGAATCTGACCGCTAACGGCATATGGTTGAGATAGGGTTTCAGCCCTGAACTCAGGCGCTGCCGACGGCGTCCTCCGTCTCCGCGATAGCCGGAACAGCAAGCAGGAACCGCCCCGGCTCGATCTCCAGCGCCCCACCGCATCCCGCAGCAAGGCTGCGGATCAGCCGCAGGGAGAAGCCAAGGCCCAACAGGGGGCCGTCCGCCCAATTGCCGTCAGGCATATAGCCGGGGTCGAGCAGACGCTCTTCCTCCATCCCGGCCAGGGTCGAGGGGCGGTCGAGGGCCAGCACGACCCGGCCCTCCGCTCCGTCAGGCTGATACCAGCAGGCGCCGGTCAGCGCCTCGCCCGCGGGCGACACCGAAATCAGCGTGCGCAGCAGGTGCTGGATCATGCGCTCTCCCTGCACCGGATCGATACGCACCATCGGCAGGCCAAGAGCCATGGCGATGTCGATCTCCGCCCCGTTGTCCTGTTCACGAAAGCGCGCCGAAACCTGCGTGACCAGCAAAGCCGGATCGACGGCTCGGGGCGGCTGGTTTCCCTCTCCCCGTGAAACCCGCGCCGCCAGATCGAGATCGTCGAACGCCGTCAGCAGATGCCGGGCATCGATCGCGATCTTGCCCGCCATGTCGCGATATTCGACGCCGGCAGGTCCGAACAATTCCTGTTCGATGATTTCGGCAAAGCCCAGAATGGCGTTCAGCGGGGTCCGCAGTTCATGCACCAGCTGCCGGATCGAATCGGCGGAAAGCCCCGCAATCGATACCGGCTCCGCGCGTGGTTCAGCCGCAACCTCATGCAGATAAGGACGCCGGGCCTGACCGCGATAGCCCTGAAAGCGCCCGGACCGGGGATCGAAAAAGGGGGTAGCCGACAGGCGCCATTCGCCCGCCATCGTCCCACCCGCGACCGTATACCGGCCATTCTGAAAACCACTGCGCCGCATGAAGGCGCCGGCGACATGTCCGTCCGGCCCGCTGCCGCCCTCCAGCGCCGTTTCGCTGAGCGTCAGGCCGATCAGTGCCGCTCGTGGTCCCTGATCGATCCAGACGATAGTTCCGGCCGCATCCGTCTCAAAGGCAAAGGCGCGTGGTCCCGCCGCCGCCTCGCGCACAGGCGCTTCGACCGGCTCGCCCGTCCGCCGCGCGCTGGTGAAGCGGGCGATCCGGTCGACCAGATTGCGAATTTGGCTCTGGTCCTCCGCCGCCTCTTCCTCTGGAGCGGCCTGCGGCTTATCTTCGACCGCAGGCTCGACCGGCGCGACCATCGCCTCGGTCAGCACCATATCCTCGACAAAGGCATCTTCGCGGTCGGTGGTGAGCACCAGATCGGCCGCGCCGAAAGCCTCCAGCCCCTGTGCCGTCGCTGTACCCAGATCCCTCCGCGATCGCAGGACGCCGCGCGCCGTCGGCGTCAGGCGCGGCAGCATGGCCACCCACGCCTCATCAGGCAGCCTGGCACGGGCCATGGCCGCTGCGGCGATGGCCGGCCTGTCGCTCGCGAAAAACTCGACCAGCACAGGCGAGCGCAACCGCCCGCCCAACTCCACCACGGTCGCGATTCGTTGCGTTTCCGACAGTTTCGGACGCAACGCGGCCATGCGGTCCAGCAATGCCGTGCGTTCGGTGTCGGACATCATGACCCGGTCATGGCGATCATTTTGCGCCAGCAGATCCACGCATTGCCGCCACAGCGTCACGGCGCCAAGGCCGCTCCGATTGTCGGCGGCCAGAACCGTCTGCATGAGATCGTTGAAGCGCACCCAAATTCCCCATTCTGGCCTCCGACGCAGCGCCAAAAAAACCAATCGCCGAAGGGTTCGTTACACAGGGATAATGCTTCCCAGCACAAAGGGGAAGAGGTGCAAATGGGTTCTTATGCGAACGTTGCATAGTGGGACAATTGCATTGTCCTGAAATATTATTATGGTAACGACCC
This sequence comes from Sphingobium sp., assembly GCF_041987595.1. Taxonomy (GTDB): domain Bacteria; phylum Pseudomonadota; class Alphaproteobacteria; order Sphingomonadales; family Sphingomonadaceae; genus Sphingobium. The sequence continues at coordinate 12,457 of NZ_JBHIWJ010000068.1, read as the reverse complement.
GTTAACAGGACAGGAAATAAGCGGAATAATGGCCGGCCCCAATATTGACGACATCGACCTCCAGATCCTGGGCGAATTGCAGGATGACGGCAGGATGACCAATGTGGAGTTGGCCCGCAAGGTCGGACTGACGGCCCCCCCCTGTCTGCGCCGAGTTCGCGCACTGGAGGAAAGCGGCGCGATCAGTTCCTACCATGCGGTGGTGAACCCCTCGATGCTGGGTTACACCATCACGGTGTTCGCCATGGTCAGCCTGAAAAGCCAGGCCGAAGCGGACCTCAAGGCGTTCGAGGATCATATCGCGACCCTGCCCGAAGTCAGGGAATGCTATATGCTGAACGGCGAAATCGACTTCATCCTGAAGGTGGTGGCGAAGGATTTGCAGAGCTTTCAGCAGTTTCTGACGTCAAAACTGACTCCCGCGCCCAACGTTGTAAGCGTCAAGACATCGCTCACGATCCGTACATCGAAAAACTTGCCGGGCGTGCCGTTGCCGGTCTGATTGGCACCCGAATTGGAAAATGGTCATTCTCCCCTCCCGCCACGGGAGGGGAGTTTACGGTTGTTGACCAAACCCCGCCAGCTTCTCTTAACTTGTCGGCGGCACCACGACAGGCTTGAACGCCGTCTTCCGGCTCTGCTGGTCCACCCAGACAGACCAGAACCCCGCGACATTGGCCCAATTGCCGCCCGTCACCTGACTGAGCGCAGCCTTGGCGCCAGCCAGATCGCCCGACCGTGCGAGCGCCACGCCCAGACGCGCATTGCCCTTGCCCGTGTCGACCCCGCCCTTGGACAGCGCCAGTCGATACTGCTCAACAGCCTGCGGATATTGTCCTAGCGAAAAATAGGTGTCGCCCACCGTCATCGCGGCGGACCCGTCCTTTGCCGCCGCCGCTTTCTTCGCCGCGGCGGGCAGTCCGGCAATTTCCTTCGCCGCCTTGGGCGTCACGCTTTTCATCAAGCCAGCCGTCACTGCCTGCGTCAGGGTCAGCTTGCCCGCCGAACGCCCCGCCTCGATAATCGCCTTGGTTTCCGCGCTGTAGCCTGTCTTGTCCGCAAGCTGCGCATAGGCCTGATAATCGCGTTCGCTCGCCATGGCGCCATTAGCCGCCTGCAAACGATAAAGATCGAGCTGGACCTGCGCATCCATGCCCGGCGCAGCGAGATAGTTGGCCAGCGCCGTCCGCCATTCCCCTGCCGAATCATAATGGCTCAACCGCTCGCGATAGAGCGCACCCACTTCGGACCAATCCCCGGCGGAATAGGCCATGGAGATCGCGCGGTCGTACCACGCCGCCGGGATCGGCTGCCCCGCCGCCCGTTGCCGTGCCAGCGCCTCCTGCACGAAACCGCGCGCGTCCTTGGCCTTGTTCCGGCGCAACGCGATATCGGCGCGCAGCATGGTCGCGTCGATCGGGTCGTAGCCCAATGTCCTGGCATAATCGAGCTGCGCCGTCGCATCGTCATAATTGCCGACGATGAAGGAAAGATAACCCGCCACATAACGCAACCGCGGCATGTCGGTCTTCGGTACAGCCGACGTCTTGAACATGTCGTTCAGGGCCACGCGCTGCGCCTGCCGATCGATCTTGAGCACCGCCAGTTCGAACCGCAGCCCGGCCGCCACATAATTTTCGAAATCGCTGACCGGCATCAACCCGGCAATCTGCGACTGGGCGGTCGCGACATCGCGCGCCTTGATCGCGCTGTCCGCCGCCTGCGTCGCAGCCCGGAAGCTGTCGGACATTTCGATAACGGGTCCGGCTGCAACGGGCTTCTTCGCCAACGCCGGTGTGGACGCCAACATGGCCGCTCCGGCCAACAGTCCCAATCTACAAAATGAATGTCGCAAGCCGGCCATGTCAGCCATCCCCCTTGTCGGCCGGCATCGCCAGCCCAGTCGTCACGTCCGAAAATGGAAAAGGGCACGCTGCTCTAGAAAAAGCAGCGCGCCTTCAACCGCTGAATCAGGCCTTGGTGGCGAGATAGGCCAGCCAGAGATCGGCGATCTTCTTGCGCGACCCCGCCTGCACAGACTGAAAAGCCGCCTTGGCCGAAGCATTGTCGCCGCCAAGCGCCTTGGCAATGCCCATGCGGGTATTGATCTCATCCGCGTCGACGCCGCCCTTCTGCTTGGCGAGTTCGAACATTGCCACCGCCTTGGCGTAATCGCCATAGCCCAGATAAGCGTCAGCCGTCGCCGCCGCAATCTTGCCATTGGCCGCCTTCTTGGCATCAGCCTCAGCCGAACCCAGCGAACCCTTGTCGCCCGCAATCTTGGGCACGGCGGTCTGATAGAGATCGCCGCCCTGGCTGGCGTTCAGCACGCCCTTGCTGCGGCCGGAATCGATGGCGGTCTTCACTTCGCCATAGATGCCGGTCTTCGACGCCATTTCCGCATATTCCAGATAGTCCTGCGCCACGACCAGACCGCCCGACACCGCCATCAAACGCAGAACGTCGAGATTCTCGCGGTTGGTGATGTTCGGATTGGCCTGCTGGAACAGACGGATCAGCGTGCGCAGATTTTCGCCGCTCGGCGCCGCGGAATAGGCCATGGTCGCCCATTCGGTGACTTCCGGCAGCTTGGCGTTGGCGGCGCGGCTGACGCCGATCTGATACCATTGCGCGGGCACCTGTCCGCCCGCCGCCTTGGTGGCGTCGGCGGCCGCCTTGAGCGCGGCCAGACCCTGCTGGTTCAGGCTGCGCTGCGGTTCGACCGACCCGTTGGCCGTGCCCGCCTTGCCGAAATAGGCCTGCGCCAGCGTGACGTTGACCGCTTCCGGCTTGTACCCGGCCTGCCCGGCGGCCTTGGCGCGGGTGATTGCGAGATCGTAATTCTTCGCCTGCAACGCCTGGTCGGCGGCCACCGCGTTGAACTGACCCGCCTGCTCCGGCGGGGTCAGCCCGCTGTCGAGCATCTGCGTCAGCGCCTCGCTCTGCATCGCGGAATCCTTGCTCGCGATAGAGGCGTTCAGCTTGATCGCGCCGATCTGATATTTATCGTCGTTTGACTGGGCCTTGCTGTCTGCATCCGCCAGCGCCGCCTTCGCAGCCGCCCAGTCCTGCGCCTCGGAAGCCTTTTGCGCCGCCTGAAGCGCCTTGATCACGTCGGGCGAGACGTTCAGCTTGGGCGCGTTGCCCTTCTTCTCTTCCTTCTTCGCCGCAAAGGCGGGAACCGAAACGGCGCCACCGGCGAGCGCAAGGGTCAGCGCGAGCGCCACGGGGGTAACAAAACGCATGTTCATCTTCTCCTCTGCGCCCGGGGGACAGGCGGCCTCGTTTTACGCCGATTAGGGGTCGACGCGTGAATAACGTTTGAACAGCCTATATGCACCAGTTAACCGCCTGTCAGCCCCTTTGCGGCGTTCGGCTCCTCTGGCCAACCTGCGCTTCATACAGCTTGGCCTTTCGCGCGCGTGCGCGTGCGCGCGAGGGGTGACAATATTGTTTCGCTCGGCTAGTGGTGCAGCAACACAAGTCATCCATCCAAAAAGAGAATCGCATTGACCGACGAGACTGCCCTCGCCGACCCTTCGGACATCAGCCCCATCTCCATCGTCGAGGAGATGAAGGCGAGCTATCTCGACTATGCCATGTCGGTCATCGTCGCACGCGCCCTGCCGGACGTGCGCGACGGGCTGAAGCCGGTGCATCGCCGCATTCTCTTCTCCGCCCATGAATCGGGCTTCACCTACAACAAGCCCTATCGCAAGTCGGCGCGCATCGTCGGCGATGTGATCGGTAAATATCACCCTCATGGCGATAGCGCGATCTATGACGCATTGGCGCGCATGACGCAGGACTGGTCGATGCGCGTCCCGCTGATCGACGGTCAGGGGAATTTCGGTTCGATGGACCCCGATCCGCCGGCCGCCATGCGGTACACCGAAGCGCGCCTTGCCAAGGTTACCAATGCGCTGCTGGACGATCTGGACAAGGACACCGTCGACTTCCAGCCCAACTACGACGCCTCGGAAAGCGAGCCGCAGGTCCTGCCTGCCCGCTTCCCCAACCTGCTGGTCAACGGCGCGGGCGGCATAGCGGTCGGCATGGCGACCAACATCCCGCCGCACAACCTCGGCGAAGTGATCCGCGCCTGCCTCGCCTATATCGACAACACCGGCATCACCATCGACGAACTGATCCAGATCGTTCCCGGTCCCGACTTCCCGACCGCACCGCTGATCCTTGGCCAGTCGGGTGCCCGCAGCGCCTATCATACCGGTCGCGGCTCGATCATGATGCGTTCGCGCCATGTGATTGAGGAGGGGCGCGGCGACCGCCGCTCGATCGTGCTGACCGCCATCCCCTATCAGGTCGGCAAGAACGGCCTTGTCGAAAAGATCGCCGAAGCCGCCAAGGACAAGCGGATCGAGGGCATCAGCGACATTCGCGACGAATCGAACCGCGAAGGCGTGCGCATCGTCATGGACCTGAAGCGCGACGCCACACCCGAAGTCGTGCTGAACCAGCTCTGGCGCAACACCCCCGCCCAGTCGAGCTTCCCGGCCAACATGCTCGCCATTCGCGGCGGCCGCCCGGAACTGCTCAATATCCGCGACATTATCGAGGCCTTCGTCCGCTTCCGCGAAGAGGTCATCACCCGCCGCACGAAATATGAACTCAACAAGGCCCGCGACCGCGCGCATATTTTGCTGGGCCTCGTCATCGCGGTCACGAACCTTGATGAAGTCGTCCGCATCATCCGCGGATCGGCCAGCCCGGCGGAGGCTCGCGAAACCCTGCTCGCCCGCGACTGGCCGGTGGCGGAGATCGCGCCTTACCTCAAGCTGGTCGAAGCGATCGAGACCGAGGCGTCGGGCGATACCTACCGCCTGTCGGACATTCAGGTCCGCGCCATCCTCGATCTGCGCCTGCACCGCCTGACCGCGCTGGGCCGCGACGAGATCGGCAACGAGCTGGCGGAACTCGCCGCCGCCATCGCCGAATATCTCGCCATCCTCGGCGACCGGCAGAAGCTCTACGCCGTGATGCGCGAAGAGTTCGAGGCCATCGAACGCGACTTCGCCACCCCGCGCCTTTCGGAAATCACCGCAGCTGCCGACGGCATCGAGGACGAGGACCTGATCGAGCGCGAGGAGATGGTCGTCACCGTCACCGTGCAGGGCTATATCAAGCGCACCCCGCTGGAGAGCTTCCGGGCGCAGGCTCGCGGCGGCAAGGGCCGCTCCGGCATGGCGACCAAGGATGAGGACGCCGTCACCGAACTGTTCGTGACGTCGACCCACACGCCGGTCCTGTTCTTCTCGACGGCCGGCAAAGTCTATCGCATGAAGGTCTGGCGCCTGCCCGAAGGCGGCCCGGCGACGCGCGGCCGCCCGATGGTGAACCTGCTGCCGCTCGGCCCCGGCGAAACGATCCAGACCGTCCTGCCGCTGCCGGAAGATGAGGAAAGCTGGAAGGACCTGCACGTCATGTTCGCGACCGCGAACGGCACGGTCCGCCGCAACAGCATGGACGCCTTCGCCAACATCCCGTCGAACGGCAAGATCGCCATGCGCTTCGACGATGAGAGTACCGACCGCCTGATCGGCGTCGCGCTGCTCACCGAAGAGGATGACGTCCTCCTCGCCACCCGTCAGGGCAAGGCGATCCGTTTCCAGGCGACCGATGTGCGCGAGTTCCAGAGCCGCACTTCGACCGGCGTGCGCGGTATGACGCTCAAGGGCGATGACGAGGTGATCTCGCTCTCCATCCTTCACCGCTCCGGCGCCGATCAGGAACAGCGCGAGGAATATCTGCGCTTCGCTCCGTGGAAACCGGAGAAGGAAGGCGAAATGCAGGATCAGGACATGTTCGCGCTCATGCGCCAGCGCGAACAGTTCATCCTCACCGTCTGTTCGAACGGTTACGGCAAATTGTCCTCGGCCTATGAATATCGCCGCACCGGACGCGGCGGACAGGGCATCACGAACATCGACAATATCGGCCGCAACGGCCCGGTCGTCGCCAGCTTCCCCGCCAGCCAGGCGGATCAGCTGATGCTCGTCACCGATCAGGCCAAGCTGATCCGCATGGGTCTCGACTCCCTGCGCGTCATCGGCCGCAGCTCGGCAGGCGTGCGCCTCTTCAACGTGTCGGACAATGAACATGTCGTCAGCGCCGCGAAGATCGAGGAAAGCGACGAAGAAACCGAGGTGAGCACCCCGGCAGGCCTCGAAACCGGCCCGGACGTCAGCCCCGAGACCGATCCGGACCTGACCGAAGAGTGACCGATCTCTTCGCCTACAAGATTCTGACGAAAGATCAGTATGACCAGCTGAAGGCCGACGGCGTGTTCAAGGGCGCGCCCGTCGATCTTCAGGATGGCTATATCCACATGTCCACCCGCGAGCAGGCCGCCAAAACCGCCGCCAGGCATTTCGCGGGACAGGATAATCTGGTGATGGTGATGGTCGACCTTGCCCCCTTCGGCGAGGCGGTGAAGTGGGAAGTATCACGGGGTGGAGCGCTCTTCCCGCACCTCTACGGCGACCTGCCGCTGAGCGCGGTGGCGGGTAAGGTGGTCCTGCGCCTGGACGAGCGGGGCAAACATCTGTTTCCGGCGGGCTTCTGACCACCGTTCGTTTTTTCGGAGTAAGTCGGGAAACGCCCATATTCGCCCTTCCCACTTAGAAGGAAATCCCTTTCTCCCATATGCGACGAGTGAAACGTCGGGGAAAAAGTAAAAGTAACAGAAAGTCGAATTAGTTCGTTAACGACGGTTCAGCGAACGTATCTGCGATACCTGCACGCTCCCGCAATCTATTAGCTCGGGTAGCGATGACCTCACTGACGGTAACATATTTGACTGGCTCCCCCTTTTTTGATTTGGCAACCTCATGTTCATTCAGCATTTGGGCAATCAAATAACAGCTCTTTGCCATTGGAGTACCGTTGAACAACAACGTCGAGCAGCGACTCTTAATGACAGCAAATATGGGAAATTGTTTAGCTTGCGCCATAAGCGCGGCCTTTTCCAAGACAGCAGAGGGCATATCAAAACTCTCATGCATGTTCGCAGCAACATAAGTTCGAATCTGGTTGCCTGACAAATATCGACCATCGGCCTGTCCCGGGGGCGGCATCTTAAAAAGCGCTCCGAATCCTCCTTGAGACACCGCCGGTGTAGAAAGTGCAAGCAAGCACATAGCAAGACCAACTGACAATAACTGTTCTGCTTTCACTATGTCTCCCCCATCAAAATCCCGTAATTGATAAACCTGAAAGATCGACTGCGACATCCAAAGCCGAATAAGGACAGCTATTTCTTTCTCTCCATCCGCACGACCTTCCCACCCTTCACCCAATAATCAAACCCGCCCCAGCTGATCCGCCGCGATCCAGCCGCCGCCAACTGCATCCCCATATGCGTCCAGCACACCGCAAAGGGCGCCAGCACATCCCACCAGAGCGACCGTCGCACCGCCCGCACCTGCCCCGGCTCCAATATACCCGCTATGATCCGCCGCCGCACAAGCGCCCGCCCGGCAGCCGCGGCATAGCCCACGACCACAGCACTCCATCCGCCCCAACCAAGCGCCCAGACCCAGCCCAGCGCCTGACACCCCACCACCACGCAAGCAATCAGCCACATCCCCGCGCTGTTGGTCAGGATATGCCGATACTGCCGCACGCCAAAGCCTAGCGCCCCGCGCCCTTCCAGCGGCGAGGCCACCAGCAAATCCCGCACCGGCCGCAACCGCAGCTTCGCCCGCCATCCGGCCAGCCCAATCGCCATATCATCGGACAAACGCCCCGCCAGCGCAGCGTCCAGATCCAGCCGTTCCGCCGTCTCCCGGCTCAAAGCCATCGCCCCGCCCCACGGCATGGTCGCGCTTGCGGCACGCGGCAGGGTGGCAAGCTGCATCTCCACCGCCCCCACCAGCGCCGCCCGCCAATCCGCTTCCGGCAGCAGCAGCCGATATCCGGTCACGATATCGGCCTTTCCCCGCATCAGAGGAAAGAGCAGCCGCCCAACCAGCCGAGCGGGAGGCTCGATATCCGCGTCGATGAACAGCAGATAGCGGTCCCCTTCCCGCAAGGCCCGCAGCGCCGCCCGCAATTTGTGAACCTTCTGCCCTTCATCGCTCGCCACCCCGGCGCGAACGATCTGAACCCAGCCCCCCTCACGCGCCGCCAAAGCCTCCGCCGCCGCACATTCACCCGAGGTCGCAATCACCAACCGAAAGTGCGCCGTCTGCGCCTTCAACCGCGCAATCAGCGCCGCCCCGCCGTCCCAGTCGTCGCGCACCGACAGCAGCACGACGGCGCCCTCCGGCGCCGCTTCCTGCCGATCAACGGGCAAATGCCGCCAATAATTGAGCACCCCCAGCAGCGTCAGCGCCTGAAGAACCAGCCACATCCAGATCATCGCCAATTCCCAAGCCCTTTACCGCCCCGTCCGCTGCTGTATGACGGCAGGCGCGATGCTCTCCAACCCCTTTCTCTTCACCCTTCTCCGCATCCTTCCCGCGTCCATCGCCTCATGGCTGGGCGGCTGGCTTTCGGTGAACGTGGCGCGCAAGACCATGAAATTGCGTGACCAGCGCGCGCGCGCCAATCTCGCTTTGCTCCGCCCCGATCTGGACGAGGCCACCCGAGAGGCGATGCTCACCCGCCGCTGGTTCAACCTTGGCCGCACCATGGCCGAACTGACCAATATCGACCGTCTGATCGACAACGGCCATGTTACGGTTGAGGACGCTGCGGGCTACCAGAAAGTCCTCGACGGCCCCGGACCGATGATCGCGCTGGCGGTGCATCTGGGCAATTGGGACCTGCTCGCCGCCCATATCAAGGCGTCGACCGACCGACCCGGCCTCGGCGTCTATGCCCCGCCCGAAAACCCGGAGCAGGCCGCGCAACTCAAGCGCGCCCGTTCCAGCTATATGGGCGAGGCGATCACCGGCGACGGCGCTGCCCGCGGCATCCTCAAGCATCTCACGACCAGGGACCGCGCTACGCTCTATATCCTGCTGGACGAGCGCCGCGACCGGCAGGTCTGGTTCCCGCGTTTCGGCCGCGATCTGGAGCCTTCCGGAAATTTCTCCGTTGCGCTCCGTCTCGCCCGAAAGGTCGGCGCAACATTCCTGCCCTTTTACATGATCCGCACCAACGGCCCGCACTTCCGCGTTCACTGGCACCCCCCGCTGGACCCGGCCTTGCTGACCGATGACCAGATCATGGATCAGGTCGACGCGTTCCTCGGCAAAGCCTGCCTCGACCATGCCGACCAGTGGCTGGCGCTGCACGACATGGACCTCAGCGCGCCAACCGCCTAAAGCGCGCCCATGCTCCCATCGACGACCCGACTCGCCATCAAGATTTGCGGCCTTTCGACGCCCGATACGGTCGGCGCCGCCATGCGCGCGGAGGCGACGCATCTGGGCTTCGTTCATTTCCCCAAAAGCCCGCGCCATGTCGAAGCGGACCAGTTGCGCGCCCTCGCCGCGCCGGTGCCCGCCCATATCGGGCGCGTCGCGGTGCTGGTCGACCCGACCGACGATATCCTCTCCCAACTCACCGCCACCAGCGCCCTCACCGCGCTCCAGCTCCACGGCAAGGAAAGCCCCGAACGCGCCGCGGCCATCCGGGCGCGCTTCGGCCTGCCGGTCTGGAAAGCCATCTCCGTCAAGACGCGCGCCGACATAGCAGCCGCCAAAGCCTATAACAGTGCCGCCGACTTCCTTCTCTTCGACGCCAAGACCCCGGAAGGCGCGGCACTTCCCGGCGGCATGGGCCTGCGCTTCGACTGGACGCTGCTGCGCGGCGTTCCCATATCCATGCCATGGGGCCTGTCCGGCGGCCTTGGCATCGACAATGTGGCGCAAGCCATCCACATCACCGGCGCCCCGCTGGTCGACGTTTCTTCCGGCGTCGAAAGCGCACCGGGCATCAAGAGTGTGGACAAGATCATGGCCTTCTGCAATGCGGCGTCCTCATGAGGCAGCTAACCAGCACACGATGGCGTTGATCGCTTCGAAACCCGCGAAGTGACCCAAACAGCCTGACGAGATTGATCCGATGACCGACACCATCATGCCGCCTGTCACCCTTCCCAACAGCCTGCGCTCGCAGCCCGATGCTTCCGGCCATTTCGGCGCCTTTGGCGGCCGCTATGTCGCCGAAACGCTGATGCCGCTCATTCTGGAGCTGGAGAAGGTCTATAAGGAAGCCAGGCAGGACCCGGCTTTCGACGCCGAATTCGCCGAATTGCTGCGCTCCTATGTCGGCCGTCCCAACCCGCTTTATTATGCCGAGCGCCTGACCGAAGCGCTGCGCGCCGACGCCCCCGAAGGTAAAGGCGCGAAAATCTACCTCAAGCGCGAGGAACTGAACCACACCGGCGCGCACAAGATCAACAATTGCATCGGCCAGGCGCTGCTCGCCCGTCGCATGGGCAAGAAGAAGGTCATCGCCGAAACCGGCGCGGGCCAGCACGGCGTCGCCACCGCGACCGTCGCCGCGCTGTTCGGCATGGAATGCAAGATCTTCATGGGCGCCAAGGATGTCGAGCGGCAAAAGCCCAACGTCTTCCGCATGAAACTGCTCGGCGCGGAGGTCATTCCCGTCGTCTCCGGGTCGCAGACGCTGAAAGACGCGATGAACGACGCCCTGCGCCACTGGGTGTCGAACGTCGACGACACATTCTACATCATCGGCACCGCCGCTGGCCCGCACCCCTATCCGGAACTGGTCCGCGACTTCCAGTCGATCATCGGCCGGGAAGCGCGCGAGCAGATATTGGAGCTGGAAGGCCGCCTGCCCGACATGCTGATCGCCCCGGTCGGCGGCGGCTCCAACGCCATCGGTCTGTTCCACCCCTTCCTCGACGATGCTGACGTCAAGATGATCGGCGTCGAAGCCGCGGGCGAAGGTTTGGCTGGCAAGCACGCCGCCTCCCTTGCGGGCGGCAAATCGGGGGTGCTGCACGGCAACCGCACCTATCTGCTTCAGGACGAGGACGGCCAGATTACCGAGGCGCACAGCATCTCGGCGGGTCTCGACTATCCCGGCATCGGCCCTGAACATAGCTGGCTGCACGAAATCGGCCGCGTCCAATATATGCCGATCACCGACGACGAAGCGCTGGCCAGCTTCCAGAAGCTCTCCGCGCTCGAAGGCATCATCCCGGCGCTCGAATCCGCCCATGCGGTCGCCAGCGCGGAAAAGGTCGCGCCGACGCTCGACGCGGACCAGATACTGATCGTCAATCTTTCCGGCCGTGGCGACAAGGACATCTTCACCGTCGCCAGCGCCCTGGGTGTAGAAATATGACAAGTGACCGCCTTTCCGCCCGCTTCGCCGGCTGCAAGAACGCGGGCCGCGCCGCCCTCGTTACCTTCGTGACGGCGGGCGACCCGACCGTTGCCGATACGCCCGCCATTCTCGACGCACTGGTCGACGGCGGCGCGGACATCATCGAGCTGGGCATGCCCTTCACCGACCCGATGGCCGACGGCCCGGCGATTGAACTGGCCAACCTGCGCAGCCTGGGTTCCGGCACAAAAACGAAGGACATCTTCGCCCTCGCGACGAAATTCCGTGAGCGCCACCCGGACACGCCGCTGGTCCTGATGGGCTATGCCAATCCGATGCTGGTGCGCGGTTCCGAATGGTTTGCCGACCAGTGCAAGGCCGCGGGAGTCGACGGCGTCATCTGCGTCGACGTGCCGCCGGAGGAAGATGCCGAAATCGGCCCGGCCCTGCGCGCGGCGGGCGTCCACCTGATCCGCCTCGCCACGCCCACCACCGACGCGGCCCGCCTGCCCGCCGTGCTGAACGGCGCCAGCGGCTTCCTCTATCATGTCGCCGTCGCCGGCATCACCGGCAAGCAGCAGGCCGCTCAGGCCGCTGTCGAGCAGGCCGTCGCCAGGCTCAAGGCCGCCACCGACCTGCCAATTGCAGTGGGCTTCGGCGTGCGCTCCGCCGAACAGGCTGCCGCCATCGGCCGCGTCGCCGACGGCGTGGTCGTGGGGTCCGCCATCGTCGACATCATCGGGTCACACGGGGACGCCGCCGCGCCCTTCGTCAAGGATTTCGTCGCGGCTCTCCGCGGCGCCCTCAACGCCAACAGCCCTCATTTCCGGGAGACCGCAGCATGAGCTGGATCAACCGCGTCCGCAAAGCCATTCCTTTCATTGCGAAGAAGGAAACCACGGTCGAGACTCTCTGGCACAAATGCCCGTCCTGCGCCGAGATGATCTTCATCAAGGAATGGGAAGACAATCTGTCGGTCTGCCCGCGCTGCGACCATCATGGCCGCATCGGTGCCAAGGAACGCTTCGCGCAGCTGTTCGACGGCGGGCTGCACGAGCTGATCGCCGCGCCCGCCGCGCCCGAAGACCCGCTCAAGTTCCGCTATACCAAGAAATATGTCGACCGCATCAAGGCGGCGCGCGCGCAGACCGGCGACCGCGACGCCTATCAGAACGCCTTTGGCCGCATT
>NZ_JBHIWJ010000067.1:0-22416 GCF_041987595.1 Sphingobium sp. | reverse complement strand
CTTCGCGCCCGGTTTTCCGTTTCCGGGCCGCAGGCGCTTCTTCATCCGGCTGGCAAAGACAGGATGCCCATCGGTCGGATTGGCGCCGATCACGAGAATGACGTCGGCCTGCATCACGCTGTCGAAATCCTGCGTGCCCGCAGAGGTGCCGAACGTGGTCTTCAACCCATAGCCGGTCGGCGAATGGCATACGCGCGCGCAGGTATCGACATTATTGTTGCCGAACCCCTGCCGGACCAGCTTCTGGACGAGGAAGGTTTCCTCATTGGTGCAGCGGCTGGATGTGATCCCACCTATGCTCCGCCTGCCATATTTCGACTGAATGCGCCTGAATTCGCTGGCGGTATGGGCAATCGCTTCCTGCCAGCCAACTTCGCGCCAAGGCTCGTCCACCGATGCCCGGATCATCGGCTTCAGGATGCGATCACGATGCTGGGCATAGCCCCAGGCGAAGCGGCCCTTGACGCAGCTATGTCCGCGATTGGCCTTGCCTTCCTTCCAAGGCATCATGCGCACAAGCTCCTCGCCGCGCATTTCCGCCCTGAACGTGCAGCCGACGCCGCAATAGGCGCAGGTGGTGACGACCGCCCGATCCGGCGTGCCAATCTCCACGACCTTCTTCTCCGTCAGCGTCGCAGTCGGGCAGGCCTGTACACAGGCGCCACAGGATACGCATTCGGAAGACAGGAAATCCTGCCCCTGGCTTGGCGAAACCTTTGAAGCGAAACCCCGTCCCTCGATAGTCAGCGCGAATGTCCCCTGCACCTCGTCGCAGGCCCGCACGCAGCGCGAGCAAACGATGCATTTGCTGGGATCGAAGTCGAAATAGGGATTCGACTGGTCCTTCACCTGCCCCATGTTGGTCGCGCCGTCATAGCCGTAGCGGACCTCGCGCAATCCCACCGCGCCGGCCTGTTCCTGCAATTCGCAATCGCCGTTGGCGGGACAGGTCAGGCAGTCGAGCGGATGGTCGGAGATATACAGCTCCATCACCCCGCGGCGCAGCTGTTTCAGGCGTTCGCTTTGGGTCCGCACCACCATGCCCTCGGCGACCGGCGTGGTGCAGGAGGCCGGATAGCCAGCACGCCCCTCGACTTCGACCAGACACAGGCGACAGGAACCGAAACTTTCCATGTTGTCGGTCGCGCAGAGCTTCGGGATCGAACAGCCCGTCAGCGACGCCGCGCGCATGATCGACGTGCCTTCCGGCATGGTCACGGTTTCGCCATCGATGGTCAGCGTCACGCTCTTGCCGGTCGCGACGGCGGGCGGCGTCCCATGATCAACTTCGCGCGTATAAGTCATTGGGCAGCTTCCTTGACCGGAGCCGACATTCCGAAATCCTCGGGAAAATGATCGAGCGCGCTCAGCACCGGGTCGGGCGTGAAACCGCCCAGCGCGCAGAGCGATCCATATTTCATCGTGTCGCAAAGGTCGCGCAGCAGCGCCGTCTGCGCCTCTACCCCGCGATCGAGATGCGCGGGCGATCGCGAGGAGAGGGCCTTGCCCAATCCGCCGCCCGCGCTTTCAGCCTCAACGGGCGCCGCGTCGCGGGCTGCGATGATGCGATCCATCACCTCGACCCCGCGGGTCGATCCGATCCTGCAGGGCGTGCATTTGCCGCAGCTTTCGACCGAACAGAATTCCATAGCAAAACGCGCCATATGCGCCATGTCGACCCCGTCGTCGAACACCGTGATCCCGGCATGGCCGATCAACCCGCCCGCCTGCGCAAAAACCTCATAGTCGAAGGGCAGGTCGAACATGTCTGGCGGAAAATAGGCGCCCAGCGGCCCGCCCACCTGCACGGCGCGCACCGGCCGCCCGCTCGCCGTGCCGCCGCCGATTGCGTTCACCAACTCCCCAAGCGTGACGCCGAAGCCGATTTCATACAGGCCACCATGCTTCACATTGCCCGCAAGCTGCACCGGCATGGTTCCCCGCGACCGGCCGAAACCGACCGCCGCATAAGCCTCCGCCCCTTCCGACAAAATGAAGGGAATGGCCGCCAGGCTCAGAACATTGTTAATGACCGTCGGCTGTCCGAACAGCCCCGCCAGCGCCGGCAAAGGCGGCTTGGCGCGCACCTGCCCCCGCTTGCCTTCGATACTGTCGAGCAGCGCCGTCTCCTCGCCGCAGACATAGGCGCCCGCGCCGACCCGCACTTCCAGCGCAAACGGCGCGATCCGGTCCCTCGATCGCTCGATCGCCTCCTGCATGGCGGCGATCGCAAAGGGATATTCGCTGCGAATATAGATATAGCCATGGCGCGCCCCCACCGCATGCCCGGCGATCGCCATGCCTTCGATCAGGCAATAAGGGTCGCCCTCCATCAGCATCCGATCGGCGAAAGTGCCGCTGTCGCCCTCATCGGCATTGCAGACGATGAACTTGTCCCCGGCGGGCGCGTCCAGCACCGTCTGCCATTTGATGCCGGTCGGAAACCCGGCCCCGCCGCGCCCGCGCAACCCGGACGCCTTGACCGCATCCACCACGGCCTGGGGCGTCATCCCAAGCGCCGCGTCCAACCCGCGCCAGCCGCCATGCGCGCCATAATCCTCCAGACTCAACGGATCTGTGATGCCGCAGCGCGCAAAGGTGAAACGCTGCTGCCCGGCAAAGAAGGGAAGCGCCGCCACATCGCCCAGCCGCGCCTTGTGGCTGCCATCCAGAACGGCTGCCACATCCTGCGGTCCCACCGGCCCGAAGCCGACGCGATCGCCGCCGCTTTCGACCTCTACCAGCGGTTCGATGGAAAACAGCCCCCTGCTGCCGGTGCGCACCACTTCGCAGCCCGCCGCCGCAAAGGCGGCCGCCACCTCGTTCGCGCCCAACGCGACCGAAGCCATGTCCCGGCTGATGAACACCCGCGTCATGATGCGACCGCATGGGCGATCCGGTCCAGCACGGCCGCATCGATCCGAGCCACCGGGCGGCCGTCGACCAGCGCGTTGGGTCCGACCGCGCAAAGCCCCAGACAATAGACCGGCTCCAGCGTCACCTGTCCGTCCCGCCGGGTTTCGCCCATGGCGACGCCCAGCCGCTCCGCCGCGGCGGTTTCCACCGCCGCGCCGCCCCTCGCCTGACAGCTTTCCGCCCGGCACAGCTTCACCACATGCCGTCCCACAGGCACCCGCCGGAAATCATGATAAAATGTCACCACGCCATGCACATCGGCCCGGCTGAGGTTGAGCGCGCTCGCGATCAGGGGAACGGCCGCGTCATCGATATAGCCTATCTCCTCCTGCACCCAATGCAGCAACGGGATCAGCCGGTCCCGCGTCCGACCATGAACGCTGACCCAATCCTCGATCAACCCGGCCCATAGGCCGGCGGCTTCGCCCTTGTGCATCTGTCCCATTCTTCCGGCGCGCTTTTTCGTTCGCTCATGGTGCGCCCGGACGAGGGCGGCGTCAAATCGAGACGGAGCATGTTTGATAGAGAATTTCTATCAATTCAGAGGAGCCATAGCGACAGGCAGGTTAACATCCGGCAGTGACGATCATCCCCTCCCGCACTTCCACCGGCCATGGCGTCAGTCCCATCCCCGCGCAGGGACCGCCGACGCAGGTGCCGTCGCTGATGGCGAACAGGGCGCCATGCCAACTGCAACTGATCAGATCGCCGCCGGGCGTCAGATAGTCGTCCAGCTTCTGCGCCAGCGGCAGCCCCATATGCGGGCAGCGGTCGACATAGCCGCGCACGTCCTGCCCCATGCGCACGACAAAGCCATGGAAGCGCCCGGCGCGCATCTGCAGGACGAAGTTGCGCGCCGCGCCGTCGGCGATGCTGTCGAGCGGCGCCAATGGCACGCCCGCAGGCGTGGCGCTGAGCCGAGCGGCTTCCTCGCTCATGGCTGGTCGGCGTCAGGCTGCGCCGAGGGGTGGGCCGCGGCAAAAGCGTCCAGCACCCGCGCTCGTTCTCCAGCCGCAACCAGTGTCGGATAAGGCGCCAGATCGACATTATACCGTTCGGCCGAATAAAGCTGCGGCACCAGATAACAGTCCGCCATCCCCGGCCTGTCGCCAAAGGCAAATCCCCTGCCGTGCCGGGCCACCAGCGTTTCGAGGGCAGCAAAGCCATCCCCGATCCAGCGCGCGACCCACCCTTCCACCGCGTGTTGATCCGCACCGAAATCGGCCTTCAACGCCCGCAAAACGCGCAAATTGTTGAGAGGATGGATGTCGCAGCCGATCAGCGCCGCCATCGACCGGACGATCGCTCGCTCCTCCACGTCCGCGGGCAGCAGGGACGGATGAGGCCAGCGTTCTTCGATCCACTCCAGGATCGCCGGACTCTGGGTCAGCGCAAAGTCGTCCGCCTCAACCGCCGGGACAAGCCCTTGCGGCGCCAGCGCCCTGTAGCTCGCCTCCCGCTGCGCGCCGCTGCGCAGATCGTGCGTCACCTGTTCATAGCTGAGGCCCTTCAGGTTCAGCGCGATCCGAACCCGATAGGCGGCGCCCGACCGCCAATAGCCGTGCAGCACAAGATCGCTCATCGCGCAGGCTCGATTCTGGCGCGACATTCGCCAAAGCCGATGGAGACATAGCCATCGGCCCGCGCCACCGCCTTCAACGCCAGTTCGTCGCCATCTTCCAGAAAGGCGCGCTCCTCGCCCGTCGGAAGGCCGATTTTGACCTTTCCGCCTTCGGTCAGTTCCATCAGGCTGCCATAGCCGTCCCGCGTCGCGGCCGACAGCGTTCCCGTCCCCAGCAAATCGCCGGGGTTGAGGTTGCAGCCGTTGGACGCATGATGAGCGACGATCTGCTGGGCGGTCCAATACATGCTCGCAGCAGGTCCTTTCGACAGGCGCAGCGGCGCAAGACCCTGTTCGCGCATCTTCGCGCTCGACAGCCACACTTCCAGATCGACCGCCAGCGCGCCCTGGGCCTGATCGCCCTCATCCCACAAATAGGGCAGCGGTCTGGGGTCGCCCTCCGGCCGCGCAGGCTGCGCGACGCGGAACGGCGCCATCGCTTCGGCCGTCACCACCCAAGGCGAGATGGTCGACTGGAAATTCTTCGCGAGGAACGGCCCCAGCGGCACATATTCCCAGGCCTGAAAATCCCGCGCCGACCAGTCGTTCAGCAGACAGAATCCCGCAATATGATCGGCCGCCTGCGCGATCGGCACCCTCTCCCCCAGCGCATTGCCCGCGCCGATCCAGATGCCCAGCTCCAGCTCATAGTCCAGCCGCTGGCTCGGCCCGACCTCCGGCGCATCGGCGTCCGGCGCCTTGCGCTGCCCGCAGGGCCGCACCACCGGCACGCCCGACGGCCTGATCGAAGACGCCCGCCCATGATAGCCGATCGGCACATATTTATAATTGGGCAGCAACGGATTGTCGGGCCGGAACAGCTTTCCAATGTTGGTGGCATGATGGATGCCGACATAGAAGTCGGTATAATCGCCGATTGCCGCGGGAAGATGTAGCGTGCAGTCGTCCGCCTGATGGAGCAGAGGTTCGACGGTGCCACGCTGGCCCCCGTCGTTGAACAAAGCACTGAGCCGACGCCGCAGGGCGACCCGATCCGCCGCCGGCAGCGCCATCAGCGCATTGAGCGTCGTTCCGCGCAATTGCATTGCCGCAGCTTCCGGCAACAGCCCGGCCTCGGCCCCGCGCTTCAGGTCGAAAATCCAGTCGCCAATCGCCACGCCCGCCCGCGCAGCGCCGTCGGAGGGCGAAAAAATGCCGTAGGGCAGGTTCTGCACCGGAAAATCGGGATGCCTGTCCGCTCCTCCGATCCAACTCGACCGCGCCGGGTCGTGGGTTTCGTCAATCTGCGGAAAACTCACGCTGCATCCCCTTCCGGCAATTGCGCCTTTTGAAAGCCCGCCCAGCAATCATCATAATCCAGCTGGCCCAATGGCGTTTCCATCGCGAAGCGGGTGGGCCTGAAGACGAAGCGGCTTTCGAACATGAAGGCCATGGTATCGGCGATCCTGTGCGGTTTCAGGTCGGCCCCCACCGCGCTTTCATAGCTCGCCCTGTCCGGTCCATGTCCCGCCATGCAGTTATGCAGGGAGGCGCCCCCCGGCTCGAAACCGCCGGCCTTGGCATCATAGGCGCCATGGATCAGGCCCATAAACTCGCTCATCACATTGCGATGAAACCATGGCGGCCGGAACGTATCCTCCGCCACCATCCAGCGCGGCGGAAAGATAACGAAATCGCAATTGGCCGTTCCAGCGCGCTCGCTGGGGGAGGTCAGCACAGTGAAAATCGATGGATCGGGATGGTCGAAACTGACCGTATTGATCGTGTTGAAACGCCGCAGATCATAGCGGCAGGGCGCAAGATTCCCGTGCCATGCGACGACATCGAAAGGCGAATGCCCCTGTACCGTGGTCCAGAGCTGGCCGCCGAATTTCTGGATAATCTCATAATCCCCGTCATCATCCTCGAACCAGGCGTCAGGCGTTTCGAAATCGCGGGGATTGGCCAGGCCATTGGCCCCGATCGGACCCAGATCGGGCAAGCGGAACGGCGCTCCATAATTTTCGCAGACATAGCCTCTCGCCGCTCCGCCCGACAGGACCACGCGAAAGCGCATCCCCCGCGGGATCAGCGCGATCTGCTCCGGCGCGACCTCCATCACTCCCATTTCCGTGACGATCCGCAAGGCG
This sequence comes from Sphingobium sp., assembly GCF_041987595.1. Classification (GTDB taxonomy): domain Bacteria; phylum Pseudomonadota; class Alphaproteobacteria; order Sphingomonadales; family Sphingomonadaceae; genus Sphingobium. Next base: position 15,789 of record NZ_JBHIWJ010000067.1, on the reverse strand, counting down.
CCCTGCTGCGGCACGATCAGCATCTCGCCATCGGCATTGGTAAAGGCGCGCCGGTCCATCGGCTGGTTCGCCGCATAGAGATGGATGCCCAGCCCTTCACCCGCGGCGGGGTCGCCCGCCCCGCAATAGCTGACCAGTCCGTCCACGAAATCCGTTGGTTTTTGCGGAATCGGCATAGGGTCCCAGCGCAGGCGATTGGGCGTGGGCGGCACTTCATCGAAAGGTCCGCTCCGCAGCAGGCTTTCGAAAGCATAGGGCCGGTAGGCCGGATGATTGGCCGCAGGTCGCAGACGATAAAGCCAGCTGCGCCGGTTTTCGCCCCTCGGCGCGGTAAAGGCCGATCCCGACAATTGCTCCGCATAGAGTCCGAAGGGCACATGTTGCGGCGAATTGCGCCCCACCGGGAGAGCGCCCGGCACCGCCTCCGTCGCAAAATGATTGCCGAAACCCGTCATCATGGCGGGGCCTTGCCGACGCGCCTCTCCGATCATTCGCCGCTCCAACCCGGTTTCAATTGATACCATCATAGCGGCTTGCGAATAAGGTATCAAATGATACTATTCTGCATGACCGACAAAATGCTTCGTCTGAACGATTTCCTGCCTTACCGCCTGTCCTTCACGACCGCGCTGCTCAGCGACCGCATCGCGCAAATCTATGAAGCGCTGTTCGACATCACCATTCCGGAATGGCGGGTCGTCGCCTGGGTCGCCGAAAAGGGCAGCATCACCCAGCAGCAGATTTGCGCCCACACCCGCATGGACAAGGTAACGGTCAGCCGCGCCGCTATTGCCCTGACGAAACGCAACCTGCTTCAACGCCTTCCCAATCCGGAGGATCGGCGCTCGCATCTTCTGGCTCTGACGGCGGCCGGCCAGCAACTTCACGCGGCGATCGCGCCCAAGGCGCTGGAACTGGAAAGCCGCATATTCTCTCACTTCAGCGCGGCCGAACTGGACGGCTTTCGCTCGATGCTCCGGCGGATCGACCAGATCGTCCTGGATGGCGAAGAGTTTACGCCCTAGCCCAAACCCCTCCCGTCCGGCCGGAGATATCGCGCGCCACCGCCAGCACGGCTTCCGCCAGCGGCCCCAGCGGCGCCCGATCCGAAACGATCACGCCGATCCGGCTGCCCTCGTCCGCGTCGGGCAAAGCCATGGTCTGGACCCAGTCCAGCCGATCCAGCAGCATGGCATGGCTGTCTGGCACGATCGAACAGAGGCGTCCCTGACGAACGAGCGCGAACAGGGCGACATAGCTGTCGGCCGTCACCACCGGGCGCAACGCCAGCCCGCGCTCGCTTAGCCGGGCGTCGAGAATGCGCCGGTTCTGCATGCCCTGATGCAGCACGCAAAGCGGCAACCGCGCGACATCCTCCCACTCCAGCGCCCGCTCCATGTTGAGCACGCCGCGCGCGGCGACCAGCATGTAGCGCTCGACATAAAGCGGCACCGCCAGGGCGTGGGAAGGCGGCTCGAAGTCCAGATAGGTCAGTCCCGCATCCAGTTCAAAAGCGGCCAGTTCCCGCTCGATCTGCCGCGAGGTCAGAGCGCGGACCGAGATGTTCAGCCCCGGATGCCGGGCGAGCAGCGCCTCCACCAGAAAGCCGATGGCTGGCATCGCCGCCGGAATCGCGCCCAGCCGCAATTCGCCCTGCAACGGTCCCTTCGCGACCGCCGCCGCCTGCATCAGATTGTCGGCGGCGGCAATCATCTGTCGCGCCCATGGCAGGATCGCACGCCCTTCCTCGGTCAGCCCGCCATAGCGCCGGTTGCGCAGGATCAGCCTTTTGCCCAGCTGCGCCTCCAGAGCGGAAATGCCCGCCGACAGCGTGGGTTGCGAAACATGGCACGCCGCCGCCGCCCGCGCAAAATGCCCCTCCCGTTCGAGAGCCAGAAAATATTGAAGGAGGCGGGTCTGCATCGGGCTGGCTCGGTTGTTTACGCGCTGATAGGACAAAGCGATGGTCCACGAAAGCGGGACTGGACGCCGGGATATCCCGACACTATATACCGCCCGGTATGGAATCACAGACACAAGCAGCGAGAGGTCGCCCACGGGAGTTCGATCCTGAGGAAGCGCTTGCCGCCGCGCTCAATGTTTTCTGGCGTCGCGGTTATGAGGGCGCATCCATGGCCGAGCTGACCGAGGCCATGGGGATCACCAAACCCAGCCTTTACGCCTGTTTCGGTAACAAGGAATCGCTGTTCCGCAAGGCGCTCGACCTCTATGAGCGCGACAAGCTGTGCTACATCAAAACCGCGCTGGAGGCTCCTACGGCCAAAGGCGTTGCCGAACGGATATTGCGCGGATCGCTGGCGATCCAGACGGGCACGACCGACCCCCATGGCTGTCTGGGCGTCATCAGTACCGTGGCCTGCACCGCACAGGCGGAATCGATCCGGGATGAGGTAATCGCTCGCCGCGCCTCGTCCGATGCAGCCCTCGCCGCCCGCTTCGAGCGCGCCCGCGCCGAGGGGGATTTTCCCGAGAGCATCGATCCGCAGGCGCTCGTCACCTATTTGTCCGCGATCATGCAGGGCATGGCGGTCCAGGCAGGTGCAGGCACGCCTCGCGACAAGCTGGAGCAGCTGGTAGAAACCACCCTCGCCGTATGGCCTGGAAAATAGCCGAAATCCCTGCGTTCGAGATTAAGATACCAAAAAATTACTGACCGGTACAAAATATCATTGACCCGTCCGCCGCTTCACATTATATACCGTTCAGTATTGAATAGACCTGTTGCCCAAAAGGGGGTCGGTATGCGGACATTTCAGAAACTCTGTCGTCACTGACGATTTGAGGCGGCCGGCCTAACAAGGCGCCGCGAACCAATATCACCATTGCAGCTTAACGCGCAGACGATCCGTTCGCGTGTCCGGTTGCCTTCACTCACGTTCGGCCGGGATGGCTCGCAGCGGACGATAATATGTCGGTCCCGATCCTCGGTTGCACATCATGTTCAGGGGACTAGCCATGGCATTTCTGCAATTTGCCACATCCGCCGAAGATGGCGGGTCGATTGGCACCACAATCAGCGCAAATAACGCAGCCAGCAGCTTCGCGCCGCTCGAATGGCAGATCATCCAGCTGGCTCGCCATGACGGATTGTCGTCGCTCCGCGCGCCCGACCGCTGGGACCGGCTGAAAACATGGATTTTCGGGGAACGGGCCAATCCGCGCCTCGCCAACGGGCGGCTGGAAAGCCTGCGCCGTCTGGCGGTGGACGCCTGGCATCGCGGCTATGCCGTCCGCCCCTCCTATCTCAAGGCGTTTCTCAAGGCCGGTTTCAACGAAAACCAGCTCGAAACGCTTCTGGCCGCCATCAGCGCAAGAAGGCGCGCCTGATTTTCTCCTGCCGCAATTTTCCGACCCGTGGCCGAAATCGGCCGCTTCGAAATCGCAATCACTTCTTTGCCGCGTTTTCTTAACCTGCGGCCGAAATCGGCCGCTTCGAAATCGCTCAATGCCTCCGGAGCCGATCATGAACATCCACACACCCATTGATGCCGATATCCGTTCGGCTACCCCCCTGTTCCGCTGGCGAAAGCGCCATGTATCGCTGGGCGTCATCGCTCTCGTCATCGTCGGCGGCATTTCATGGAAGCTGATCGACAAACCTGCGGCGCAGGCCGCCGCCACTCCGCTGGTCACCGTGGGCGTGTCCGCCCCATTGTCCCGCGCAGTGACGCAATGGGACGATTATGTCGGCCGCTTCGCTCCCAGCCAGACGGTCGAAATCCGTCCTCGCGTGTCGGGTTCGGTGACGGCGATCCACTTCAGGGACGGCGACTATGTGCGGCAGGGCCAGCTTCTCTTCACCATTGATCAGCGCCCCTTCCTTGCCGCGCTCGCTGAAGCGAAGGCCAACACCGCCAGCGCCCGCAGCGCCCTCCTGCTCGCCCGGAACGACTATGGCCGGGTCCAGCGTCTGACCGGCGACGAAGCCGTCTCCGCCAGCGAAGTCGACGCCCTCCGCTCCCGCCTGCAGGCAGCACAGGCTGCGCTGGCAGGTGCGCAGGCCCGCGAACGCCAGAGAGCGCTGGACGTCGAATTCACCCAAATTCGCGCGCCCATATCCGGCCGCGTCTCCGACCGCCGCGTCGACATCGGCAATCTCGTCTCTGCGGGGGAAGGCGCTGGTGCGACCCTGCTCACTACCGTCAACAGGCTCGATCCGATCTACTTCAATTTCGACGCCTCCGAAGCGCTGTATCTGAAGTCCCAGCGCGACAAGGCGGCGGGCGGCGCGGTGGAAATCCGCCTGCAGGACGAAGCCGATTATCGCCACAAGGGCCATCTGGATTTCACCGACAATGGTCTTGATCCGCGATCCGGCACGATCCGGGTCCGCGCCGTGTTCGACAATCCCGACATGTTCCTGACGCCCGGAATGTTCGGCAACATGCGCCTTGCCAATGGCGGGAAGGTCAACGCCCTGCTGGTCCCCGACGAAGCCATTCAGTCCGATCAGGCCCGCAAGACCGTCCTGGTCGTCGCCAAAGATGACAGTGTCGCCGCCAAGCCGGTCGAACTGGGTCCGGTGGTGGATGGCCTGCGTATCATCCGCGCAGGCTTGACCCCCGGCGACCGGGTGATCGTGGCGAACATTCAGGCCGCCATGCCGGGTGCCAAGGTCGCGACCCGACCGACTGCGATCAAGGCAAGTCCGCCCCCGATCACACCGACCGATTCAGCCGCGCCGGTAGCCGCACAAGCGACCTTCGCCCGCTAAACCGCCCAGAACAGGCAAGTGAAAGCCCGTGATCCGGCACCCGTCGCCGGATTGCGCGCCACCTCTTCGCCCAACGCAAAGGACGCTCCGATGCGCCTCTCCCGTTTCTTCATCGACCGGCCGATCTTCGCCGCTGTCATCGCGGTTATCATCACCGTCGTGGGCGCGATCGCCTTCATCGGTCTGCCTGTCTCCCAATATCCCGACATCGTGCCACCAACGGTCACGGTTTCCGCCCAATATCCCGGCGCTTCCGCCGAAACCGTCGCATCCACCGTGGCCGCCCCAATCGAGCAGGAAATCAATGGCGTCGACAATATGCTCTACCAGAGCAGCCAGTCGACCGGCGACGGCAAGGTCACCATCACCGTCACCTTCAAGGTCGGCACCGATCTCGACGCCGCGCAGGTTCTCGTCCAGAATCGCGTCGCCATCGCCGTTCCGCGCCTGCCCGAAGAGGTTCAGCGCCTGGGCGTCGTGACCCGCAAGACGACCCCGGAATTCCTGATGGTAGTCAACCTCCAGTCCCCTGACGGAACATTCGACCGCAATTACCTGTCCAACTATGCGCTGACGCAGGTGCGCGACCGGCTCGCACGGCTCGACGGCGTGGGCGATGTGCAATTGTTCGGTTCCCGCGACTATGCGATGCGCATCTGGATCGACCCGGATCGCGCCGCCGCGCTCGACCTGACGGCAGGTGAGATCGTATCCGCCCTGCGCGCGCAGAATGTGCAGGTTTCCGCCGGTTCGATCGGCCAGCCGCCCTATGACCGAGGCGAAGCCTTCCAGCTCGGCGTCGAGATGCAGGGCCGCCTCACCGAACCGAAGCAATTCTCCGACATCGTCATCCGCACCGATGCCGATGGCCGTCAGGTCCGCGTGGGCGACGTCGCCCGCGTTGAACTCGGCGCGCAGGATTATGGCATCAACACCTATCTTTCAGGCAAGCCCACCGTCGTCATCGCGGTGATGCAGCGTCCCGGCTCCAATGCGCTCGACGCGGCGGAAAAGGTGAAGGCGGAGATGGACCAGCTCTCCCAGCGCTTTCCCAAGGGGCTGGAATATAGCGTCATCTACAATCCGACCGAATTCATCAGCCAGTCGATTGACGCGGTCTATCATACCCTGTTCGAAGCGGTGGTGCTGGTCGTCCTTGTCATCCTGGTCTTCCTCCAGAACTGGCGCGCGGCAGTCATCCCGATCATCGCCATTCCGGTTTCGCTGATCGGCACGGCGGCGATCCTTGCCGGCCTTGGCTATTCGCTCAACAACCTGTCGCTGTTCGGATTGGTGCTGGCCATCGGCATCGTCGTCGACGACGCCATCGTCGTGGTGGAGAATGTCGAGCGCAATATCGAACATGGCATGTCCCCGCTGGAGGCCGCCCGCACCTCCATGGATGAAGTGTCGGCCGCGCTGGTCGCCATCGTCCTCGTCCTGTGCGCGGTGTTCGTGCCGACCCTGTTCATCACCGGCATTTCGGGCGCCTTCTATCAGCAGTTCGCCGTCACCATTTCGACCGCGACGATCATTTCGCTGATCCTCTCGCTCACCCTGTCCCCGGCCGCCGCAGCGCTGCTGCTGAAGCCCAAACATGGCGTGCATGATCTCCACGACGCCCCGCGCTGGCGGCGGGTGGCGGCGCAGGCGGCAGCCCGCTTCAACACCGGCTTCGACCGGCTGAGCGCAGGCTATGCCCGCCTCACCCGCTTCCTCGTCGCCCGGCCGAAGAAGATGCTGCTGACCTATTCGGGCCTGATCGCCGCCACCATCGCCCTGTTCTGGGTAACGCCCGGCGGCTTCGTTCCGGCGCAGGATCAGGGCTATTTCCTCGCCGTGGTGCAGCTGCCCGCCGGCGCCTCGCTCGAACGCACCGACAGGGCGACGCGGGAGGTGGCGGAAAAGATCCTGCCGATCAAGGGCCTGCGCGGCGCGGTGATGTTCGCGGGCTTCCACGGCCCGTCCCAGACGCAGGCGCCCAACAGCGCGGCCATCTACTTTCCCTTCAAGAGCTTTGCCGAGCGGAAGGCGGAAGGCGTGACCTATGCCGGGATCATGGAACAGGCGCACAAGGCCGTCGCAGGCTATGACAAGGCCCGCATCCTTCTGCTGCCGCCGCCTACCATCACCGGCCTTGTGCCGCCCGGCGGGTTCCGCATGCTGATTCAGGACCGGGAAGATCGCGGTTATGGGGAACTCGACAAGGTCGCTCAGGGCTTTCTGGCCAAGGCGAACCAGGCCCCCGGCCTGTCCATGATCTACACCCTGTTCGACGTCGGCACGCCGCGCATCTATGCGGATGTCGACCGGCGCAAGGCCGACCTGCTGGGCGTCCCACCGGAACGGGTTTTCGAAGCGATGCAGGTCTATCTGGGATCGGCCTTCGTCAATGATTTCAACCTGCTGGGCCGCACCTATCGCGTGACCGCTCAGGCCGACGCCGATCATCGCGGATCGGTGGCCAATATCGCCAACCTCAAGACCCGCTCGAACAGCGGTCAGATGGTCCCGATCGGTTCCGTCTCGACCTTCCGCGATAAGACAGGTCCCTATCGCGTGGTGCGCTACAACCTGCTGCCCGCGGTGGAGATCGATGGGGATACGGCGCCGGGCTACAGCACCGGCCAGTCGCTGACGACCATGGAAAAGCTGGCTAACGCCAATCTGCCTTCCGGTTACAGCACCGAATGGACGGGCGTCGCCTTTCAGCAAAAGGCAGCAGGCAACACCGCCGGCGTCGTCTTTGCCATGGCTGTCTTCTTCGTCTTCCTCGTGCTGGCGGCGCAATATGAAAGCCTGACGCTGCCGCTCTCGATCATCCTGATCGTGCCGATGTGCCTGTTCGCGGCCATGCTGGGCGTGAACCTGCGGGGCATGGACAATAATATCCTGACGCAAATCGGTCTGGTCGTGCTGATCGCGCTGGCGGCAAAGAACGCCATCCTCGTGGTCGAATTCGCCAAGCAGGCTGAAGAAGAACAGGGCCTCTCGCCGGTCGAAGCCGCCGTTCAGGCTGCCCAGACCCGTCTGCGTCCGATCCTGATGACCAGCTTTGCCTTCATCCTGGGCGCCGTGCCGCTGGTGATCGCGAGCGGAGCAGGCGCGGAACTCCGGCAGGCGCTGGGCACCGCCGTTTTCTTCGGCATGACCGGCGTGACGGCCTTCGGCCTGCTGTTCACCCCCACCTTCTATGTCGTGTGCCGCGCATTGGGCGATCGCTTCTCCCGCAAGGGGAAGGGGCAAACGCCCGCCGCGCTGCACCCCGCCGAATAAGGAACGACAAGATGAAAATGACGCTTATCCCCCTCTTGCTTGGCGCCTCTGCCCTGACCGCCTGCGCCGCTGGGCCGGACTATAAGGCTCCGGCCACCCCCGGCACTGCAACGGGCGCCTTCATCGGCGCCAGCAGCCCGGCGGTCAGCATGAAACAGGCCGACGATCATTGGTGGCGGCTTTATAGCGACCCGGTGCTGGACGGCATGGTGCAGGACGCCCTTACGGCCAACACCGACATCCGCGTCGCCGTCGCCCGTCTGGAAAAGGCCCGCGCCCAGTTGCGCGGCGCCCGTTCCGACAGCATCCCCCAGACGACGCTCGGCGCCCAGCCCACTTATGGCCGCGCCTCTGAATCCCAGACCCTGCCCGGCGTGGACAGGGAAAACTGGACCGTCGATGCAGGCCTCAACGTCGCGTACGAGGTCGACCTGTTCGGCCGCGTGAAACGCAGCATCGAAGCGGCGAAGGGCGACGTCAACGCCGCTTCGGCCGACGCCGACGCCGTGCGCGTGGCGGTGGTCGCCGACACGGTGCGGGCCTATGTGGACGCAACCAGCTCCGCCGAACGCATGGCGGTGGCGAGACAGACGGTCGCCCTGCTCGACAACAGCATCCGCATCACCAACGCCCGTTTCGAGGTTGGCCGCTCCGACCGCCTCGACGTGATCCGGGTAACGGCACTGCGCGACCAGCAGGCCGCCCTCATCCCCAGCCTGATCGCGGATCGGGAAAGCGCCCTGTTCCGCCTCGCCACGCTCACGGGACGAACGCCGCAGGACCTGCCCGCCACCATTCGCGACCGGATCAAGACGCCCGACCTCAGCCAGCCCATTCCGGTAGGCGACGGCCGCGCCCTGCTCGCCCGCCGTCCGGACGTCCGCGCCGCCGAACAGCGTCTTGCCGCCGATACGGCAAGGATCGGCGTGGCGACGGCAGATCTTTATCCCCGCATCACGCTGGGCGGTTCGATCGGCACCACCGCGATCGGCGGCGGCGACATATTGGGCGGCGGGCCGTTCCGCTGGCTGCTCGGCCCTCTCATCAACTGGGCCTTCCCCAACCAGGAACCGATCCGCGCCCGCATCGCTGCAGCCAGAGCTGACAGCAACGCCTCGCTCGCAACCTTCGACGGCACGGTGCTGCGGGCACTGGAGGAAACCGAGACGGCGCTTTCGGTCTATGCCCATGCGCTGGAACGCCGCGACACGCTCCGGGCCGCCCGCGAAGCCGCCGACAGGGCCGCCCGCATCAGCCTTGCCCGCCAGCGCGAAGGCCAGATCGACTTTCTGACGGTCCTCGACGCCCAACGCACGCTGGCGGCCGCCGAAAGCGAGCTTGCCAGCGCCAACCGCGCCGTCGCCTTCGCGCAGGTCGATCTGTTCAGGGCGCTGGGCGGCGGCTGGACAGCCAGCTGATCGCTGCCTTTCCGAGCCGCGCTCGTCGCCGCGGCTCGGGGCTATTCTCTTTTGACGTCTGCGCATAAGAACGGGGCCATGACCCCCTCCCCCGACCTTGCCATCCGCCTGCGCCGCGCCGACTTCAACCGCGCCCTTGCCGAAGCCGACCTGACCGCCATCGGCCCGCTGCTGGCGCAGAACGCGATCCTCGTCACCGGCTCCGACAGTGCCGTCATTGCCGGTCGCAAGGCCCAGCTTCAGGCCTGGAAGCGCGAATTTTCCGCTCCCGACCGCACCATCTACACCCGCACGCCGGAAACGATCCTTGCGTCGAGCGTCGAACCGATCGCCATGGAACATGGCCATTGGCAGGGTGCCTCGGCCTTGTCTGGCGAAACGCTCGCAGCCGGGAGTTATTCCGCCAAATGGCGCAAGGCGGGCGCCGATTGGATCATAGAGGCCGAAATCTACCTCACCCTCGTCTGATCGCTTGAAGAGCCGCCCGGCATGACCCAATTAGGAAAGCTCCAATCCTTGCGAGTGACCATGACGACCTCCAATCCCCTTCTTGCCGACAGCGACCTTCCCGATTTCGCGGCCATTCAGGCAGCCCATGTGGTTCCCGCCATGAAGGAGGCGATTGCCGCGCACCGTGCCGCGATAGAGGGGATCAGCGCATCGGCGCACCATGATTTCGATTCGGTCGTGCTGACGGCGGAGCGCGCCGATTTCCTGCTGTCCCGCACATGGTCCCCGGTCGGTCATCTGGCTTCGGTCGCCGACACGCCCGAATTGCGCGAGGCCCATGCGTCAGCGCAGGCGCTGATGACCGCCTATCTCATGGAAGCAGGCCAGAACCGCGCCCATCACGATGCCGTCGCCGCCGTCGCGGCCGGCCCCGATTTTGCGGCCCTGCCCGCGATCCGCAAGCGCGCCGTCGAACTCGCGCTGCGCGGCTTCCGCCTGGCGGGCGTGGCGCTGGAGGGGGAGGCGCGTCAGCGTTTTCTGGAGATCGGCGTCGCGTTGAGCGACCTCAGCACCAAATTCGGCAACGCCGTGCTCGACGCGACCGAGGCGTGGAGCGAGCATATCACCGACGAGGCCGCCCTGGCTGGCGTCCCGGAAAGCGACAAGGCGATCCTTGCGGCCTATGCGCGGGAAAAGGGCCTGACCGGCTGGCTCGTCACCCTGCGCCAGCCCAGCGTGCTGGCGATCCTCTACCATGCGCAGGATCGCGCCCTGCGCGAGCGCGTCTACCGCGCCCACAACACTCGCGCCTCCGAACAGGCGGAGGACAAGAGCCACGACAATAGCGAACGGATCGATGCGATCATGGCGCTGCGGCATGAGGCGGCGCAGATATTGGGCTTTGCCGATTCCGCCGCCCATTCGCTGGAAACCAAGATGGCGGCCGATGCGGACGAAGCGCTCGCCTTCCTCGCCGACCTTGCCGGGCGGGCGCGTCCGGTTGCCGAACGGGAACTGGCCGAAGCCAGGGCGTTCGCGGCCGAGCATCTGGGGCTGGACGATATTCAGCCCTGGGACCTCAGCCATGTGGCGGAGGCGATGCGGCGGACGCTCCATGGCGTCGATCAGGAGGCGCTGAAGGCCTATTTTCCCCTGCCCCGCGTGCTGGCCGGGACGCAGGCGCTGATCGAACAGCTTTTCGGCGTCCGCCTCATCGCCCGGCAGCAGGTCTCCACATGGCATCCCGACGTGCTGTTCTACGATGTGCAGGATGCCAGTGGCGAGGTCGTCGCGGGGGTCTATCTCGACCTCTTCACGCGCGCCGGCAAGCGCGGCGGCGCGTGGATGGACGTCTGCCGGTCGCGCTTCCGGGACGCGGATATTTTCCATCGCCCGATCGCCTACCTCACCACCAATTTCGCGCCGCCCGTAGGCGAGCGCCCTTCGCTGGTCACGCACAATGATGTGGTGACGCTTTTCCACGAATTCGGTCATGTGCTGCACCATCTGCTGACCGAAGTGGACCTGCCCTCCATCGGCGGCATTTCCGGCGTGGAATGGGACGCGGTGGAACTGCCCAGCCAGTTCATGGAAAATTTCGCATGGGATCGCGACACGCTGATCGACCTGTCGGGCCATGTCGACAGCGGCGAATCCCTGCCCATCGACATGTTCGACCGCCTGCTCGCTGCGCGCCAGTTTCAGGCGGGTCTTGCCCTGTTGCGGCAGATCGAGTTCGCGACCTTCGACCTGCTTCTCCACCGCGATTATGATCCAGACAAGGGCGCCCGCGTCAACGCCATGCTGGAACAGGTCCGCGCCGCCGTCTCGGTGCTTCGTCCGCCCGAATGGAACCGCTTTGCCCATGCCTTCAGCCATATTTTCGCGGGCGGCTATGCGGCGGGATATTATTCCTATCTCTGGGCCGAGTTGCTGTCGGCCGACGCGTTCGAGATTTTCGCTCATGGCGACATTCCGGGCGGGGGCGCAACCGCCTTCCGTCGCGAAATCCTTGCCGCGGGGGCCAGCCGCCCGGCGGCCGAGAATTTCCAGGCCTTTGCCGGACGCGCGCCGCAGGTCGACGCGCTGCTCAGAATGAAGGGACTCGCCGCCTAGAAATGCGCGGTATAGCCGCCGTCGACCGCCAGTATCTGTCCGGTGACATAGGAGGCGGCCTCCGACGCGAGGAACAGCACCGGGCCGACGATTTCCTCAGGACGCCCCCAGCGCCCCAAGGATGTGCGCCGGGCGAGATGTTCGCCAATGGCGGGATCGGCGACCATCTCCGCATTGGCTGCAGTCGCGAAATAGCCGGGAGCGACGGCGTTGACGGTGATGGCGCGCTTGCCCAGTTCCGCCGCCAGCGCGCGGGTGAGCGCGTCCAGACCGCCCTTGCTCATCGTATAGGCGGCATCGCCCGACCGGGCGATCTGCCCCGCAATGGAGGTGACGTTGATGATCCGGCCCCCGGCGCGCATGGCGGGTGCGATGCTCCGCGCCAGATCGAACGGCGCGACGAGATTGACTTCCAGCATCTGGCGCACCGCTGCCCGGTCGAGCTGATCGATGGGCCTGCGATCGCGCAGACCGGCATTGTTGACGAGAATGTCCACCGGATCACGCCCCATCAGCGCGTCCGCGACGGCCAGGCATCGGCGGAATGCTGGCGAACGGTGCGAAATTCGATCTTCTTGTCATAGGGCGCGCCGACGATCATGCGCTTGACGTAGATGCCCGGCAGATGGATGGCGTCGGGATCGAGGCTGCCGGTCGGAACCACTTCCTCGACTTCCGCCACGCAGATCTTCGCCGCGGTCGCCATCGGCTGGTTGAAGTTCCGCGCCGTCTTGCGGAAAATCAGATTGCCGCTCTCATCGGCCTTCCATCCCTTGATGATCGCCAGGTCCGCGAAAATCCCGCGTTCGAGAATATAGTCCTGCCCGTCGAAAACCTTGACTTCCTTGCCTTCGGCCACAGCGGTCCCGACCCCGGTCTTGGTGTAGAAGCCCGGAATCCCCGCCCCGCCCGCGCGGCACCGTTCGGCCAGCGTGCCCTGTGGGCAGAACTCCACCTCCAGCTCGCCCGCCAGATATTGCCGTTCAAATTCCTTGTTCTCGCCGACATAGGAGCTGATCATCTTCCTGACCTGCCGCGTGCGCAGCAGCTTGCCCAGCCCCTCGCCGTCGATCCCCGCATTGTTGGAGGCGATGGTCAAATCCTTGACGCCCGAGTCCCGGATCGCGTCGATCAGCCGCTCTGGTATCCCGCACAGGCCAAAGCCGCCAGCGCACAACTGCATTCCGTCGAACAGCAATCCTTCCAGCGCCGATGCGGCGTCGGGGTAGAGCTTCTTGACCATCGGCATCCCTTCCTTTCGCAACTGCACACAGTCTTAGGCAAGTGAACCAATCAATACCAATGATTTGTTTTTTCCGATATGCCCAAATGATGGCTATCAATCGCATTGCCTTCTACCATCTCGAAACGCTGCTCTGGATCGCGCGACTGGGCACCTTTGCCGCGGCCGCAGCCCGGCTGAACACGACGCAGCCCGCCATTTCCGCCCGCGTGCGGGAGCTGGAAAACCATCTCGGCACCGCCCTTTTCCGGCGGGAGGGACGAAGCATGACGCTGACCCCCGCCGGGCGCGAACTGGTGCGCGAAAGCGAACCGCTCTGGGCGCGATTTCAAAGCGTGCTGACGGAATGCAGCGACATATCGGGCGCCACCGGCGTCGTCCGCATCGGCGCCGGGGAGATTGCGGCGGCCAGTTGTCTGCCGGGCTTCGTCGCGGCGCTGAACCGCGACCTGCCCCGCGTGTCTCTCGAAGTCGAAATCGCGCTGACCGCCGACCTGATCCAGCAATTGACGGCCGGGCGCACGGACATCGCCTTCGCCCCCGGACAGATCGCCCATCCGATGCTGCGCACGGTCCCCATCGGCGGCGTCGACCTGTTGTGGCTGGCCAGCCCCGGCACGGTGGCGGCGATGCAGCAAAGCCCCGCCATCGCCAAGGTGCCGATCTGGTCGCTGTCCAACCTGTCGCCGCTCTACCGGATCATGAAGGAAGCCATTGCCGCCTCCGATCTTGGCTGGCGATCGGTCAACCTGTGCAACAACATGCGCACGATGATCGACATCGTGCTGGAAGGCGACGGCATCGGCATTTTCCCCCGCCCCATGGTGCGCCAGCAAATGGCCGACGGGACGCTGGTGCCGGTGCCCGGCGCCCCGGCCATGCCGCCGGTCGAATTCCGGGTCGCGGTGCGCGCCGCCGAAACCGATCCGCTGATCCTGGCCATTTTCGACCGGGCGGCCCAACTCGACCTTTAGATCTCGACCTTTAGATAAGGCCGGCCAAGGGGCTGGACGGGTCCGCATACATCCGCTTGCCCATGCGTCCGGCGCGATAGGCCATGCGGCCCGCCTCGACCCCCGCCTTCATCGCGGCCGCCATGAGCACCGGGTCCTTCGCCTCGGCAATGGCGGTGTTCATGAGGACGCCGGTGCAGCCCAGTTCCATCGCCTGCGCCGCCTCGGACGCCGTGCCCACGCCAGCATCGACCAGCACCGGCAGCTTCGTGCCCTCGACAATCAGGCGGATCGTCACCCGGTTCTGGATCCCCAGACCCGACCCGATCGGCGCGCCCAACGGCATGATCGCCACCGCGCCCACATCCTCCAGCCGCTTGGCGGCGATCGGATCGTCGACGCAATAGACCATAGGCTTGAAGCCCTCCTTGGCCAATATCTCGGTCGCCCGCAGCGTTTCCACCATGTCGGGATAGAGGGTGCGCGCCTCGCCCAGCACCTCCAGTTTCACCAGATCCCAGCCGCCCGCCTCGCGCGCCAGACGCAGCGTGCGGATCGCCTCCTCGCCGGTATAGCAGCCCGCCGTATTGGGCAGATAGGTGATTGTCTTCGGATCGATGAAGTCGGTCAGCATCGGCGCCTTGGGGTCCGACACGTTGACGCGCCGTACCGCGACGGTGACGATCTCCGCTCCCGAAGCCGCGACCGCCGCCGCATTCTGCTCGAAATTCTTATATTTGCCGGTGCCGACGATCAGACGAGAGCGGAAGGTCTTGCCCGCCACTGTCCAACTGTCCTCGTCGACCGCCGAAACATCGCCCCCGCCGACAAAGTGAACGATTTCCAGCTCGTCGCCATCCTCGACGCACACCTGCGCCAGCGTCGAGCGCGGCACGACCTCCAGATTGCGCTCCACCGCCACCTTTTCCGGCACCAGACCCAACTGGCTCG
Source organism: Sphingobium sp. (assembly GCF_041987595.1). GTDB lineage: Bacteria > Pseudomonadota > Alphaproteobacteria > Sphingomonadales > Sphingomonadaceae > Sphingobium. The sequence continues at coordinate 648 of NZ_JBHIWJ010000067.1, read as the reverse complement.
CCAGATCGGCCAGCGACAGCCCGGCAGCGACTCGCTTATGCTCGCCATTCACGGTGATCGTCACGGTTCCATCGGTATGGGGCATATGTGTGTCACTTACCATGCAAGTCGCTGCCCGCTCGACGTGGGATAGGGCATGCGGTTAAGGAAGGCTCTCGATCTAGGCTCGGCCACCCCGAGCCGCAACCATGGGAGTGCGGATGCCCGCGACCGTCTATGTCCTCAACGGGCCGAACCTGAACCTGCTCGGCCTGCGCGAGCCGCATATCTATGGCCATGACACGCTGGACGATATTGCGGGGATGCTCGAGGATCGGGCACGCGAGCTCGATCTGGAGATCGACATGCGTCAATCCAACCATGAAGGCCATCTGATCGACTGGCTGCACGAGGCCCAGGCTTATGAGGCCAAGGCCGTGCTGCTCAATGCCGGGGGCTTCACCCACACCTCGATCGCGATCCATGACGCGATCAAGTCGGTGACGACGCCGGTGATCGAAGTTCACCTATCCAACCCTCATGCGCGGGAGTCTTTCCGTCATGAGAGCTATATCGGGCGTGCCGCGAAAGGCACAATCGCAGGCTTTGGCGCGCATTCCTATCTGCTCGCGCTTGAAGCGGCGGCCCGGTTCTGACAGGAGCGCGTCC
>NZ_JBHIWJ010000066.1:0-22704 GCF_041987595.1 Sphingobium sp. | reverse complement strand
GCACCGTTTTCAGGAGTCCTGACCGGTGCTGACCAACAGTCTCATTCAATCGATTCTACCCTCCGAACGCCCCGTCAAGAAAGCCGATGGCGGCGGCCTGCACATCTGCGTCCTGCCCAACGGCAAGGCGCAGTGGCGCCTCTCCTATCGCTTCGACTACAGGCAGAAGACGCTGAAGGGCGGCACCTATCCCGAGGTCAGCATCGACCGCGCGCGGGTATGGCGTGAGGAGATGAAAGCGCATCTCGCCGAGGGGAAGGACCCGGCCCATATCCGCCTGCTCCAGAAATATGAGATCAAGGCCGAGAATACGACCTTCCAGCAACTGGCCGAGGAATGGCTCGCCGTGAAACGGGAAGGGTGGTCTGCCCGTTATGCCGGCGTCATCGAGCGGCGGCTTCAGGCGGATATCTTCCCTGTCATCGGCAAGAAGAAGGTCCGCGCGGTCATCCCGCAAATGATGCTTGAAGCCTTGCAGCAGATTCAGGATCGCGGCGCGCTCGAAATGGCGCACCGGGTACGGGGCTATTGCAGCGAAATCTTCCGGTACGGCATTCCGAGTGGTCGCGTTATGTCCGACCCGTGCAGCGATCTGGGTTCCGTGATGCGCAAGCGGGCGAGGGTGAAGCATCGCTCCAAGGTTCCGATCACCGAACTGCCGCGCTTCTTTGCCGCGCTCAATGCCGACACGGGCTCACGGCTCAGCCATCTTGCCCTGCGGTGGACGATCCTCACCATGGTGCGGACCCAGGAAACCCGTCATGCCCAATGGAGCGAATTCGAGGGCCTGGGCGGGCCGAAGCCGCTGTGGCGCATTCCCGCGGCACGGATGAAGATGCAATTGGAGCATCTGGTGCCGCTGCCGCCGCAGGCCGTCGAGCTGCTCCGCGAGCTCAAGGAACTCAATGTCTACGGAAAGTTCGGCAACGAGCGGTTCGGGCAATATCTTTTCCCGGTCATCGGCAACAATGATGACACGATCAGTTCGAGCCGCATGCTGGTCCTGCTGCGGCGTCTGGGCGTCGGGGACAAGGCGACCGTGCATGGCTTCCGCTCGGTCGCCAGCACTATCTTGAATGAGTCCGGACTCTTCAACGCCGACTGGATCGAGATGCAACTTGCCCATGTCCCGCAAGGGGTCCGAAGCGTGTATAATGCCGCGCTCTATCTCGATCCCCGCCGCAAGATGATGAAATGGTGGGCGGACTATCTCGAGGATGCCGAGCGCGCCTCGAAGGCTATCGTCATTGAGGACAAGACCCCGAAGAAGAAGCCGGTCGAAGCGCTGGGCTGGTTTCAGTCGTCCTGGTAATCGGCAGGAGATCGCATCCATCGCATGATCCGCGACAGGCGCCAGGCTACCGCTCTGGCGCCTATTTTTTCGGGCGCGGGAAATGTGCCCAGATGGATGTCGCGGTAGATGGAAGCCTTGGGCTTCCCGGTTTTCTGGATCACCGCCTTCAGGCGCAGAAATTGCTCACTCATATCGTCCATTGCAAACCAAGCTCCTGTCCCGGTCTGCCCGCGCCGATATTGTGCCGCTTTTACAATGGCCGATCAAGGGCAAGTCGGCGCATAGGGGAGGCGTCCTGGCACGGTTTGAGCCGCCCGTCGTCGCTATGCCTGACAGCGCAAACCGCCTATCACCGATCGGAGATAATAAGGGATCGCTGTGTGAGGTCGATATTTGTGCGCGCGGGCCATTTGCTGGGAGCTCGCGTTGAAAGCGTGACGCAAATTTCCGGCGGCAGCCTTTCGTCGGTCAGCCGGCTTGGTTTGGTCGGTGGTGGGACTGCGATCGCGAAGACCGGTTCGCTGGTGGCCATGGAGGCCACGATGCTGGAGGCGGTCCGCGGCAGAGGCGTGCCGACGCCGACTATCTTGGCGATGGAAGCCGAATTGCTGATCCTGGAGGATCTGCCCGCTGCGGGGCGGCTTGCACGGGCATGGGCGCAGCTCGCGGATGTACTCGATCATTTGCATGTGCCGACCGGCAACCCCTATGGTTGGGATGGCGATTATGCCTTCAGCAACGTGGCCATTCCGAACGGTCGGAAAAGCAGTTGGGTCGAATTCTGGAGCGACAACCGGTTACGGTGTCATCTTCCCCATGTTGATCGCCATCTGGGCGATCGCCTTGTGGAACTGGTCCGGCGGTTGGGCGACTTCCTGCCGGATCATCCCCCGGCCGCCCTGCTTCATGGCGATCTATGGGGCGGAAATATCCTGGTCAATGACGTCAGCATATCCGGCTTGATCGATCCGGCAGCCTATTACGGCCACCGGGAAGTCGATCTGGCGATGCTCAGCCTGTTCGACAATCCGCCCGTCGCATTCTACGAAGCCTGTGGTCTCGAAGAGGGATGGCGTGAGCGGCAGCCCATATATCGCTTATGGCCGCTCCTCGTGCACGCCCGCTTGTTCGGCGGCAGCTATGTCAGGCAGGCATCCGCCTGCCTAAGCGAGATTGGGTTTTAGTCGACCCTAGTCGGCCGTTCAACAGCCAATTTCTTGCGCCCAACTACGGATGGTCAGGTTTCCGCTCCGACCGCCTGGATCTGGCAGAGTGAGCACTGGCAGCTTCGGAAGCGTGATACCAGATTGCTGCCGTATCCTTTGCTGGATCGACACGGGGAGCGGACTTCCTAATCAACTGTTGGCCGTCGATAGATTTCGAAGCCATCCGGAAGCAAATCGTCGCCCCAGTCCGTCGCGATCGCGACGCTATGCCGTCCGCGGGTCATTGCGACATAAAACCGCGCCCTACTCTGTGCCGCGAGTGCACTTGCGGGGTCCTTTAGCCACGCCTTCATCGGCTTTGTCGGAATGATCACGACATGGTCGAAGCCACGGCCCTTGGACTCGCCAAAGTTCATTACCGGCGCAAATGAATCGACGCCTGCGGTGGTTGACTTGTCACGGAGTTGCATCGGTCTAACTCTCGCCACGTAGTGGGCGTAGTCGGAAGCCCGAACGAGGAAAAGGCCGCTGTGTCGCGGCGCGCTGGCGCGGCATTCCTCGCATTCGCAAGCGGCGCTTGCCGGTAGATCCGGGTAGAGACGTGACGACGCGGCACAGATAAGCGCGTTGTTGCGGTGCGATCGGCCTAGCGTCGCGTCGTCGATAGTGAACGGAACCTTTCTTAGTTCAGTCTCGACGAACTTCACGATTCCGCCGTCGGAGTACTTCTTGTACCTCTTCTCGTGATGGGTGAGATAGGTGACCTGCCGCGGATCGCCGACCATCAACAGTCGCGCCCGACTTCGCGCGAGAGCCGCAAGGATGTCGAGGTCGTATCCGGCGAGATCTTGGACCTCATCGACGAATACATGCGGGAAGAGCCGTGTCAACCGGTCTACCACAGCGCCCCCGCTCTTCTCGTTGCAGCGAATGACCAGCTTCGGGAGCTTGTCGGAGAAGACCCGACCTGTTCGATCGAAGAAATGCTTTCGAAATTCGCTCTCGGCGTATGGGACGGGATGTCCGTTCACGACAGTCTTGATCCCGGACTGGGTGACTGCGAACATCATCCCAGCGACCTCGAAGTCGAATATGCATCCTTGGAATGGCTTAACGCCGTGGGTGATCAGGAAGCTGAACCACGTCATGATCGTCACATGGGCGGGCACGCGTCCGACCAAGTCGAAGAATTTCTGGCGAATCTCCGCCTCGTTGCACTCTGTGTAGGTCGTGATCAGCACGCGTTCGTTGGGAACCTTCATCGCCTGCTCAACGAGATACGTCGTTTTACCAGCGCCTGCCGCGGCGATGATGATCGTGTTGTCGCCGATCACGGCGCGATCGCCTCCAAGATGTAGTGGGGGTAGGTGATATTCTCATCGGCGTTAAAGATGGCCAGCGCCGTCTCGGTCTTATTCGATCGCATGTGCAGCCGGAGCTCGTCGTCAGTCTCTGAGTCGACGTCGAGGATTGCCTTCAACGACGCGAGACCGTTTGCCTTGAGCAGCTTAGGTTCGAGGGTATTGTAGTTGTACGGCTTCTTCCCAGCTTTGAGGTCGCCGCTGTCCTCGACATCATCGAAACAAATCCGGATTGTCTTCGAACCTTTGTAGGCCGCATATTTCTTCTTGACTGCGGCTGCATCGCCGTCGTTGTCGGTGACGACGGCGGTCGGGATATTTAGCGCCTCGGCGATTTCGAGGAACCGGAGGAAGGCCGTGCCGACGGAGATGACGTCAATGCCGTCCTGGATAGGTAGCCGGCCATCGTTCGCGTCCATGTAGGCGCGCTGCACGACGAGTTCATCGGAATCGCCCTCGACGAGAATGGCCTTCTCGGCGAGCACGAGACGAAGCGTGTCATAACCCGCGAGTTTCCTGAAGAAGTCGCTGGCCTTAAGTTCAGCAATCCGCGCAACCGCGCCGGCACGCAGGACGACGAGATGGTCGAGGCCGAGCTTGTTTGCGACGAAGCTGCTGTGAGTTGAGATGATGATCTGTTTCGTCCCGTGCTCCTCGGTTAAGTCCGCAATTAGAGCGCTCAGTCGTGTATGCGACAAATGGTTCTCCGGCTCCTCCAAAAGAATCGCGGTCGCCTCCGCATTCTTCTTAGTGCTGAGCGCCAGTTTTGTCTTGATGACACACTGCTCGCCTTTCCCGATATACTGGAAGGGGATAAGATCGATATAGGTCATCAAGCTGCTTTCCCAGGCATTTTGCGAGGAAAGGTCAACCGAGATGCTCACGGACTTCTTGCTGATCTTGGCAGCGGCGGTGATCCGCTCGTTGATCAGCTTCAGGTTCTCGTCGGAGACAAACGCCTCCCGTAACTTGCGGTGCGCCTGAGAGATGGATGCACGCTCTTTCTCCTCGAGCGCATCGCGGATGATGCGGGAGACGTATAGATCTGAGCCGTTCTGGAGCCGCGCGTTGGACGAGTCGATCAAGGCGGACTTGATCGGGATGTTCCGCGCCGTGATCCCAGCCCGGGCGAACGAACGCAACGTTGTCGAGTAGTACTCGACGGGAATGGAAGTCAGGGTGCCGGCGTCCAGCAACTTCGCATAAGGGTCCTTGTAGTTGTCTTCGTCGAATGCGATCCGAAACACGACGCCCGCGCATTTCGCCTTTTCAGAGTTTCCATCCCCTTCGAGCGCGGCGAGTTCGGGGGATTTCCCCGAGAAGAACAGTTCGATGGTGATGGTGGGTGGCGGGAGTGGCGCTGCGGTCCCCAGGCTCTTTACATATTTGTCTTGGGCGGAAAGGTTGAAGAGGTAGCTGGTGACGTCATTCTTCAGCGGGCGACCGTTAAGGAGGCCGGTCAGCGCGAGGTGGACAGCCTCGAGGATCGTTGTCTTACCGGACTCATTTGCGCCGACGATCACATTGAGACCCTCGTTCAGCTTTAGGGTGAACGTATCCTCGTAACATTTGAAGTTGGTGATCTTGACCTTCTCGATCTTCATTTGTCCTCCTCACAGATTCCTGTTTAGCGCCACGTTATGCTGACTCCACTCATTTTGCGGTGACAATCTTGGACCTTAGACGCGCCACGGGATTTTTATGTAATCGGTCGCTGGTTCGGGTGGAATAGTCCGCGCGGCCGTTATAGGCGACGAAACACGGTTTGGGGGAAGAGATGCCGTTTGATCGTGTGAAGTAACCGACAGTCATAGCCGTCGATGCCACTTGAGCGGACGGCGGCTTAATGACTTATACGATGGTTCGATCAATCATTGCTCGAAGCAATTCCTCACGTACCAGCGCCTTTCCGTTGAGGATCACCTCACCAAAGGTATCATCAATGACGCGATCTTGACCGTCATGAACGTGCACATGGATTCCATATTCCTGCGGCCTGCTGGCAGTCCATACGATCGCTGGCGTCGATGCCCAAACGGTGTAGCTGTGCCCCCTGTAGTCATCAAGATTCAAACTTCGATTAGGCAGAAGGCAGGTAAGATGCGTCGCAGTTCGATCATGCATTGGCTGTAGGGGCGTCGAGATTATCGGACCTTTGCTCCAAGTGCTGTCTCTACCGCAGTTCGCGCAAAAATGCTTGCGATGCGGGGTCTTTCCAAAGTCGCCGAGATCGAGATGAGGATGTCCGCAGCGCGAGCAGTCGATAGAGCCCATCTCCTGGTGAGCTTCGAGCGCGCAGACAAAATCAAAGGCCGCTGGCGGCGTGATATCAACCCGAATAGTGCTATCGTTGCTAAACAGGCATTGCCGCGTCGAATAGACAGCGGAGATTGCTGCGAAGTCTTTGTCAATGCGCTTAAGGGATTCGGTCGTGTCGCGCACATGGACGTGGATCTTTGGTGGACGGGGCTTAATCTCAAAGGTCGAAAGTGCCGCCGGCATCGAACACCAAACGCCCACCTCTGCATGCTTGTCGAGATACACCGTGTAGGGATCGACCTCGTAGTTCATGAGCTGGGCATGGTTAGCGCATAGCATTTCGTTTGAAGACCGTAGCGCGGCGAGATCGGCCTTAGTACCCCAGTGGCTCTGATGCGTCCGGCACCACCATCGGTTGGCACCGTGTCGGTACTTTCCTGCATAGACGAAGTCGCATGGCAGAGGGGTGTCAGTGGCGCGTTTCTCCCTGAAGCGGCGGAGAAGTTCAGGTGAGCGGACTTCAATGTTTCCTAGCGTTCGCCCACGCGCCCAGCATACCGCGCCGCGTTCTTGCTGTCCGCTTTCATCTGAGGTCACCAACGGCCGTTCGTCCGCGATCTTGCTGACGAGCGTCAGCTCGCGCCCGGGCCCCTCTTTCGCCCACCAAAGCTCGACGCAACCCGACCCGGCACAAATCTTTCTCTCGATTATCAACGACTTCCTCATGAGTTAACTCGCGGCTGGAACACCGCACCTCGATCACAAAACCTGCAGCGGAAAGCCACCAAGCAAGGTTCAACAGGCACCTGCAGGCTCTATATAGACCGATCGTCCAGCAACATTACGCCGCAGCGCGCGTAGCCAGCGACGTCGACCCAAGAATCGAGATGGTCTGGCGTCTGCACCAGGCGGGCAACTTTAGTGACGACCATGCCTAAGATCTCGCGGATCTGCGGATCCCGGCACTCATCCACCACGGACCGCAACGTGGCGATGCGACGATATGTGTCTTCGGGAACGCCGTAGATGTCGCGCCTGTCGAGGGTCACGGTCGCGTAGGCGGTATCGAATTGCTCCAGCAAACTATTCGGACGCTGACCCTCGCTCATTGCATTTTCCCCATCGTCACGCGGCTTCTCCTACACAGAAGAAATTACTCGGCAAGTCGGGTAAGAAGCCGCCGCAATCCCTCATTTGATTGTAGCCCGCGAAAGCGTCGCTGCACATCAGCAACGAGGCTTCAACAGAGAGCTTCAGTAGGCGAAGGCTACCCATGACCCTGTGGGCACCGAGTAGGTTCGTGGCGAGCCGTCGCGCTGCAGCATCATCGGTGCAGAATGCGCGGTCTGTTGTCTCACAAATCGAGATGGATTCAAGCTCACCGTCGCCGATGTCGTAATCGGTGACCAGTTCCAAAAAGCGATCCGGTGAGATCTCTTCATCCGAGACGAAATGGATGCGCCCGGCGGCCTGCAATGAGATAATCTCGGCAGCGCAGTCCAATCCGCATTCCGAAACTACTATTGGAGACAGGGCGACCTCGGCGTTCGGCAGGTTGCACACGACTGCGAGCTTCCCACAATTGTGAAGGTTTATGGCCGCACAGGCATCAATGAGTAGTCGCACGGCGCTCGCCCGTCGATGCGTGGGTCTCATAGATGCTTTCGATCGTCGTACCGAGCCGATCAGCGATCCACGACGGCGAGGTTACGCCGCGGGCTACGCTTTCATGGACAAACTTCATCAAAACGGGAGACACGACGTCGAAGTGAATCTGCTCCCTAGGTGGTAGATTTAGCGCTTCGGCACGCTTCTCAGGGTTTTGGTGATGCTCACGGATGTACTGCGCGAGAGAGGCAGCGCCGCCGCTGGGTAAAAGGTCGAGATTTTCACAACGCCGCGCGGCGACATCGAATGACACGCCATGCAGGCGGGCAAGGATCAGAATTTCGACATCACCGATCTCGTTGCTAGAGGCGCCAATCAGTTGGCGTATTGCTTTCAGCGAGCCGCCGACCGCTTGCGGTGGGAGCAAAAAGGCGGAGGAGAACGCATCGGCGAAGCCCTCGACGCGATTGCGAAAGCTCCCGATGCTGGACGCGAGATCGAGGTGTGCTGACTGCACTGAGTGATGGGCCACGACATGGCCCAGTTCATGCCCAAGGGTGAATAACATTCGCCCCTGAAAGCGCGGCGAAACAAACACAAATAGGTAGCCGCCCGCAGCAACAGAGGCGCCTTCGAATTTAGAATTCTTGAGCTGGCTGACGATCAGTCCATCAAGCATACGTAGGCGTTGCGGAAGGTCGATCGCTGGACTGTCGACCTCATCCGGATAGATAAGGGTGCGAAGCTCAGCTGCAAGCCGTTCGGCTTCGTCATAAGTTTCCGGGCCATGCAGGCCGAATCTGTCAAGCCAAGCGGGAAGACCAGCGCGAAGAGGAAGAACCTTGAGCGCGGCATCTACGAAGCCGGCCAGTCGGTCGAGCGTCGGTTCACGCTCTGAAGTAGCAACCCCAGGTGCTCGAAAGAGGGCTCCGAGTTCGGAGCTGTTGGCCGGCGATCCAGTTGAGGTAAACGCGCGCATTGATAACTTGAGTCCACGCGCCAAGGCGCGAAGCTCGGATGCAGTCACCGGAGCGCCGTCAAGAATTTCCTTCACCCGTTTAGGAGCCAAACGAGTCCGCGACGCAATCTCGTCGGATTGGAGCGCAAGCGCCCGAAGGGTGGCGGCGACGTTTGCCATTATGCTGACTGTTGCTTGATTCCCCGCAGCCAGTCCAGAGTCTTCTCGACCTGGGCTTGATCGAGCCGTGCCCAACGCCCCATCACGTCAATGACGCGGTTGGCGCGCCGCTTCTCTAAAATCGAAGACAGGCGGTCCAAGGTTTCGGTTCGGCCGCGCGCAACCTCCGCAGGCGTTTCAAGCGCCACTGGATTAACGCCAACCAGATAATTTTCTATGCGGCGGGCGAAATTGGTAGCACTGTGGGTGTCAAGCGGGTGCTGATTGCCGGTGCCATCGATCAGTATGTTGCCGACGACCTTTCCTTCAGCATTCAATTGGAGTCGATTTTCCGGGAAGCGCTCGTATGCAGCTAAAGCATCGATTTTCTCTGCGACCTCGAAGCCGCCGACCACATACTGCTGGACACCTCTGGTCGTGCCGCTGATCACAAACACATGGTCACCCGGCCGCACTAGGCGCCGGATAGGAGGCATGCAACCACCGAGGGTCGGCGTTCTCCTGAAGATAGGATCGTTCAGGTTTCGCTTATGTTCGGGGTCCGCATTGGGACTACTGATGTAAATATACCCTTTCATAACGTACCCCCGCCTAGCGTACAATCTCATAGGGAATAAAAAGGATAATACGGAAAGAAAAGCCCTAGATTAACGCGAATTGGATTTTTGCCGCAGCTCAGCCCCTGACTAGGGACTGGAGAACTCGGCCCGACCAAATGTGGTGTCAGGACCTCAAACATGATTATCCGGCGGCAAGCAATAACGCGCTGCTTCGTTTACCGACGATCAGGAGCCAAACCGGGCCCTCATCCGCGGTGAGAGGTGGCAGCACCCGGCCGAAATGTCTGCTTACCGGTCGGCTAAGCTCCAAAGCCGACCGAGCAAAATGTCCCATGCCCGGCCAGAAAGTGGCCCCGCAGGATTGCAACTTTGCGCAAATACCTATGGGATTCGTGTCTGCATTTCAGCATCTATTTCTGGTTGAGACTGACCAAAAATGGCGCGACGGAGAATACTGATTTATCGCGTGACATCTCGTCGGCCGTGGCAAACGGGGGCTCCGTGCCGGGATGAAACCAAAAAAAGGGGGAGGGGAGTGGCTTGGCGTCAATTTGGATACGATTGTATGTGTTTCGAAGGGGTTGACATGCTATCGTAGCCGCGAAGCGAGGTCCTATGGCAGAGCAAAGCATCCCAGATTCAGACGCGCGAAATTCTGATTCCGTGAGATTCCCGCCGCGCGCTGGGGATTGGTTGTGGCGCCCTTGGTATGCCAAACTTTGGTGGGGATCAGCGGTGATATTCTGGGCCTTAATCCTTGCGGTGCCCGGTTATCTGCTTCCAGTCGCCATTGTCGTGCCGGTCGGCGTGCTGCTTCATCCGTTTGTGATCGTGCCGGTGCTGGGTTTCGGCTTTTTTAGAGCATGGTTCGGCTTTCAATTCGGGGCGGGGAATGGAGAGGGCCTCGCCTGGAGCCAGCATGATGATTTCCGACGCCATATTGCCGCATTTCGACGGATGGATCCTACAAACCCGGCGAATCCACGCTATTTCTGGCACCCAGGAAATCCAAGGAGCCAAGCATGGCTTGATCGACATGTGAGAGGAAAGCGCTAACGCTCGTTGAAAGTAGGATTGCCATCTCCGCTGCCCGACTGACGATCGCCTGTAAAGCGACCGCTCTGCAAGATTTGGCTCTGCTCCATCGAGGTCAGGGGTGCTGTGAGATCCCACGTCCCGCGCCCTGATTTTGCTTCCTTTAGATAGCGATTGCGAATTCCATCCTGTCCGAGAATTTGGTGGCTCAGTTCGGAGACAAATGCGGCGTGGGGAGTGTTTGTGCGCGACGCAAAGCTTTCAGCAGCGGAGATTGCATTGCGGACGTCGAAATTTACGATGTCGATGCTTGCAGTTGCGTCCGTTGAGCCCATTCCTGCGTCAGAGGTTTCAAAACCAATCTGACCGCCGACATGCCCCTGCGATCGTCTTCCGTCACCTTTACCATGACCGCCGCTTTCGACCGATCCTCCAAGAGTTGCTCCAAAAGACGTCGAGGTGGAAACCTGATGACTGGCGCTCCGAGAAAGCGAACGCGCCCATCCCGTTTGCACCATGATCGCCTGGACGTCCCGCTGGAGCGTATCTGCGACCTGAGGTTTCAGACGCCAGTTGCCCTTCCGATCCATTTCGAACCCGCCCTTGAGCCAATTGGCCATCATGGCATGCCCCTCTGCGCCCCCGCCCAGAAAATGCTCGACCGTATCCGGCCCCGCCTGCTTGCCCGCCTCGAACCGCGTGCTGGTGTCAGACCGTGCCGACCGGCTGAACCCGGTGCTGCTCGACACCAGCAGATCATTATGGGCAAAGCTGAACCGCGCCCGCCCGCCATTGGCGATGGCACCCAGCTGGCTTTCATTGATCAGCCCGGATCTCCACATCTGCGCCGCTGCGTCAGGCGTCAAATTGAGGTTGAGATCGCCATTCTGATCCATCGCGATCTGGCGTCTCGAGAGGCCTATGCCATTCTCACGGAGCAAGGCCTGCATGCGTGTCAGGCGCTCATTATCGACGATCCGGGTCAGCCGCTCATTGCGAGACCGATCGGCAACACCCTCAGTACCGCCTTCATTCATATCGACCTGATTGCCCGCCGTGCGGCTCAAGGCCTGGATGAAGCTGTCGAGGCGCGCCGCTTCCCGGACCGATGCGCCGGCGGCGGCAGCCCCTTGCGCAAATCCGAAATTCTCAGCTTCCCGGCGCTGTTCGCCGATCCTGGCGGCCGATCGCGTCCCATCCAGACCGACCTCGCGCTGCGCGTCGAGCTTGCCCGACCGTTCGGCAAAATCATAGCCGGCGGCGTCCCGAGTGCGGCCATAGACGCTGGTGCCTTCGCGCGCGGCTTCTGCCGTTGCGCCATCGGCGGTGCCAACCTGGGTCGCGGCATTATAGCTTTCAAGCGCGCGCATCACCTGTGCCTCATTGCGCCCAGTCGCGCGGGAGAGCTGCGTAATGGCCGTGGAGCGTGCTTCGCCCGAAAGGGCATTGATGAACGCGATACGGCGGCTGGTTTCATCGAGCGAAAGGCCAAGCATCGAGGCGGCACTGCGGTGACCGGCATTATTGCCTGTGCGCCAGGCCTGCTCCGTAGCGACATTGCCCCGCTCGGTCGCCGCCACATGGTCGCCCGCATAATCACGGCGGCCCTCCATGGCGCCGACCTGCACCTGGGCACCGGTGAGATCGTTGCGCAACATCTGCTCCTGATCGAAGGCGTTGGCGGTGATCTTGGCGAAGGTCGGATCTGCCGAAGCCTGACCGATGAGCGTCGACGCCTTGAGCGCCGCGTCCCTGGCGTCATAGCCGCTGCGCTCAAAATGCCGCTGCGTGCCAGACAGCATCATGTCATAGGCGCGCTGGTCGCCGAACGCCTTCCATTGCACCATATTCTGAGCGAACGCCGCAAAGGCCCGTTCACCCGATTGTCCCTCGCCAAAATAGGTCGTGCCGAGTGCTCGCAACGCATCCTTCTCGGCAAAATTATGGATGGCGCTCGTCGTCGCATTTGCCCGGACCGCTTGGGCTGTAGCCGGATTGCTGAGATCGTGCCCGACCAGGGCAGGGGAGATGCCGCCCAATTCACGCGCGGCGTCGATGCCACCCAGCGCGAAGGCGCTGCCGCCCGCGAGGCCGCCACCATGCTCGCCCAACACGGTTCCGGCCGCGCCGAAAGCCCGATTGCTGCTGAACGTCGTGCGCTCCCCAAAATCTCCAAAGTTCGAAGCCATGCTCCTGCGGGCCATCGTGCCGGAGGCCGATGCCTGGGCTTCGAGCGCCGAGGCAAAGCCTTCCCGCGTCATCAGGGGCGTCGCGGCAGCGGTGCCCTGGCCCTGCGCCTGAAGCGCGCCGCCGGTGAAGGAGGAAAATACATTGCCGGAAAAGCGGAACACGGTGAACACGAACGCCCCCGCTAGGCTCGCAGCGGCCGTGCGGAACGACCCAAAGATCGCAAGGGCCTTCAGCGCTGCCGACGGCGCCAGCATCCACGCATTCGCGGCGACATGATTGGATCGCATCTCGGCCAGCACCGCCATCGCCCGGCTCAGGGTCAGCTGATAGATGCCGGCATCAATGACGCCCCAGAGCGCCACGAACACGAACAGGCCGAAGGCGAAACTGGCAACGCGCAGATTGATCGGCGTCAGGATGAACAGCAGCGCGATCGGCATCATGAACAGCATGATCCCGAACACGGTGGCGCGGATCGTGGGCATCCACTGATTGGCCACCGACATGGTGGACAGCCCGCTCGATACCACCGCCCGGTTCGCCATCACCCGCGCCGCTGTCGCCGGGCTATCCTCGAACAGCACATCGCCGACGCTGCTACCCAGTAGCACATCGGCAAAGAAGGCCTGAAGGGTGAGGGGCGTTCCCATCATCCCCTCGCCAAGCTGGCCCAGCCGCGTGCGGCACCGCGCCAGCTGGTTGGCATCGGCGATGTCATAGCCGCTGCTCTGGCAGACCTGACGGGCATAGCTGTCGAACAGTGTCGGATCGCTGAGGCGGGACTGGATATGATCCCAGGCTTCCTGGCAGCTCATGGTCGTGCCGCCCTTGTCGGCCGAGCTGAAGACCGTGCTGAACGTGGCCGGCCCGGCCATGGCGGCAAAGGAGGCGGGGAGGTCCGTTGTGCCCCGGAACAGCTGATCGTCATCGACGCCATAGGCCGGCGATACGCGCGCGACCGGATAGCATTGGCGGACATAATCCTTGATCGTCGCGTCGAGGAAGGTGTCGGTCATGGGCCCGCGCGGGGAGACGGCGTTCAAAAAGAGGTCGAAGGCATGACCGCCCGCGCCAAATTCCAGCTTGGCATTCGGGTCGGTGGTGTTGTCGTCGATCGTCTCGGCGAGTGCCCGCTCCATGAGGTTGGTGACGCCCGCCACCAGCACGATGAGATTGGGAACATCGCCGACCGGCTGATAGGCATTGCGGACCCGGTCATAGACATGGACCGTGCCGGTGGTCGCGACCAGGCCGACGAACAGCCCAATGCCGATCAGCATCTGGAACCCGAAGGCAACCAGCCCCATGCCCTGACCCCGGAACGAGGCGATCACGACGCCGAGCGCGATCCCCATGACCGCGCAGATCAGCACCAGCGTTTCATAGCGCGGATCGCCGAAGATCATCGAGACCAGACGGAACGCGTCCACCGTTTCAGCAAAGCCGTCATAGGTGTGAAAACTGGACTCCAGAGCCCGCGCGGGCGTTGCCGCCAAAGCGAGCGGCAGGGCAAGGACCGAGCGAAACAGGCGGCGCATGGGCGGTGCCTCCAAAGGGTTCATCGATTGTTGTTCGAAGCGGTGCCGGCGGTGTCGCGCGCATCACGATCCCGCGTGCGCAGCAACCCGGCATAATTGGCCGAGAGGTTGGCCTGATTGAGCGCGGCTATATAGCTCTGCCGCATCTGGGCGCGCTGACGCAGCACCTCCTCGCGCAAATCTCTCAGCTGCTCGATGCCCTTGGAAAGAATGCGGGTCTGGCAGATATTGGCGTTGCCGCCATCGGCCGCGCCGGCGGCGCTCGCGCCCCGTTCGGCGTTGGAGACGGCAAAATCGATCGATCGGGTCAGATCATTGAGCATCTGATAGGCGAGCGTGAGCGCCACCAATTCGTCGGTATCGGCGATCACGGAATCGGGCACGCCCTGGCGCACCCCCCATTCCAGCATGCGATAGACCGGCAGCGTACGGACATTGGCGACAAACTGCCGCTCTTCGGCCGTCAGCGCCGCGCGCGTGCGGATCTTGGTGGCGATCGACTGCATTCGCGTCCGGGCAAGTTCCAATGCCCCTTTGCCACTGTCCGGGGCGCAGTCCGCGGCGGATGGCGGAATGTTGAGTGAACGGCTCTGGACCTTGCCGGCGAGAAAATCCTGCGGACTGTCGCTGTCCTGATGCGGGCAGGCGGGGATGGCGGAGAAGATCGGCACCTTGTCGGTCGCGTCCCAGCGCATATAGACGTCGCCCACCCGGGCGCGCATCACCGAGGCCCAGTCGCCCGCACCCACGCGCGTCGCGGCATGGGAGAGCAGGGAGCCGGTGCGGAAGATGTCGGTCACCTCGGCCGGGCAGTTGGCGAGCGCGTCCTTCAGATCCTCGGTCGGATTATTCTGGTTGGCCTGAATCTTCTCGCGGCTCTGCTGGTAGCTTTTGGCAAAACCTTCTTTCACCGACTTGTAGCCGGTCATCTCCTCGATGATGCCCGACATATTGTCGTCGCCCCTGGCGATCTGCACCATGCGATTGGCGAGACGGCAGTCATTGACCTGGATGGAGTTGAGGTAATTGGTCGCCGCTTCCATCTTCGAGATGATATTGCCCATTTTCTCGTCGAGGGTTTCGAGCAAATATTGGAATGCGACCGCCGGCGCGGCCTGGAGAATGCTTTCGAGCTTCTGGACGAGATAGTCCGGGTCGAGGAACGACATGCCACCCAGAAACATGTCGATGCCACCACAGCCTGCCTTCACCTTGGGAAGGGTGAGCGACATCAGATAATCGTCATGAACGTCGACACGGCCGGACATGCCGCCCGCCGTCACATAGCCGCGCGTCTGGTCCTCGAAGGAGCCGGGCGAGGTATAGGTCACATTGTCGAACCAGCTTTCCGCCCAGCCCTGGGCGTATGCAGGCGCGGTCGTGCCGCAGGTGGCGAGCAGGCCGAGCGCGATCAGCGCACAGCGAGGACGGAGCGAAGGCATGGCGGGCTTCCTCTTGGAATGAGAAGGCGAAGATGCCGGCCCGCCATGCGCGGCATTTTCAAGGATGGTCGGATGTGGGAAATAACCTCGCAAAGTTGGATCAATGATCCGAAATTGCGAGGTTGATGGGCAGGCGGTCGGGTTGCTTCCGCCTGGGAATGTCTGGAGTTTGATGCGTGCGTGCTGCCGATCATCTGGAAGGCCTCACTGTCGCGCCAACGCGATCAACTGCTCCAACGATGCCAGTGAACCTGGCCATCGCGCGCAGCCCGACCGCCGGACGCACGCCTGTCAGCATCTTGGCCGCGAGATAAGCATTGCGCGCCAGGTTGATGTCGTGATCGGTGCCGATCGCGATCGGGATGATGCGATCAACATCGGCGACGGGACGGATCCATGCGACGGGATGCCCGACCCAGGGGACGCCGAGCCTGCCGGAACGCAACATCGCCTCCTGGCTGCTGATCGTACGAACCTGCCAGTGATAATGCCGGGAAAATTGCCCCAGCTTTCCCCACAGGTCCGCGCAGGGCAGGCATCCGGGTGCCGTCGTCATCTCGATGATATAAAGCGAGGCCTCACCAGAAAGCGTTTCATTGAAATCCGGCGGGAAGTCCCGCGTCACGGGCACGCGGCTGAGCCAGAGCTGCATGTCCTGTGGCGTTCCGACCGGATGGATGGCGGCATGACGTGCGACGTCCCGAGATATGGGCTGAGCGGCCGCGGGACCGCTCCCCAGGCAGGTCAGCAGCATGCCTGCCGCAGTCTTGAAAGTAAGGTGATATTTCCTTACATTGGTGGGGTTCGGAAGGAAAGTGCCTATGACGACCCTGACAGTGACGACCAAGGGCCAGATTACCCTGCGGAAGGATATTCTGCAGCATCTTGGCGTGCATGCGGGGTCGAAGATCACCGTCCACAAGCTGCCCAATGGGCGGATAGAGGTAATGGCGGAGCAGTCCCAGGGGCGGATTTCGGATGCCTTCGGCATGCTGAAGCGGGAGGGGCGGAAACCCGTCTCGATCGAGGAAATGAACGAAATCATCGCCAAGGGATGGGCCGGCGAACTGTGAAGATCACGGCTGACACCAATATTCTTGTTCGCGTCGTAACCGAAGATGATCCGGTCCAAAGCACCAGGGCCCAGCGGATCTTGGCGGAAGCGGAACTGGTCGCTATTCCCTTGCCCGCGCTTTGCGAATTCTGCTGGGTCCTCGACCGACTCTACGGCTTTGGCCGATCCGACATCGCCCGGGTTATCCGTACCTTGATGGCGGCGAACAATGTCGCTGTGGACAATCCCGCGGTCGAGGCGGGACTTGCCATCCTTGAGGCAGGCGGCGATTTTGGCGATGGCGTCATCGCCCATGAAGGCAAATGGCTCGGCGCCGAGACCTTTCTCAGCTTCGACAAGAAGGCGGTGCGTTTGCTGAGGGCAAAAGGCGAGGACGCACGGGAGCCACGTTGATATGCCGTTGGTGCCGATCAAGGCACACCAACGGGTTTGCCGATGTTCGCCCCTCATGGCCGGGACTCCCTGTTGATGCTGACCTGATCCGGACTCCGGACGTCGGGCTGATCGGCGGACACGGGACCGTTGGCGAGCGCGTCAAAGAAGCCGTATTCCTCACCCGCGCCGGTCATGAACTGCTCGGGCCGGATATCGCCGGACAGCAGGCGGACGGCCTGGTAGGCGGTCTGGGCAAGGTTGGGATAGGCCTCCACCCCCGTCGCGATCACCATGCGTTGCGGACTGTTGCGCCGGATCACCATGGTCGTCGGCGTCACATCGACACCGAAGCGCTGAGTGACCTCGGGCCGCCGATCAAGATCGAGCTGGGATATCTGCCAGCCCATCTCGTCCTGGAAGCGCTGGACGATCGGCCACTGCACGCGGCAATAGCCGCAGCTTGCCCGCGAGAACATGATGAGCGCGAACTCGCCGGCGTGCGCGCGCAGATAGGCGCGGCGGACGGCATCCTTGTGACCAAGCAGTTGGTCGCGGGCATCGCCGACCATGGGGTTGGCCGACTTGGCGTTGAGTTCGGGATGCTGGAGCAGCGCCAGCTGCGTCACGCCGGCAAAGGCCCGCGCCTTGCGCCGGGCAAAATCCTGCAACCGCCAGAAATCGGCGACCGCATCGACCGTGAGCACGGTGGCGGCATAATCGCGCTGCTGCTCGATCAGCTTGCGGATTTTGGGCGGCGTCCATGCCGCGAGTTCGGTCATGGGCGGTATCACCGGTTTGATGAGCTTGTCCGGGTCCGGCTCCTCCGCTTGGGTATTCGGGGGCGGCGGGGCATACCACCAATAGCCCTGTTTCGGACCTGATGCTGGTGGAGGCACCTGCGCGGCTACCGATGATGCGAACAGGCCGCCTGCCCAAATCGCGGCATGGAAGCGCCGGGTCACAGCAGCTTCTCCATCCGCGTCAGCCGCTGAATGGAAACCGGACCAAAATAGCGGCTGTCGAATCCACTCGAATAAGAAGAGCCCACATAGACCATGCCGTCGGGAATATGCGGCTCGGTGGGCCGCCAATGAAGAAGGCGCTGTCCCTTCCGCCCGAAAGGCTTGCTGATCCCGATGAGCTTGCCATTGCACCGATACCAGCCATCCTTCGCCCCCGGCGTCATCGAGGGCTTTTCGATCATCTCGATCCTGTCGCCGGGCATGCAGAGCACATATTTGGTGACATCGACCGGGGCAGGGCCGGCAAGGGGATGCCGCAGCTTGAACGACACAAGGTCACCGCGCCGAATGGTGCCCGGCGCCTTGTGGACCAACCAGGCGTCGATCGATGGCGACATGACCAGCGTGAACCGCGGCAAGGCCCAACCAGCGGCGGCGCTGATCGGCAGGATGATCGCGCAGGCCTGCCAGAACCGGCGCGGTTGTGGCGCCATCCCCGGGCCGCCCGCTCCCAGCGCGATGGCCGCTCTGCGCGGGGTGGCCCTGATTTCGGGCCATGCCGCCCTAGCGGCGGTCCAGGCGAGCCTGAGCATCGGCTACCTCCTTCGCGCCGCCCAGACGGGCATATGCTTCGAGCAGACCGGAGAGGGCCGCGTCGCCATAGACAATGTGGCTGCTTACCGGACTATCATCCTCCCGCTCACAATAAGGCTGGGTCGGATCGCCCGGTACAAGGCCAAGCGCCGGCACACGCGCGACGCCGTGCTGGCGAAAGACCAGCGGATCGATGATCAGCTGGACATCGCGCATGGCGCAGGCCGGGCCGTCACAGCCCGGATCGATCCGCAGTATTTGCGCCGAGAGCTTGGCCATCGGACCGATCTTCGTCATCCCGCCCGGCACGCCGCGAAAGGCCATGACGCCGCCCGCTTTCTCGAGTTGGGCCGCATAAGTCCGCAAAATGGGGATAGGGATGGAGGAGGAGGCAAAAAGCAACGGCACCCAGCCATGTTGCGCCGAGGGTGGCGTGGTGCCCGCCAGGCCCGTGATATCCGGCGCCTCCAACCCCAGGGCCTGACCGAGGCGCTTTGCCATGGCCTCCCGCTGGGCTGCGAGGTTGTCCTGACCGGAGGTCAGTGCCGACCGGGCGCGTGCATCCATGGCGGGAGCCGGCTTGCGGTTGCGCAGGCCCTCGAACGCGCGGCGCCGTGTCGCCTCTGGAAGATCGGGAAGCCGATCCGGCCCCCGCACCTTGGCGCGATCCTTCTGGCCGGTAACCGCGCCCTTGAGGCGCTGAAAGGCGCTGTCGCCCTGCGCCTCCGCGCGCTGCCGGGCATTGCCCGCGTTCCCCTCACTCTGCGCGTGGCATGGCGAGGCGACCAGCATCGTCGCCGCGAGTAGCGCGCGGCTAGGGATTGACCGTCTCCATGTAGGCATTGATCCTGTCCTTCATATCGATCTGGATGTCCGACTGGGCCCGCGCCTCGATGTCGGAATAATATTCGGAGAGATCCATTTTGCTGAAATCCAGCGCCTGGAACTCTTCAGCGGTGAACCCGCGGCAATAGGGTTTCTTCGCCGTTCCCCAACCCATGGCGTTGAAGCTGGCAAGCTGCGGCCGGCCCTGTTCCTGGATGATCCGGCCGAGCTTGGTGTTGAAACAGCAATGGCCCTTGGCCTTTTGCACGCAGACGCCAAGAATAGTCGACGCGCAGTAGGTGCCGACCTCATGACACATGCCCGAGCCACGGAGCATGCCCACTTCCATGTCCTGTTGGTCACAGCCCGACAGCAGAAAATCCATCATGAAGTTGATGGCGAGGCTGATCGCGA
Source organism: Sphingobium sp. (assembly GCF_041987595.1). Lineage (GTDB taxonomy): Bacteria > Pseudomonadota > Alphaproteobacteria > Sphingomonadales > Sphingomonadaceae > Sphingobium. The sequence continues at coordinate 2,868 of NZ_JBHIWJ010000066.1, read as the reverse complement.
TCGACGTCGGATCTATGCCGACGATGATCGCATTGGCGCCGGCGCCAGCCGCCTCGCTCGCGGTGGCCCCGGCCTTGAACGCGGTGTAGGCGGCTTTCATGCCGGACCAGACGCCCTTGGCGATGGCGATCTTGGTGCCGATCGAGGAGATGGATAAGCCCATCCCGTCCTTCACGATCTCGCCGCGATCCTTGCAGCAGTTGGAAAAGCTGGTCTTGAGGCCCGCCGGACGGCAGCGAACGGCGCGCCCGGCAAAAATCTCGATCGCCCCAAGGCAGTTGCCGTCGGCATCGACGAGACCGTCATTGGGCGCGCCGAGATCGTCGACGACCGGCTCTTCCTCCTCGATGGCGCCGCCGGTCACCGGCGTGCAGGCGTTGGGGGAACAACTCGGCATTCCGCCGGTGGTGGGCGTCACACATGCATATTGGCTGCCCAGCGGGCAGCCATAGGCGCCGGCCTGATCGACGACACAGGCGACCTGCTGGATCGGGCACAGATAGCGGCCCTCATTTGTTTCGGCACATTGGGCGGTTTCACCGGCTCCATCGGCATCGCCGCTGCCGTCGAGGTCGGCGGCGCAAAGCTGCTGCGCTCGGGCGGGCGCCGCCGTGAGCGCCACGCTGGGAGCCAGCAGCAGGGCGGTCCACAAGGAAAGGCGCCAGCCCATCAGCGTGCCTCCGCCGTGCAGACCAGGTCAGCGCCGGCCAGGCGCACGGTCTGCATCATGACGACGGCTTCGGGAAAGTCGTCGAGGCAGCCGCAGGCTGAGACCAATTCCTCCCCCTGCCCAAGCGGGCAGACATTGTCGGAGGAGCAGCTATGGTAAAATATGTCCCAGCCGGCAGGGTCATTTTGCCTGGCGCCGACGACACCGTCTATCGCCACATCGCTATTGGCCTTGGGCGCTCGGGTCTTGCAGATCGGTTCGCAGGCGGCGACCGAACCGCGATCGGGCATGGAGAAGGGGCGGGTCGAGGTCGAAACTTTGCCGCTGGCGTCCATCGTCCGGTCGGCGAGCAAAGTCTCGGTCGAGTGGTCGATGATATAGGCGCTGCGGCTGAGGTCCGGTGCGCCGACGCCTGTCTGATCGATGACGCATGCATATTGGCGCGCGCGTTCGAAGAAGTCGCGCGTATATTGGAGACTGCATGCCCCCGTGCCGAACAGACGGGTGGATGGTAGTGGCTTGATGCCGGTGTTCAGGCCATTCCTGAATGTCACGACACCATCGACCGTCTCGCTCACAAGATGACAGGCGGGATCAGCGGCGTAACCCGAGCATAGATCGACCAGCCGCTCGCTGACCTCACAACCGGTGTCGACCTGCACCTCAACGATCACATAGCCCCAATTTCCATCGCCGCCGCCCCGCACCCGCGCGCCGACCACCGTCGGGCCGCTGCGCAGCTGGGAGGTGATGTCGATGGTGGACCTGTTGTACCAGGGATCATCGCTGATGCGGCAATCGCCCGAGGGCAAGGCTTCGCCCAGCCAAGGCCGTTTCCCCGCATAACCCACAATCTGGCCGTTGACCCTTGCCTGGACCCAGTCGTCCGCACCCATCTCGACGATGCGCGCGGAGCGTATCCGCGCTGGCGCCAGGGGATCGAAGGTCGCGCTGTAGATCGGCGGCACGCTGCCACATGTGCCGGGGCCGCGAATCTCATAGCGACGGCAGCCGGTTCCGCAGCTGGTGACGGTAGCGATCGAGCCGCGCGCCGCCAGGATATCGTCGAAGCCCCATTCCTTGACCGTGATGTCGCGCTCGATCGCGCAGTTGCGGGTCTGCTGCGCTTTACCGTTACCGGCCGGAGAACCGGCCAGGGCCTGAAAGACGCTGTTTGCCTGCGAGACGGAATAAGCGTCGCCCTGGATCGCGGTGGGATTGCTCCGATAATTGGTCGCCGAAAGCTGGGGCTGAGCCGTGCAGGCCGTGGTCTGCGCTCCGGTATAGCGGATCAGCGGACCATCGATGGAAGCCTGGGCGACGCCGTTACGGGGATCGGCGGTGGTGAGCGCACCGACAACGCCGCCACCCAGATCCTTGAGGATCGAGGCCATATTGCCCCAGGCGAGATTGGCGCCGCAGCTGTTGTTGATGCAATAGCAGCCGGCAAGGGCTGTGAGATGGGCCTCGCCAAGCTTGAGATTGCCGCTGCTGCCGACCTCCCATTGAAACGGGCGGCATTGGTTCCAGCTGCCCGGCGCACAGGAGATGATGCCATTGGCGCAGATGCCCGATACCGGCACGGGCACATTCAGCGTCTCGTCGAAGGACCCGTCGAGATCCTTGTCGCGTGAGATGCGCAGCGTGCCGATATCGCCGGTCGAGGCGGGCTGGGCGAGCAGTTCGAGCAGTGTCGCGGTTTTCTGACAGGCGATATTGGGCGTGAAGCTTTTGCTGTTGTCGATGGTGCTGACCGGCTGGCCGGCGAGGCCGAGGGTGAGATAATTGCTTTGCAAAGCATCGCTGTCGCCGCTTTTCGTCCGCGCCGCCGCGGCTGCACTCCGCGCGCGCTCCTCCATCGTCTGCGCCTGGGTGACGGCGGGAAGGCAGATGGCGATGCCCGCTGAGAGGAGGAGCGCGTGACACTTCATGACGCGGCATCCAGGGCGGCGCGCGACATGCGGCGCAGTCGGAAACAGCGAAGTGCGCCCGGTGCTCCGACATCGCCCAGTACGCGAAAGGCGGCCTGGCCTCCTATGGTGGTCAGCACGGCCACCACGACGGCGGGCCGGAGAGGGGTTTTGCCCACCGCCGACAGGGGTTCGGCGGCCGTGCTGACCATAGGTGGAGCGATGCCGCAGGGGGACCGCGGCATCGCTCCGTCCTCACGCCGCGCGGGGCAGCCACCATGGCTGTGG
>NZ_JBHIWJ010000065.1:8717-22835 GCF_041987595.1 Sphingobium sp. | reverse complement strand
ACCGGTCAGGTCGCTGCCGCGCTGGTTGCAGGCAATCCGGTGTTGGCCAAGCCAGCCGAAGAGACGCCGTTGATCGCGGCCCAGGCGGTGCGCCTGCTGCATGAGGCGGGAGTGCCGGGCGATGCGCTGCAACTGATCCCCGGCGCCGGAGAGATTGGGGCGGCGCTGGTGGGTGCGCCGCAGGTTGCGGGCGTGCTGTTCACCGGATCGACCGAAGTGGCGCGGCTGATCCAGCGGCAACTGGCGTCGCGCCTGTCGCCTGCGGGCAGGCCCATCCCGCTGATCGCTGAAACGGGCGGGCAGAATGCGATGATCGTCGACAGTTCCGCGCTGGCGGAGCAGGTGGTGGCCGACGTCATTGCCTCCGCCTTCGACAGCGCGGGGCAGCGCTGTTCGGCGCTGCGCATCCTCTGCCTGCAGGAGGATATTGCCGACCGGACGCTGGCGATGCTGAAGGGCGCGCTGCGGGAATTGCGGATCGGCCGGACGGACCGGCTGGCGGTCGACATCGGCCCGGTCATCACGGATGAGGCGAAGGCGGGGATCGAGGCGCATGTCGAAGCGATGCGTGCCCTGGGCCTGCCGGTGGAGCAGCAGGCTCTGCCCGAAGAAACGGCCCATGGCAGCTTCGTGCCGCCGACCATCATCGAGATCGCCGATATCGCCCAGCTGAAGCGCGAGGTGTTCGGGCCGGTGCTGCATGTGATCCGCTACCGCCGCGACCGGCTGGGGCAGCTGATCGATGCGATCAACGCAACCGGCTATGGGCTGACCTTTGGCCTGCACACGCGGCTGGACGACACCATCGCCCATGTCACGGCGCGGGTGAAGGCGGGCAATCTCTATGTGAACCGCAACGTCATCGGCGCGATCGTCGGGGTGCAGCCCTTTGGCGGGCGCGGCCTGTCGGGGACCGGCCCCAAGGCGGGCGGGCCGCTCTATCTGGGACGGCTGGTGGCGTCGCCGCCGGTCTTTGCCGAGCGGGCCGGGCATCTGGATTCGCCGTTGCAGGACTTTGCCGACTGGCTGGAGGCGCAGGGCGAAACGACGGCGGCGGCGATGGCGCGGCGCTATGGCGATGCATCGGCGCTGGGCGTCGAACGGGCGCTGCCGGGGCCGGTGGGCGAGCGCAATCTCTACGCGCTGCACCCGCGCGGGCAGATCTGGATGCAGCCCGAAACGCGCGAAGGCTTGCTGGAACAGATGGCCGCCGTGCTGGCGACCGGAAATCGCGGCGTGCTTCAGGGCATGGCTCTGCCGCAGGGCCTGCCGGCGACCATTGCCGCCGCCTTTGCGCGGGAGCCTGACGGCCCGTTCGCCGCTGCGCTGGTCGAAGGAGATGCGTCGCGGATCGGAGCGGCGATGGAAGCCGTGGCCGCCATGCCGGGCCCGATCGTCAGCGTCCATGCGGCGCACAAGACGGCTGGTGGGGCCTATCATCTCGACTGGCTGCTGGAGGAAGTGTCGACCTCCATCAACACGACCGCGGCGGGCGGCAATGCCAGCCTGATGATGATCGGCTGAAGCGGGGGAAGGCTGTGCCATTATGGCACGGCATCGGGAAATATGTCGGGGGCGGGGGGAACCATTGCCTCGCCCCGCAGTCTAGCCACTCGCAGGTGAACGCCTGTTAGTGCGACCCCAAAACTGCCCCGCCTTCCTTCGCAGGCTGTCGGGGCATTTTTGTTGCGGCGCTCTGATGCGCAGCATGCTCTCAGAGCCTGTTTGAGAATGCGCCATCGGCGCGTTGCTTCCGCCTCGGAAATCGCTCTTGCGCGATTTCTCAAACGATCCCTCGATGGATGAAGAAATATGTGGTCGGGGAGAGAGGATTCGAACCTCCGGCCCCTGCCTCCCGAAGACAGTGCTCTACCAGGCTGAGCTACTCCCCGACCGATAGCAGGTCCGTTCTGAGGCGGTCCCGCTGGGCAGGCCGCAGCCTATAGAGGCGGCTTTTCCGGCTGGCAAGCGGCGGATGAAGAAATTTTTGAGAGAGTTACAGCAGCCCGGCTTCGCGGAAGCTGAAGCGCGCCGTTCCGCTGTGAATCACATGATCCGCCAGCGCAATTTCCATCGGGCGCAGCCGCCTTGACAGCCAGCGGGTGAGGCGGATGTCGGTCCATTGCGGAAGAGGGGCGTACGGCCGCCGCTGTTCGATCGCGATCCAGCGACTGTCGCGCCGCAGCAGCAGGGCGATGGTGGCACGCCAGTCCTCACTGGCCGCGACGCGATCCAGCGGCCGCCATTCATCGTCAAGGATCAAGAGATGCAAGGATGCTGCGCTCGCCATTCGGGCGAGAATGCGCCGGGATCAGGCAGGTGGCAGCCCGGAGCCTGATCCCTTTTCGAGGAAAATGCGCACAATCCTCTCCATTTTGCACCATTTGGCGTGGGAAGGGCGCTCGGCTACAGGATGGGAAATTTCGTCAGACTCGGAAAGCCTTTGCCTTGACCAGCCAGCCCTCTTCGTCCGCGCCCCATTATGAGCAGCAATATCTGGACCTGATGCGGCGGATCTGGACGGAAGGTGACGAGCGGATCGACCGGACGGGCGTGGGGACGCGCTCGATCCTGGGCGCGACCATGCGCTTTTCGCTGGCGGACGATGCCGTGCCGCTGCTGACCACCAAGCGCGTCTACTGGAAGGTCGCGGCGCGGGAGATGCTGTGGTTCCTGACCGGCGACACCAATATCCGCGAACTGGTGCGGCAGGGCGTGCATATCTGGACCGACTGGCCGCTCGATGCCTATCGGCGGGCTACGGGCGAGGACATCGACCGGGACGCTTTCGAGGCGCGAATCATCGAGGATGAAGCGTTCGCGCTGCGCTGGGGCGATCTGGGGCCGGTCTATGGCGCGCAATGGGTGAACTGGCCGCGCTATGAGGAGGCCGGGGACGGCCTCTATCGGAAGGCGGCGCAGGGGCATAACCAGATTGCCGATCTGGTCGCGGCGATCCGCACCAATCCGGGGTCGCGCCGCCTGCTGTTCACGGGCTGGAACGTCGCGGAAGTGGCGCGCATGGCGCTGCCGCCCTGTCACATGACCTATCAGTTTCAGGTCGCCAATGGGCGATTGAACGGGCTGCTGTTCCAGCGAAGCTGTGATCTGGGTCTGGGCTTTGCCTTCAACATCTTCGGCCTGTCGATGATCACCCGGATGCTGGCGCAGCAATGCGATCTGGAGCCGGGCGAGGTCGTCTGGCAGGGCGGCGACGTTCATCTCTACCTCAACCATGCCGATCTGGTGGAGGAGCAGATCAGTCGAAATCCGTCCGGCAAACCCAAATTGCGGATCAATCGGCGACCTTCCTCTATTTTCGATTATCGAATCGAGGACTTTGAAGTGGTTGATTACGCGCCACAAAGGCACATCGCGGCGCCGGTCGCGGTCTGACCGCCCGGACGGGGCTTGCGACGAAATGGGTCAGTAAGGCTTGCCTTTGTGTGCGTTGTAATATAATAATTGCGCTCAGCAATATTATTGCAATGCACAATAGGAGGCAGGATGAGCGACCCGATCAATTCGGACGCTGGAAGGGACCAGTCGGGGCGCAATCTGTCCCCGCTTCGACTGCATGTGCCGGAACCGAAATTCCGGCCGGGCGACACCGCCGACTTTAGCGATTTCGACATTCCCCCGGCCGGCGCCCAGGCGCGGCCGGACGAGGCGGCGCAGCCCGGCGAGATGCGCGATCTGGCCTATGGGCTGGTCCGCGTGCTGGATGAGGATGGCGTCGCGGTAGGACCCTGGGACCCGAAACTGCCGGCGGAAACGCTGCTCAAGATGCTGCGGGCGATGGCGCTGACGCGGGCTTTTGACGAGCGCATGTTCCGGGCGCAGCGGCAGGGCAAGACCAGCTTCTACATGAAGTCCAAGGGTGAGGAGGCGGTGTCGATCGCGGCGGCGGCGGCGCTGGCCTATGACGACATGTGCTTCCCCAGCTATCGTCAGCAGGGCATATTGATCGCGCGCGGCTGGCCGATCATCGACATGATGAACCAGATCTATTCGAACAAGGGCGACCGGCTGAAAGGACGCCAACTGCCGATCATGTATTCGGCGCGGGACGCCAGCTTCTTCTCCATCTCCGGTAACCTCACGACGCAATATCCGCAGGCGGTGGGCTGGGCGATGGCCAGCGCGGCGCGGGGGGATACGCGGATCGCGGCGACCTGGTGCGGCGAGGGTTCGACGGCAGAGGGCGACTTCCATTCGGCCTGCACCTTCGCCAGCGTCTATCGCGCCCCCGTCATCATGAATGTGGTGAACAATCAGTGGGCGATCAGCAGCTTTTCGGGCTTTGCCGGAGCCGAGGCGACGACCTTCGCGGCGCGGGCCATCGGCTATGGGATTGCGGGCCTCAGGGTCGACGGCAATGATGCGCTGGCGGTCTATGCCGCGACGCGCTGGGCGGCCGACCGGGCGCGGGCCAATGCCGGACCGACGCTGATCGAGCATTTCACCTATCGCGTCGAGGGGCACAGCACTTCGGACGATCCCAGCGCCTATCGCTCCGCCGACGAGGCCAGCCACTGGCCGCTGGGCGACCCGATCGCGCGGCTGAAGAAGCATGTCATCACGCTGGGTATCTGGGACGAGGAGCGGCACGCGGCGATGGACAGGGAACTGGCCGAAATGGTCCGCGATGCCGCCCGGGAAGCGGAGAAGAACGGCATCCTTGGCCATGGCCTGCACCATCCGATGGAATCGATGTTCGAGGATGTGTTCGAGGAAATGCCCTGGCACCTCAAGGAACAGCAGCAGGCGATGCTGGATGAATGGAAGGCGGCTGGCCTGTGACCCAAGAAGCGAACGAAATGATGATCGAAGCGCGCGGTGACGTTGCGCAGATGAACATGATCCAGGCGATCAACAGTGCGCTGGACGTGATGATGGGCCGCGATCCGGATGTGGTCGTGATGGGCGAGGATGTCGGCTATTTCGGCGGCGTTTTCCGCGCGACGGCGGGGTTGCAGCAGAAATATGGCAAGAACCGGGTGTTCGACACCCCGATCACCGAATGCGGGATCATCGGCGTGGCGGTGGGCATGGGTGCCTATGGCTTGCGGCCGGTGCCGGAAATCCAGTTTGCCGACTATATCTATCCGGCGCTGGACCAGCTCGTTTCAGAGGCGGCGCGGTTGCGCTATCGCTCGGCGGGGGAGTTCATCTCTCCGATGACCGTGCGGTCGCCCTTTGGCGGCGGGATTTTCGGGGGGCAGACGCACAGCCAGTCGCCAGAGGGCATTTTTACGCACGTCTCCGGGGTGAAGACGGTGATCCCCTCGACCCCCTATGATGCCAAGGGACTGTTGATCGCTGCGATCGAGGATAATGATCCGGTCATCTTCTTCGAGCCGAAGCGCATCTATAACGGGCCGTTCGATGGCCATTACGATACGCCCGCCAAAAGCTGGGCGGGGCATGAGGCGGCGCAGGTGCCGACGGGCCATTATCGCATAAGGCTGGGCGAAGCGCGGGTGGCGCGGGCGGGCGAGGCGCTGACGGTGCTTTGTTATGGCACGATGGTCCATGTGGTGGAGAACACGGTCGCCGAGATGGGCGTGGATGCCGAGATCCTTGATCTGCGGACGTTGGTGCCGCTCGACATCGAGGCCATCGAAAGGTCGGTGAAGAAGACCGGCCGCTGCCTGATCGTGCATGAAGCGACGCGGACCAGCGGCTTTGGCGCGGAATTGATGGCGCAGGTGCAGGAGCGCTGCTTCTACCATCTCGAAGCGCCGATCGAGCGCGTGACCGGCTTCGACACGCCTTATCCGCACAGTCTGGAATGGGCCTATTTCCCCGGCCCGGTGCGGATTCGCGAAGCCATCAACAAGATCATGAAGGACTGAGGCTGAAATGGCGCTGTTTACGTTCAGGCTGCCGGACATCGGCGAAGGCATCGCGGAAGCCGAGATCGTCGGCTGGCATGTGAAGGTCGGGGATCGGGTCGAGGAAGACCAGCCGCTTGCCGACATGATGACCGACAAGGCGACGGTGGAGATGGAAAGCCCGGTCGCGGGCACGGTGGTCCGGCTGGCGGGAGAGCCGGGGCAGCAGATCGCCATCGGGTCGATGCTGGTGGAGATCGAGACGGAAGGGGCCACTGTCGAGGCGCCAGCCGCTGCGCCCGTTGTCGTGGTTCCCGAGCCGGAGAAGCCGGAAGCGCCCGTGGCCGTCGAGCGGGAAGAGATTGCTCCGCCGATCCCTGTGGCCGAGCCGGAAAAGGCTGCGCCTGTGCCCGTGACGCCGAAGGTGGAGGCGAAGGCAGCCGTTCTGGCCTCCCCCGCCGTTCGTGCCCGCGCCAGGGAACTCGGGATTGATCTCGGTCAGGTGAAGCCGAACGGCGACCATATCCGCCATTCCGACCTGGATGCTTTCCTGCTCTACGGATCGGGTCAGGGCTATCGGCCGGCCGGGCGGTCGGCGAAGCGGGGGGACGAGGAGGTGAAGGTCATCGGCCTGCGCCGCCGCATCGCCGAGAATATGGCTGCCTCCAAACGCGCTATCCCGCATTTTTCCTATGTCGAGGAGATCGACGTCACTGCGCTGGAGGAAATGCGCGAGCAATTGAACGCCCATCGCGGCGACAAGCCGAAGCTGACCCTGTTGCCGCTGCTGATCGTGGCGATCTGTCGGGCGCTGCCGGAATTTCCGATGCTGAACGCGCGCTATGATGATGAGGCAGGCGTGGTGACGCGCTTTGGCGCCGTGCATATGGGCATTGCGACCCAGACCGATGCGGGGCTGATGGTGCCGGTGATCCGCGACGCACAGGACCGCAACGTCTGGCAGCTTGCGGCGGAGATCGGGCGGCTGGCCGATGCCGCCCGCACCGGGAAGGCGAAGTCCGAGGAACTGTCCGGCTCCACGCTGACCCTGACCTCGCTGGGACCGCTGGGCGGCGTCGCGACCACGCCGGTCATCAACCGGCCGGAAGTCGCGATCATCGGGCCGAACCGGATCATCGAACGGCCGGTCTTTCGCGGCAGGGAAGTGGTGCCCGCCAAGCTGATGAACCTGTCGATCAGCTGCGACCATCGCGTGGTCGACGGCTGGGATGCGGCAAGTTTCGTGCAGGCGGTCAGGAAGCTGCTGGAGACGCCGGTTCTGCTGTTCGCGGACTAACGGACAGTAGCGCGATAGCTGAGGCGGCCGCTTTCGCCGGGGGAAAGCTCCTGCGGAACGGTCCAGCGGACATGGGTGATGTCGGCAGGGACCGCCCGGCGCGTGCCGCCCAGCGGGGTCGGGAGCCAGAAATCGCTCAGCCGCCCCCAATGGGCGCCGCCATCGACCGACACCTGCATGGCGGGATCGCTGAGATCGAGCTGCGTGCCGCGCGGCACCGCATTGGTGACGGCAAGGCCGCGCACGGGGCGATTGCCTTCATTGCGGAAGTTGACGACGAAGATCAGCTGATCGCCCGATCCGGCACGGTCGGCGCTTTCGAGCGTCCGGCGCGCCCGGCCGTTAATGTCGGTGCTGACCCGCTCCACGAAAATCTGCCGATCCAGCCTGATGTCCTGCCCCGCCAGCCCGGTCTGCGGCGCCAGCGCGCAGGCGAGAGCGATGAGCCAAACCCCCGATTTCATGCAGTCCCCCGACTCCCTGTTCTGTCCGAATGTGGCAGCCAAGTGCCGAAGATTTGGTTAAGGCCTTGTTTCCCTTGCTATCCTTCTGTTTCGCTGATGTAAATTGACCGGCGCAAATTGACGGACTGGTGCCGCCGATGCACAAATGGGACGGCGGCAGGGATTTTTCAGGCGTGACACCTCAGGAACAGCAGGAGATCAACCGGCGGCGGGACCGTCTGCTGGCGTCGATCGCGCTGACGACGGGGATCGGCCTGATCCTCGCCTTGCCCTTCGCTTTACAGGAAGGGGCTGAATTTTTCCTGCCGCTGACCGCTGCTTTGGTGATCGCGATCGCGCTGGTGCCCTTTCTGGAGTGGATGGAGCGGCGGCGAGTGCCCTCGGCCATTGCCGCGTTGCTGGCGCTGATCGCTTTTCTGGTGGTGGCCAATACCGCGCTGGTGCTGATCGTCGTGCCGGCTGCGGACTGGTTCCGGCTACTGCCGGAGCGGCTGCCCAAGATTCAGAGCAATCTCGCGCCGTTGATCGACTTCTATTCGCAGCTTCAGCGTTTCGTCGATGAGACGGTACGGATGCTGGCGACCGGACCCGTTGCCGCAGCGCAGACGGCGGCGGTGGATGCGCCCCGCTCGCTGTTGCAATTTGCCGCGACGTCGGCCCCTGCGGCGATCATCCAGATGGTGTTCGCTCTGCTCATCATCTACTTCTTCCTGGCAGGATGGACGCGGTTGCGGCGGCGGACGATCAACAGCCGGGGCAGTTTCGACGGCGCCATGGCGGTCGCGCGGGTGATTCAGAATGTGGTCGATGCGACGTCGGCCTATGTGCTGACCATCGCCACCATCAATCTGTGTCTGGGGCTGGCGGTCGCCTTTGCGCTTTGGCTGATCGGCATGCCTTCGCCGCTGATGTGGGGCGGCATCGTTGCGCTGCTGAACTTCGTGCCTTATTTCGGCCCGATGCTGGCGGCGGTGCTGCTGGCGCTGGGCGGCCTGATGGTGTTCGACGATGTGTGGAAGGCGTTGCTGCCCGCCGCGCTTCAGATCGGTTTTCATCTGGTCGAGGCGAATTTTGCGACGCCGACGATTCTGGGGCGGCGGCTGACCATGAATCCCTTGTTGATTCTGGTGTCGCTGACCTTCTGGGGGTGGGTTTGGGGAACGCCGGGAGCGCTGCTGGGCGTGCCGCTGCTGATCATCATCCAGACCGTGGTATCGGCGGCCGGGACCCCGGATATTGCCGGTTTCCTGTTCGAGCGCGGCACGCTGACGGTGTCCCCGCGCAAAGAAAATGACGAAAGCCAAGAAACTCATGTTGCAGACGGTTGACAGGGGGAACGGGGCCGCATAGATGCCCGCCCACACCGAACGCGGGTGTAGCTCAGTTGGTTAGAGCGCCGGCCTGTCACGCCGGAGGTCGCGGGTTCGAGCCCCGTCACTCGCGCCACTTTTCCCGAACGAAAAGTGGAAGGTTTTTCAGATAGCATCGTCTGGTGGCCCTTCACGGGCTGCGACAAGATGCCGCCCTGCGCGGGTGTAGCTCAGTTGGTTAGAGCGCCGGCCTGTCACGCCGGAGGTCGCGGGTTCGAGCCCCGTCACTCGCGCCACTCTTTTCAGTGAGAGTGATCTTACTCCATCCTCATCGTCCCGGCATAGGCTGTGATTTCGCCAGGGCACGCGGAGCGGGAATCAGAAACGCCGCCAGCGCCCCGTTTCCATCCATGAGAGCAGGCGTCTCAGCGGCAGCAGCCAGATCCAGATCAGGCCGAGGAAGACATAGACCGGCACCTGCACGATCACAGGCAGCTTGCCGATCAGTCCCGACAGGCTGCCCACCAGCACCGCCCAGAGCGCGATCAGCCCCAATATGATGAACATGCCCGCAGGCTTGCGCCAGCTTGGCTTGTAAACATGGCGAGGATCGATGCTCATCCCTTCAGACGCCTTCAATCAGTTCGACTTCGGTCAGGATCAGGTGCAGCGGCAGATCCCAGGGATCGGCCGGCACGCTCTCCTGTTCCTGCACCGACCAGCCAAGGCCGATCCGCAGCGCATCGGGATAACGGGCAAAGGCGCGGTCATAATAGCCGCCGCCCTGGCCCAGCCGGTTCATCGCCCGGTCAAAGCCGACCAGCGGCGCGATGATCGCATCGGGCACGACCGGCCCGGCGCCCGGTTCGGGATGGCTGGTGCGGAACGGGCCGGGCTGGAGCGGCTCGTCGGGCTGCCACTGAAGGAAATCCATCGACCCCAGCCGATCCAGCACGCGGGGCAGCGCGATGGTCTTGCCCATGGCCTGCAACGGCGCCGCCAGTCGCTGGGCGGGCGCCTCGTCGTCCAGCCCCATATAGAGCGCCACCACCTGCGCGTCCGCCAGTCGCTGGGCAAGCGGCGAGGGGATCACCTTGAAGGCCAGCCGGTGGGCCAGCGGGTCGAGCAGGGACACGAAAGCCCGCCGCTTTTCCCGCGCACTGGCGCGCAGCGTCGTCTTGTCGGTGTCGTCGCTCATGAAAGGCCTGATTCGTTTGGGGGAGGAGGGTGACGGGACCGCCTCGGCCGTGTGCTGGAAAATCCTCTGACGCCTCAACGTCAGGTGGGAACCATGTAGATCGGGCCGGAGCCCGCCCAGGGACAGTCCCCTTGGATGTGATTATCGCCTCAGGGATGTTCGCTAAAGCTCGTACCGCGCAGTGCCCGTCGCTGCTCTATTTAGGCTTGCGGCGCTGCGGCGGCAAGACTGCCCCGCAGCTTTTCTATGCGCGCGGCAAGAGATTCGAGCGCGCGGACGGCCGGTTCGTCCTCCGGCTCGAGCGCAAGGCTCTGCTGGCGGCCGATCGCTTCGCGCTTGAGGTCGTTCAGCTCATCGGCAAGGAACAGGGCCGCGAACAGCAGGGTGCGCACCTCGGTCAGTCCCGGCGTGTTCTGCTGAGCCAGCCGCGCCTTGCGCTCGATCAGGTTGGCGAGATGCGCGAGATGCGCCTCCTCGCCGTCGCGGCAGCGTATGTCGTAAACGCGCCCGGCGATGTGCAACGTGGTTTCAGCCACCCTTCTGCCCCTTCAGTTCGGTGATGAGAGTATCCAGCGACTGGAGCGCGGCGCGAGCGGCCAGGGCATCCACGCCGGAAGAGGATTCGGAGGAAGCGGCCGACAAAAGGCCATTAACATCCTGTTCGAGCTGGCTGACCGCACGCTCCAGTGCGGCGATCGCCTTCATCATTCGGTCGCTTGCCATAGCCCCTGGCATAAACAAAGTTTTCACCGTGCAAAAGCAGTCATTGGGCGAGTTGGGGGCGGCTTGGCGCACCCCCGGGGCCACCCACGGTTGACGCATAGGTTCTGACTCGACAAAGGGGGCGCAATTTCGATTCGCTGGCCTTAACAGGGGGCCGCCGACAAGCAGGAAAGACGCCGCTTCGATGACCGTTTCCGAAAAGTCCCTCGCCAACGCCATCCGGGCGCTCTCCATGGACGCGGTTCAGGCCGCCAACAGCGGCCATCCGGGCATGCCGATGGGCATGGCCGACGTGGCCACCGTGCTGTTCGGCGATTATCTGAAGTTCGATCCCAAGGCGCCGAAATGGGCCGACCGCGATCGTTTCGTGCTGTCGGCGGGCCATGGGTCGATGCTGATCTACTCGCTGCTGCACCTGACGGGTTATGCGCATCCCACGATGGATGATATCCGCAACTTCCGTCAACTGGGCAGCCCCTGCGCCGGGCATCCGGAGAATTTCGAGCTGGCGGGCGTGGAAGCGACCACCGGGCCGCTGGGTTCGGGGCTGGCCACCGCCGTCGGCATGGCGATTGCCGAGCGGCATCTGAACGCGCAGTTCGGCGACGATCTGGTCGATCACCGGACCTGGGTGCTGGCAGGCGACGGCTGCCTGATGGAAGGCATCAACCATGAAGCCATCGGTCTGGCAGGCCACCTGAACCTCGGCCGCCTGATCGTGCTGTGGGACGACAACAAGATCACCATCGACGGTTCGGTCGACCTGTCGAGCAGCGAGGATGTGCGCGCCCGCTATGCCGCGACCGGCTGGCATGTCGTGTCGTGCGATGGTCATGACGTCGCCGACGTGCGCCGCGCCATCGATGAAGCGCTGGCCGATCCGCGTCCCTCGCTGATCGCCTGCGCCACCAAGATCGGCTATGGCGCGCCCAACAAGGCGGGCACGTCGGGCGTTCACGGTTCGGCGCTGGGTGAGGCCGAAGTCGCTGCGGCGCGCGAGTTCCTCGGCTGGACGGCTGAACCTTTCGTCATCCCTCAGGATATCGCCGCTGCCTGGGCCGCCATCGGCGCCAAGGGCGAGGGCGTTCGCGCCGAGTGGGAAGGCCGTCTGGCGAACAGCGAAAAGGGCGCTGAATTTTCGCGCCGCATGGCTGGCGAACTGCCGGCCAATTTCTCGCTCGAAGCCTATATCGACAGCCTGATCGCCAATCCGCAGAAGGTCGCGACCCGCAAGGCGAGCGAACTGGCGCTGGGCGCGATCAACGACCTGCTGCCCGAAACGCTGGGCGGTTCGGCGGACCTTACCGGCTCCAACAACACCAAGACCAAGTCGACGGGTCCGCTGACGAAGGACGATTATTCGGGTCGTTACGTCTATTACGGCATTCGCGAGTTCGGCATGGCCTGCGCGATGAACGGCATGGCGCTGCACGGCGGCGTCATTCCCTATGGCGGCACCTTCCTCGTCTTCTCCGACTATATGCGCGCGGGCATCCGTCTGGCCGCGCTTCAGCAGACCCGCGCCATCCATGTGCTGACCCATGACTCGATCGGTCTGGGCGAGGACGGGCCGACCCACCAGCCGATCGAGCATGTCATGTCGCTGCGCATGATCCCCAATCTCGACGTCTATCGTCCGGCCGACGTGGTCGAGACGGCGGAATGTTGGGAACTGGCGCTCAAGGACGCGCAAGGCCCGTCGGTGCTGGCGCTGACCCGTCAGAATCTGGCGCAGCTTCGCACCGAAAAGGCGTCGGAAAATCTCTGCGCCAAGGGTGCCTATCGTCTGAAGGCCGCGACCGCCGACCGCAAGGTGGTGCTGATCGCCACCGGCTCCGAAGTCGAGATCGCCGTCGCCACCGCTGCGCTGCTGGAAGAGCAGGGCATCGGCGCCGACGTCGTCTCCATGCCCAGCTGGGCGCATTTCGAGGCGCAGCCGAATACGTATAAGGAAGATCTTCTGCCCCACCACGTATTGCGCGTCTCCATAGAGGCTGGCACGACCTTCGGCTGGGAACGCTATACCGGCATTGCGGGTCTGCGTTTCGGTATCGACAGCTTCGGCGCTTCGGCTCCGGCGGAGGCCCTGTACGATCATTTCGGCCTGACCGCCGCGAAGATCGCGCCGAAGATCGTGGCGGCGCTCGACTGACTAGATTCAAACCAACCGTAAAACCGGGAGACAAGTGCAGTGGCAACGAAGGTAGCAATCAACGGTTTCGGCCGCATCGGCCGTCTGGTGGCGCGCGCCATTCTTTCGCGCACCGACCACGATCTGGAACTGGTGAGCATCAACGACCTGGGTGACGCCCAGTCCAATGCCCTGCTGTTCAAGCGTGACAGCGTCCATGGCAATTTCGCCGGTGAAGTCAGCGTGGATGGAGACGCGCTGGTCATCAACGGCAAGCGCATCGCCGTCACGGCGGAGCGTGACCCCGCGAACCTGCCGCACGCCGCGCAGGGCGTGGACATCGCACTGGAATGCACCGGCATCTTCGCCGACAAGGCGAAGGCGAGCGCCCACCTGACCGCCGGCGCCAAGCGCGTCGTGATCTCGGCCCCGGCCACCGGCGTCGACCGGACCGTGGTGTTCGGCGTCAATCATGACCAGCTGACCGCCGACGACGTGGTGATCTCGAACGCCAGCTGCACCACCAACTGCCTCGCGCCGCTGGCCAAGGTCCTGCATGACGCCATCGGCATCGAGCGCGGCTTCATGACCACGATCCACAGCTACACCAACGACCAGAACACGCTGGACCAGCTGCACAAGGACATGCGCCGCGCCCGCGCCGCTGCCCTGTCGATGATCCCCACCACCACCGGCGCCGCCCGCGCCGTGGGAGAGGTTCTGCCCGAACTCAAGGGCAAGCTGGACGGTTCGTCGGTGCGCGTGCCGACCCCGAACGTCTCGGTCGTCGACCTGAAGTTCGACGCCAAGCGCCCGACCACCGTGCAGGAAGTCAATGAGCTGCTGAAGGCCGCGTCGCTGGAAGGCCCGCTCAAGGGCGTGCTCGGCTATTCGGACGAGCCGCTGGTGTCGATCGACTATAACAGCGATCCGCGCAGCTCGACCGTCGACAGCCTGGAAACGGCCGTGATCGACGGCACGCTGGTCCGCGTGCTCAGCTGGTACGACAATGAATGGGGCTTCTCGAACCGCATGGCGGACACCGCCGTGGCCATGGCCAAGCTGATCTGACGCCCTAGCTTCCGCCTCCAAGAGGCGGCCGGCGACAGGCCGGCCGCCTTGCGAGGTGCCTCGCAAAACTCCCGGCGCCCGACCGCC
>NZ_JBHIWJ010000065.1:0-8707 GCF_041987595.1 Sphingobium sp. | reverse complement strand
GGCGAAGTTCCTCTAAACGAAAAAAGAACCCCGCCGGACCAACCGGCGGGGTTTTTACTCACCGACCCGAATTCCAGACAATATAGGAGCGATCATGGCGAAGCCGTTCAAGACACTCGACGATATGGGGGACATCACGGGCAAGGTGGTGCTGGTTCGCGAGGATCTGAACGTGCCGATGCAGGATGGCTCCGTCACCGACGATACGCGCCTGCGCGCCGCCATGCCGACCGTGCTGGAACTGGCCGATCGCGGCGCGAAGGTGCTGATCCTCGCCCATTTCGGTCGTCCCAAGGGACAGAAGAACCCGGAATTTTCGCTTTCGAAGATCACCCGGCCGTTGACCGCCGTGCTGGGCCGCGATGTGCAGTTCATCCCCGATTGTCAGGGCGAGGCGGCTGTCGACGGCATAAAGGTGATGCGGAATGGCGACATTGCGATCCTTGAAAACACCCGCTTCCATCCCGGCGAGGAAAAGAACGACCCCGCGCTGGTCGAGGCGATGGCGGCGATCGGCGATCTTTACGTCAACGACGCCTTCTCCGCCGCGCACCGCGCCCACGGCTCGACCGAGGGGCTGGCGCACAAGTTGCCCGCCTTTGCCGGGCGCTCGATGGAGAAGGAGCTGGACGCGCTTCAGGCCGCGCTGGGCGAGCCGGTAAAGCCGGTCGCGGCGGTCGTCGGCGGCGCGAAAGTGTCGACCAAGCTCGACGTGCTGAACAATCTCGTCGCCAGGGTCGACCATCTGATCATCGGCGGCGGCATGGCCAATACCTTCCTCTATGCGCGGGGCGTCGATATCGGCAAGTCGCTGTGCGAGAAGGATCTGGCCGGAACGGCCGAGGCAATCTTCGACAAGGCGGAAGCGGCCGGCTGCACCATCCATCTGCCCTATGATGTGGTGGTGTCGAAAGAATTCGCCGCCAATCCGCCGTCCTTGCGGATCTGCAACGTCCATGAAGTGGCCGAGGATGAAATGATCCTCGACGTCGGCCCCGCTGCCGTCGAGGCGCTGGGCGATGCGCTCAAAAATTGCCGGACGCTGGTGTGGAACGGCCCGCTCGGCGCGTTCGAGATCGCGCCTTTCGACAAGGCGACGGTGGCGCTGGCCAAGACCGCGGCGGCGCTTACCAAGGAAGGTGGGCTGACGTCCGTCGCAGGCGGCGGCGATACCGTCGCAGCGCTCAATCATGCGGGTGTGGCGGGCGATTTCAGCTTTGTTTCCACCGCTGGCGGCGCCTTCCTCGAATGGATGGAAGGCAAGGAGCTGCCCGGCGTGAAGGCGCTGATGGCCTGAACAGGATTGCGGGGCGCGCCTTGGAGAGCGGCGCGCCTCGCTCGACCGTGGACGCCGTGCAAGGCGTCCTTCCCATAGGCGCGCAGCCCCGATGGGCGGCGCATCCAACAGAAAAGGTATGTGCAGATGCAGTTCGAGGACATGAAGGCGAAGATAGAGGGCGGCAACGGCTTCATCGCGGCGCTCGACCAGAGCGGCGGTTCGACGCCCAAGGCGCTCAAGGGCTATGGGATCGAGGAAGGCGCGTGGAGCAACGAAGAGGAGATGTTCGGCCTTATCCACGCCATGCGCAGCCGGATCATCACCTCGCCGGTCTTTTCGGGCGAGAAGGTGCTGGGCGCGATCCTGTTCGAGCGCACCATGGATGGCGAAGCGGGCGGCAAGCCGGTGCCGCAGGCGTTGATCGAGCGCGGCGTGGTGCCCTTCATCAAGATCGACAAGGGCCTTGAGGACGAAGCCAATGGCGTGCAGCTTATGAAGCCCAATCCGGGCCTCGATACGCTGCTGCATCGCGCCAAGGCGCTGGGCGTGTTCGGCACCAAGGAGCGGTCGGTCATCAATCTCGCCAATCGCGAGGGCATTGCCGCCGTCGTCAGGCAGCAGTTCGAGGTCGGGCAGCAGGTTCTGGCCGCCGGTCTGGTGCCGATCATCGAGCCGGAAGTGAACATCAAAAGCCCCGAGCGCGCCGAAGCCGACCAGATCCTGCTGGAGGAAATCCTCAAGAATCTCGACGCGATGCCGGGCGACGACAAGGTGATGCTGAAACTGTCGCTGCCGACCAAGGCCGGTCTGTTCGATCCGCTGGTCGACCATCCCCGCGTGCTGCGCGTCGTGGCGCTGTCGGGCGGTTTCTCGCGCTCCGAAGCCTGCGCCGAGCTGGCCAAGAATCGCGGCATCATCGCCAGCTTCAGCCGCGCGCTGCTGAACGATCTGCGCCACCAGATGAGCGACGCCGAGTTTGACGCATCGCTGGGTGAAGCGATCGATGAAATCCACGGCGCCTCGACGAAGAAGGTCGCCTGAGATTGATGATGCGAAGGCGGCTTCCAGCGAAGCCGCCTTTCTTCATGTGGCGGCGCGGCTCAGCCAGTCCAGCGCTTCGGTGCGGCTTTCCACCAGAACGACATTATCGCGCGCCAAAGCTCGCTGCGCCTGCGCGCCAGCCAGCGATCCGGGGCGGATCAGCGCGACGCGCCGGGCACGGCAGCGCGTGTTGACGACCATGTTCCGGAACGCGGCGATTACCTCCTGCGGCTGGATCGAGCAGTTTACCGTATCGACCATGATGTCGAACTGACCGCTGCCCAGGCCCATGTCCCGGACGGCGGCGGCCTTTTGCCGCTCGAAATCCTGCACGTCTTCCACCGAGAGAAAGCCCGACAGTTCCGCGATGACGAGCTGGCGGAAGGGGAGGGATTTAACCTGAATCATGCTGGCGGCTTTCGATCATTTCGATAAAGAAACCATTAAGTCGAACCGCTTTGCCCCGCTCGACAAACGGACCGCGCCTCCCTAATCCTCCGGCATGACCGATTTCACCGACGAAGAACTGGCGCTCGATCCCCATTTTGCCGACCGTTTCGAGCAGGGCTTTCGTCCGCCCTGCCAGCTCTATCTGGTCTCTCCACCCGCGATCGGGGCAGGTTTTGCGGACAGCCTTGCCGCGGCTTTCGACGGTGGGCAGGTCGCGGCTTTCCAGCTTCGCCTGAAGGGGCTGGATGAGGACGCCATCGCCCGCGCCGCCGAGCCGATCCAGAAACTCTGCGCCGAGCGGGAGACTGCCTTCATCATCAATGACAGCATGATGCTGGCCAAGCGGCTGGGGGCCGACGGCGTGCATCTGGGGCAGGGCGATGGCGACCCGCGTGACGCGCGCAAGCTGCTTGGCCCTTCCGTGCAGATCGGCGTGACCTGCCATGACAGCCGCCACCTTGCCATGGAAGCGGGGGAAGCCGGCGCCGACTATGTCGCCTTCGGGGCCTTCTATCCGACCGCTACCAAGGACACGTATCATCGGCCCGATCCGTCGATCCTGAGTTGGTGGACGGCGCTGTTCGAACTGCCCTGCGTGGCGATCGGCGGCATCACGGCGGAAAATGCCGCGCCGCTGGTGAAGGCGGGTGCGGATTTTCTGGCGGTCAGCGGGGCGGTGTGGAACCATCCCGGCGGCCCGCAGGCGGGCGTGGCCGCCTTTGGGGCAGTGCTGGGACGCTGATCCCGCCCGGCAGGCAGGCAGCTTTATGCAAAGCAGCGCGTTCTCTCATGAAAAGGAGAGAATGCCCGTGAAAAAACATAGCCTTGCCCTCAGCCTGCTTTGCGTGGCCTGTAACATGACGGTGACGGATGCCAATGAAAGCGCGTCCTCCCGGCAGCCGGACGGGCAGGCGGAAAGGCAGTCAGCGCAGCCTGCCGCGGATCCGCATGCATTTGTCATCGTGCCCGAACCCGCCGGAACGCCTGCGCGGGTGGAGTCGGTGCTTCAGGCGCAGGTCGCGCTGGACCGGGCCGGCTTTTCGCCCGGCGTGCTGGACGGCAGGGAGGGGATGTCGTTCGCCACGGCACTGACTGGATTTCAGAAGGCCAAGGGGCTGCCCGCGACGGGGCATTATGATGAGGCCACGGCCAAGGCGCTGTTGGGCGATCGGCCCCAGCCCGCAACATGGCTGGTGCGGATACCGGAGGGCTTCGTCAAAGGGCCGTTTTTCGCCGTCCCCAAGGATCTGAACGAGCAGGCGAAGCTGCCCGCCCTGGGGTATCGCAACCTGCTGGAAAAATTGGCCGAGCGTTTTCATACGACGCCCGAGGCGCTGATGGCGCTGAACCGGCCCGATACGAAGGTTGGAGCGGGCGCCGCCATCCGCGTGCCGGCGATCGCCAACCAGCCGGTGGCGCGGATCGAAGGCGATGAGCGCGGTTGGGGCGAGACGCTGGCCAGCCTGGGCGTCGCAAAGGACCAGCCGCAGGCGGATCATATCGTGGTGGACAAGTCGGACGGCGTGCTGCGGGCCTATGACGCGCAGAACCGGCTGATCGCGCAATTCCCCGCCACCATGGGGTCGCAACATGATCCGCTGCCAATCGGAACATGGGAAATCAAGGGCTTGAGCCGCAATCCTGACTTTCATTATAATCCGGATCTGTTCTGGGACGCAGCCTCCACGGACCAGAAGGCGGTGTTGAAGCCCGGTCCCAACGGCCCGGTCGGGGTGGTGTGGATCGACCTGTCGAAGCCGCATTACGGCATCCACGGCACGCCGGAGCCGCAGACGATCGGACGCACCGAAAGCCATGGCTGCATTCGCCTGACCAACTGGGACGCCGCCCGCCTGGCGCAGATGGTGCAGTCGGGCGTAAAGGCGGTGTTTCAGTTATGAGCGCGCGCGGCTGGGCGGGGGGTGCGCTTGCCGTCCTGCTCTGCGCGCTGTTTCTGCGGCTTTGCGTGCGGATCGTTCCGGCGGACGCGCCGCAGCCTGTCCGCCCGCAAAGACCCGTTTCGGCCGGGACGGGCGAACTGCTCATCCCGGTGGAGGGCGTGCCGCCGACGGCGCTTTCCGATACCTTCACCCAGGCGCGGGCGAGCGGGGCGCGGGTGCATGATGCGATCGACATCATGGCGGCGCGGGGGCGGGCGGTGCTGGCCGCGGCCGACGGGCGGATCGAAAAGCTGTTCTGGAGCGAGGAGGGCGGGCGGACCGTTTACCAACGCTCGGCCGACGGGCGGCGCATCTATTACTATGCGCATCTCGACGGCTATGCAGCGGGGCTGGCCGAGGGGCAGAGCGTCCGGCGCGGCCAGCGGATCGCCAGCGTCGGCAGCACGGGCAATGCGGATCCGGCGGCGCCGCACCTGCACTTCGCCGTGCATGAGATGGAGGCGCGCGAGCCGTGGTATGGCGGGCGGGCGATCAATCCCTATCCCTTGCTGGCGAAACCGCGATAGGCGGCTCCCCCTTGCCCTTTTGCCCTCATCCATGTAAGGGCGCGCGCAGCCTTGCGAGGCCGGCTCTTTTCACCTTCAGACATATAGGCAGGCTCTTCCCATGAAGATCAGCGGCGTCGAGATTCGTCCCGGCAACAACATCGAATATGACGGCAGCCTCTGGCGCGCCGTGAAGATCCAGCACACCCAGCCCGGCAAGGGTGGCGCCTATATGCAGGTGGAACTGAAGAATCTGATCGACGGGCGCAAGAACAACGTCCGCTTCCGGTCGGCTGAAACCGTCGAGCGCATTCGCCTCGACACCAAGGATTTCCAGTATCTCTATGCCGAGGGCGACATGCTCGTCTTCATGGACACGGAGACCTATGAGCAGATCAATCTGCCGCAGGATCTGGTGGGCGAGGCTTCGGCCTTCCTTCAGGACGGCATGATGGTCATGCTGGAAATGTACGAGGAGCGTCCGATCTCGGTGCAGCTGCCCGAAACGGTCGAGGCGACCGTGGTCGAGGCCGACGCCGTGGTGAAGGGCCAGACCGCTTCGGCCAGCTACAAGCCCGCCATTCTCGACAATGGCGTGCGGGTCATGGTGCCGCCGCATATCGTCACGGGCACGCGCATTGTCGTCGATGTGTATGAGCGCGAATATGTGAAGCGCGCCGACTGACAAGAATGTTTCCTCTCCCGCATATGGGAGGGGGCGGGGGTAGGCGGCGAGCGAAAGCAAGCCCTCTGCCCCTTCCTTTTTAGCGCTGATGGCGCGGCAACCCTCCCGCTAGCGGGACGAGGGAGACAAGAAAAATGGTATCGCACTCGGGCCTTCTGACCGTCATGGAACGCGCCGCGCGCAAGGCCGGCTCCAAGCTGCGCCGCGACTTTGGCGAGGTCGAACATCTCCAGGTGTCCCGCAAGGGGCCGGCGGACTTCGTGTCCAAGGCCGACCAGCAGGCGGAAAGGACCCTGGTGGAAGAATTGCAGAAGGCCCGGCCCGACTGGGGTTTCCTGCTGGAGGAGGGCGGCGAGATCGCCGGCGATCCCAACAAGCCGCGCTGGATCATCGATCCGCTCGACGGCACCAGCAACTTCCTGCACGGCATTCCGCATTTCGCCATTTCCATTGCCGTCGAGGAACCGCTTTACGGCGGCGCCAGGCGCGAGGTGACGAGCGGTCTCGTCTATCAGCCGGTGACCGATGAGAGTTATTGGGCGGAAAAGAGCCGGGGCGCCTGGCGCCATGACCAGCGCCTTCGCGTGTCGGCTCGCCGCGACCTGGGCGAATGTCTGATCGCGACCGGCATCCCGTTCATGGGGCATGGCGATTTCGCCCAATGGACCCGCATTTTCGGCGCGGTGGCGCCCTCGGTCGCGGGCATCCGGCGCTTCGGCGCGGCTTCCCTCGATCTCGCTCATGTGGCTTCGGGCCGTTATGACGGTTTCTGGGAAAGCGGCCTTCAGCCCTGGGACGTTGCGGCAGGCCTGCTGCTGGTTCGCGAGGCGGGCGGTTTTGCGACCGACTTCCGCGGCGGCGATCAGCCGATCGAGCGCAAGGAAGTCATTGCGGGCAACGACGCCATCCATAGTAAATTGCACAAGCTGGTAGCAGGCGCCCTGCGCTGAAAAA
This sequence comes from Sphingobium sp., assembly GCF_041987595.1. GTDB lineage: Bacteria > Pseudomonadota > Alphaproteobacteria > Sphingomonadales > Sphingomonadaceae > Sphingobium. The sequence continues at coordinate 1,852 of NZ_JBHIWJ010000065.1, read as the reverse complement.
CCCGCCTTTTGGTAGCGTGATCAAGCCTCTGCAATTGTTGCGAATCATTCTCACAGGTTCGCCCCTTGCTTCGCATATGCAGCAGGCCTAAAGCGCGCTCACGTTTCATTCGCCCAGGGGATTCCGTTGGTCGATCTAGCCCAATATCTGCCGATCCTGATCTTTCTCGGGATTGCCATTCTGCTTTCGAGCGCATTCGTGTTTCTGCCGATGCTGGTGGGCCGCCTGACCGGCGCGCACCAGCCTGATCCGGCCAAGCTCAGCGAATATGAATGCGGCTTTCCGGCCTTTGAAGAGCCGCGCAGTCAGTTCGACGTGCGATTCTATCTCGTCGCGATCCTGTTCATCATCTTCGACCTGGAAGCGGCGTTTCTCTTTCCCTGGGCGGTCAGCCTCGACCAGATCGGCTGGGCCGGCTGGGCGACGATGATGATCTTCATAGCGGAGCTGGTGCTCGGCCTCGTCTATGCGTGGAAGAAGGGAGCACTCGATTGGGAGTAGAACTTGACCGTCCCATCCCCGGCACCCTGCCGCCGGTGGGAACGCAGCCCGACCAGGATTTCTTCAATGCGCTGAACAGCGAAGTCGGCGACAAGGGCTTCCTCGTCACCTCGACCGAGGAGCTGTTCCAGTGGGCGCGCACCGGTTCGCTCTGGTGGATGACCTTCGGTCTGGCCTGTTGCGCGGTGGAGATGATCCACGCCAACATGCCGCGCTATGACATGGAGCGTTTCGGTGCGGCGCCGCGCGCCTCCCCGCGCCAGTCGGACGTAATGATCGTCGCGGGCACGCTGTGCAATAAGATGGCTCCCGCGTTGCGCAAGGTTTACGATCAGATGTCCAATCCGAAATATGTGATTTCGATGGGCAGCTGCGCCAACGGCGGCGGCTATTATCACTATAGCTATTCGGTAGTTCGTGGCTGCGATCGGATCGTGCCGGTCGACATCTATGTGCCGGGTTGCCCGCCCACTGCCGAAGCGCTGCTTTACGGCGTGATGCAGTTGCAGCGGAAGATCCGCCGGATCGGGACGGTTGAGCGTTAATATGGGTCATTCTGCTCCTAAGGTCGTGAACCCGGATGGGATCGCGCAGGAAATTGCCGGGCTGCTGGGGTCAATGCTGGTCGAAACCGTCGAGCAGGCGGACGAGCTGAGCTTCACCGTCGCGCGCGAGAAGCTGGCCGATGCCATGCTGCTGCTGCGCGACAGGGCAGGCTATCAGCAGCTGATGGAAGTGGCGGGCGTCGACTATCCGGAACGTCCGGATCGCTTCGAGGTCTGCTATCATCTGCTCAGCGTCACGCGGAACCATCGCGTCCGCGTGAAGGTGTCGACGGACGAGGACAGTCCGGTTCCTACCGTCACGCACATCTGGCCGGTCGCCGGCTGGCTGGAGCGCGAGGTGTTCGACATGTATGGCGTCATCTTCGAAGGCAATGGCGACCTGCGCCGCATCCTGACGGACTATGGGTTCAAGGGGCATCCGCAGCGCAAGGACTTCCCCCTGACCGGCTATGTCGAGCTGCGCTATTCCGAGGAAGACAAGCGCGTGGTTTATGAGCCGGTGCGTCTGGCGCAGGATTTCCGCAGCTTCGACTTCATGAGTCCGTGGGAAGGCGCGCAATATGTGCTGCCGGGCGACGAAAAGGCGGCGGCGCCCGCTGCGCCTGCTGCCGCTCCCACGCCCAAGACGACGGACAAGCCCGGCGTCAGCGGGGCGGGCGAGCCGACCGACAGCGAGGCGAACAAAAAGTCTGAGGACAAGGCCTGATGTCCGACTATCTGGAAAAGCTGGACCATCTGACCGACGCGGCGGACCCGACGCTCGGCGATACGGAGATCCAGAATTA
>NZ_JBHIWJ010000064.1:0-22983 GCF_041987595.1 Sphingobium sp. | reverse complement strand
CCCTGCTGGTCCTCATCGCGCCCGTGCCGTGGCGGCGGATGGCGCCGGCGGTCATCGCGGCCGCCGTCGGCATCGGCTTCGCGGTGTTCCGCGCCCTGGAGGTCCCGGAGGGGCCAGCCTCCTCCCTCGCGGTGTTCATGGTCATCCACGCCGCGGGTGCCCACGAGTGGGACCGTCGGCGGCGGGACGTCGGGCGCGGGCTGGCGCTGGCCGCCGGGGCCGTCGCCCTGGTGCTGTCGCTGGCGCAGGCCTACGACGTGGTCAACGTCGACATCGTGATCGAGGTCTCGTTCTCCCTCGCGATCAACCTGGCGTTCTACGCCGCCGCCTGGGCGCTGGGGGACCTGGCCCGCACCCAGCGCGCCGACCGGGCGGAGCTGCGACGACGCGCCGAGCAGCTGGCCCTCGAGCGCGAGCGACGGGCCCGCCAGGCCGTCCTGGACGAGCGGGTGAGGATCGCCCGCGAGCTGCACGACGTCGTCGCCCACCACGTCAGCGTCATGGGCGTGCAGGCGGCGGCCGCCCGCCACGTCCTGGCCGCCGATCCATCCCGCGCCGCGCAGGCGGCTGCTGATCGAGGACGATGGCCTGGTGTTCGACGACTGGATCGACGGGCTGCGCCAGTCCTGCGAAACCGAAGAGTCCCCCGATGCGGACGACGCACAGTGCTGGCTGCTGCTGGATCCGCGCAACCTGCTCAATGCCAAGGGCCGGCCCCATGCCGACAAGCTCATGCCGGTCTACCTGCGCAGCCTGGTGCTGGCCGCCAGCGGCTCGCAGGCCGAGTTGCGCGTGGTGGCGCGCGACGGCCTGGTGCAGGTCCTGCCCATGAACCCTTCCGACGCGCTGGCACGGCTGCGTGCATTGATGGCCCTGTGGCGCGAAGTCCTGCCGGGGCGGGTGATCGAAGTGCGCTACGAGGATCTTGTGGCGGATCAGGAGGGGCAGAGCCGCCGCCTGCTTGCCCATTGCGGGCTGGAATGGGCGGAGGAGTGCCTGTCCTTCCATACTAACGAGGCCCCGGTGTCCACGCCCAGCGCCGCGCAGGTCCGCCAGCCTATCTACCGCGATTCGGTCGCCCGCTGGAAGCGGCACGGGCAGGTTATGGCCCCGGTGCGGCACTTCTTCGAACGATCCGGCATCTTCATCGACTGAAAGGAAGCGTGCGACATGCCAAGATTGGGGACATTCGCCTTCTGCATGGCATTGGCCGCGGCGTTCGTGGAGCCGGCCGCCGCTGCCGCGCCGCGCACCCGACTGGTGGAATTCCGGTCGGAGAACTGCCTGCTGATTTCCGGCGACCGGGACGATATCGCGTCCAATGTCAGCATCAATGGTCACCCAGTGCGGGTCGAAGGCCGCCGCAACTGGCGGGTCCGCCTCCCGGTCCGCATCGTCCGTTCCTGGTCTGCCCCTCTGGCGCGAACCGTCACGGTCGCGGTCGATGGGGCAAGCCATGAAGCCGATCTCCCGATCGGGCTGCTCGGCCATTCGGATGACCTGGCGATGCTTGTGGTGAGGGCCAAGTAATAACCGCAACCCGGATAAGTAATAAAATAATATATTCACTATAGATATTGTAAGTTTTCTCTCCTGAGCTTATCTACGCGCCAGTCGCCGAAGAGCGGCGCTCGTTTTTCGCACAGGAGAAGATGATGAAAATTGGGCTCATGTGCCTGGCGGTTTTCGCCTTCGCGACCCCGGCAATCGCTGGGACCACCGGCGGCAATCCTTTCGCTCAGGATGCGGCGATCCTCAACCTCAAGGGGCTGGATCTTTCGACGGCCGCTGGCCAACAGAGCCTCGCCATTCGCATGGATCAGGCGGCGCGGGCCGTTTGCGGCGATCATATGGCGGGCGTGCACCTCGCTCTCGAAGCCAAGGCTCGGGATTGTCGCACCGCGGTTGCGGCCGACATCCGCGCCCAGATCGAAGCCCGACTTGCCAAGGCTGGCGATAAGTCGCCCGTCCAGCTGGCTTCCGCTCGCTGAGAATCTGCTCCGCGGCGCCCGACGGCGCCGCGGACGCCTCATTTCGCCAGCTTCGCCGGATCGGGCCACCAGGTCAGCGTGTGCACGTCATGCGCGGACGTCCAGATGCCTGAATTCGTGAAGCGCAGCGCGCCGCTCCCTTCCGCTTTCCCCACTCGCGCCCTGATCGTCATCGACTTCGGGTCGATCACGACAAAGGTCTGATCCTCCGTGGTGCGCAGCCATACAAGCCCGCCGCCCGTATCGATGTCGCCCCATTTCAGCACCGTGCCGACCTTGACCCGGCCAGCCACGTCGCCACTTTCCGGGTTGATGCGGACGACGGTTCCGTCGCCCTGTTCCTGAACCCAGACCCCGGCTTCCCCGGCCGCCAGGAAACCCGGCTCCCTGCCAAGCGCGGTCGTCTTGACGACGCTGTTGGTCGCGGGATCGATGCGCTGGATCGAGCGGCTTTCGCTGCTGACCGCCCAGACCGATCCGAAGCCGAACGCCAGATAATGGGTGCCGGGATTGACGGCTATGGTTGCCGTCACCTCGTCTTTCGCCGGGTCGATGCGGGACACGACGCCCTTCTGATGGCTGGCGACCCAGATCGATCCGGCACCCGCGACCACATTCAGTTCGCCCTTGGGATTGGCGATGCCGGTAGCGATGGTGGCGGTTTTCTGCGCGGTTTGCGTATCGATCTTTATGAGCGCATTTTCCTGGCAGTCGGCTACCCAGAGCGCACCGTCGGACAGGGCCATGGCGCCACAGGGCTTCGACATGACAACGGCGGCAAGCCTGCCCTGCCGAGACCAGCGTTCGACCCGGCCGGCATTGGTCGCCCAGACGCTGTCGCCGTCGACCGCCAGGAAATCCGCGAAGCCCGGCACCTCGATCACCTGCTCCGCGTGGGCCGTAGAGGCCGCGCATCCCGCCGCCACTGTCATGATCAATCTCCTGAGCCGTTTCATGCCTTGCCCCTTTCCTCGCGAAGATCAGGCGCGCTGCGCGATGTAGGCGCGCCATCCGCCCAGGGAGGTGATGTCCTCGGCGCCCGTCAGCGCGCGCGGCTCAGCGACGAAGCCCTTGACGCTGCTGCCGTCGGCCAGCGTTACTGTGCCTATCGCCAATGGCGCCGGCACCTCGACCACGAAGCTGCCGAACTCGGCGATCCCCAGTTCGTAAACCTCCAGCGCGATCGATCCGCCGTCCTCGCTGTGCACCAGCGCGGGCTTGGGCGGCACGCTGTCCGCCATCGCATAAAGGCGGTAGTTGGGGGCTGTTTCGAACGCGCCCACGAACTTCGCGTCGCGGGAGGTGAGTTGCCAGTGCAACGGCATATCTTTCAGATGAGCACCGACTACAGCGAGTTTTACGGTTTCCATTTTGCCCTCCAGATCGAGCGGTGGCGGCGACGGAACATCCGCGGCCGAAATATAGGCGTCGGCGGCGTCAAGCAGCGCAACATCGCTGTCGGCGGGACCGATCAGGGTGATGCCGAACCCGGTCGCATTCGACCTTATGCCGGCGGGCACGGCGACAGCGGCCATGTCCAACAGGTTCACGAAATTGGTGTAGAAGCCCAGAGCGCTGTTGAGCGCGATCGGCGCGGCCTTGAGTTCCGCGACCCGATAGGTCGTGCCGGTGGTGGGGAAGGCGAGCAGGTCGACGCTCTCCCAAAGCATGTCAGCATGACGCTTGAGTTCGGCAAGCCGGTAGATGCCGTTGAACAGATCGACGGCGCTTATTTCCAGTCCCGGCTCGACGACTTCGCGCACCGTGGGATCGATGGCGTGGGGATGGTCGGTGAGCAGGTCCGCGATGGCGGCGGTCCGCTCCGCCACCCAGGGACCACCGTAGAGGAGCTGCGCCGCCTCCTGCAGCGGCGCATAGTCGATCTCCACCAGCTGGGCGAGGGTGGAGAGCCTGTCGAGCGCCCGATCATAGAGATATTCGGACTGAGCATCGCCAAAGAATGCGCGCTGGTCGCGTCGGGGGACGCCGATCCGCTTGCGTCCGATCGGACGGTCGGCAAGCGGTTTGGAATAGGGGTCGGCCGCATCGAAGCCTGCTGCGACGGAATCGACCAGCCGGGCGTCCGCTGTGTCGCTCGTGAAGGCGGTGATGCAGTCGAGCGTGCGGCAGGCTGGCACGAGACCGCTGTTGCTCCACCGCCCTTTGCTGGGCTTGAAGCCGATCAGATGCTGGAAAGCCGCCGGAACGCGGCCCGAGCCAGCGGTGTCGGTGCCGAGCGCGAAGGCAACCAGGCCTGCCGCAACCGCGACCGAGGAACCGGAGCTGGAGCCACCGCTGACGTAGGACAGGTTATAAGCGTTTCTGGGGCTGCCATACGGGCTTCGCGTGCCATTCAGTCCGGTGGCGAACTGGTCGAGATTGGTCTTGCCCACGCAGATCGCACCCGCCGCGATCAGCCGTTCAACGACCGTGGCCGAAGCTTCCGGCCGATAGGTGAAGGCGGGGCAGGCCGCGGTCGTATCCAGCCCCTGGACATCGATATTGTCCTTCACGGCGAAGGGGACGCCGGCCAGTGGCAAGGCTTCGCCTGCCGCCAGTCGCGCATCGACTGCGCGGGCGGCCTCGATCAGGGCGTCCGGCGCGACCCGGCTGATCCAGATCTGGGGCTGGATCGCGTCATAAAGGGCCAGACGCGCGATCGTCTCTTCGGCCACCGCAACGGCACTCATGCGCCCCGCCTGGACCGCATCGGCAATCATCGACACGCTGCGGCGGGTCAGCCGGCTCCCGGCGGGCGCGCTCATGCGTGCCTCCTCAGCGCCATCATCGGCGCACCGGGCTGCAGCGATTGCCGTTCCTGCACATAGAGCGCCTCGACCTTGCCCGCTCCCGGGCTGTGAACGGCACATTCCATCTTCATCGCCTCTATGATCGCGATCGTTTCGCCGGCATGGACCTCGTCGCCGGGCTCAACGAGCAGTTTCCACAAATTGCCGCCAAAGGGCGCTTCGACCAGATCGGTCCCATCGGGAATCTCGACCGCATCCGACGGGGGTTGCTCCGCTTCGACAAGGTGCGCGACGCGGTCGAACTCGCCATTTCGCTGCCACTCGGCGCGCTCTTCATCGAAGGCGGTTTGCCGCCGCGCCTCGAATTCAGCGATCGACTTCGCATTGTCCGCCAGGAACGCGCGATAGTCGGCGAGGCGGAACTCGGACGGCTCGATCCTGATCGACCGCCGGCCGCTCGGGAAATCGCGGCGCCATTCGACAAGTTCGTCCGCACTGACGGGATAGAAGCGGATCTGGTCGAAAAAGCGCAGCAGCCAGGGCTTTCCCCCGGTGAAGGCGTCGGTCTGCCGATGGGTATTCCACATCTGGATGGTGCGGCCGAACAGTTGATAGCCGCCCGGTCCTTCCATGCCGTAGATGCACATATAGGCCCCGCCGATCCCAACGACATTGGGCGGCGTCCAGGTGCGTGCCGGATTATATTTGGTGGTGACCAGCCGATGCCGCGGATCGACCGGGGTTGCCACCGGGGCGCCCAGATAAACGTCGCCAAGACCCAGGACCAGATAATTCGCCTCGAAGATCAGATTCTCGACGGCCGCGGTATCGGGAAGGCCGTTGATCCGCCGGATGAATTCGATGTTGTCGGGACACCAGGGCGCGTCGGCGCGGACGGCACCCATATATTTTTCGATCGTCTCGATCGTGGCCGGATCGCGCCAACTGAGCGGCAGGTGGACGATACGTGACGGGACGACGAAGTCCGCCAGATCGCCAAGCCGCTCTTCCGCCGCCATCAGCATGTCCAGCGCGGCCCGCTGATCCATGATCTCGCCGTCGAAATGCAACTGGAGGGAGCGGATGCCGGGCACGATATCGATAATCCCGGCGGGAGCGAGCCGCTCAAGTTCCGCCATCAGCGCGTGCGCCCTTATCCGCAGCTCGATATCCAGCACGATGGGGCCGTATTCGACCAGGATATTGCGGTCGCCCTGTTGCCGATAGACCGTGCGCGGCCGATCCGAAGTGGCCGGAATTTCCGCGAGGACGGGGGACAGCGTCCCGATCGGCCGGGCCGGTCCGACCCCGTGCGCCGTGCCTGATGCGATCAACCTGCGCTGATGCAGATCCGCCGCGCGCGCGTCCTCGACATCGACCGGCACGAAACGCAGCCTGTCGCCGGGCGCGAGTTGACCCGTGATCCAGCGGTCTGCCGCGATCACCACGAAGGGGCAGACGAAACCGCCGAGCGAAGGGCCGTCCGGCCCCAGGATGATGGGCATGTCGCCGGTAAAGTCGACGGCGCCGATCGCATAGGGATTGTCGTGGATGTTGGACGGGTGCAGACCCGCCTCGCCGCCGTCAGCGCGTGCCCAGCGGGGCTTGGGACCGATCAGCCGGACGCCGGTGCGGTTGCTGTTATAGTGCACCTGCCACTCCGCTGCCACGATCTCTTCGATATCCTCGTCGGTGAAGAAATCGGGCGCCCCGTGCGGACCATAGAGCACGCGCAGGGTCCATTCCCTGGTCAACGGGGGCAGAGCCACTTCCGACAGCGCAGGCCCGACCGCCTCATCGGCCAGATGCAGCGTATCGCCTGCCAGCAGCCGGCGCGCGGCGTGCCCGCCGAACTGGCCAAGCTCGAATGTGCTGCGGCTGCCGAGATAGGGCGCGATGTCGAGACCGCCCGCGAACAGGATATAGCCGCGTATGCCGCCGCCCGTCACCCGGCCAAGCGTGAGCGTCCTTCCCTCTCCGACGTCGATGGCGACCCCGCGCGGCACCGGCGTCCCGTCGAGTTTGGCGCTGAAATCGGCCCCGGTGAGACAGATGCGCGCGGGCGCGGTGAAGGTCAGCGTCGGGCCGGTATGGATGACTTCCAGACCGGCCGTGCCTTCCGCATTGCCCAGCAGCCGGTTGCCGAGGCGGAACGACTGATCGTCCATCGGACCGGATGGCGGAACACCCACGGCCCACAATTTCTGCCGGCCGGGCCAATCCTGAACGGTCGTCGCCGTGCCACCGCTGACGATCTGGATGCTGCGCGGATGGAAGGCGATGCCGTCGAGGACGCGGGTCGAAACTTCCCCGCTGACGAATGGAGACGAACGCACCACCTCCCGGAGCCAGCGCAGATTGGTCTCGATCCCGTCGACACGGCTTTGGTCGAGTGCCGCCTGCATGGCCGCGACGGCCTGCGCGCGGGTGGGCGCGTGGACGATCAGCTTCGCCAGCATCGGATCATACCAGGCGCTGACCGTGCTGCCCGCCATGCACCAGGTTTCGGCGCGAATGTCCGGCGGAAACGCGACGGCCGTCAGCGTGCCGGAGGTCGGGCGATAGTCGAGCGCGGGATCTTCGGCATAGAGGCGCACCTGCACGGAATGGCCGTGGGGGCGGGGAGGCTCGCCATCGAGGAAGGAGAAGTCTCCGGCAGCGCCGCGGATCATCCATTCGACGAGATCGATGCCCATCACCTCCTCGGTGACGCCATGTTCGACCTGGAGGCGGGTGTTCATTTCCAGGAAGAAGAATTCTTCGCGTTCCGCGTCATAGAGGAATTCGACCGTTCCGGCCGACCGATAGGACGCGGCCTCTCCCAGCCGCGTGGCGGCGGCGATCAGTTCGCTGCGCACCGCTTCGGGCAGCAGGGGCGCAGGCGCTTCCTCGACCACTTTCTGGTTGCGGCGCTGGAGCGAGCAGTCCCGCTCGCCCACGGGCATGACGCGCCCTTCGCCGTCGCCGAATATCTGCACTTCGATATGTCGTGCGCGTCGGATGTATCGCTCCAGGAAGATGCCGGCGTCACCGAAATTGCTTTCGCCCAGCCGCGCGACGGCAGCGAAACTCTCGCGGACGGCGGCCTCGTCCTCGCAGACGCGCATGCCGATCCCGCCGCCGCCCGCCGTTGCCTTGAGGATCACGGGGAAGCCGATCTCCCGCGCGGCAAGCACCGCCTGCGCCTCGTCCCTGAGCAGATCCGTGCCGGGAGCGAGCGGAACATCGTGCGCAGCCGCGAGAGCGCGCGCGCTGTGTTTGAGGCCAAAGGTGCGGATATTGTCCGGCGTGGGGCCGATGAAGATGATGCCGGCCTTCGCGCAGGCGTCGGCGAATTCGACATTTTCGGCAAGGAAGCCATAGCCCGGATGAATGGCGCCGGCACCCGTCCGGCGGGCCGCATCCATTATGGCCCCGATGTTGAGATAGCTTTCGGAGGCGCGCGCACCGCCGATGCAGACGGCCTCGTCGGCTTGCGCGACGTGGAGGGAATCCTCGTCCGCTTCCGAATAGACCGCTACGGAGCGCAAGCCCATTCGCCGGAGCGTGCGGATGATGCGGGTGGCGATCGCTCCGCGGTTTGCGATGAGGACGGTATCGAACCTCATGCGGCGACAATCATGCGCACGGGCGTCGGGTTGAAACCGTTGCACGGGTTGTTGATCTGCGGGCAGTTTGAAACCACCACGATGACATCCATCTCCGCGTGCAAGTCGACGGTCAGGCCGGGCGCGGAGATGCCGTCGACGATGCCCAGCGATCCGTCGGCCTCCACCGGCACGTTCATGAAGAAATTGATGTTGGAAACAATGTCGCGCTTACCCCTGCCTTCCCGCAAATTGGCCTCCAGGAAGTTTTCGACGCAGGCATGTTCGGCCTTGGTGTGGTGGCCGTAGCGAAGCGTGTTGGATTCGCAGGAACAGGCGCCGCCGATCGTGTCGTGATAATCGACGGACGTGGCGGTGATGGTCATCATCGGTCGTCCCTCGTTGGAACGCAGTACGGTGCCTTCGCGAAGGAAGAGATTGCCTTGCGCGGCGACGGTATCCTGCGCGCTGTAACGCTCCGCATCGTCCTGCGCGGAGTAGAGGAGGAAATCGACCGCCTGATTTCCTTCCAGATCGACGATCCGCAGGGTCTGGCCGGCTGCGACATGATGCAGCCAGGGCGCTCGCGCCGGCACGGTCACGTCATGGAGGACGGTGCCCGGAAGACCGGACAGGTGAATATCGACGCTCATTGAGGCGTTCCCCTTTTAACGGCGGAAATAGTCTTCGACATTCTCGAAGGCGCGCAGGCCCTCTGGAGTGGCGATCCGGATCGCATCGTCCGCAGGCGTGACAGGACCGCGCCAGGCCGTCGCGCGGAGCGGCGTCACGGTCCAGTTTTCGCGCGGGTCAAGAACATGCGGGCAATTCGCGATCACGACGATGATCTCCATTTCCGCGCGCAGCACCAGGCTTCTCATGGGCGCGAACGGCCCGATCTGCGGCACGATGCTGCCGTCGCCATCGATACGGGCGCCCTTGAACAGATTGACGCACGGATGAACGTCCCGCCGCTGAAGGCCATGTTTGGCGGCCCCCAGCAGGAAGCGGTCGCGACCGTTGGGCGCCGGGCCGCTATTGCTCCCGTCGCCATATTTAACCGCATTGGTTGCGGCATTCGACGTGCCGCAGAATGTGTCATGCGTCCCCGCGTCGTCTTCGAGGAAACTCATGAGGACGCGGCCCATATCCGACAGCAGCAGCTTGCCGGTGCCGAGATAGGCGTTCCACTGCACTTTCACCGTATCGGCGACATTGAGCCGTTCGGTGGGCATTTCGGCGTTGAAGATCAGCAGCGAAGCGCAGGCATCGCCCTTGAGGTCGATCAGCCTCAGGCGGGCGCCGCGCGGCAGACGCCGTGTCGCATAGCCGCCCGCCGCGATCGTTTCTTCCCACACAAGATCGTCGGCGGACACCCCGTGCGGCAGGTCGTCGGCGATCGGCGGAAGCACCCGCATGGCTTCAACCACCGTCCCCGCCATTGCGCGGGCGTGGTCGCGGGCTGCGGTGGGGTTGGCAAGAGTCGTCATGCCATCACTCCGTTTGTCTGGTTGACGGATTCCTGGTCGTAGAGCGGGGGGAGCAGGGCGGTCGTCGTCACAAGCTGAAGCTGGTGAACGCCACGCACGCGTCTCAGCGCATCGCACAGTTCCTTGAGCAGCGATGCAGGCCCCTGCACCAGCAGGACTTCGAGCGACTGGTCATCCTCCAGGAAGACATGCTGGGAGGAGATGACCTCCTTGAGATAATCCGCCTGCGTCTGGGCGAGCTGATGCCGCACGCGGCCGCGGTCGCCGCGATAGACGATGGTGATGGTGCCGGCCAGCATCTCGTCGGGACGGGTGAAGGCCTCATGTTCGGCGAGCGCATGTCGGATAAGTTCGGCGATCAGTTGCGAGCGCGACGGCAGACCGCGCTCCTCCACCATCATGTCGAGCTGCCGGAACAGATCCGCCGGCAAGCTCATGCTCAGCCTCGCAAGGCCCGCAGGTTCGCTAACCATGTCCAATCTTCTCCTCATTGTCCTGTTCGCCGTCCGGCGAGGCCGCCGCCTCTTCCGTTCCGCCGGCTGCGTCGGGCGCAGGCTTGCGCAGGGCCAGATCATAGACTGCCGTTGCGCCGAAGCGGTGCGGGGCGTGCGGATCGTGGCGACGCTTGTCCAGGGCGAGTACCCGCGTTCCCAGGCTGAACGCCTCCCGGATGTCGTGCGTCACCATGATGATCGTCAGCGAATAGTCGCGCCAGAGCCGGGTAATCAGCCGGTGCATGTCGGCGCGGATACCGGGATCGAGCGCGCCGAACGGCTCGTCGAGCAACAGGATGCGCGGCCGCTTGATCAGCGCCTGAGCGATCGCCAAACGCTGCTGCATGCCGCCCGACATCTGGGCAGGATACAGGTGGAGGCTGTCGCCGAGGCCGACTGCGGTCAGCATCTCGGTCGCCTCCTCGACCGCTTCGCGGTGCGCCTTGCCGAACAGGCGCGCCGACAAGGACGCCTTACTGCACTCCAGTCCGAACACGGTATTGCGCAGGGCCGACAGGTGCGGAAAGACCGAATAGCGCTGAAAGACGACGCCCCGGTCCGGTCCGCACTCGGGCGCAAGCGGCGTTCCGTCCAGAAGGACCGATCCTCGCGTCGCCGCCTCCTGGCCGAGGATGAGGCGCAGCAGGCTGCTCTTCCCCGCGCCCGAAGGCCCGATGATCGAAACGAAGGATCCTTCTTCGATATCGATCGACACCCGTTCGAGCACGATCTTGTCGCCATATTCGACCCACACGTCGCGCAGGGAGAGGAGGGCGCTCAATGGCTGGCTCCATGAGCCCAGGGGAACAGGCGCTGGCTTAGGAAGGTGAGGGTGAGGTCCATCGCCACCGCCAGCAGCGCGATCCAGGCGACATAGGGAATGATGACGTCCATCGAGAGATACCGACGGACGAGGAATATCCGATAGCCAAGGCCTACGTCCGACGCGATGGCTTCTGCCGAGATCAGGAAGACCCAGGCCGGTCCCAGCGACAGGCGCATCGCGTGGAAAACGCGCGGCATGGCCTGTGGCAGAGCGACCCGTATCATGATCTGCCAACTGCTGGCGCCCAGCGTCTGCGCCTTGATGATCTGTTCGCGCGGCAATGCAGCCACATGAGCGGCGATGTCCCGCACCATGACAGGCGCTATGCCGATGACGATCAGCGCGATCTTCGCCGTCTCGCCAAGGCCAAGGGCGATGAAGAGGATGGGGAGCAGGGCGATGGGCGGGATCACGGCAATGCCCGTTACCAGCGGCCCGAAGGTCGCCCGCACCGGCGGGAGGACGCCGAGTACCAGTCCGACGAGAATGGCCGCCAGCGTCGCGACGCCAAGACCGATGCCGAGCCGCTCCAGACTTGCCAGCGTATCCGCCCAGAAAAGCAGCTGTCCCGTCAGCTGGTCCGGCTGGAAAAGCAGGCTCGCCATCGCTTTCGCCATGCCATCGGGCAGCGGCAATATCTTGTCGAACTGATTGGCGGCGTGGCGCTGGGCCGCCAGGAACAGATAGAGCAGGACCAGCAGCAGGATCGGCACTGCCCCCAGCAGCAACCGATCACCTCGGCTCACATGTCGATTCACCCAGCGCATATCATCATCGTCCTACAGAGGGGATCGATCGGGACGGCTCAAAGCTTTCCGTCGGCAGCCAGTTTCATGAAGCTATCGTCGAACCGCAGCGTTACATGCTGGGCATCGCCCAGCGTCTTCCCGCCGGCGAAGCTCATGCCGACGGCATCGGCTGAAGCGGCGCCCTTGAACAGGCCATGGGCGAAGCTGAAGTCCCGCACCTGCGTCATGCTCTGAACAAGTGCGGGTGCGGAAGTGGCCGCCACGGCGGATTTGGGATCGGAATAGAGATGCGTCGTCGCCAGCTGGCTTTCGAACATTTCGGGCGTCGTCCCTGCCAGCTTTGCCATGGCCGCGCGGGCCGCCTTGCCCTGCGCATCCTGCCGCTTCATCAGCGCCATCGTGTCGAACCAGATACCGGTCAGCGCCTTGCCCAGATTCGGATTCGCCTTCAGGGTTGCCGTATCGACCACCAGCAGATCCAGGATTTCGCCGGGGATCTGCGCGGAACTGAAGACCTCCTTCGCACCGGCCTGCGCCTTCATTACCGAAAGCTGCGGGTTCCATGCGACCGCTGCGGTCACGTCCGGGCTGGAGAATGCGCCGACGATATCGGCATCGGACGTGTTCACGGTCCTGACGTCGGTGGGCTTCATCCCCGACTTCTCCAGCGCGCGGGCGAGAAGATAGTGGGAGACCGAAAGTTCGACCAGATAGACCTGCTTCCCCTTTATGGCCGAGAAATTGTCGGCGCCCTTGAGCAGTATGCCGTCATTGCCGTTCGAATAGTCACCGACGATGATCGCGCTGGTATCTTTCCCGCCGGCGGCCGGAATGGTCAGAGCATCCATGTTGGTGACCGTCACGCCATCGAATTTGCCGGCAGTATATTGGTTCACCGATTCGACATAGTCGTTGACCTGAACGATATTGATCTTGATGCCGTATTTATCGGCCCACTTCTTCACGATTCCGGCCTGCTGGGCATAGGGCCACGGCATCCAGCCCGCGTAGATCGACCATCCGATGTTGAACTCTGTCTTGGGCTTTGAAGGGGCATCTGCCGTCTGCGAGCAGGATGCAAGCAAAACTGCTCCAGCCATCAGTGCAGCCCGGCCTGCGTTGCGGAACATTCGGATCATTGTTCGTCCCCTTTCGAGGTGCACTATTGCAAAGCAGCACGAGCCTGTCCACCCGGAATTATTACCTTTGAAACATTAGGTAATACTATTTCCGGCGACGGAAATCTGGGGTTTCGCGCCCTGACCGCCACGGCAAAGCGGACAGCATCACTGCTTTCTCGGCCAGCTCATTCCTGCGAATCGACCAAATTACCGGCAGTTCTGGCGCGTAAACGGCCGCGGACTCTTGTGGCGGTCGGGCTTTGCGATTCGGTGGTCGAGCGGTCCTTCATCATCCCGCTCCTGTCCCGCTGTCGCCCGTGCCGCCAACATTCGATTCGGCGCGCATCATAAGAAAACCGCCATATTGTGCATTGCACCCAATCTGCGCAGTCATACTGAGCAGGTGCAAAATTATTACGCTTGACCCGTTAGGTAATATCCATACCGTAGGGCCAACCGCTCATCGAAGCGGCGGAACCAAAGGGTAGAATAGCCGGGCAGCCACCGGCTTGAAGTGAGGGTTCGTGGATCGAAGACCGGCTCGCAATGCTGCTCTCTCGGGTGCGACGCCGCCAGTCGCCGGCAGCGCCTGCCGTTTTGGCCTGGTCGATCCACTGCACGGCCTTCGAACTGATCGAATGATGATCGACGCCGCTCGGGCCGCACAGGAAGGCGCGCGTCAGGAAATGACGATGACGACTGGCCGGAAACCGGCTGACAAGGTGCCGGCCTAGCCAGAGCGCCAAGGGGAAGGATGTCACTTGAGGCTCAACTGCAAGGGGGTCGAAGTGACTATGAAATTGTTTCGCAATACATTGCTTGGCGCGACCATTCTTATGGGCGTTGGGACCACTTCGGCTTTCGCCCAGGGCGCCGCGGACGGTGCCGAGGGCGCAGGCGGCGACGGCAACGAGATCGTCGTGACGGCCACGCGCCGCGCGGTTTCGATCCAGGATGTGCCGATCAACATCAGCGCCGTCGGCCAGGAGCAGATCGCCCGGCAGCGGATCGACGACGTGCGCGACATTGCCGATTTCACGCCCGGCGTGACGATATCGGACACAGGTCCGGGCTCGACCGGAACGATCGTGCTGCGCGGCCTCAATGCTTCGGATTCCAGCTCCACCGGCAATTCCTATGACAGCGCACTGGGCGTCTATCTCGGCGAGGTTCCGCTCTATTACGACTTCAAACTGCTCGACATCGCGCGCGTCGAAACGCTGCTCGGGCCGCAGGGAACGCTCTATGGCCTTGGCACTCTGGCGGGCGCGATCCGCAATATTCCCAACCGGCCCAATACGGAGAAAATTGAAGGCGAGGTGCACAGCCGCCTGTATGGCAAGGGCCACAGCGGCAAGCTGGGCTATCAGCTGGACGGTGTCATCAACATCCCGATCGTCAGGGATCATATCGCCTTCCGCTCGGCCACGGGCTATTACTACGATCCCGGCTTCATCGACTATCCGCTGCTGCTCCAGACGCCCGGCGTTTCGCTGCCGCAGCCCGATGGTCCCACGAGCATCTCGCCTGCCGGCTATGCCGCGAACCTGAGAAAGGAGAAGGATCTCAATTTCGAGAAGACCTTCACCACGCGCAACCAGTTGCTTTTCCAGTTCAGCGAGGATCTCAAGGTCAACTTCACCTATGCGTTCCAGCAGACCAAGACGGACGGCGGTCAATATAACAGCGACGGCGTTCTTGGAACGGGCAAATATCAAAGTGCGGCCCGCTATATCGAACCGGTGAAGCGGCGCGCGCACTTGGGAGCCATGGAAATCAACGCCAATATCGCGAACATTGCCGATCTTGTTTCGACAACTGCCTATACCGATGTGAAGAACGACAATCAGACGGACAATACCGACCTTCTGCTTGATCTCGATTATGGCTATGAAGCGTTCCCGGCTTTTTCGAGCTGGAACGAGAGTCATGATCGCCGCAAGCAGTTCAATCAGGAAGTCCGCTTCGTCTCCCGTCATGGCGGCCCGTTCAACTGGGTGATCGGCGGCTTCTACAATCAGCAGAAGCGGCTCCGCGAATATACCGAACATGTTCCCAATCACCCCTGGGTTGAATTCGGCACGCAGCCCAATCCCGATGAGGTCGAATATAACAGCTTCAACAAGTCGAAGGTGACGGAGAAGGCAGTCTTCGGGGAAGGCACGCTCAGGATCATACCCGAATGGCAGGTGACGGCAGGCCTGCGCTATTTCGGCTATACGTCTGACGTCAGCGGTCGCGCAGTGCTCCCACTGCTCGGCGACCCGGTCAGCCCTTATGACCTTCCCTCTGCCGGCGGCAAGTCGAAGAAGAGCGGCTGGGTGTGGAAGTTCAACACATCCTATAATTTTACCCCCGACATCATGGCCTACGCCACCTACAGCAAGGGCTATCGCATCGGCGGCCCGAACACGGTCGCGCCTTGCGTGTTGCCGCTCGATCCGACGCAGCAGAATGTGTGCGCGCTGCCCAACGAAATCCAGTTCGGCCCCGACACGACGAAAAATGCCGAACTGGGCATCCGCACCCAGCTTTTCGATCGCAAGCTGACGTTCAACTTCAACGTTTTCCAGATCAAATGGGACGGCATTCAGGTGGATTCCGCCACCATCAACGGCATCGTCGGCATCATCGTCAACGGCGGCAAGGCGAAGTCGGAGGGCTTCGAAACATCCTTCCAGGCAAAGCCGATCGAAGGACTGTCGATCCAGGGAACCTACTCCTACACCAACGCGAAGCTGACGCAGGATGTTCCGGGGATCATCGCGGTCAACGACCCGGCCGGCACCTATCCCAGTTCGCCCATCCAGCTGGACGCGCTGTCGGGGGATCGCCTTCCGGGTTCCGCGAAGAACAGCGGCAGTCTGGGCGCGACCTACACGATGCCGTTCATGGCCGGCAATCTGGTGGCTGACTGGACGGCGACCTATCGCGGCAACGTCGTGACCCGGCTCGGCTGGGACCGCGCTTATGGCGACAAGCTTCCGGGCTATGTGCTGCACCGCGCCTCGCTCGCTTATGAGACGGATCGTTACAGTCTCGTCCTGTTCGCGAACAATATCTTCGACAAATATGCGGTGGCGTCCGTTTCCAATGACCGCTCGCGCGTGGGCCTCAACGATGGCGTATTGCTGCGCTACTATAAGCAGACCGTCATCAATCCGCGCACCTTCGGCATCGAAGCGCGCTTCAAATATTGATCTGATGCTGCTGCCGGGGCGCTGTTCCGAAAGGATGGCGCCCCGGCAAGGCACGCAGCATCATCGCAATGCTGCCTTGCATGAAGGGGGAAAAGGCGATGGCCGCGGATGCGCGCAGGGTTCGACGGGCACCGGCCCTTGGATTGAGTGCGGCGCTCCTGATCGCGAGCGGTTCGGGCTATGCGCCTGAGGTGAGGGCAGCCTGCGGTCCGCTGCCAAAGCTGCTGGCCGAGACGTGGATGGACGGCACGCTGCCGCAGGAACCCTCCACCCAGGTCCAGCAACTCGACAGGGACAGTTTCGTCATCCGCCAGTCGGTCAAGACCAATTTCGAAGCACCCTTCCTCTATCTGCTCTTCGGGCGCGACAGGGCCTTGCTGATCGACACCGGGGCCGAAGGCGGCCGCATAAGGCCGACAGTCGACCGGGTGGTCGCGCAGTGGCTGGCCGCTCGCGGACGCCGCTCGATCCCGCTGGTGGTCGCCCATAGCCACAGCCATGGCGACCATGTTGCCGGAGACGCAGCCTTCCGTGATCGCCCGAACACGATCATCGTCGGCCTGAAGCCGTCGGATGTCGCCAGCTTTTTCGGCATTTCCAACTGGCCCGACGGGGTTGCCAAATTCGATCTCGGCGGGCGCCCGCTCCGGATCATCGCGACGCCCGGGCACCAGGCCGCCGCGATCATGATCTACGATCCCCGACTCAAGCTCCTGTTGTCGGGCGACACGCTCTATCCCGGCCGCCTTTACGTGCCGGTAAATTTCCTCGCCGAAAACCGCGCCAGCGTCGACCGCCTGGCAGCCTTTGCGATGAAGCATCCGATCTGCGCCGTCATGGGCGCGCATATCGAGATGACGTCCGAGCCAGGCCGCGACTATGGGCACGAAGCGCCGACGCATCCAGACGAACATTCCCTCCCGTTGCCGGCGCAAACCATTGGCGAACTCCAGACCGGCCTGAAGGAGCCGCTGGACACACCCGGCCAGCGGCAGGTCCACGATCACTTCATCATCGTCCCCGTGCCCGCGCGGGCGGAGTGATCCGGCGGCGTCGGAAAAGCCCGCTTTCAAGCCGGTGAAAATGGCGGGTCGCAATGCGCCGGCCGGTCCTGAGCGGGAGCATTTCCCTCTGGCTCCCTAAACTAAATTACCGGCAGCATGACCAGACAATCCTGACTGCCTGGGCGACATGTCAATGGAGACTGAAAGCCTTCAGCTAAGGGCGCTGAAAGGCGCCGTCTTGTTTTGATACAGATCAACAACAAACGCTCTATCACACGCCGGTATACTTATATAAAGGAAGTTATAGTAAAAAAGATATAAGGGAGAGGTCGAATTATCGGTAACGCCTGGGGGGCCAATGCGTCGAGATGCTCGTAAGTTGCTGGAAAAGCTGAATCGCAGGGATTTTGCTTACAAGGTTTTTGAGGATCCCTTCTCGGAAACCGAATTATGGCCGATTTTTGAGGCAGTTCTCGGCGATCATGGCGTCGTTGGAGAGGGGGCGGTGACCCCGGCTCCGCAAGGCGTGGCGAAAGCCGTCAAGCCTTCCGCAGCACCACTGTCTGCCCCCGTTCCGGCTGGTCCGAATCAGATATTCTCCCAATATGGCCTCTCCGCGCGCCAGCGGGCAGAGGACAGGGATGTTGATCTGGGCGCATTTTTCCATCGTTTCTCGGAGATGGACTGATGGCTCTCATTCTTGTCCAGTCTCCCAAGGGCGGCACCGGCACGACCTTTCTTGCGGCGCAACTGGCGTTGCAGCTGGCGGGCAAGGGGCATGAGGTCAATGCCCTCGACTGCACCTATCAGAATTCGCTGAAGATGCATTTCGGGTTCACGCCTGCCCAGGCCGTGCCCGAACTGGGAGCCGCGCATGACGAGCCGCTGGTCGCCTTTGGCGTCAGCCTGTTGCAAGGGCATGGCCATAGCCGGTCGCTGTCATTCATGAGCGACCCCGAGGCCGCATTGGATCGGCTTTTCGACAGCCGGCATCTATGGGTCGTCGATGTCGCCTCGGAAGATCGCCATCTGGTTGAACTGCTCATGCGACGCTGCGATCTGCACATTTGCCCACTATTGCCGACCGCGGCATCGCTGGGTACGCTGAACCGGCTGAGCGCGACCGCTCCGGCAATGAAGCTGGACAGGACGGTGTTCGTTCTCAATCAGCTCGATGACCGGCATCGCCTGTCCCGCCACAGCCACAGTTTCGTCCGCGACCTGTTCGGCGATCAGTTGCTGGCCACCGTCCGCCGTGACGAGGCCGTCAATGAAGCGCTCGCACGGTTCGAACCCATCACCAAATATGCGCCGCTGAGCGCTGCCTTGCAGGATCTGCGGTTTTTCGCCTCCGCCGTGGAGGAGCGCCTCGGCCTGGCCTTGGGAGAGGCTGACCTCAAGGTTACTGGAGACGCGTAAATGTCCCTCCGTCAAATTGTCGCGCCGTGGGCCCTGTTGAGGCTTGCGACGGGGATCTTTGTCGCGGCCGTCATCATCGTCGTCGTGACCGTTCCGCTGGATCTGGAATCGCAATGGATATTCGCGCTGACCACCATGGCGGGTGCGATCCTGTTCAATCGCTCATCCAGCCGACGGTCGACGATTGCCATCGGCCTTTTGTCGCTGCTCGTCTCCACCCGCTATCTGTTCTGGCGCACCACGCACACGCTGGAATTTGACAGCCTGCCTGCGGCCCTGCTCGGCAGCGGCCTCTATCTGGCGGAACTCTATGCCTGGGTCATCCTGGTGCTGGGCCTGCTCCAGACCAGCTGGCCGCTGGAGCGCCCGGTCGTGGAAATTGAGGGCGAACCGGAAAACTGGCCGGTGATCGACGTCTATATCCCGACCTATAATGAAAGTCTGGCGATCGTCCAGAACACCGTGTTCGCGGCGATGGACATGGATTATCCCCGGGATCGCTTCCACGTTTACATCCTTGATGACGGGCGGCGGCCGGAATTTCGCGCCTTTGCCCGTCAGGCGGGATGCGGTTACCTGACCCGGCCCGACAATCTTCATGCCAAGGCGGGCAATCTCAACGCTGCGATGAAGAAGACCGACGGCGAACTGATCGCGATTTTCGATTGCGACCATGTGCCCACCCGCGCCTTCCTGCAGATGACAGTCGGCTGGTTCCAGAAGGACGCCCGGCTCGCGCTCATGCAGACGCCGCACCATTTCTATTCACCCGATCCGGTGCAGCGCAACCTTGGCAATGTGAAGGAACTGCCGGGTGAGGGGGACCTGTTCTACGGCGCGGTGCAGCGCGGCAACGACCTGTGGAACGCCACCTTCTTCTGCGGCTCCTGCGCGGTCATCCGCCGCTCGGCGCTGGAACAGACCAACGGCTTTGCCGGCGAGACGGTGACGGAGGACGCGCATACCGCGCTCAAGCTGCAACGCATGGGCTGGAACACCGCCTATATCGGCATCCGCCTGTCCGCCGGCCTCGCGACCGAGCGTCTGGTGCTTCACATCGGTCAGCGGATTCGCTGGGCGCGGGGCATGACGCAGATCATGCGGATCGACAATCCGCTGTTCGGTCCGGGCCTCAACTGGCACCAGCGGCTTTGTTACCTGAACGCGATGCTGCATTTCCAGTTTCCGCTGCCGCGCATCGTGTTCCTGACGTCGCCTCTCGCCTATCTGATCGCGGGGCAGAACATCATCCATGCATCCGCCGCGCTGATCTTTGCCTATGCGCTGCCGCATCTGTTCATCTCGACCGTCTCGTCGGAACGGATACAGGGCGGCGATCGGCGGCCCTTCTGGGGCGAGATCTACGAAACGCTGCTGGCCTTCCACCTTGTGCGCCCGACCGTGCTGACGCTGTTCAATCCGCGCAAGGGCAAGTTCAACGTGACGGACAAGGGCAGCCTGCTCGATCAGACCTATTTCGACCGGACCACGGTCCGGCCGCATCTGGTCACGGCGGCGCTGCTGCTGTTCGGCGTGGTCTTCGGCTTTTCGAAACTGCTCTATCCCCATCTGTTCGACGTTCAGCTCGACACTCTGCTGCTCAACACGGCCTGGGCCGGGTTCAGCCTGCTGATCCTGATCGCGGCCATTTCCGTCGCGCGGGAACAGCGGCAGGTGCGCGAGAACATTCGCATCACGGCGCGCATGCCGGTCACGCTCTATTTCGACGACGGCTATGTCGTAGACGGAACGACGGTGGACATTTCACTGGGCGGGCTGGCTGCCGAACTGCCCGACGGCTTCGTCCTGCATGGCCGGTCGGTAACGGACGTGTCCCTGCCGATGGGCGACGAGACGCTGACCATTCCGGTCGATACCGTGCGCATGGACGGCGGCCGCGCGAAGCTCCGCTTCCAGCCGCTCGACCTGGTGCGCGCCCGGCATCTGGTGCGCGCGGTCATGGGACGCGCCGATGCATGGCAACAGGACAAGCCGCTGGCTCCCGTAGCCGGTCTTCAATCCATCAGGGATATTTTCAGCGTGGACATCGCAACGATATTCGACATCTGGCGCCTGCCGCGCCGCCGGAAAAAGGCCATGCGGGCCATGGCGGCGGCAGCCGCCGCCGGTGCGCTGGCCTCCACCTCCGCTCAGGGCGCCCCGGCCGCGCCGCAGATCGCGTCACCGGCCGCCATTGCCGCTCCGGCGGGGGGAGGAAAGCCGCAAAAACTGCTGCTCAAGGACCTTCAGGTCAAGAATCCCATCCGTCTTGCGGGCACGCGCGGCGAATATGGCATCCCCTTCGGGCTGCGCGGCAACCAGGTCGTCACCAATGCGTCGCTGACGCTGGCCTTCAACTTCTCGCCCTCGCTGATCGGGGATCTCAGCCAGATCGTCATTCTGCTGAATGGCGAGGTGGTGAACGCCATGCCGCTCCGTCCGTCGGACGGCACCGCGCAGACGGTCACGATCCCCATCAATCCGGCCTTGTTCCTGCCCGGCGACAACCAGCTCAACCTGCGCTTCATCGGCCATTACACCCGGGATTGCGAAGACCCGTTCCACAGCTCGCTCTGGGCCAATGTCAGCAACACGCGCTCGGCGCTGAACCTGACGACGCAATCCCTGCCGCTGCGGCCGGATCTGGCCCGTCTGCCCGCGCCTTTCTTCGACCGCAGCGACAATGTGGCGCTGAAGCTGCCCTTCGCCTTTGCGGGCAAGCCGACGAACGGCGAACTGGAGGCGGCCGCCTCCACCGCAAGCTGGTTCGGCAGCATGGCAAGCTATCGCGGCTATTCCTTCAAGCCCAGCTATGGCCAGCTTCCCGCGGGCAATGCCGTCATCTTCATGACGCCGGGCCGCAGGATCGCGGGACTCAATGTTCCGGCATCCGGCCCGGCGGTGTCGATCGTCACCAACCCGGCCGATCCTGAAGGGCAATTGCTGGTCATCAGCGGCAACGACGAAAAGGAACTGAAGCAGGCCGCGGCCGCGCTGGCCATCGGGCGAGGCGTGCTGGGCGGGGCGAGCGCAACGCTGGATGGGGTGCGCCTGCCTGCCTATCCGCGCTATTCGGCGCCGCGCTGGCTGCGGACCGACCGGCCGGTGCAACTGGGCGAGATCGTGCAGCGCTACGCCCTGCAGGGCACGGGTCTGCCGCCCGGGCCGCTCAGCGCGGGTTTCCATGTGGCGCCCGATCTGTTCTTCTGGCCCCGTCAGGGCGCCAAGCTGGACCTGAAATACCGCTATCCCTCTGCGCCCTGGCTCGACAAGTCCCGGTCCCGGCTGGACCTGTCGATGAACGGCCAATATCTTCAGACCCTGCCGCTGACCGGCGAACATTGGTGGGACAAGTGGTTCGGCGGCAGCAAGCCGGCCAGCTACACCTCCCGCGCCGATGTGGTCCTGCCGCGCTACGATCTGTTCGGCCAGAACTCGCTCGTGTTCGACTATAATCTGCTGATTCAGTCGAAGCAGCGTTGCGAAGGCATGCTGCCCGACAATGTCCGCGTCGCGATCCTGCCCGACAGCGCGATCGACCTCAGCCATGCCTATCATGCGCTGCACATGCCCGATCTGGCGACCTTCGCGGGCGGCGGCTATCCCTTCACGGTGCGTCCGGACATGGCGGAGACGGTCGTTCTGCTGCCAGCCGATCCTTCGCCCGGCGTGGTCGAGGCGTTTCTGAACGTCATGGGCCGTTTCGGCGATGCGACGGGCGCCCCCGCCATTCGGGTCAGCGTCACAAGATCGGTCGACCAGTCGCGGATGGAGGGCAAGGACATATTGGTCATCGGCCCGCTCCAGATCGCGCAGTCCGCCTCGCTCTTTTCCGGGGCGCCGGTCTTTTATCAGAACGGTCATCTGCGCGTGAGCGAGCGGACGCCGCTTGAGCGCGTGTTCGATCTCTTCTCGCCCTATGACCGCAGCGATCCCTCGTCGGTCGAAGGTTTTCTGTATGGAGCCGACAATTTCAACGGCATTGTCGGTTTCCAGTCGCCCTTCAACGCTGACCGCAGCGTCGTGGCGCTGCTCGCGAGCGATACCGAAACGCTGCCTGCGCTGGTCAACGGGCTTAACGACACAAAGATCAACGC
The DNA here is from genome assembly GCF_041987595.1 of Sphingobium sp. Classification (GTDB taxonomy): domain Bacteria; phylum Pseudomonadota; class Alphaproteobacteria; order Sphingomonadales; family Sphingomonadaceae; genus Sphingobium. The sequence goes on along the minus strand of NZ_JBHIWJ010000064.1, from coordinate 255 downwards.
GCAGGTCCAGGGCGACCTGTCCGTCGTGGATGGAGAGGGAATGGCGAGCTTTGCGGTGGGTGACGGCTATTGGGTCGGCTCGCTGCCCCTGTGGATGAAGATCGCCTATTGGATGAGCCAGCGGCCCATCCTGATCGCATTGGGCGGCCTGCTGGTTGCCTTCCTCATCTCCGCGCCCGTCTATCTGCTGTTCAAGCGGCAGGAGGCCAAGCGTCTTGAAGCGGTGAAAATCTGATGAAGACGAAATTTTATCTG
>NZ_JBHIWJ010000063.1:0-23004 GCF_041987595.1 Sphingobium sp. | reverse complement strand
GCATTCTGGAATTTTCCAAGACCATGCCCGGCGACACGCTGATCGTCGCCACCGAACCGCACATCATCCACCAGATGCAGAAGGCGGTGCCGGAAAAGAATTTCATCGGCGCGCCCGGCGCGGACGGCAACTGCAATTGCAATATCTGTCCCTACATGGCGCTCAACACGATGGAAAAGCTCTATCTGGCGCTCCGCGACCTCCAGCCGCGCATCGAAATGGACGAGGAACTGCGCCTGGGCGCGAAGAAGAGTCTTGATCGCATGCTCGAAATGGCGAGCGGTACGGTCGGGCAGGGCGATCTGGGCGCGCGCTGAGGCCATGACCTTCCGACTGCCCGGCTTCGACCTGAACGCTTTCGTCGCCTCCACTCTGGCCGAGGATCTCGGTCCCGATGGCCGCGACGTCACCAGCGAGGCGGTGATCCCCGCCGATGCGATCTTCGATGGCGTGATGGACAGCCGCGACGCCGTGACGCTCGCGGGTCTGCCGATCGCCGCCGCCTTCTTCCGCGCGCTCGACCCTGATGTGGAGATCGAACTGCTGAAACAGGATGGCGATCGCGTGGCGGCAGGCACCGACATCATGCGCATCCGGGGCAGGGCGCGGGCGATGCTCACCGCCGAGCGATCCGCGCTCAACACAGTCCAGCATCTCACCGGCATTGCGACCATGACCCGCGCCTATGTCGATGCGATTCTGGGCACCGGCGCGACGCTGCTCGACACGCGCAAGACCATCCCCGGCCTGCGCGTGCTGGAAAAATATGCGACGCGGATGGGCGGCGCGACCAATCACCGCATGGGCCTTTGGGATGCGGCGATGATAAAGGACAATCATGTCGCCGTTGCGGGATCGGTGGAAGAGGCCGTGCGCCGCGCCGTGGCCGCCGGAATCGAGCGAATTATCGTCGAGGTCGACCGCGTCGACCAGATCGAACCCGCGCTGGCCGCGGGGGCGACGCATCTGCTGCTCGACAATATGGACGCGTCGACGCTGCGCGGCGCCGTCACGCTGGTCGGCGGGCGGGTGCCTACCGAAAGCTCGGGCGGGGTGACGCTCGACACCATTCGGGCCAAGGCGGAAACCGGCGTCACCTATATCAGCGTCGGCCGCCTCACCCAGTCGGCTCCCGCCGCCGATATCGGACTGGATTTCGCCTTTGGGTAAGGGGTTGTTCGCAGCTCTTGCGCTGGCTGCTCCGGTGCCGGCGCTGGCGCAGGCGGTTCAATGCTCAATCCCGTCGCAACTGCCGCGTCCCCGCCCCGATCTGCCCGATGCGGGTCAGCCGCGCCGCCTGCTGCCGATTGGCGGCTATACGCTGGCGATCACATGGTCGCCGCAATATTGCGCGGACGCGAAGGGCGGGGACAATGCGTTTCAATGCGGCAGCCGCGACGGGCGCTTCGGCTTCACGCTGCACGGCCTTTGGCCCGACGGCGTGGGCAGGGACTGGCCGCAATATTGCCGCTCCACCGACCTGCTGCCCCGTGCCGTGATCCGGCAGAATCTCTGTTCGACGCCCTCCGTGCAGCTGCTCCAGCATGAATGGGCCAAGCACGGCACCTGCATGACGACAAAGCCGGAGCTGTATTTCAACCTCTCCCGCGCGCTCTATCAGTCGCTCCGCTATCCCGACATGACGGGGCTTGCCCGGCGCAAGACGCTGACCGTCGGGCAGTTTGCGAAGGCTTTCGCAGCCGCCAACAAGGGGATGCGCGCCGACATGCTGCGCATTACCACCACGCGCGACCATAGACTGAGCGAGGTCTGGCTCTGCATGGACAAGGTGATGGAATTCGCCCGTTGCCCCGCGCATCAGGGCGGTGCACGCGACAGCGCCGGCCTGCGCATCGCGCCCGGCCCTTACATCCGGAACCCCCGGCCCGCCGCGCCGGCGCGCAGGCCGGGCCTGATCCTGGACCTTGATCCGGACGCGGAAACTTCCAGCGAGTAGAGGCTGGCGCGGCCAAGCGCCGGAAGGCGCGGATCTCGGCCATATGCCGCATGGATTCGACTTATGGCGAAAAAGAACATATCATGAACAAATAAAGTGAGTCGTTAGGGATCAGCGCCATGGAAACCCGGTCCGTTCAGACCCTTTTTCGTCTGTTTTTCGCTCTGAAGCCCAGCCCGCTGATCGCGCGACAGACCGATCATTATGCCGAAGCCATCGCGGGGGGCGCCCGGCGCATCGCGGTGGATCACCAGCATGTGACGCTCGCGATCACCTGTGATCACGTCGATTACCCCTATGCCGTCATCAAGGCGCTGGTGCGCGCCGGAACGGGTGTGACGGCGGAACCTTTTGACCTGCGGCTGGATCGGCTCAGCATCGGCAATCGCTCAGCGGCTTTACGTCCGTCGAACAAGGTGCCGCTGCTCAGCGCCCTTCAGCAACAGATCGCGGCGAAAATGCAGGGGGCGGGGGTGGCCATGCGTCCCGGCTGGAGCTTCAGTCCGCACCAGACGCTGTTTTATCGCGAGGGCCGCCCCGACCAGCAGAGAGTGGAGGGCTTCTGCTGGCATGTCGATCAGTTCATGCTGGTTTGCAGCCATGTCGGCCGAACGCATCATGAGACGCTGGCGACATGGTCATTAAGCGGGAGCGGGCAATATAGCCTGTTCTGAGGGTCCTTAGCGCTTGCGCACGAATTCGGCGCGCAGCACCAGCCCCTTGATGCCGTCATAGCGGCAGTCGATTTCCTGGGGATCGCCCGTCAACCGGATCGACCTGATCAGCGTCCCGCGCTTCAGCGTCTGGCCCGCGCCTTTGACCACCAGATCCTTGATCAGCGTAACCTGATCGCCATCGGCCAGCAGATTGCCGACCGCATCACGAACCTCGACGGCATCGGCAGCACTGGTATTGGCAGCCGCCTGGGCCGCGCTGATCCATTCGCCGCTGGCTTCGTCATAGACATAATCATCGTCGGCCATCGTCGCTTATCCCTGCGTCACGCTTTGCAGCACGGCGGCGCGCAGTTCCGGGATGCCCATGCCTTTTTCGCTCGACGTGGCGATGATGTCCGGATGCGCTGCGGGCCGCTTGCGGATGGCCTCCGACACCGCCTGCTTCACCTCGGCCAGATGGCTGGCCTTCACCTTGTCCGCCTTGGTCAGCACGATGCGATAGCTGACCGCCGCCGCGTCCAGCATGTCGAGAATGTCGGTATCGACATCCTTGATGCCATGGCGGCTGTCGATCAGCACCAGCGTCCGCTTGAGCTTCGCCCGCCCGCGCAGATAGTCGTTCACCAGAAAGCGCCACTTGCGCACCATGTCCTTGGGGGCCTTGGCATAGCCATAGCCCGGCATGTCCACCAGCCGGAAGCGCAGCGGATCGCCGACGTCGAAGAAGTTCAGCTCCTGCGTCCGTCCCGGCGTGTTGGAGGTGCGGGCAAGTCCATTGCGGTTGGTCAGCGCATTCAGCAGCGAGGATTTGCCGACATTGGACCGGCCCGCGAACGCGACCTCGTTCACCGCCATGTCAGGCAGGAATTTGAGGTCGGGCGCGGATTTGAGGAAGGCGATCGGCCCGGCAAAGACCTTGCGCGCTTCCTCGATCAGATCGACCCAATCCTGTCTTGATGCGTCCTGTTCAGTCACCCATTCAGCCTTATTTCGCTTCCGCCGCGCTCAGCTGCGGGTGGCGCTTGTAGAGGAACCACTGCTGCGCCATCGACAGACAGTTGTTGGTGATCCAGTAGACCAGCAGGCCCGCCGCGAAGGGCGCCATGATGAACATCATCATCCACGGCATGATCGCGAACACCTGTTGCTGCATCGGGTCCATCTGCGCCGGGTTCAGCTTGAACTGGAAATACATGCTGATGCCCAGCAGCAGCGCCAACAGGCCGATGCCGAGGAAGGCCGGCGGCGTGAAGGGCAGCAGGCCGAACAGGTTGACGATGTGCAGCGGATCGGGCGCGGAGAGGTCCTTGATCCACAGCACGAAGGGCTGGTGGCGCATTTCGATCGTCAGCTGCAACACCTTGTAGAGCGCGAAGAAGATCGGGATCTGGATGAAGATCGGCAGGCAGCCGGCGAGCGGGTTGACCTTTTCGCGCTTGTACAGCTCCATCATCTCCTGCTGGAGCTTCTGCTTGTCGTCCTTATGCTTTTCCTGCAGCGCCTTCATCTTGGGCTGGACGGCGCGCATCGCGGCCATGCTGGCGAACTGGCGCTGGGCGACGGGGAACATCAGGCCCCGGACCACGAAGGTCAGGCAGATGATCGCCACGCCGAAATTGCCGATGACCGTGAACAGCCAGTGCAGCAGGGCGAAGATCGGCTGTTCGAACCAGTAGAACCAGCCCCAGTCGATGGCCCGGTCGAACAGCGGGACGCCTGCGCGCTCATAGGCCTGCAGCGTCTTCACTTCCTTGGCGCCGACGAACAGACGGTTGGTCTGCGTCACGGCCTTGCCCGGCGCGACCATGATGGGCGCCAGCGCAATGTCGGTCTGATATTGCGTGCCCTCGCCCTTGCGCATCTGGCCGGTAAAGGCCGCCTTCTGATCAGGCACCAGCGCGGAGAGCCAGTATTTGTCGGTGAAGCCGATCCAGCCGCCGGTTGACTGGAAGCTCTGGCTCGACGGGCCTTTTTCGAGGTCCTTGTAATTCACGTCATAATTGGCCGCGCCGTTGAACACGCCCATGGGACCCACATGGATGGTCCAGGTGTCGGGATCGACCGAAGGATGCGCCCGGCTGACATAGCCATAGCTTTTCACGCCCACCGCGCCGGCGCCGCTGTTCGACACCTTCTGCTGCGCAGTGATCATGTAATTTTCATCGATCGAGTAGCGGATCTCGAAGGTCTGGCCCGCGCCGTTGTTCCACGTCAGGGTGACGGGGCTGGTCGGGGTCAGCTCCTTGGCCGACGCGGTCCATACAGCGCTGCCATCGGGCGTCCTTACCCCTTCGCCCTGCCAGCCGAAGCCCGCGAAATAGGCGTCCTTCGTGCCGCTGGGGCTATAGAGACGGATCGCAGGCGAATCCTTGGCGATCGTCTCCTTGTAGGTCGGCAGCACGATATCATCGATGCGCGCGCCCTTCAGGTTGATCGAGCCGGTGATCTTGGGCGTGCGGATCGGAATGCGGGGGCTGTCCTTGAGGACGAGCGCCAGATCACGGATCGTCGCGGGGCCTTCGGCGGCCGGAGCGGTGCCGGAGGCGTTGAGCGGGGTGGTCTTGCCGCCCTCGACCCTGGTCGCCGGAGGATTGGCGGCGGGGAAGAAATGCTTGGCGACATAGGGCCAGCCGAACAGGATCGCCGCGGTCAGCAGCACCGCCAGAACAATATTCTTCTTGTCGTCCACGCTTGTCGGCTCCGCCGTATCAGTGAAATTCTCGTATCAGGGGACCGGGTCGTAACCCGAACCGCCCCATGGGTGGCATCGCATTAGCCTCTTCGTGGCCAGCCAGCTACCCTTCACCGCACCATATTTGCGGATCGCCTGAATCGCATATTCCGAGCAGGAGGGGGCGTAACGGCAACTGGGCGGCAGGACGCGCGAGGGGCCAAGCTGCCAGAAGCGCGCAATCAGGATGAGCAGGCGACCGATCATCAGTCCGGCCTGTGCCCGCCGGCGCCTTGAACAGATGCGACCGGCTTTTGCGCAGCAGGTTTTTTCCGGGGCGGCCGCTTCTGCGGCGCTTGACTGACGGGGCGGCTCATCACCTTGCCCAGCGCCTTTTCCAGTTCGCCGCGAAGCATGCCGAAATCGCGCTCAATCCCTTCGGAGCGGCCGATCAGCACATGGTCGGCGCCCGGCACGCCATGGACCGGCAGCAGCTCACGCGCCAGAACGCGAAAACGGCGCTTCATCCGGTTGCGGATGACAGCGCCGCCAATCTTCTTCGTGACCGTGATGCCGAAACGCATCGCCGGATCGCCGTCGCCGCGTTCACGCACCAGCAGGACAAAGCCCGGCATGGGTGCGCGACGTCCGCGGTTCGCCGCCAGAAAATCGGCGCGCTTGCCCATGACGGCAGGCGCGCTCACCGGCGGCGCGTCGTTCAGGCGCTCAGGCTCTTGCGGCCGCGGGCACGACGAGCGCGCAGCACGTTGCGGCCACCGGGGGTCGCCATGCGGGCGCGGAAACCGTGACGGCGCTTCCGAACCAGATTGCTCGGCTGATAGGTGCGCTTCATCGTTCATTCCTCAAAAAACTAAAAGAATCGGGCGTGACAAAAAAGGGCCGCCGGGCGGGCGGCCGCATGTCAGGTGGGGTCCGATAGGCAAAAGCGACTCTGGAGTCAATGGCCGAGACGGAGCAATAGCGCGCTTTTCAGGGGATGCGTTGACAAAAATGGCGGGCCGTTCACCTTTCCAGCGGCAGGATTACCGTCACCTGCAAGCCGCCCTCCGCCCGGTTGGCGAAGCGCAGCGTGCCGCCATGGCCGTCTGCGATGGTTCGCGCGATCGACAGCCCCAGGCCGACGCCGCCGGTCTCCCGATTGCGCGATGCTTCGCCACGGTAAAAGGGCTCGCACAGCCGGTCGATGATGGCCGGCGGCACGCCCGGCCCGTCGTCCATCACCCGGATGACGGCCCGTCCGCCCGCGACGGTCAGCGCGATCCGTGCCGTTCCGCCGTAACGCACCGCATTCTGGACGATATTGCCGATGCAGCGCCGCAACGCGCCCGGATCGGCGCGGACGACCGCCCGGCCGCTGGCGATCACGGCCACATCCTGCCCCATATCGGCCAGATCGTCGGCGAGCGTCTCGATGATGGCGGACAGGTCGATGCGAACCCGCGCCGCGCTGTCCGCTCCGCTGCGCATGAAGTCGAGCAGGTCGGTCACCATCGTCCGCATTTCCTCGACGTCCGCCTGCGCCTTGAGCCGGGTGCCTTCCGGCAGTTCCTCCAGCCGGAAGGAGAGGCGGGTCATCGGCGTGCGCAGGTCATGGGCAATGGCGACCAGCATCGCCGTGCGTTCCGACAGATAGTCCGCGATCCGGGCGCGCATATGGTTGAACGCTGCGCCCACCGCCTGCACCTCGGGCGGGCCGCCGAGCGGCAGGGGGTCGGCGCGCTCCGGCCTTTCGCGCGCCGCGCCTTCGGCCAGCTTCCGGATCGGCAGGGTTATTCGCCGCGCCACCCAATAAGCGGGAATCAGCAGCAGCACGAAAATCCCGGCCATCAGCGACAGGGTGATCGCATACCAGTGCGCATTGGCACCCTGCCGGGCCAGCAGGACGCGCCAGCCATCCTCTTCGCGCAGCGCGAGCGTAAAGCCGCCATGCAGTATGGCCTGTTCGGGCGGCATCACCGGCTTCAACCCCGGCTCCCCAAAAGGTTGGGGCGGCCGCTCCCGCAACAGGCGGACGCGGGAGGCATTGACGCCCAACATCCGCGCAATCCGCCTGGCGCCATCGGAATCCATGTCCTGCGCCGGTTCGGGCTCTGGCGCCCGATCCGAAACATAGCGCGTGACCTGCCAGCTGTCGGGCGATGCGTGATGGCGAAGCAGGCCTGCGGCGTCCGTCAGCGACATCGGGCGGGTATGGGGCGGCGGCCCGCGAAAGGTCACCAGCATCATCGCGCCCAGCGCCAGCAGCAGGCTGGCCGCCACCAGCAGCACGATGCGGGTCAGGATCGACGGATTATAGCCCGCCCTCACACCGGGCGGACTTCAGCCGTGAACATATAGCCTTCATTGCGGATGGTGCGGACCAGTTCGTCTGCCCCATCATTTCTCGGCCCGCCCGCTTTTGCGCCCCGCTCCAGCTTGCGGCGAAGGCGGCTTACCTGCACGTCGATGGCGCGATCATAGCTTTCGCTGTCGTTGCCTGCCGAATAGTCGAGCAGCTGGTCGCGGCTCAGCACGCGGCGCGGATGTTCGATAAAGGCGCGCAACAGGCGGAACTCGCCGTCGGTCAGCGTCACCACGACATTGTCCGGATCGGTCAGCAGGCGCGTCGTCATGTCGGCCTGCCAGCCGGCAAAGCGCAACTTCTCGCCCTGCGGCTCCCGCGCCTCGGCCACCCGCCGGTGACGGCGCAGCACGGTGCGGATGCGCGCCAGCAATTCGCGGGGGTTGCACGGCTTAGGCAGATAATCCTCCGCCCCCATCTCCAGCCCAACGATCCGGTCCACGTCGCTGCCGATGGCGGAAAGCATGATGACCGGCGGGCCGCCCCGCGCCGTCAGCCTTCGCAATATGGACAGCCCGTCCTCGCCCGGCATCATGACGTCCAGCACGGCGATGTCGAACCCGTCGGCCGCCATTGCCCTGTCCATCGCCGCGCCATTGCCCACGGCGGTCACGGCAAAGCCATGCTGTTCCAGAAAATCAGACAGCAGCGCGCGGATGCCCGCATCGTCGTCCACCACCAATATGCGCGATCCGTCCATAGTGGCCGGCACCGTAGCGGGCGACGGGTTCGCTTGCAAAGCCATCGTCGTCGCCATGGATCAGAGGGACAGCCCGACCGTCACGGTGCCGGTAAAGCCGTTGGTGGCGTCGCCGGTCATGCTGATGGTCATCGCGCTTTGCTGGGCGGCGCTGTTGTCGCCGAAAATGCCGTCGGTCGAGATGCTGTCGCCCGCGAAACTGGTCTTGCTGCTGGCATAGGCGCTGGTGGCGTAGGCCGTCGTGCAGGCATCGGACGGCAGGGCGAATTGCGAACAGAGCAGGCGGTTGGAATAGGCCGTCGCCCGCGCAAGACTGGGATAGACCTCGAAATGAATGTGAGGATAGCGCCCGGCGTAACAGCCGGGGAAAATGGTGGTGAAGGTCACCTGCCCGTTGGCGTCGGTCACCTGAACCCCGCGCAGATAATTTTCGCCGGGCAGATCGTACAGCGAATAGTCGCCCTCGGTATCGCAATGCCAGATATACACGGCATAGCCCTCCAGCGGCGCGCAACCGCCGTTCACGTTCACGACCGTGATGGTCAGTTTGGTGTAGAGGCCGGTCGCCGTGCTGGTCGAAGAACCGAAGCTGGACCGGATGTCGGTCCGTTCGATGCCGCTGTCGTCCAGCACGTTGACCACTGTGCCGTTGCGGCTGTTCGAACCGTCGGCCGGGTAGGGGCCGTTGGTTTCCTCCGGGTCCGCGATGCAGGTCGTGGACCCGGAGGACGAACCGGAGCTGGAAGACGAGCTGGAGGAAGTGGAAGAACTGCTGGAGCTGGACGAAGAAGTCGTGGAGCCTGAGCTGGAACTGGCCGATGCCGAACCCCCGCCGCCGCAGCCACCGACCAGCGCGGCGCTGCCGGCCGAGAGGAGCAGCCCCAGCGTGCGCCGGCGGCCGACCTGCTGCCGGTTGAGTGCACGGATCATCTCCAGGTCTTCTTTCAGGCCTCCGTCAAAGGTGTGGCTGTCCTCGTGCATCATGCGGCCTTCCCTCCTCGTCAGATCCATGAGGAGCAGGCTTTGGCATGGGCTTATATCCCCGCGATTGCGTCATGTGTCGCATTTGTAGCATCGTAAAGCTACTGGCTTTGGGACTGCGCGCTCTTTATGGTCGCGCCGTTTGCCGTTCCTTCCGCGAAAGCTCTTCATGCATCTTTTCATCGGCCTAGCCGGCATTTTGCTGATCCTTGCGATTGCCTGCGCCCTGTCCTCCAACCGCGGCGCCATCCGGCCGCGGGTCGTGGGGGCCGCCTTTCTGCTTCAGGCGGGCATCGCGTTGCTGGTGCTCTACGTGCCTGCCGGGCGCGCAGTGATCGCGGGCATGTCGCACGGCGTGGCGAACCTGCTCGGCTATGCGCAGGCGGGCACGGACTTCATCTTCGGCCCGCTCGCCCGGCCGGAGATCGGCGGGGCCAGCTTCGCCATCGCGGCGCTCCCGGTCATCATCTTCTTCGCCAGCCTCGTCTCGATACTCTATTATCTGGGGATCATGCAGCAGGTCGTGCGCTGGGTCGGCGGCGCGATCGAGAAGGTGACGGGCGTGTCCAAGGTCGAAAGCCTGTGCGCTGCCGCCAACATCTTCGTCGGGCAGAGCGAAAGCCCGCTCGTCATCCGCCCCTATCTTGCCGGCCTGACCCCGCCACAGCTTTTCGCCGTGATGACCAGCGGCATGGCGGGCGTGGCGGGGACGATCCTGGCCGCCTATGCATCCATGGGAATCAAGATCGACTATCTGCTGGCGGCCAGCTTCATGTCCGCGCCGGGCGGCCTGCTGATGGCGAAGATCATGATGCCCGACGAGCCGGAGCGCGAGCCGGAGCTGCCCTTGGGCGACCATCCCGATCCTGCCCTTCCCGAAGTCCGCATCAGTGGCGCGGGTCCTGCCGCCCTGCTGCCCGAAGGCACGCCGGGCGAGCCGCTGCCGCCCGCCACCCATGACGAGGAAAAGCCCGCCAATCTCATCATGGCCGCCGCGCAGGGTGCCCAGACCGGGGTGAAGCTGGCCGTTGCGGTGGGCGCGATGGTGCTGGCCTTCGTCGCGCTGGTGGCGCTGGCGAACGGCATATTGGGCGGTATCGGCGGCTGGTTCGGCTGGCCGGATCTCAGTTTCCAGCAGCTGCTGGGCCATGTCTTCTCACCGGTCATGTATCTGCTCAACATTCCATGGAACGAAGCGCGGATCGCGGGCGGCCTGTTCGGCACGAAGGTCGTGCTCAACGAGTTCGTCGCCTATATCAACCTGGGCCAGGTGCAGGGCGCGCTGTCGCCTGCGACCATCGCCATCGTCACCTTCGCGCTTTGCGGCTTCGCCAATTTCAGCTCGATCGCGATCCAGATGGCGGTGACCGGCGGTCTTGCGCCCAACCAGCGGCCCGTGATCGCGCGGCTGGGCCTGAAGGCGCTGGTGGCGGGCAGTCTCGCCAATCTCATGAGCGCGGCGCTGGCGGGACTGATGCTCAGCCTGCGCTGATCATTGCGACGCCATAACGGAAATTCTATCCGCGCCGCGCAAAATCCTCTATATGGTTAACATATGGGGGCGAAACGCATATTCGGGCCGGCGCTGATGCTGTCGGCGACACTGGGCATGGCACCGGCCGCCGCGCAGGCGCCGAAGCCGGGGACATTGGAAAGCTACAGGGACTGGACCATCGGTTGCGACAATCGCGATCGGTGTGAGGCCGTGTCCCTGCTGCCTGAAGGGGGCGACTGGCCCGATGCGCCGGTCATGCTGGGCATCAGCCGTGAGGCTGGGCCAGCCGCCGATCCGGAAATCTGGATCAGCCGCGATGCCAGGGGGCGGGAAGCGCTGAGCTTCCTGATCGACGGCCGGAAGGTTGCGAGCGCCTCCAGCATGGATGGCGAAGCCACGCTGGAAGGGCCGCAGGCGTCCGCGCTTGCCATCGCCATGGCGCGGGGCGGCGTCATGGAAATCCGCACGGCGACCGGGCGCATCGCCGCTCCCTCGCTGGCGGGGTCCGCAGCCGCACTGCGCTATATGGACGCGAAGCAGGGCAGGGCAGGCACCATGGCCGCGCTGGTCGCGACTGGCCCGCTGGCGCGCAGCGCGGTGCGTCCGGCACCGGCGACGCCCTCGGTTCGCCGCGCCCTGATTCCCGGTGGCGTCGCGCCGCCTGCGCTCTGGCGCGAGGAGCTCACCGCGATCGGCAAGTTCACCAATTGCGCGGACGAAATGAAGGACGCCTCCTCGCCGCCCGACGTCCATCGCCTGTCAAAGACGGAAATGCTGGTGCTGGTCCCGTGCGGGGCGGGCGCCTATAATTTCACCTCGATTCCGGTGATCGCGACCGGCATCCCCGGCCGCCGCAGCTTCCGCTTCGCCCGTTTCGACTATCAGCCGGGGTGGAGCGAGGATGGGACGCATCCCATGCTCGTCAACGCGGAATGGTCGGCGGAAACCTCCACCCTGCAAAGCTATGCCAAGGGCCGGGGGCTTGGCGACTGCGGCGGCAGCGAATCCTACGTCTGGGACGGGACGCGCTTTCGTCTGATCGAAGCGACCGCCATGGGCGAATGTCGGGGTGCCTGGCACTGGATCACCACCTGGTCGGCGAAGGTCACCGAATAGGGTGGCCAGCTGGTGGTCCGAGTCCGACATTTGCTGATCCATTCCAGCCGCTGACTGACGCGGCGCGCGCTAGGCTTCGGCGAGGATGAGGGAGAAAAGCCCTTCCGCATCGGTCCATTCCCGGATCGGCTCCCAGCCGCCGGAGCGCAGCAGCAGCCGTTCGTCTCGCGTGCCATATTTATGGCTGCTCTCTGTATGGATCGTCTCGCCCGCGGTCATGCGGAAACATTTGCCCGCGACATGGAAATGCAGGGGACGCACCGCCTCCAGATGCATTTCGATCCGGGCCTTCCCGTCATTCCAGAGGGCCCGGTGGACAAAACCGTCCATCGGCAGGTCGCCCTCCAGTTCGCGATTGATCCGCGCGATGAGGTTGAGGTTGAACGCCGCAGTCACGCCCTTCGCATCGTCATAGGCGGCGATCAGTCGGCGACTGTCCTTGATCCGGTCCATGCCGATCAGCAGCATCGCCCCGTCGCCCAGCAGCCGGCCCATGGCGCGCAGCAGGTCGACGGCAGCCTCCGGCTCCATATTGCCGATGGTCGAGCCTGGGAAGAAGCCAAGCCGCGGCAGGCCGGCAATGGCTGCGGGCAGGTCGAGCGCGCCGTTGAAATCGCCGACCACGGGCAGCACCGGCAGGCCGGGAAAGGCGGAGGCCAGCTCGGCGCTGCTGGCATGGAGAAAATCGCCGCTGATGTCGATCGGCACATAGGCCGCAGGATTGATCGCGCGCAGCAGATGCGGCGTCTTGCGCGCGCTGCCCGCGCCGAATTCCACCACGGCCCGGCCCGGCCCCACGGCCTCGGCGAAATCCGGACCATGCCGTTCGAGCAGGGCGGTTTCGGTGCGCGTGGGATAATATTCGGGCAGGTCGGTAATTTCCTCGAACAGCTCCGATCCGCGCCGGTCATAGAACCATGTGGGGGGCGTTGCCTTGGGCGTGCGCGACAGCCCCTCGACGATGTCGCGCCGAAAAGCGGGATCTACGGTGCGCACGGGCAGGGGAGCGTCATCGGTCAGCAGCATCGCGTCACAGGTCCTTTGCCAGCCGCAGCCCGGTGAACTGCCAGCGTTGATGGGGATAGAAGAAATTGCGGTAGCTGGCGCGCACATGCCCGCGCGGGGTCGCGCAACTGCCGCCCTTCAGCACGAACTGGCCCGCCATGAACTTGCCGTTATATTCGCCCACCGCCCCGTCGGCGGCGCGAAAGCCGGGATGCGGCCGATAGGCGCTGCCGGTCCATTCCCACACATCGCCGAACATCTGCGTCAGTGCGGACCCGGTCGTCCTCGATCCGCCTTCCACCGCGCGCGGGCGCGGGCAGCCGGCGCCGTCAAGCTGGTTGCCGCTCGCCGGCGCGATGTTCAGGGCGGCGCTTTCCCATTCCGCTTCGGTCGGCAGGCGCGCACCCGCCCAGCTGGCATAGGCGTCGGCTTCATACAGGCTGATGTGGGTGACGGGCGCGGCGGGATTGACCGGCTTGCGGCCATCAAGGGCAAAACGCGTCCAGCCCTGATCGCTGCATGCCCAGTAGAGCGGCGCCTCGATCTTCTCCGCCTGGACCCATGCCCAGCCGTCCGACAGCCAATGAGCGGGCTTCCGATAACCGCCATCCTCGATGAAGGCGATCCATTCGCCATTGGTTATCAGCCGATGCGCCAGCGCGTGGGGGTGAAGATGCGTTTTGTGCCGCGGTCCCTCGCAGTCGAAGGCGAAGTCGCCCTTTCCGTCATCGCCGATCTCGACCAGCCCCTGTCGTCCCTCCATCCAGTGCAGCGGGCCGGGCAGCGGAGCGGGCAGCGCATTGGGCGCGTCGAACAGCGCGGGTTCCAGCGGATTGAGCGAGAGGAGATGCTGGATGTCCGTCAGCAGCAGTTCCTGATGCTGCTGCTCGTGGTGCAGGCCCAGCAGCACCATTGCCTGAGCATCCGGCATCAGCATCGGCAGCGCGGTGGTCAGCGCCTTGTCGACATGCGCGCGGTAGGCCCGGATTTCCTTCAGCGAAGGTCGCGTCAGCATACCCCGCATCGGGCGGGCGTGGCGCGGCCCCTCCGCCTCATAATAGCTGTTGAAGAGAAAGGCGTAATGGGGATCGAACGGTCTGTAGCCCTTCACATGATCGCGCAGCACGAAGGTTTCGAAGAACCAGCTGACATGAGCCAGATGCCATTTGGCGGGCGAGGCGTCGGGCATGGACTGCACCGTCGCGTCGGCGTCGGACAGGGGGGTGGCGAGGGCTTCGCTCAATGCCCGGACTTCCCGATAGCGGGAAATAAGATCAATCTGGCTTGGTGCGGTTCGGCTTCTGGCCATCCATGCCCCTTCGATACGGTTGCTCCGTTCTCCGCGAAACAAGCGCATGAAGGCGGCTTTATGTTCCGATGGGTTCAACCATAGGCCTGACTGGCAGGCCTTTCGGCGCGCTGGATCTGGTCTCGGCCCGACCGCTTGGCGCGGTAAAGCGCTTCGTCCGCCCTGCTGATCGCCTCCGTCACCGGCCCGCCGCGCCAGGCGCAAAGGCCTGCGGAAAAGGTGACGGGCTGGCCGCCCAGCGTGCCGATCGGTTCCTGTCGCATCCGATCGGCGATGCGGGCGAGCGACCAGCTTGCCTCATCCTCGATCGCATCCTGATAGAAGATGGCGAACTCCTCGCCGCCCCAGCGTCCGATGACGTCGACGCGGCGGGTCTGGGACGAGAGGCGGGCGGCGAAGTCGCCCAGCAGACGATCACCCTCGTCATGACCCAGCTGGTCGTTGACCTGCTTGAAATGGTCGATGTCGATGATCGCGATGCAACCCCGGCGCCGGGAAAGCGGCAGCGCGTCGAGCTGCGCCAGAAAGCCGCGCCGGTTGGCGATGCCCGTCAGCGGGTCCTCATGCGCGGCGATGTTGAGTTCGTCGATCTGCTCGCGCGTTGCCGTGGCGGCCCGCCGCACCCCGGCGAACAGCTTCGAAATGATGTCGCCCACTTCGGGCAGGGTGGGCGCGGCACGGTTCCGGCCGGGTTCATCGCTCTGATGCAGGGCGTCGGCCAGCGCATGGATCGGGTTGAGCAGCGCCCCGATGCCCAGCAGCGCGCCGGCCGCGCCCGCCATGGTGGCCAGCGTCAGGATGATGAATTCGGCCCAGGCGATCCGCCCAGTCGCCGCGCCCCAGCCGATATAGCCGAGCAAAGGCAGGTGGGTGGTAACGAAACAGAGCGCGAAAAGCCGGAACCGCAGTGAGCGCGGAAAGATGAAGGATGTCGCCAGATAGAATTGCATATGCGCAAAATTGGCGTAGCGCGTAAATCAGCGGTGAAGAAACGCGGTTAATTCGACAGGGGGTGATGAACCGTGCCCTGCCAGAGTCGAACGGTTAGCGGGACGCGCCCGGCACCCATTTCACGTCGTCCGCGCCATTGCCGTTAAGCCGTCGCGCCAGCACGAACAGCAGATCCGACAGCCGGTTGAGATAGGCCAGCGCCTGAGGATTGAGCGCCGCCTCGGCTGCCGCGGCGGTCGCGCTGCGTTCGGCGCGGCGCGTGACGGCGCGGGCCAGATGCACCGCGGCGGCGGCAGGCGATCCGCCCGGCAGGATGAAACTGTCTAGCGGGGCGAGGCTTTCGTTCATCGCATCGATCTGCTCTTCCAGCCGCTGCACCTGCGACGCGAGGATGCGTAATGCCCACGGCTCGTCCTCGCCCTCCGGGATCGGCGTGGCAAGGTCGGCGCCCAGATCGAACAGGTCGTTCTGGATGACGGTCAGCCAGTCCGCTTCCGTGGCCTTGCCGATGGCAAGGATCGCAAGGCCGATGGCGCTGTTCGCCTCATCCACATCGCCCACGGCCTGCATGCGCGAGGCATATTTGGGCAGGCGCGACCCGTCGACAAGGCCGGTGGTGCCCGCATCGCCGGTGCGGGTGTAGATTTTGTTGAGCTTCACCATCAGGCTCTGGTTCCCGGTTCAACCATTGCCCTTCATGAGCAGCAGGATCGCGACGATGATGATCGCCACCGCCTGAAACAGGATGCGATTCATCATCATCCGGTTCTGCTTGAGGCTGGAGGGGCTGGGGCCGTTTCCGGGCGAGTTGAGCTGCTCCTTGGTCGCCTGAAGAAAGGCAATGATGCCCCGGATCAGCGCGAACAGGGTGGCGCCCATGGCCAGGATCAGGGCGATGACAAGAAGGGTGTTCATAGGGGGAATCTATGCTTTCCCCAGCGAAATGCCAATCGGAAAGCGCGCCGCCCTCAGGTCGTCGGCAAGACGCCGGGGGTCCATGCCCTGCATCCGCAGATCGGCGAGCGCGATCGACCCGTCGCGCTTGGCGAGGCGCTTGCCGTCCGCCCCCATCAGCAGCGGATGATGGATATAGGCGGGCGACGGCAGGTCCAGCAGCGCCTGGATCAGCCGGTGGATGTGGGTCGCGGCATACAGATCATCGCCGCGCAGCACATGGGTCACGCCCATCGCCGCATCGTCCAGCGTGCAGGACAGATGATAGCTGGCCGGAGCATCCTTGCGCGCCAGCACGACATCGCCCGCCGCGATCGGATCAGCGCGAACGGCCGTGGCCATCGCCGCGGATTCCAGCGGGAAGGGCAGGGCGTTCCATGCTGTCGGCCCCGCCCGCTCCACCGCCCGCGCCATGTCGATCCGCCATGCATGGGGCGTGCCCGCCGCGATCCGGCTTTCCCGCGCCGCTTCATCCAGTCCCCGGCAGCTTCCCGGATAGACCGGCCCCTCCGGCCCATGCGGGGCGCTGGCGCTCGCGGCAATATCTGCTCGGGTGCAGAAACAGGGATAGAGCAGCCCCATCTCCCTGAGCCGCGCCAGCGCCGCATCATAATGATCCAGCCGCGCCGACTGGAAGACGATCTCCCCGTCCCAAGATATGCCCAGCCAGCGCAGATCCTCCACGATCCCGGCGACGTGATCCGGCCGGCTGCGGGTGCCGTCGATATCCTCGATCCGAAGGCGGAATGCGCCCCCATGGGCATGCGCCATGTCATGAGCCATCAGCGCCGACCATGCATGACCCAAATGCAATCTACCGGTTGGGCTTGGCGCGAAGCGAGTCACCATATGCTGTGGCTGAATTGATTGAGTCATACAGGCCCTTGACGGGATGGGGGTGTTAATGCTGTCATGCTCCCGTCACGTTTCTGGTCAATCAGTGCGGTGGCAAAGGGGGTTGAAGGGTTACTATGTACCATCCCGACCTTGTACGACATCCGGAAAACTGTCCGGCACTGGTCCTGAACGCGGACTACACGCCTCTAAGCTATTATCCGCTGAGCCTCTGGCCCTGGCAAACCGCCATCAAGGCGGTTTTTTTGGACCGGGTGGATATCGTGGCCAGCTATGAGCGGCAGGTGCACAGCCCCAGCCTGGAGATGAAGATTCCCTCGGTGATCGCGCTCAAGCAATATGTGAAGCCATCCGAACATCCCGCCTTCACCCGCTTCAACCTGTTCCTGCGCGACAAGTTCGCCTGCCAATATTGCGGATCGCCCCATGACCTGACCTTCGACCATGTCATACCGCGCCGGGCGGGCGGGCGCACGACCTGGGAAAATGTCGCGACCGCCTGTTCGCCCTGCAATCTCAAGAAGGGCGGGCGCACGCCCAGAGAGGCGCACATGCGGCTGCACGTCACGCCTATTCGCCCCACCAGCTGGCAGTTGCAGGAACATGGCCGCGCCTTCCCGCCCAACTATCTGCACGAAAGCTGGCACGACTGGCTCTATTGGGACGTCGAACTGCTGGCCTGATGCCGTCAGTTCAGGACTGGAATCCAATCCAGATCCATGTCCTTGTGCCGGTTGGTATAGTGGCCGATCTCTTCCAGCCGGGCCATGTCCAGCAGGGTGATCTGACCGTTGGAACGGCTGATCAGCCCCTCTTGCTCCATCTGCCGGATCATCCGGTTCACATGGACGGACGTAAGGCCGATCGCGTCGCCAATTTCCTCCTGCGTCAATTTCAGGTCGAAACTGTCGGTGATTCCATCGTCCGTGACGCGCAGCCGATCGAAAATATCCAGCAGGAAGGACGCGACCCGGGCCTTGGCCGATGTCCGCCCCAATGAGGCGAGCCGGTCCGTCAGCGCGACGCGCTCCGCATTGGACAACAGGAACAGCAGCGCGGCGACCCGTGGGAATTCCTCCAGCAGACGCCGCAGCGAATGTTTGTCGAACGGACAGATGATCGCATCGGACAGGGCCACAAGGGATTCCGGCGCCTTGCTGTAAATCGTGCTCGCCGATCCGATGAAATCGCCCGGGAAATAGACGCGCAAAATCTGCCGGCTGCCGTCGGGCAGGATGACGAAGCTCATCACCCGGCCTTCGCGCAGGACAAACAGTTCCGTAACGGTATCATTCACCCGCTGGATCATGGCGCCGCGCTTGACCTTGCGCGGATTTTCCTCAAGCCGGGCGAGCGCTTTCTTCTCTGCATCGGACAACGGCACCTGCTTCGCCAATCTGCCCGCGAAACAACTATTTGCCACCAAATACACCTTCTTGTTACCATTCTCGTTACGATGGCAAAACGCCCCATGCGTCTTTTGGCTGCATTTCCGTTGCTTGCACTAAACTCGATCAATTTTGCGCGCGCTTATGCACAAAAGTTGCATCTGACAGTCAGGATATGACCGAAAAAGCACGAAAGCCTTGCATTCAGCCGCCTTGCGGATTGTGTAATTAACGTTAAGACCCAGCCGATGGACCGCATTCACATTCGCGGCGGCAAAGCACTGAACGGCCGCCTTCCCATTTCCGGCGCGAAGAACGCCGCGCTGACCCTGTTGCCTTGCGCGTTGCTGACGGACGAGCCGGTCACGCTGCGCAACCTGCCGCGTCTGGCGGACGTCGACAGCTTTGGCCATCTGCTGAACCAGCTGGGCGTGTCGACGATGATCGAGGGCGCCCGCCCGGAAGATTTCGGCCGCGTCATGACGCTGCGTGCCGGGCGCGTCACCTCGACCGAGGCACCCTATGACATCGTCCGCAAGATGCGCGCTTCCATCCTGGTGCTGGGTCCGCTGCTCGCCCGCGCGGGTGAGGCGCGCGTGTCGCTGCCGGGCGGATGCGCCATCGGCAACCGTCCCATCGACCTGCACCTGAAGGCGCTGGAGGCCTTCGGCGCGATCATCGAGATCAACGCCGGCTATGTCCGCGCCAGCGCGCCGGACGGCGGCCTGCCCGGCGGCATATATACATTTCCGGTGGTGTCGGTCGGCGCGACGGAGAACGCCCTGATGGCCGCGGTGCTGGCCAAGGGCACCTGCATCCTGGAAAACGCCGCGCGGGAACCGGAGATCGTCGATCTCTGCAGGCTGCTCATCGCCATGGGCGCCGACATTGAAGGCGTCGGCACCGACAAGCTGATCATCCACGGCAAGGACCGGCTGCACGGGGCGACCTACAGCGTCATGCCCGACCGGATCGAGGCGGGCAGCTATGCCTGCGCCGCCGCGATCACCGGCGGGTCGCTGGAACTGGCGGGGGCGTGCGCCGACGACATGCACGCCATCCTCGCCGCGCTGCGCGACGCGGGCGTCCATGTCGAGGAGATGAAGGACGGCATCAAAATATCGTCGGACGGCAAGCTCAGGCCGCTCACCATTTCGACCGCGCCCTTCCCGGCCTTCCCGACCGACATGCAGGCGCAGTTTATGGCGATGCTGACCAGGGCGGACGGTGCGTCGGTGCTGACCGAGACGATCTTCGAAAACCGCTACATGCATGTGCCCGAACTGGCGCGCATGGGTGCCGACATTGGCGTCAACGGCCGCACCGCGGTCGTGCGGGGCGTCGACCGGCTTGTCGGTGCGCCGGTGATGGCGACCGACCTGCGCGCCTCGATGAGCCTCATTCTCGCCGGTCTGGCGGCCGAGGGCGAAACGCAGGTCAACCGCGTCTATCATCTCGATCGCGGCTATGAACGGCTGGAGGAAAAGCTCTCCGCCGTCGGCGCCGATATCGAGCGCGTCAGCGATGGCTGACGGTCATGGCTGAGGGCCGGGGCCTTGAGACCGACCGCGCAGCTCTGCTTGCGCGCTATGATCTCGATGCCGGGGAATTCGCCACGCTCGATCAGATCACGGCTTTTGCCGCGGCCCTGTGTGACGCGCCGATCGCTTTGGTCAGCATCGTCGAGGAACAGCGTCAGCGTTTCCTTGCCCGCACCGGGCTGGATGTCGAGGAAACGCCACGCGACGTTTCCTTTTGCGCCCATGCGATGCTCGGCGATGCGATCTTCGTGGTGCCTGACGCCGCGATCGATCCCCATTTTGCCGATAATGGACTGGTCACGGGCGCGCCCTTCATCCGATTCTATGCCGGGGCGCCGCTGATCGGCTGGGATGGCACGCCGCTGGGCGCGCTCTGCGTCATCGATGCCAGGCCTCGCGACGATCTGACCGGTTTGCAGAGACAGGGTCTCGCGCTGCTGGCGCGGCAGGTGATGGTGGAGCTGGAGGGCCGTCGCCGCGACCGGGAGGCTCTTGCGCGGCAGGCGCAGGATGCCCAGGCTGTCGTCGAAAGCGACCGACTGTTCCGGACGTTGGCCGATACCATGCCGCAAATGGTCTGGTCGACGCTGCCGGACGGCTACCATGATTATTACAACGCCCGCTGGTATGAATTTACCGGTGTGCCGGTGGGTTCTACCGACGGCGAAGGGTGGAACGGCATGTTTCACCCCGAAGATCAGCCGCGGGCGTGGACCCGCTGGCGCCATTCGCTGGCCACGGGCGATCCTTACGAGATCGAATATCGGTTGCGGCACTATAGCGGCGATTACCGCTGGACCCTGGGCCGCGCTCTGCCGATCCGCGATGCCGAGGGGGCGATCATCCGCTGGATCGGCACCTGCACCGACATCAATGACCAGATCGCGATGGTGGAGGAGCGGGAGGTCATCGCGCATGAACTGTCCCACCGCATCAAGAACATCTTTTCGGTGATATCGGGACTGATCGGTCTGTCTGCGCGGGAGCATCCGGAAATCCGCGCCGTGGCCGACGATCTGCGAGAGCGGATCATGGCGTTGGGGCGCGCCCATGATTTCGTCCGCCCCCATGGTCCCGATTCCCAGCCCGATCATGGCGAAGGACGGCTATGGGGCATATTGGACCAGATTTTCGCGCCCTATCGCGACGGCAGGGGCGCGCGCATCCTGTTTTCGGGTGAGAATCCGGCGATCGACGATCGGTCAGCGACGCCTTTGGCGCTGCTCTTCCACGAACTGGCAACCAATGCGGCCAAATATGGCGCGCTTTCGGTTCCCGAGGGGCGCATCCGGCTTCAGGTGGAGCGCGAAGCGGCGGACATCCGCATCGACTGGCGGGAGGAGGGCGGCCCGCCTGCCGTTCCAGCGACGAGCCAGGGCTTCGGTAGCCGACTGATGCAGCTCAGCATCGAACGGCAGTTGGGTGGACGGATCGTGCGCGACTGGCGGCCCGAGGGCCTGAGTCTCAGCCTCTGGATTCCAGCGGCATCCATGAGCCGCGGGAGGGCGGAAAGGGCGTAAAGCCGACAATCTCCGCTGCTTCCAGTTCAGGCTGGTCGGTGGCGGCAAGGTGCAGCGTCTCGGTGATGCTGCGGGCGCGAAAGGGTTTGGTGATGACGCCCAGCGCCGCCGTCGAGGCCGAGCCGATCTGGGCGGGATTGGCCGTCACATAGATGACCCGGATGCCATATTGGCTCGCCAGTTCCACGCCGATGCCGGGACCGGTGGGGCCATCGCGCAGATTGAGGTCGACAAGGGCAATGTCGCAACCCTTCGCCGCCTCGAGCGCGGCCTGCCGATCAGCGGCGATCGCGCTGACCGTAAAACCCGCATCCTCGACGATATGCTCGATTTCCAGTGCGACGAAAATTTCGTCTTCGACGATCAGAACTTTCTTGCTCATCCAAAAGCCCACGCAACTGGAGGCGATAAATGCGCAAATGCGCGCCCGGTTCCGCAGCTGCGAAAATTTTTCCGCGGGTTTCCGGCGCCCGATCGCTGTCAATCGCCGGCGATGGGCTGTTTTGCGCTGGTCCAGAGCGTTTCGAACATGCTGCCCTGCATCAGCAGAACGGAAGCGGCATATCCGCCTTCGCCGGCTTTGCGTGCCGTGTCGGTGGCGCTCTCCACTGCGGCTGCCTGCGTGGGGAAGGGGCCATAATAGCGGTTGTCGAGATTGATCTTCCAGACACCCTCATGTTCCAGAACGATGTAACGGGCGTGGGGCAGGGACATGGGTTACAGAACCTCCGTATTATAATGGTGCCAGGCCATGATCGCCGCCGCGCCGCGATGGGGCCGCCAGGGTTCGGCCAGATCGCGCGTCAGCTTCTCGCTCGGCCGTTCGGGCAGGCCCAGGATTCGCCCGACCTCGATCTGCACCGCCAGATCGCCGGCTGGCCAGATATCCGGCCGCCCTTCGGCAAACAGCAGATAGATTTCCGCCGACCAGCGGCCAATGCCCTTCACCTGAATGAGCTGCGCAATCGCTTCCTCATCGTCGGCGGGCAGAGCGCGCAGATCGAGCCCGCCGCTCACCACCAGTTCGGCAAGGCTGCGGGCATAGCCCTGCTTCTGCCGCGACAGGCCGCAGGCGCGCAGCGTATCGAAATCGCGAGCCAGCAAGACTTCCGGCGCGCAGCCTTCGCCCAGTTCCGCCTCCAGCCTGCGCCAGACCGCAGCCGCGGCCGCGACGCTGACCTGCTGGCCGACGATGGTGCGCAGCAAGGTTTCATAACCCGGCTCGCGGACGCGGGGCAGGGGATAGCCGACCCGGCCGATCGCGGCCGCGAAACCCGGTTCCAGCGCGGCGATCGCATCCAGGCTGTCGCGTAACTGATCGGCAGTCGTCACCATTAATCGCTGTCCGGCCCTTGATTTCCCGCTGTCGCTCCGACATGAGCGGCGGGAAAATTTTGAGGGACCTGGGTACATGGCGAAACTGATCGTGGTCAACCGTTCGGGTGAAGAGCAGGCGGTTGAGGGTGCAGACGGCCTGTCTGTGATGGAAATCATCCGCGACAACGGCTTTGACGAACTTCTG
>NZ_JBHIWJ010000062.1:0-23536 GCF_041987595.1 Sphingobium sp. | reverse complement strand
ACGCTGCCGCCAACGGCGGCGATTCGGGCACGCCGATGTTCATGCAGGCCTGGGCTGGGATGGGCGAGAAGCTGCTGGATCTGGCTGACGAGGATCAGGGCAAGGGCCGCGCCTTTTCCGCGTCCCAGAAGCTGGAACGCGCGTCGCTCTATCTTTTCGTCGCTGAACGGATGCAGGAGCACGGCGCGCCGGGCCGCAAGGAAACCTATGCCAAGGCGCGCGAGGCGTTTGATCGCTCGACACGGCTCGGGCGAATCAACCGCGAGCGGGTGGAAATTCCACTTGGCCACGGTACGATGCCGGCACTCTTTATCCGAGCAGAAGGACATGGGCCAAAGCCTGTCGTCGTCTATTGCAATGGTCTCGATAGCTGCAAGGAACTGCTGTACTGGTCGCGCCTTCCGGCAGAGCTGGCGCGGCGCGGCGTCTCAACGCTGTGCGTCGACCAGCCCGGATCGGGCGAGGCGCTGCGGCTTCAGAACCTGCCCGTCGACCCGCACAGCGAAAGCTGGGCGAGCAAGGCGGTAGACTGGCTGGAACAGCAGAGCGAGGTCGACTCCGAGCGCATCGGCATGACCGGCATTTCGCTTGGCGGCCATTTCGCGCCGCGCGCGGTCGCCTATGAACCGCGCTTCGCCTCCGGCGCGGTGTGGGGCGCCAACCATAACTGGCGCGAGGTGCAGGACAGGCGCATGGCGCGCGAGGGCGAGAACCCGGTCCCGCATTACTGGGCGCATGTCCACTGGGCGTTCGGCGCGAGGGATCAGGAGGATTTCCTCGTCAAGTCGCAGGACATGAACCTCAACGGCCATATGCACCACATCAAGGTGCCCTTCCTCGTTACTCATGGCGCGAACGACCGGCAGATCAGTGTCGCCTATGCCCACGACCTCTACGACCAGCTCGTCAATTCTCCCCGTCGCGAGAAGAAAATCTTCACGGCCCGCGAAGGCGGCGTCGAGCATGTCGGGGCCGACAATATGTCCTATGGCCGCGACCTTATCGCTGACTGGTTCGCAGAAACATTGGGGGGCATGACCGCGTGATGGCGGTCGAGGGGCAACGCGGCTGCGTTCAGGCCCATGTTACCGATGAAGCCCGGATCAGCGCCTCTATCAAAGGGGTGATCGGGGCATTGTTCTTCCTGGGCCTTTTCGGCGCGATGAATGTCGTGGCGATGGCCGGACCGGGCGGCAATGGCTTCGATTTCCTTCCACAAAACGCGGCCGTGGCGTTCATGGCCTGTCTCAAGCCCGCGCTGCTGACCCGCCGCGCTGCTGGGTGCGTTCGTCACCTGGCGGGTGCTGTCCGCATCCCATTCTGTAAAGGACTGATCCATGGACCATATTCCCGTCCGCCGTATCGTCACCGGCCATGACAGTGCCGGACGCGCCATCATCCAGGAAGACGGCGCGGTTCCCCGCGTCCAACGGATCGGCGGCGACATCGGCCCGATGTTCCACGAGGTCTGGAACACGCAGGCAACGCCGGCGCCCATCGACGCGGCATCGGGCGAGCCGACCGAGAGCGGCATCATCCTTGCCCCGCCAAAGGGCGGCACGCGCATCCGCGTGCTGGACATCCCGCCCGAAGGAGACGCGATCCGGACGATGACGCCGGAAGAGGCGCAGGCCCATTTCGCCGAAGTCGGCGCGGGCAGTGCTTCTGCGCATCAGGGCGAGGGGGCGCGTCACGCGCTCATGCACCGCACCGAAACCATCGACTATGGAATCGTTCTGGAAGGTGAACTGGTGCTGATCATGGATGAAGGGGAGACGACCGTGCGCGCGGGCGACATCGTCATCCAGCGAGGCACCAACCATGGCTGGTCCAACCGCTCCGACCGCAATTGCCGCATCGCCTTCATTCTGATTGACGGCGTGTTCGAACCCAGCCTCAAAAAGTAAGGGCAAATGCGGGTCGCGATTACGGGCGGGGACGGCTTCATCGGCCGCGCCGTCGTGCGTCATTTGTTGGGCAATGGCATGGCGTCGGCCGATCTTTTGTTGATTGACCGGGCCTTCGCCCGTCCGCCACGGTCCCGTCACATCGCCGGCGACCTGCTGGACCAGCACATCCTTTCACAGGCAGTGGCGGAGTGCGACGCGTTGCTGCATCTTGCAGCTCTCCCTGGGGCCGCGTCCGAGCAAGACCCAGCGCTGGCACATCGCATCAATGTCGATCTGCCGCTGCGGCTGATCGAAGCGATGGCCGGTCGCCGTCTGATCCTGGCAGGATCGATCGCGGTGTTCGGCAGCGCCCCGCCCGAGCCGGTCGATGATGACAGCCCAGTACGGCCGGACAGCGTTTATGGCACCTGCAAGGCAAGAATCGAATTGGCCTTCGCCGATGCGATCGGTCAAAATGTCTTGCATGGTGCGGTCCTGCGTCTGCCGGCTGTGGTCGCACGGCCGGCCGCGGCGGGCGGCTTCGGCTCTGCATGGATGAGCGATATGTTTCACGCCGCCCGCAATGGCGTTGCCTTACGCCTGCCGGTGGCGCGAGACGCGACGTGCTGGCTGGCGTCGCTGGATGTGACTGCGCGCAACCTTGCTCATGCCATCACCACTGATTTCGGTTCCGCCCGACCCGTGACCCTTCCCGCGCTGCATGTGCGGATCGGGGATCTGACCGATCGCCTGTCGCAGCGTTTTGGATATCGGGGCTTCAGCCACGCGGAAAACCCCATCGTCCGGCGCATGTTCGGCTGCTATCCGCTGCTAACGACGCCACTTGCCGACAGCCTCGGATTTTCGCGCGACGTTGACCTGGCCATGCTGATCGACACCGTGTTTTCGACGATTGCGCACGATGATGCTTCGAGCGCGGACGATGCGCCGGCCAAGGCGCACGTCCCATGATTGGAAAGGATCATACAATGCGTTTCGCCACCAGAGACAATGGCACGGCCGATGGCGAATTGCTGCTTGTCGCGTCCGACGGCAGCTCCGCCCTGCCGCTCGGTCCGCGCTGGCCCTCGCTGCTCCATGCGATAACGCAATGGCCGGAGTTGATGTGGGACGCGGCGTCGGTCGCGGAAAAGGTCGCGCGCGGCGAAGGCGAGCCGCTCGACCCGGCAAGCCTGCGGGCGCCGCTTCCGCGCACCTGGCAGTGGCTGGATGGCTCCGCCTTTCCTCAGCATGGCGAGCTTATGCAGAAGGCGTTCCACCTGCCACCGATGGAAACGGACAAACCGTTGATGTACCAAGGCCTCAGTCATCAGTTCCTGAGCGGACATGCCGATGTGCCAGTGCCGACCGAGGATGATTGTATCGATTTCGAGGGCGAATTCGCCGTTGTAACCGACGATGTGCCAATGGGTTGCACGGCCAGCGAGGCGTTGGGTCATATCAAGCTTGTCCTGCTGCTCAACGACTGGTCGTTGCGCGCCGTCGCGCCAGCAGAGATGAAGACCGGCTTCGGCTGGATCCAGGCGAAGCCCGCATGCTCGGTCGCCCCCTTCGCATTGACGCCCGACGAACTGGGCGACGCGTGGCGCGACGGGCGCGTCTGCCTGCCGCTGCGCGTCGAGGTGAATGGCGCATGGTTTGGCCACCCCAATGGCGAAGCAATGGCCTATGGCTTCCACGAACTCATCGCCCACGCCTCGCGTACCCGCGCGCTGTGCGCGGGAACCATCGTCGGGTCGGGCACGGTATCCAACACCAATTACGATATGGTGGGATCGACCTGCATTTCCGAACGCCGAGCGATTGAGATGATCGCAACCGGCGAGGCCTCCACCGGTTTCCTGCGCTTTGGCGATCGTGTTCGAATGATCGCGCAAAGTGATACCGTGCTGTTTGGCGCGATCGATCAGCAAGTGTGCGCATCAAGTTCGGGGCAGACTGCTGAATAGCGGCCGAGAATATCCAACGCTCCGCCGCACAATGTGATCGACGTCAACTTACGCAGGCGGCGCAATCATGTTTTGTTCCTTGGCCGCCCCAAATGAAACCGGATACGCACTTTCCATTCCTCGCATAAACTTGATGGATTTCATGTCATCGACATCCACCGGATTTTTGCCGTCTCGCCTCGCCAGATGTCCCCTTTGGCGCGACAGGATGACGAGAGGCCCGCATGAAGTGATGCGAGCGGACTCGCCTTGCGATGGGAGAGCGGCTAATCTGGATCAGTTCGCCTCTCTCCCGGCGATCCCGTTTCAGGACATGTATGCCGGTAGAGATTGAACGCAAATTCCTGGTCGTGAGTGATGCATGGCGGCGAATGACCGATGCAGGCCGCTTCCTGCGCCAAGCCTATGTCACGCATGACGCCCATGCGAGCGTTCGCGTCCGCCTTTCCGATGATGGGGCATGGCTCACCTTGAAGAGCGGGCGGGCCGGTATCGTGAGAGACGAGTTCGAATATGCGATATCGCCTGTGGATGCGGAAGAGATACTTGAGAGGCTGTGCGCCGGGCCGGTGATCGAGAAGATGCGCTACCGCGTTCCGCATGGCGGCAAGATCTGGGAAGTCGATGTCTTTGCCGGACTTGCAGAGGGGTTGATACTGGCCGAGATTGAACTGGACGCTGCCGACGAAATGGTTGATCTGCCGGACTGGGTGGGCAGGGAGGTTACAGATGATCCGCGCTACCGCAATTCTGCCATAGGCCTGATGCAGCCCATCGCGTTGCGTGCCTGACCCTGATTGTTGGCCGCGTCCGGCTTGGCCCCGCGCCGATTGGATGGCTTTGGCCCGGCGTTGCCAATCCCATTCGACCCGAGACGGGAAGGGGGCTTTACCGCTGTCCGACCCCATGGCTATTGCGGTTGCATGACAGAGATGATCGACGAAAGCCGCCCTGCTGCCACGGTGGTCATCGTGCGTGACCGGCTTTCAGCGCCACCCGAAATTTTGATGATGGAGCGGGCATCAAGCATGGCTTTTGCTGCGGGCGCTCTTGTGTTTCCGGGCGGAGCCGTGGATGCCGGGGATCAGGCGCTGGCGGCGCGGATTCGCGGCCACCTCGCTCAGGATGAAGCCGCCGCCCGCATCGCCGCGATTCGCGAGACGCTGGAGGAAAGCGGGCTGGCCATTGCCTTCACCCGCCCGGTCGCGGCCGCCCGCATCGCCGTGATGCGGCAGGCGCTGGCGGCAGGGGCTGCTCTTGGCGATGTGCTGAACACCCATGAGTTGGACATCGCGCTGGAGGCGCTGGTGCCCTTTGCCCGTTGGCAACCGGCGCGGATCGAGCATGTGAACCGGGTGTTCGACACCCGCTTTTATCTTGCCCGCGCGCCGGAAGGGCAAGACGCAAGCGTCGACGCCACGGAAAATGTGCGTCTGTTCTGGAGCAGCGCGGCTGAAACCATCGTCCGATGCGATCGGGGCGAAGGGCAGATCATCTTTCCCACCCGGCGCAATCTGGAACGGCTGGCGCAATTTACCAGTTTCGAAGCCCTCGCAGCCCATGCCGGCTCCATCCCGGTCGAGAAGGTGACACCCTGGTTTGAGGAGAGGGATGGCGAGACGCATCTCTGCATCCCGGCGCACCTTGGTTATCCCGTGACGTCGGAACCTATGCGGAGCGTTCGACGCGCCTGAACCTCCCGCGGCTGGTTCCATCAGGCCGACAGGCGTAAAACTCGTCCCCTCAGCCACAGAGGCGGATATGCAGCAGTTCGTGATCGAACGTGAAATGCCGGGCGTCGGAAAATTACCCAGCGAGTAGCTCAAGGATGCGTCGCAAGGCTCCTGCACAGTCCTTCGACAGCTTGGCCCGGACGTTCAACGGGTGCACAGCTATGTGACGGACGGCAAGATCTGCTGCGTCTACCGCGCCCCCAGCGAGGATCTGATCCGCCAGCATGCGACGACCGCCGACTGATCCTTATTGGCCGAAGCCCGATTCACGGGCCAGCGCTACCGCTTCGCGCGCGGCGGCGAGTAGCGCGCCGCTCTTCGCTTCGCATTCGCGCTGCTCATATTCCGGCGTCGAATCGGCGACGATGCCGGCGCCCGCCTGCACATGCATCACCCCGTCCTTGAGAACGGCGGTGCGCAGCACGATGCAGCTGTCCATATTGCCGTCCGGTCCGAAATAGCCGACCCCTCCCGCATAGGCGCCCCGCGTTTCCGGCTCCAGCTCGGCAATGATCTCGCAGGCGCGCACCTTGGGCGCGCCCGAAACGGTGCCCGCCGGGAAGCCCGCGAACAGCGCGTCCAGCGCGTCCTTTCCGGGCGCCAGCCGTCCCACCACGTTCGACACGATGTGCATGACATGGCTGTAGAATTCGACGGTATAGCTATCGGTCACGGTCACCGTGCCCGCCGCGGCCACGCGGCCGACATCGTTGCGCCCCAGATCCAGCAGCATCAGATGCTCGGCCCGCTCCTTGGGATCGGCCAGCAGGCTTTCGCGGTTGGCGGCATCCTCGACCGCGCTCCTGCCGCGGGGGCGGGTGCCCGCGATCGGGCGGATGGTGACTTCGCCGTCGCGTGCCCGGACCAGAATTTCCGGACTGGAACCGATCAGCGCAAAGCCCGGCAGGTCGAGATAATAGAGGAAGGGTGAAGGATTGATCCGTCGCAATGCACGGTAAAGGGCGATAGGCGGCAGGGTGAAGGGGCTGCTGAATCGCTGCGCCAGCACCACCTGAAAAATGTCGCCCGCAACGATATAGTCCTTAGCCCTGTTGACCATCGCGGCGTAGCGCCCTGGCTCGAGCACCGGCGTCACCGCAACATCGGCAATCTCGGCCGGGGCAGGTTCAACGGGGAGGGGCGCCGCGAGACGTGCGGCGACGGCGTCGATCCGCTCCAGCGCCTGTTCAACGGCGCGATCGGCATCGGCAAAGCTGCCCTTCCAGACCGGTGCCACCAGATAGAGCGAATCGGCCAGCCGGTCGAACACAAGGATGACCGTGGGCCGCACGAACAACATGTCGGGCAGCGCGATCGGGTTTTCAGGGGGGCGCGGCAGTTTTTCGACCAACCCCACCGTTTCATAACCGAAATAACCGACCAGACAGGCAAGGGCGGGGGGCAGGGCCGGGTCAAGCTCCGCCCGGCATTCCGCCACCAGCGCGCGCAACGCATCGAGCGCGCCCGCGCTTTCCGGTTCGAAGGCATCCCTGTCAGTCGCCCAACGCCGGTTGATCTCGGCTTTCCGACCCTGTGCCCGGAAAACCAGATCGGGGGCAAGGCCGATCAGGCTGTGGCGCCCGCGCACCGCGCCGCCTTCGACCGATTCCAGCAGGAAATCGCCGCGATCCGGCTCGAACAGTTTCAGCGCTGCGGAAATGGGCGTGTCGGTATCGGCGATCTGCCGCCGCCACACCAGCGCGGACTGTCCGGCCGCCAGCGCCTTGCGCGCCCCCTCTACGCCGTCTGACGTGCCCCCCATCGCCATCTTACTGCCCGCCGTTATTGGCATTGGCGAGCGCCCGCTGGACGCTGGCGACAGCGTTGGCGTTGCGCTTGACGCCCAGTTCCTTTTCGACCGCGCGTTCGAACTGCTGGCCATATTCCTGGCCCGCCACATCGCTGAGTTGATCGCGAACCTGGTTGAGCAGCGCCTTGTCGCTGCCTGCGTCGCCCCGCTTGATACCGTCGAGTTGGACGATGAAATAACCGCGGTCCTCGCCCGCGGGCAGCGTCTTTACGCTGCCGGGCGCCATGGCGAACAGCATGGCGATCTGCGCAGGAGGGCGCTGCCCGTCGCGCAGGATGTCGGCGCGGCGCCCGCCCACGGTCTGCGGCGTGGGCAGGGGGATGCCGGCGCCCTTTACGGCATCGGCCAGCTTCATGCCCTTGGCGACCTTCGCCCGGATCTGCTCGGCCAGCGCTTTGGCCTTTTCATTGCCCTGCGCGAGTTTGTACTGCATCGCGACCAGCGGCTTGATCTTTGCGAGCGGAGGCGGTGCGGCTGCCTGGATGTCCCCGGGCGCGGCCAGCGCGTAGCGCTTGTCGGCGGTGATCGGGATCAGTTGCGCATCGTCATCCTGGCTCATGCCGAATACCGGCGCCAGCAGCGGCTTGACGTCGGCGGGTGGTTCATAGGCGACATTTTCGACCTGCTTGCCCGACGACAGCAGGAAGGGCGTGGTTTCCAGCTTCAGCCCGTTATCCTTCACCACTTCCTCGAAGCTGCCGCCGTTGGCGATCTGGTCCTCGATCTTGCCGGTAAAGTCGTTCAGCAGCCGCTTCTCCTTCTGCGACCGCAGGGTGGCGATGATCTCGTCGCGCACGGCGGCCAGCGCACGGGCGGGTGTGGTCTTCACCGCCGTCACGCGCAGCAGCACCCAGCCCAGCGAACCGCGCAACGGCCCTACCAGTTCGCCCTGCTTGGCGGCAAAGCCCGCATTGGCGACGGCGGCCGAACTGGCCGCGGCCAGTGCTTCGCGGCTTTCGTCGGCCAGCGTCGATACGGACAGGCCCGCGCCCTGCGCGGCGGCGGCGAGCGACTTGCCGCCCTTCACCTGCGCAGCGATCGCCTTGGCCGCGGCCTCGGTCGGCAGGATCAGCTGTTCGAAGCTGCGGCTTTCCCTGGGGGCATAGGCGGCCTTGTTCTGATTGTAGGAAGCCGTGATTTCCGCGTCGGTCGGCTGGGCCGCCTGCGCAAAGCGCTCCGCGTCGACCACCGCATAGCGGATGCGGCGCTGCTCCGGAATGGTGTAGCGGGTGGCGTTCGCCTTGTAGAAATCGTTGAGCTGCGCGTCGGTCGGGTCCTTGATGTCGTTGAATGCACTCGCTGGAACCGCCGCAATGGTGCCCTGGCGCGCTTCCAGCAGCAGCGAGGCATAGGGCAGGACCACGCTGTCGGGCAGCTTTACGCCCAGAGCGATTGGGGCGAGCATCTGCCGTTCCAGTATCTCCCGGCTGATATCGTCGCGCAGCGCCTGTTCGGTGATCCGCTCGCGCAGAAGCAACTGGCGGAAATTTTCCTGGCTGAAATTGCCCGCCGCGTCCTGAAAGGCCGGAATCTGCGCGATCTGCGCGTCGACCAACCGCTTGGAGATATGCACCTTCTGGTCGTGCGCATATTCTTTCAGCGTCAGCGATGCGACCAGCTGGTCATAGACCTGCGCCGCGCCGCCCTGCGCCAGAAAATCGCCGATCTGAAGGCCCGGATTGGACCGCCGCGCATTTTCGAACACGCGCTGCACGCGATCCTGAAGCTCGGTCTGCGTCAGGCGCGATCCGCCCGCCTTGGCGGCGGTTTCGCCGGATCCCAGGGACGATCCGAAGTTGCCGCTGCTAATGTCCCCCAAGATGAAGGCGGCCGCGACGATCCCAAGGAATATCAGGGCTGCAAAGGCGCCGAATTTGGAGCGGATGAAACGGCGAAAGACTGAAAGCATGGAGGAAAGTCCGTAAATGCGGCTTTGATGGCGGCCCGCTTTAAGGGCGGATCGTCGCGGCGGCAAGTGCGCCATGGGGTGGAAGGCTGGACAAATGGCTGTTCGCCGTTCATCGGCCTCAGCAGCCAGCCCGTTCGCCATGGAGACACGGCTTCCCGCCGTGGGCGCACTGGCAGGTTTCGTGCAGCAATAATAATGGGGAAATGATCGATGGGCAGGCGAAAGCTGGTTGTCGGCAACTGGAAGATGAACGGGATGCGCGCGCATCTCGGTGAGGTGGAGGCGATCGGCCGGATCGCGGCCGAGCATCCGGCGGTGGAGGTCGGGCTTTGCCTGCCGGCAACGCTGATCATGGCGGGATCGGAACGGCGTGGAGCCGCCTTTATCGGCGCGCAAAACTGTCATATGGACATGAGCGGCGCCTATACGGGATCCCTGTCGGCGGACATGCTGGCAGAGGCGGGAGCGACCTGGGTCATCACCGGACATAGCGAGCGCCGGGAGGCGCGCGGCGAAACCAATGCCGATGTCGCGGCAAAGTCGGTGGCCGCGCACAAGGCG
Source organism: Sphingobium sp. (assembly GCF_041987595.1). Taxonomy (GTDB): domain Bacteria; phylum Pseudomonadota; class Alphaproteobacteria; order Sphingomonadales; family Sphingomonadaceae; genus Sphingobium. The sequence continues at coordinate 13,664 of NZ_JBHIWJ010000062.1, read as the reverse complement.
GGCATCAACGTGATCCTTTGCGTTGGCGAGACGATCGACGTGCGCGACGCAGGCAAGGCGGAAGAGGTGGTGGCGGCCCAGTTGCTGGCTTCCCTGCCCGAAGGTGCCGCGGCGGACTGGCTGGCCGTGGCCTATGAACCGATCTGGGCGATCGGGACCGGCCGGATTCCCACGATCGAGGCGGTCGCTTCCATGCATGCCGCGCTGCGCGCTGCGCTGGCGACCCGCATCGGTGCGGGGGCCGATGCCGTGCGAATCCTCTATGGCGGATCGATGAACGGTGACAATGCGGCCGAACTGATGGCGGTCGCGGATGTCGACGGCGGGCTGGTGGGCGGCGCGAGTCTCAGCGCCGCGAAATTCGCGCCGATCATCAAGGCGGCCGACGATCGGATGGCGCAGGCCGCCTGACGGACAGGCCTGACGGACAGGGAAGGGGAAAGGTGCGGTTGCCCCGGAGCGCCATCATCGCTATGTGCGCGGCAACGCACCCTTTACCGGACAGATATTCGCCACATGTTCACCTTCATCCTCGTCGTGCAGGCCATTGTTGCTGCTCTGCTGGTCACCGTCATCCTGATGCAGAAGTCGGAAGGCGGCGGTCTGGGCGTCGGCGGCAGCCCGGCGGGCTTCATGTCGGCGCGCGGCGCGGCGGATTTTCTCACCCGTTCGACCACGATTCTTGCGACCATATTCGTGTCGCTGTCGGTCGTGCTGGCCGTCATCGCCTCGATCCAGCATCGTCCGAGCGACATCGATACTTCGCTGGTGAAGCAGGCTCCGGCGACCCCCTCGACGGCTCCGGCCCCCGCCACCGGCAATGATCCGCTGGCGGGTGCCGCGGGTGCGGCGAGCAGCGACGCGCAGGCTCCGGCCTCCAATGGCGCCGTTCCGCTCGCAAACTAAACGACTTAACCGTCAAATCGCATCTTTTTTGCTGGCGCGCGGATTCGCGCGCTTGCTTAACTCGTTTGTAAAAGGCTAAGCCTCCACTCCCATGGCGCGGTATATTTTCATCACCGGCGGCGTGGTCTCCTCGCTTGGCAAGGGCCTGATGGCCGCTTCGCTTGCAGCTCTGTTGCAGGCGCGAGGTTTCCGTGTGCGCATTCGGAAGTTCGATCCCTATCTCAACGTCGATCCGGGCACGATGAGCCCGTATCAGCATGGCGAAGTCTATGTGACCGACGACGGGGCGGAAACCGACCTCGACCTTGGCCATTATGAGCGCTTTACCGGCGTTTCGGCGCGGCAGTCGGACAATGTGACGCAGGGCCGGGTCTATCAGACCATCATCCAGCGCGAGCGGCGCGGCGACTATCTGGGCGCGACGGTGCAGGTGATCCCGCACGTCACGGACGAGATCAAGGCTTTCGCCACCGCCGATACCGACGATCTCGACTTCGTGCTGTGCGAAATCGGCGGGACGGTGGGCGACATCGAATCGCTTCCCTTCATGGAGGCGATCCGCCAGCTGCATAACGACCTGGATCGCGGCCAGTCGATTTTCGTCCATGTAACGCTGGTGCCCTATATCGCGGCGGCGGGCGAGCTGAAGACCAAACCGACCCAGCATAGCGTGCGCGAGCTGACCTCGCTCGGCATCCAGCCCGATATCCTGCTTTGCCGCTGCGAGCATCCGCTGCCCGATAGCGAGCGCAGGAAAATCGCGCTGTTCTGCAACGTGCGGCCGGAAGCCGTCATCCCGGCGCTCGACGCCAGCAGCATCTATGCCGTTCCGACGCAATATCATGCCGAGGGGCTGGACGATGAAGTGCTGCGCGCCTTCGGCATGACCGGCGCGCCGGAGCCGAAGCTCGACCGCTGGCACGACATCATGGACCGCCAGCAGAATCCCGAGGGCGAAGTCACCATCGGCGTCGTCGGCAAATATGTCGGCCTGCTCGACGCTTACAAGTCGCTCTATGAAGCCCTGCATCACGGCGGTTTTGCCAACCGGGTAAAGGTCAACATCAAGTGGATCGACGCCGAACTGTTCGAGGAAGAGGGTGCCGACATCGCTGCCCGCCTGGAACCGATGCACGGCATTCTCGTCCCCGGCGGCTTCGGCGTGCGCGGGTCGGAAGGCAAAATCGCTTCCGTCAAATTTGCCCGCGAACGCAACGTGCCTTTCTTCGGAATCTGCCTTGGCATGCAAATGGCCTGCATTGAGGGCGCGCGGAACACGGCGGGCATCGAAAATGCCTCCACCACCGAGTTTGGCGAAACCAGCGAGCCGGTCGTCGGCCTGATCACTGAATGGATGAGCAAGGAAGGCCTGCAAAAGCGCACTGCCGAAACCGATCTGGGCGGCACCATGCGTCTGGGCGCTTACCCGGCCCGGCTCACCGGCAACAGCGTTGTGTCGGGCATTTACGGCGCGACCGAGATCAGCGAGCGCCATCGCCACCGCTACGAAGTCAATGCGGGCTATCGTGAACCGCTGGAAAAGGGCGGCCTGATCTTCTCGGGCATGTCGCCCGACGGCACGCTGCCGGAGATTGTCGAGCGGCCGGATCATCCGTGGTTCGTGGGCGTGCAGTTCCACCCGGAACTGAAATCCAAGCCCTTCGACCCGCACCCGCTGTTCGCCAGCTTCATAGAAGCGGCGGTCAAGCAGAGCCGGCTGGTGTAAGAAAACGGGGCCGATATGGCCCCGTTTTGCCATTCACGTGGCAGGCGTCAGCTTCAGCAGGCGCCCCTGCGACCCTTGCCCACCGTCCTCCAGCAGCCAGAGAGCGCCATCCGGTCCCTGTTCAATCTCCCGGATACGCGCGCCCATGTCCCACTGATCCGCCTTGGCGGCACTCTCGCCATCGAGCTTCACCCGCACAAGCGCCCTGCTCGACAGCCCGCCGATGAAAAGCGAGTTCTTCCACTGCGGAAACAGGTCGCCGGAGTAATAGGCCAGTCCGCCCGGCGAGATCACCGGGTTCCACCATATTTTGGGCGCCTCGAATCCATCACCTGGCTTGTGATCGGGAATATCGCGCCCGTCATAATGGCTGCCATTGGAGGCGAGGGGGTAGCCATAATTCAGTCCCGGCTTGATGAGATTGACCTCATCCCCGCCCTTCGGCCCCATTTCCTGCTCCCAGAGCCGTCCCTCCCTGTCGAAGGCGATTCCCAGCAGATTGCGATGCCCATAGGACCAGATCGCCGGATGGAATCCCTTGGCCGCCAGCGGATTGCCGGCGGCAGGCGTGCCGTCCAGATTGAGCCGCAACACCTTGCCCAACGTCGATTTCGGGTTCTGCGCCGGATCGAACTTCTGCCGCTCGCCATTGGTGAAGAACAGATATTTCCCGTCCGGCGAAAAGGCGATCCGTCCTGAATAATGGCCATTGCCGTCGACGTAGGGGGTTGCGCGGAAGATCACGTTCACGTCGTCCAGCTTCGTCGTGCCGTCGCTCGCCTGATTGAAGGTGCCGGTGGCCAGCGCCACGCCTTTGCCGCCCTGACCTGCCTCGGAGAAGCTGAAATAGACCTTCTTGTTCCGCGCAAAGTCGGGCGCGGGCACCACGTCCATCAGTGCGCCTTGACCTGTGCTGTCGACAGTGGGAATCCCCGCCACCGTGATTTTCGTCCCGTTTCCCGGATCGAACAGGATCATCTCGCCAGCCTTTTCGGTGATCAGCATCCGCCCATCGGGCAGGAAGGTCATCGCCCAGGGAGAATCGAAGTCCGCAATCACCGACGTTTTGAACGGCTTGTCCATCGAAGCGCTGTTCTGCCCTACGGCATTGTCGGCCGAACAGGCGATCAGCAGGAAGGGCAGGGCTGTCAGAGCGAATTGGCGCATGGAATCTCCTCTCTTCCGGGCGTAAAATGCCCCGCAACAAATAATGTTGCAGCGCGGGCACATCCCGCCTATATCGCCCTTGCTTCCTCACATCGTCAAACATGTCGGGGTCGCGGGCGGAACGCCTGCGGCGACGGGAAGCCGCATATTTTGATTTTGGAGACTCCATGGCGGACATCGCCGAACTGACAGCCCTGATCGAACCGGAGGTGAAGGCCCTGGGCTTCGACCTCGTGCGCATCAAGCTGTTTGGATCGGGCGACGAATATACGCTTCAGATCATGGCCGAACGGCCTGAAACGAAGCAGCTCGTCATTGAGGATTGCGCCACCATCTCCCGTCGGCTCTCGGACGTGCTCGACGAGGTCGATCCGATCGAGGAGGCCTATCGCCTCGAAGTCAGCTCGCCCGGCATCGACCGTCCGCTGACCCGGCTGCACGACTTCATGGAATGGGCCGGGCATGAGGCGAAGATTGCCGCCATCGAAGCCGTGGCGGGCCGAAAGAGCTTCCGCGGCCTTCTGAACGGCGTCGAGGGTGAGAATATTCTCTTCACCGACGCCAAGGCCGGTGACGTGGTCATCCCTTTCGCGATGGTAGGGGATGCCAAGCTGATACTGACCGACGCGCTGATTGCTGCTAGTATGCCGCTCTCCTCCGATGGGGCGGACGAGTTCGAAACCGAAGAATAAGGGTTTACGACCATGGCCAACGCCATTTCCGCCAACAAGGCCGAGCTGCTCGCCATTGCGAACAGCGTCGCCAGCGAGAAGATGATCGACAAGGCGATCGTGATCGAGGCGATGGAAGATGCGATCCAGCGCGCCGCCCGTGCGCGTTACGGTGCGGAAAACGACATCCGCGCAAAGCTGGACCCCGACAGCGGCGACCTGCGCCTGTGGCGCGTCGTCGAAGTGGTCGAGGCCGTAGACGATTATTTCAAGCAGGTTGATCTCAAGCAGGCCCAGAAGCTGAAGAAGGACGCCGTGATCGGCGACTTCATCGTCGATCCGCTGCCCCCGATCGACCTTGGCCGCATCGACGCACAGTCCGCCAAGCAGGTGATCTTCCAGAAGGTTCGTGACGCCGAGCGCGAGCGGCAGCATGAAGAATTCAAGGACCGCGTGGGTGAGATCATCACCGGCGTCGTCAAGTCCGTCGAGTTCGGCCATGTCGTGGTGAACCTTGGCCGGGCCGAAGGCGTCATCCGCCGCGACCAGCAGATCCCCCGCGAAGTCGTTCGCGTCGGCGACCGCATCCGCTCGGTGATCCTGAACGTGCGCCGCGAAAATCGCGGTCCGCAGATTTTCCTCAGCCGCGCGCATCCCGAATTCATGAAGAAGTTGTTCGCGCAGGAAGTCCCCGAAATCTATGACGGCGTGATCGAGATCAAGGCCGCCGCCCGCGATCCGGGCAGCCGCGCCAAGATCGGCGTCATCAGCCGCGATTCGAGCATCGACCCGGTCGGCGCCTGCGTCGGCATGAAGGGCAGCCGCGTGCAGGCAGTCGTGCAGGAAATGCAGGGCGAAAAGATCGACATCATCCCCTGGTCGGAAGACACCGCGACCTTCGTCGTCAACGCGCTTCAGCCCGCGCAGGTCGCCCGCGTCGTCATCGACGAGGAAGAAGAGCGCATTGAGGTGGTCGTTCCCGACGATCAGCTGTCGCTCGCCATCGGCCGCCGCGGCCAGAATGTTCGTCTTGCCAGCCAGCTGACCGGCAAGGCCATCGACATCATGACCGAGGCCGACGCATCGGAGAAGCGCCAGAAGGAATTCGTCGCCCGCTCCGAACTGTTCCAGAACGAGCTGGATGTCGACGAAACCCTCTCCCAGCTGCTGGTTGCCGAAGGCTTTGGCGAGCTGGAGGAAGTGGCCTATGTTGGCATCGACGAGCTGGCCGCGATCGAGGGCTTCGACGAGGAACTGGCGCAGGAACTGCAAAGTCGTGCGCAGGAAGCGCTCGATCGCCGCGAAGCCGCTGCCCGCGAAGAGCGTCAGGCGCTGGGCGTCGAGGATGCGCTGGCCGACATGCCGCACCTTACCGAAGCCATGCTGGTGACGCTGGGCAAGGCGGGCGTGAAGACGCTCGACGATCTGGCCGACCTCGCCACCGACGAGCTGGTCGCGAAGAAGCGCGTCGACCAGCGCCGCCGCCGCGAGAACAAGGAAGAGGACAAGGGCGGGATTCTCGCCGAATATGGTCTCAGCGAAGAACAGGGCAATGAGATCATCATGGCCGCCCGTGCGCACTGGTTCGAAGGCGAGGAAGCGTAAGCGAACATGCCCTTTGTCGACATCCGTCTGGCCGGAAACGCCACCCGTGAGCAAAAGGCGGCGATCGTCGCCGACGTCACCCGGTCGCTCGTTGAGCGGCTGGGGAAGCCGGCCTCTGCCGTCCAGGTGGTGATTTCCGAAATCTCGACGGAAAATTACGGATCGGGCGGTCAGCTCATTGCTGACCGCGTCCCAGCGTCGCAAACAGGGGAGGACGCCAATGCTGCGGTCACTTCCCAATGAGAGGCTGACGTTATCTCATAGCGTTGAAAACGGCATGTCCGCTTCCACAAGGGAGGCGCTGGCATGACCGAACGCAAATGCATCCTGTCGGGCGACCGCGCGGACCCGGACATGTTGGTCCGGCTCGCCTGCGGTCCAAACGGCGAAATCCTGCCCGACATCCGCGCCAAGGCGCCCGGTCGCGGCGCGTGGGTCGGCGTTTCCCGCATGGAACTTGAACAGGCGCTTGCCAAGGGCAAGCTCAAGGGTGCGCTCGCCCGCGCTTTCAAGACCGGCGAACTGCAAATCCCCGACGCGTTGCCCACGCTGATCGAGGAGGGCCTGCGCAAGGCCCTGCTCGACCGTCTGGGGCTGGAGGCGAGAGCGTCGATGGTTCTCACCGGTTCGGAAAAAATCGACGTCGCCTGCCGCAAGGGACAGGTAGACCTGCTGCTTCATGCCGCCGATGCCGCTGCCGACGGCAACCGCAAGCTCGATCAGGCTTACCGCGTCGGACAGGAGGCTGAAGGTACGGATTTGGCGGGCTTCGTCTTGCCTGTGGACCGACACGCCCTATCTATGGCAATGGGGCGAGACAATGTCGTCCATATCGCAGTGACCGACTCGCGTGCGGCGTCGCGTCTGCGTGCGGCCATAGGCCGCTTGGAAAGCTATCTCGGTTGCGCTAATGGGGCGCCGGTGCATGGGGGGCAGGACTCCGCTGGTGCGCTGGACGCCTGAAATAGCCGTTGGAATTGAAGGCGCCGGTTGGCCTTACCAGCCGGGTTGATGTGAAGGGTATAGTTCAGTCGTATGAGTGACAGCAAGGAAGACAAGCCGGTTCTGGGCCGCAAGCCGCTGGGGATCAAGCGCACGGTCGAGTCCGGTCAGGTGCAGCAGCAGTTCAGCCATGGCCGCAAGAATACGGTCGTGGTTGAGGTGAAGCGGCGCCGTATCCTGGGCAAGCCGGGCGAAGCCGGTCACGCTGCGCCTGAGCCGCAGGCCGATCCCGCACCCGCTCCCGCCGCTCCGGCTCCCGCGCCGCAGCAGCCCCAGGCGCGCGCGCCGCAGCCCGCGCCCGTGCGTCAGACGCCGCCGCAGAGCCTGATGTCGCGTCAGGAATTGCAGGCCAAGCTGCTGCGCGAGGCGGAAGAAGCCCGCATGAACGCACTGGAAGAAGCGCGCCGCCGCGAAGACGCTCAGCGCCTCGCCGCGACCGAGGAAGAAAAGCGCCGCGCTGAGGAAAATCGCCTCGCCGCCGAAGCCGCCGAGGCAGAAGCCGCGCGTCAGGCCGAGCAAGCGGCCAAGGCTGTCGAGGAGGGCGCCAGGGCGCCCGCGCCCGTCGAGGAACAGGCTGCGCCTGCCGCTGCTGCCCCCGCGGAAACCGCGCCCGCCGCTGCAGCCGAGCAGAAGCCTGCGGGGACGACCACCTCTTCGGCCGTGCCGCCGCCGCGCCGCTTCACGCCCGTAGCGCCGATCAAGCGGCCTGAACCGGCCAAGCCCGATCGCGCAAAGCGGGGCGACGACAATCGTCGTCAGGCCGGTAAGCTCACCGTTACCCGAGCCCTTGCGGACGACGACAGTGCCCGTGCCCGCAGCCTCGCCGCGCTGAAGCGCGCCCGCGAGAAAGAACGCCGCGCGCATTATTCGGGGGGCGCCCAGCAGCGTGAAAAGCAGGTTCGCGACGTGGTCGTGCCGGAAAGCATCACCGTGCAGGAGCTCGCCAACCGTATGGCCGAAAAGGGCGCGGATCTGGTGAAGGCCCTGTTCAAGATGGGCACTGCTGTCACGCTCAATCAGCCGATCGATCAGGATACGGCCGAGCTGCTGGTCGAAGAATTCGGCCACCGCATCCAGCGCGTGTCCGATGCCGACGTCGAAATCGGCATGGAAGGCGAGGTTGACGCGCCTGAGACGCTCCAGCCGCGTGCGCCGGTCGTGACCATCATGGGCCATGTCGACCACGGCAAGACATCGCTGCTTGATGCGCTGCGCGGGACCGATGTCGTCGCGGGCGAGAGTGGGGGCATCACCCAGCATATCGGCGCCTATCAGGTGACGACGAAGAATGGTGACGTCATCACTTTCCTCGACACGCCCGGCCACGAGGCCTTCTCCGAAATGCGCGCTCGCGGCGCTAACGTCACCGACATCGTCATCCTTGTGGTGGCTGCCGATGACGGGTTGATGCCGCAGACCATCGAAGCCATCAACCACACCAAGGCGGCTGGCGTCCCGATGATCGTGGCGATCAATAAGTGCGACAAGCCTGAAGCCAATCCGCAAAAGGTGCGCGAACGCCTGCTCGAACATGAGATCGTGGTCGAGGATATGGGCGGCGACGTGCAGGACGTGCAGGTGTCCGCGCTCAAGAAAACCGGTCTGGACGAGCTGATCGAAAAGATCCTGCTTCAGGCCGAGGTCATGGAACTGACCGCCAACCCCGATCGCCAGGCTGAAGGCAATGTGATCGAAGCGCAGCTCGACAAGGGCCGTGGTGCGGTTGCGACGGTGCTTGTTCGCAAGGGCACGCTGAAAGTTGGCGACACCTTCGTCATCGGTGCGGAGAGCGGCAAGGTTCGCGCTCTGATCAACGACAAGGGCCAGAATGTGAAGACCGCCGGTCCTTCGACTCCGGTCGAGGTTCTGGGTCTGTCGGGCGTGCCGATGGCTGGCGACCAACTCACCGTCGTCGAAAATGAAGCCCGTGCCCGCGAAGTCGCCGCCTATCGTCAGGAACAGGCGACCAAGAAGCGCACCACGGCCGCTCCGACCAGCTTCGAGCATATGTTCTCGGCGCTCAATACCACGGTCATCGAATATCCGGTGGTGGTGAAGGGCGACGTGCAGGGTTCTGTGGAAGCGATCGTCAGCTCCTTGAACCGTATCTCGACCGATGAGATCAAGGTCCGCATCCTGCATTCGGGCGTGGGCGCGATCACCGAAAGCGACGTCACGCTGGCCGCGGCCAGCCGGGCGCCGTTGATCGGCTTCAACGTGCGTCCCAATGCCAAGGCGCGTCAACTGGCGGAGCGCGAGAAAATCTCGCTGCGCTATTATGACGTGATCTACGACCTGCTCGAAGAGGTTCGCGGCGAAATGGCGGGCCAGCTGGCTCCGGAGCGCATCGAAACCATTGTCGGCCGCGCCGAGGTGCTTCAGGTGTTCCCGGCGGGCAAGAAGGACAAGGCGGCTGGTCTGCTCGTCCTCGACGGCATCATCCGCAAGGGTCTTTCCGCGCGCCTTACCCGCGACGACGTCATCGTTTCGCGCACCCACATCGCCTCGCTGCGCCGCTTCAAGGACGATGTGTCCGAAGTTCGCGCCGGCATGGAGTGCGGCGCGGTGTTGCAGGACACGAACGACATCAAGGTCGGCGATACGCTCGAACTGTTCGAGGTCGAGGAACGCGCGCGGACGCTGTAATCAGGAAAGTGCGTCACCCCGGCGCAGGCGGGGGCGACGTGCCTTCTGGCTGTTCGTTGCTGCCTGAATCCCGGCATCGGCTTGCGCCGCCCTTCCGGGTCGCTGGGAAGACGAGGATTTGCTATGGCCCAACAATCTGAAGGCCCCTCCGTCCGTCTGCTCCGCGTGGGCGAACAGGTGCGCCATGTCCTGTCCGACATTCTCCAGCGGGGCGATGTGCATGATGATGTGCTGACCAGCCATGTCGTCAGCATCACCGAAGTCCGCATGTCCCCCGATCTGCGCCACGCGACGGTGTTCGTGAAGTCGCTGCTCGGGCAGGACGAAGCGGCGGTACTCAAGGCGCTGCGCACCAACACCGCCTATCTCCAGCGCGAGGTGGCGACTCGCGTGCGCCTCAAATATGCGTCCAAACTCAAATTCCTTGCGGATGAGAGCTTCGACGAAGGCACCCATATCGACAGGCTGCTGCGCGACCCCAAGGTCGCCCGCGATCTGGAAAAGCCCGAGGGCGACGAATAATCTCGTCCGCGCCGTCGACGGGACGGCGCGGCGCCGTTAACAGCGTCTATCCCGCACATATGACCAAGGGGGCAAGGCGCATGAAAACGACCGGCATATTGGCAATCGGATTCCTGGCGCTCGCCGCTCCTGCAGCGGCCAGGGATGCCCCGATCCACCCTGCCGTCATTGCCGATCCCGCGCCCGACGCCGCCTATCCCGCAAGTATGAGCGCCTTCGTCATCCCGTCCGGGGACGGTGCCCTCAACGCGGTTCTTTACACTGCCGCCGGAGCGGGGCTGCACCCGACGCTGCTGCTCCTCCACGGCTTCCCAGGCAATGAACAGAATCTGGATCTTGCACAGGCCGCCCGCCGCGCCGGCTGGAATGTCCTGACCCTCCACTATCGCGGGTCCTGGGGCAGTCCCGGCAGCTTCTCCTTCAGCCATGCTTCGGAAGATGCGTGGAACGCGCTGCAATTCCTCCAGCAATCGGCCACCGTCGCCAGATATCGCATCGACACCAGCGCCATCGTCGTTGCGGGCCATAGCATGGGCGGCTTCATGGCCGCCGACGTCGCTGCCGCCGAACCTCATGTCGCGGGGCTGTTCCTGATCGACCCCTGGGACCCGGCGCAGACCGTCGCCGCGCTCTCCACCCCCGAAGGTGAGGCCGCCTGGAAAGCTGAAGTCGCCAGCGACCTGCCCCCGCTGAGCGGCGCTACTTATGACAGCCTGACCGGCGAAATTCGGGGGAATGGCGAGAAATTCGATCTTGGCCGCCGGCTGGTCGGCTACGGGCGCCGCCCGCTCAGCATCATCGGCGCGGAGCGGGGCATCGGCGCCATGGCGCGCAAGGTCACGGCAGACGCCCAATCCGCCAATCCCGACACGCGGCTGATGGTCTGGCCGACCGACCATGGTTTCTCCGACAAGCGGATCGCGCTGGCCGACGCGCTGGTCCGCTTCCTCAAGCAAGTCGCCCCCATGGCCCGCTGACCCATGGCCAAGCTCTATTTCTACTACAGCTCGATGAATGCGGGGAAATCCACGACCCTGCTGCAATCGAGCTTCAACTATCGCGAGCGCGGCATGGAAACCATGCTCTGGACCGCCGCGATCGACGACCGCTACGGACAGGGGCGCATCGTTTCCCGCATCGGGCTGGAGGCGGAGGCGCATCTGTTCGACGCCGGAACCGACCTCTTCGCGGCCATCGCCGCCCGGCATGGCCAGACCCCGCTGTCCTGCGTGCTGGTCGATGAGGCGCAGTTTCTGAACGGCGTGCAGGTCTGGCAGCTCGCGGCGGTCTGCGACCGGCTGAACATCCCCGTCCTCTGCTACGGCATCCGCACCGATTTTCAGGGCGAACTGTTCGAAGGCAGCGCTGTGCTTCTGGGCCTTGCCGACACCCTGACCGAGATCAAGACGATCTGCGAGTGCGGGCGAAAGGCGATCATGAACCTGCGCGTCGACGCGCAAGGGCGCCCGATCCGCGAGGGCGAGCAGACCGAAATCGGCGGCAATGACCGCTATGTGGCGCTATGCCGCCGCCATTTCGTCGAGCGGCGTGCGGGCTGAAGCGGCGGCCGATTTGTCTTAAAGTGTCGCATCCGCTTCCCGGTCGGGCGGTCCACTCCCATCTTGCCGTCATAAGGATGGAGCAACCGGGGGTAATGGAGAAGAGCCTGTTCGCCGCGCCGGTGCAGGCGAAAGCGGAAACGGAAACGTCGATCTCCTTCGTCAACCATGGCGGAGTGTGGAACTGGCAGGCCGATGGTTCGCGCGGCCTCTATGTGCAGGATCAGCGCAGCCGATGGTATTATGCGAAGCTGCTGAACAACTGCTATGATCTGCCCTTCGCCAATGCGGTGTGCTTCGAGACGCGCGGCATCGATACGCTCGACAGGTTCGGGACGGTGATCGTGCGCGGCCAGCGCTGCCCGATCGTCAGCTTCACCCGGAGCGACGGCCCACCCGTGAAAGCCAAGAAGAAGGGCTGACAACAGGTGGCCCCGGCGATAGAGGCCGCCGCCATGCACGGTTGGATCATCCTCGATAAACCCCATGGCCTTGGCTCGACGCAGGCCGTGAGCGCGGTGAAGCGCGCCCTTCGTCAAAGTGGCGCGGGCAAATGGAAGGTCGGCCATGGCGGCACGCTCGATCCGCTGGCGACAGGCGTGCTCCCGGTCGCAATAGGGGAGGCGACGAAGCTCGCCGGGCGGATGCTCGACAGCGACAAAATCTATGATTTTACTTGTCGGTTCGGGGCGCAGACCGACACGCTCGATCTGGAAGGGAAGGTGATCGCTGAAAGCGCGCACCGTCCGACGCTGGCCGAGGTCGAGACCGTCCTGCCGCGCTTCACCGGCCCGATCGAACAGGCGCCACCTGCCTATTCGGCCATATTGATCGACGGCCAACGCGCCTATGACCTCGCCCGCAAGGGGGAGGAGGTGGAGATGAAGACGCGCAGCGTCACCATCCATGCGCTGACCGTCACCGGCCATGAGGCGGAAGGGCAGGGACTCGCCTCTGTCACGCTCACCGCCCATGTCTCCAAGGGCACCTATATCCGCAGCCTCGCCCGCGACATCGCGCTGGCGTTGGGCACGGTCGGCCATGTCACCATGCTCCGCCGGGTAAAGGCGGGTCCGTTCACCCTGGAATCCGCGATTTCGCTGGACAAATTGGACGAAGCTGCTAGGGGCGGCGGCTTCGGCGGTCTTATGCTGCCGTTGACCGCAGGGCTGGACGACATCCCGGCTCTCGCAGTCTCTCCCGACGATGCGCTGGCTCTCCGACAGGGGAAGGTGCTGGTCGGGAAACCGCATACCGGCCTCATGCTGGCGATGGAGGGTGACACGCCCGTCGCGCTGGTGGAGGCCAGTGGCCCTGAAATCAGGGTGGTGCGCGGCTTCAATCTCTAGATGTTATGAAAGGAAGCCGATGTCGATTACTGCTGAGCGCAAGGAAGCGCTGATCAAGGAACATGCCCGCGCCGAAGGCGACACCGGTTCGCCGGAAGTCCAGGTTGCGATCCTCTCCGAGCGTATCGCCAATCTGACCGAGCATTTCAAGGGTCACCACAAGGATAACCACAGCCGTCGCGGCCTGCTGATGCTGGTCAACAAGCGTCGTTCGCTGCTGGACTATCTGAAGAAGAAGGATGCAGGTCGCTACACCGACCTCATCACCAAGCTGGGCCTGCGCAAGTAAGTCTGCTAAACAAGGGACGGCCCCCCAGCGGGGCCGTTTCCGATTCCGGAACCATGGCAATTCGGCCAGACGTTCCGTCTCAGGGGCCACACGATGCTCCGACACCGCTGCGGGCCGGTTTAGCCCACAACACAGGCCCCGCCCGGCAATAGGGCCGTGCGGGCGAAGGAAATAAGCATGTTCGATGTAAAGAAGGTATCAATCGAGCTGGGCGGCAAGACC
>NZ_JBHIWJ010000061.1:0-24097 GCF_041987595.1 Sphingobium sp. | reverse complement strand
TGCGCGGGCACCACCGGCGTCAGTCCCCGCGCCAGCATCGTCTCCAGCAGCGCCACCGTCTGCGGCCTTATGCCCGAAGCCCCCTGCGCCAGACTGGCGAGTTTCAGCGCCATCATCAGCCGCACCACCGGCACCGGGGAGGGCGCGCCCGTCCCCGCCGAATGGCTGAGCACGATATTGCGCTGGAGCGTCGCCAGATCTGCGTCGCCGATCTTCACGCTCGCCAGCTTCCCGAAGCCGGTATTGATGCCATAGACCGGCTCGTGCCGGGCCAATATGCGCTCGACCGCCGCCGCGCCCGCCGCGATGCGCGGCGCGGACGCCGGGTCCAGCATCACCCCCGCGCCTTCATATATCGCCCGCCATTGCTCCAGCGAAACCGCGCCCGGCACGAGCGTTACCTGCATCATGATCCTCTCCACACACGCGCATGGAGCGGGTTCAGCCCCATGCGATAAACCAGCTCGGCGGGCCGCTCGACATCCCAGATGGCGAGGTCGCAATGCATGCCGACCGCCAGCGTACCCACCCGATGCTGAAGCCCCAGCGCCCGCGCCGCATGGCGGGTGACGCCCGCCAGACATTCGTCGATCGTCAGCCCGAACAGCGTCGCGCCCATGTTCATCGCCAGCAGCAGCGACGTCAGCGGCGATGTCCCCGGATTGCAGTCGGTCGCCAGCGCCATCGGCACGCCCGCCCGGCGCAACGCCTCGATCGGCGGCCGCCTGGTGTCCCGCATGAAGTAGAAAGCCCCCGGCAACAGCACCGCCACCGTGCCCGCGTCCGCCATGGCGGCGACGCCCGCCGCGTCCAGATGCTCCAGATGATCGGCCGACAGCGCCCCGAACCGCGCCGCCAGTTCCGCGCCATGCAGGTTGGACAGCTGCTCGGCATGCAGCTTCACCGGCAGGCCCAGACGCCGCGCCGCCGCGAACAGCCGCTCGATCTGCGCGGGCGAAAAGCCGATCCCCTCGCAAAAACCGTCCACCGCATCGGCCAGCGAAGCGACCTGCGGCAGCGCCTCGCAGAGCATGCCGACATAGCCGTCCGCATCCCCCGCAAATTCCGGCGGCAGCGCATGGGCGCCCAAAAAGGTCGTGGCGACGGACACCGGCCGTTCCTCGCCCAGCCGCCGCGCCGCGCGCAGCATCTTGGCCTCATTTGCAAGGTCCAGCCCATAGCCGGACTTCACCTCGACCGTGGTCACGCCCTCCGCGATCAGCGCGTCCAGCCGGGGCAGGGCGGATGCGACCAGCTCCTCCTCGCTCGCGGCCCGGGTCGCCCGCATGGTGGACAATATTCCCCCGCCCGCCCGCGCAATCTCCTCATAGCTCGCGCCGGCCAGCCGCATCTCGAACTCGGCGGCGCGGTCGCCGCCATGGACCAGATGGGTGTGGCAATCGATCAGCCCCGGCGTGATCCAGCGCCCTGCGCAGTCGATCACCTGCTCCGCATCGGGCGCGTCCGCCATCGGCCCGGCATAGGCGATCATGCCCCCGCGCATGCCGATCGCGCCGCGCTCGATCACGCCCAGCTCCGTCCCCAGGCCCGTCCCCAGCCCCGTCCAGAGCCGTGCATGGGTCCATAATTTCTCGCAGCGCTCGCGCATTTTCCCTTTCCCGCTGGCCGATTCCCCGTTGGCCCATTTCTCGCTGGCATCGACTCAATAATGTATATACTTAAATGCTGCATCTGGCCATTGTCCAGAGAAAGGGAAAACGTCCAGAGGAAGGGAAAATGGCGCTTTGGTTCCAACAGGCCCTGCTGACCGACGGCTGGCACGATCATGTCCGGATCACGCTGGAAGACGGGCGCATCGGCACGGTCACGCCCGGCGCCGCTCCGGACCCGGGGGACGAACGCTTGGGGCCAGCCTTTGCGGGCCTGCCCAATGTGCATAGCCACGCCTTCCAGCGCGGCATGGCGGGCCTCGCGGAGCAGGCCGGGGCCAAAAAACCGGGGGAGGGGAGCGACAGCTTCTGGACATGGCGCGAGGCGATGTATCGCTTCGTCGACCGGCTCGATCCGGAGGGGCTTCATGCCATCGCCGCGCTCGCCTATGCCGAAATGCTGGAAAGCGGCTTCACCAGCGTCGGGGAGTTCCACTATCTCCACCACGCGCCCGACGGCGCGCCCTATGCCGACCCGGCGGTCATGGCCCATGCCGTCGTGCAGGCCGCCCGCGACACCGGCATCGCGCTGACGCTGCTTCCGGTCTTCTACGCCCACTCCCATTTCGGCGGAGCGGCCCCCAGCCAAAGCCAGCGCCGCTTCCTCCATGATCCCGACAGCTTCGCCCGGCTGCTGGACGCCCTGTCCACCCTCGACGGCGTCACGCTCGGCGTCGCGCCGCATAGTCTGCGCGCCGTCACGCCCGATGAACTGGCCGCCGTCACCGCGCTCGCGCCCGACGGTCCCATCCACATCCACATCGCCGAGCAGAGCCCCGAAGTCGAAGCCTGCCTCGACTGGAGCGGCCAGCGCCCGGTCGAATGGCTGCTGGCCCACGCGCCGGTCGATCCGCGCTGGTGCCTTGTCCACGCCACGCACGTCACGCCCGCGGAATGCGCCGCCATCGCCCGAAGCGGCGCGATCGTCGGCCTCTGCCCCATCACCGAAGCCAATCTGGGCGACGGTGTCTTTCCCGCCCGTGATTTTCTGGCGCAAGGCGGGCGCATCGGCATCGGCTCGGACTCCAATGTCGAGATCGGCGCGGCGGCCGAATTGCGCCTGCTCGAATATGGCCAGCGCCTGACGCATCATGGCCGCAACCTGCTGGCTGGCGCCCCAGCCCAATTCACCGGCATCCAATCCACCGGCGTCCAGTCCACAGGCGCCAGCCTCTTCCACGCCGCGCAGCAGGGCGCGCAGGCCCTCGGCCGGCCGCCTGCGCGGCTCGCGCCCGGCGCCCCCGCCGACATCGTCGCCCTGCGCGCCGATCACCCGGCCATCGCCGCCCGCTCCGGCGACCGCCTGCTCGACAGCTGGATCTTTGCGGGCGCCCCCGTCGATAGCGTCTGGTGCGCGGGGAAGAAGCGCGTTAGCGCGGGCCTCCACCACGCCCGCCCCGCGATCGAGGCGCGCTATGTCGCACTGTTGAAAGCCCTGCTCGCTTGACCCGCCTGCTCTCCGACGCGCTCCACGCCCGCATCCGCCGCGACATTGAAAGCCGCATCATGTCGGGCGAATGGCGCCCCGGCCACCGCATCCCCACCGAACATCAGTGGATGGAACGCTATGGCTGTTCGCGCATGACGGTGAACAAGGCGCTGCGGGCGCTGGTCCAGTCGGGCCTGCTCGAAAGCCGCAAACGGGCGGGCACCTTCGTCGCTGCGCCGCGCTTCCACCGCGCCGCGCTCGAAATCCCCGACATCCGTGCCGAGGTAAAGGGGCAGGGCCTCGCCTACCGCCTCGACCTCATCCGCTGCGACCGCCGCATGGCCGGGCCGGAGGACAAGGCCCTCCTGCGCGTTTCGGACGGCGAGCTGCTCGCGCTGGAATGCCGCCATTTCGCCGACGACCTTCCCTATGCGCTGGAATATCGCCTCATCAACCTCGCCGCCGTCCCCGAAGCGGGGCAAGTGGATTTCTCCGTCGAACCGCCCGGCTCCTGGCTGCTCGGCCATGTGCCGTGGACGGAGGCGGAACATCGCATCACCGCGATCAACGCCGACCCCCTGACGGCACAGAGCCTCCACGTCCCGGAAAACGCCGCCTGCGTGGCGCTGGAACGCTGGACGTGGAGAGGCGAGGAACGCATCACCTATGCCCGCCAACTCTATCCCGGCGACCGCTACGCGCTGGTCGCGCATTTCCACGCTTGACCTGCCCGCCTTCGCGGGAATGGCTGATAGGGGTGGTTTGCAGATGGTCGGCTTAGAGTCGGCGTCAGCCGGAAAAGCTGACCAACGCCGACCTCGTTGAATTACCTCATTTCGGGAGGCGATGGGGCAGCGAGCTACCGGCATCATCTCCGATGAACGAGGCCCAGACTCCGCCTGGCAGCCACACCGTGTCCATCAGCGCCCGCGCTTGCACATCATCGTGCCCCAAAACCTCTCGTTGCCAACGATAAAGGAAGGCGGAGACTCGCATGTTCGCAATGCAATGGACATGCACTGGCTTGCCTTCCAGCTTAGCCATCGCGTCACAGAACTCAGTAAAATCTTCTTCGGTTGGCCGGTCGAAATCCACAGGGATGTGGATGTAAGTCAAGCCAAGACGAGCAAGGGAGGCGGCTTCATCAGGCAGAGCCTTTTCATGTGTGTGCAGCCCAAGATTTATGACGTGCCCAATGCCAAGTTTGGATAGCTCGGCGAGTTGCTCTTCGGTGGGTTGGCCTGATGTAGTGACGCGGCTATCAAGGCGTCGCCAGTTATAAATATCGGTAGGATCGGACATACGGGCACCTCCATTCAAAGGGTGCCCAGGCGAACGGCGGCTGCGTTTCGCGCTCCACGGTGGTGCTCCACCTTCCTCGCCAGTCACGCGAACGCATATCATATACCCTATGACTGCGCCACCGCCAAGCCGGTCCATCGCTGGAACGACCAGTTCGAAGCGTATCAGTGCTTGTCTCGTTCGGCAGCAATTGGTCGCTTGTTACCTCGCTTATCCTTGCTAAGAAATCTCATGATCGAAAGCCCGAGCGACACACTGGCCAGATTGCTGATCGAAAAACATGGCGTACCTGCTTCGGATGTTAAGCATAGCGCACGGATCGTTCACGATTTGGGTGTTGATGGCGATGATGCGGCCGAACTGCTCCACGATCTCCAAGCCGCCTTCGGCACAGATTTGACGGCGTTAGACGGGCAGTGGCGGACTTATTTCAATACCGAAGGGGCAAGCCCTCGCGCTATCTTGATCGGCGTACCGGCGATCATTCTATGCGGTGGCTTAGCAGGCGTGCTAGTGGCATGGCTGCAATGGCCGAAGCTGATAGTTTTGGCCTTAACCCTCGCGTTGTTCGTCAGCGGGGGATGGGCGTGGTCGCGATGGTTCGGCAAGGGCCTTCACCCGGTGACGGTCGGCGGGCTGGCTGAAATCATTCAGGCTGGTAAGTGGCCTGACGATCCTCTCAGTGTCCGCTAACCGGGCAGTGATTTGGTCCCTTAAGCGTCGAAAACTGGTCGAAACCCGCCATCACTTCTTTCTGTCCTGCAGCCCCACCTCGACGCTAAGCCATATCCGCTCCTTGAACCGTCAAAACCGCGATAGGAAACAAGTCGGGAAATGGCTCTTTCCCGCGCCTCCATCGTGTCACTTATGTCACCCAAATCCTACCCGGCCGCCATCTGCGTCATCGACGCATAGTCGGTCTTGCCGGTTCCCAGCAGCGGCAACGCGTCCAGCACCCGTATCTCCCGCGGCAAAGCCAGTTCCGTGACGCCATTGGCCTTGCCCCATGCCGCCAGCGCCGCCGCCTTCGCCTCCCGCGCCGTGGTGAACAGCACCAGCTGCTCCCCCTTGCGCGCATCGGGCCGCGTCACCACCGCATGCTCCGCCTCCGGCCACACGGCCGAGGCATAGCCCTCCACCGCGGGCAGGGAGATCATCTCGCCCCCGATCTTGGCAAAGCGCTTCGCCCGGCCGCGGATCGTCACGAAACCCTGATCGTCGATGGTCACGATATCGCCGGTATCGTGCCAGCCGCCCTCGGGCGGTTGCAGCACGCCGGGCGCATCGGCCTTCATATAGCCCGCCATGATGTTGGGTCCCCGGATGGAGAGCCGCCCGCCCTCGCTGATGCCCGGCACATCGTCCAGCCGCGCCTCGATCCCCGGCAACAGCCGCCCGACCGACCCGGCTCGGAAATGCATCGGCGTGTTGACCGCGATCACCGGCCCCGCCTCGGTCGCGCCATAGCCCTCCAGGATGCGCAGCCCGAACTTTTCGGCATAGGCCTTGCGCGTCTCGTCCCGCACCCGCTCGGCGCCCGCGAAGATGTAGCGGAGCGAATAGAAATCATAGCCATGCGCCATCCGGGCATAGCCGGACAGGAAGGTGTCCGTCCCGAACAGGATCGTCGCATTGGCGTCATAGGCGAGTGCGGGCACGATCCGGTAATGGAGCGGGCTGGGATAGAGCAAAGTCTTCACCCCATGGAAGATCGGCAGCAGCGTGCCGCCGGTCAGCCCGAAACTATGGAACACCGGAAGGGCGTTCAGCACCACATCGGCTGAATTGAAATCGATCCGCGCCGCGAGCTGGCGGCAATTGGACAAGAGGTTGCGATGGGTCAGCACCACTCCCTTGGGCAGCCCCTCCGACCCGCTGGTGAACAGGATCACTGCGGCATCATCGGGCGAAATCTTCAGGCGCCGATGCGCCCGCCCGGCAAAGCGGCTCGCCGCCAGCCCGCGCAGCTTCGCGCCCGTCCCGATCCCCGCCGCCACATCCTCCAGCCAGAGGAAGCCGATCCCCTCGGCCTCCAGCCCCGCCACGACATCGCCCAGCTTCCCCTGCTCGACAAAGGCCCGCGCCGTGATGATCGTCCGGACCTGCGCCGCCATGCAGGCGGCTTTCAGGTTCGCCAGTCCCGCGGTGAAGTTCAGCATCGCCGGCACGCGCCCGCCTGCCTGCAAGGCGAAGAAGGCCACCGCCACCCCCGCCACATTGGGCAGCAGCACGCCGACCGCTTCCCCTTGCCGCGTCGAGCGCCCCAAGGCTCGCCCCAGCACCAGCGCGCCCGTCACCAGCCGTCCGTAGCTCAACGGCTCGCGCTTCACATCCTCGACGATGGGCGACCCGCGCCCATGGACATGGCTTGCCTCCAGCAGCGCCTCGAACAAAGTCCGATCCGTGTCCGAGGTGGCGAACATCATCTGGCTCATCTCGTCATAGAGCCGCCGCCCGGCAATCGCCCGCCGCGCCCGCGCCGTCATCTCGCCCTCTATGGCGAAGCGGCGCGGCGGCAATACGGTCAGCGTGATCTTGGGGAAGCGCCGCAGCCGGACCTTGCCCTTCAGCCGCGAAAATGGGGTGAACTGCGCCCCGTCGATCCGCACCGGGATGATCGGCGCATCGGCCTTGTCCGCGACCATGCCGGGACCGTCGAACACCTTCATCAGCGCGCCTGTGACGGTGATCCGCCCCTCCGGGAAGATCACGAGCGTCCGTCCCTCGCGCACCGCCTTCACCATCGCCTTGGCCGACAGCGGATTGGTGGGATCGACCGGAAAGGCATCGAACAGCGCCAGAAAGGGCTTTACCCACCATGCTCTGGCGATGCGCGTATGCACCGCAAAGGTCGGCTTGCCCGGCAGGAAGGCGGCCAGCAGCAATCCGTCGAGGAAGGAGACATGGTTCACCACCACCACTGCCGGTTCCCCGGCGGCGGGCATATTCTCCGACCCCAGCACCTCCACCCGATAGCACAGCCGCAGTATCCCGCGCACGATCGCCTTGATGACCGTCTCCGGCAGCAGCCAGCAGCTGATCAACGCCACCGCCAGGGTCGCAAAGCCCATCACGCCGATCACGCCCGGCACGCTCTCGCCCCGCGCCAGCATCGCCGTCACCGCGCTCACGACCGCCACGGTGGTCGCGGCATTGACGATATTGTTGGCGGCGATGGTCCGCGACCGCTCCTCACGCGGGCTGTGCGTCTGGAGAATGGCGTAAAGCGGCACGATGAACATGCCCCCCGCAAAGGCGATGCCGAACAGATCGAGCATGATCCGCACGCTGCCCGGCGAACCGACAAATTCCGCGATGCCCGAACCCTGATGCACCGGCACATAGAAGCTGGTCGACAGCCACAGATCGATCATGCACCCGGCCAGAACCAGCGCCGACACCGGCACGAAGCGCGCCGACACATGCCCGCCCAGCAGCCGGTTCACCAGCATCGATCCCAGGGCCACGCTGATCGAGAAGATCAGCAGGAAGAAGGTCGCGACCTCCTGCCTGGCCTTCAGCACCCCGCTCACCAGCGGCGCGAATTCGGCCAGCAGCACCGCGCCCACGGCGAAGAACCAGCTGATGCCCAGGATCGACAGCCACACGCCGCGTCCATGCCGCGCCGCCTTCAGGATCGCCCAGGTGCTCCGGAACACATTGCGCTCGATCTTGAGTCCCGGCACCACCGTCGGCGCGGAGGGCACGGCGAGACTGGTGAGGAAACCCAGCGTCGCCAACCCCACCGCCACCAGCCCCGCTTCCCATGGCGGGATCACGCCCGCCAGCAATTGACCGCTCAGGATGGCGAGGAAGGTGCCCGCCTCGATCAGGCCGGTGCCGCCCATAATCTCTTCGGGCTTGAGATGCTGCGGCAGGATCGAGAATTTGACCGGCCCGAAGATTGTCGAATGCAGCCCCATCAGGAACAGGCAGGACAGCAGCAGCGGCACCGATTGCAGCCAGAATCCGGTGACGGCAAGGCTCATGATGACGACTTCCGCCGCCTTCACCGCCCGCACCAGCTTCGCCTTGTCCCATGCGTCGGCCAATTGCCCCGCAAGCGCGGAGAAGAGGAAATAGGGCAGGATGAACAGGCCGGTCGCAATCGTCGCCAGCATCTCCGCCTTGTCCGGCTCGGCCCGGTAGAGGCCGAAATTGGCGAGGAACAGCAGCGCGAACTTCAACAGATTGTCGTTGAACGCGCCCAGAAACTGCACCACGAACAGCGGCGCGAAACGGCGTTTACCCAGCAAAGACAGATCAGGTGCGGACATATTCTAACCCCCGTCTCTCACCCATTATGCAGCATTTGTCGCAGAGTTGTTAACCGGCTCGCGCAGCACGCGGTTATAGAGCCAGCCGATCCCGATCAGGCTGAAGCCCAAGGCAAGGAACGACCCGATCCGCAGCAGCCCCGAGAGGCCCGACGCGTCCAGCAGGAACACCTTGGCCACCGCCGCCAGCATCAGCAGCAGGGAGGCAATGCGCCAGTCCTTCCTCTGCCGGCGAATTCCCCAGAGCAGGAACCCGATAGCCAGCCCCAACGCCAGCACGGAGCGCAATATGTCCTCGCTCTGGCTGAGGTCCGGCGTTGTCAGCACCGATCCGGCGAATATCTGCCGCAGCGCTGCCAGCGCAAAGAGGGCGATCAACAGCATCCGCGCCATGTCGGCGGGCCGCCGCATCCAGACCCATTCGGGCCGCATCTTTTCCACCAATGAGAGCGCCCCGAAAGCCAAGGCAAATGCAGGCAGCAGGAGGTTAATGAGAGGCCATGCACCAACAGCTTGCGGGAACCACAACGGGTTATGCAGCAGGACCGAGTAAAGGAGCAGATGCCCCAAAGCGAGGAGTATCAACTCCCCTCCCGCAAGCGGGAGGGGTTGGGGGAGGGCATGTCTGGCCTTGCGCCAAATCCCAAACCCCACCGCAATCAGCAGCGCTTCCCAAACCGTCCGCTCCGCAAAAGCCAGGTGAGTGACATCTCCATGGCTCGCCAACCCAAAGACCTGTTTATAGGCGATATGCACCGCGACGCCGCCCAGCACTGCGGCCAGTCCCCAGCCAATCCGCCGCCCCCAAGGCCCAGCCACTGCGCCAGCGCGCCACAGGGCCATCGCCAGCGAGCCGGCCGGCACCGCCAGCCGCCGCGCGCTTTCGCCCAGCGCGGGCAAGTCGCGCACCAGCATCGGCTCGCCCACCAGCGACAACAACGCGTGGACAAGCCAGACCGCCAGCGGCCACAAGGCCCAAAGCCCGACCAGCGCCGCGGCCACGCCCAGCCCCGTCAGCATCCGTCCGGCTTGCCGCCGCCCGGCATCCAGCCATCTGGTCCCCTCCGCCACCAGAGCCAGCCCCAGGGCCGCGCCCACCGGCAGCCAGATCGGCGGCACAAGCTGCGCGATCACCCCATAGCCCAGCAGCACCGCCGCCCCCTGCGCCACGACCCGCCCTTCCCCGAACGTCGCCCGCCACGCAAACAGCCCCGCCATCGCCGCGACCACGACCCAGCGCAGCGGCATCCCCGCAGCGGCCTCGCCCCACAGCCGCACGACATCATCCGACCCGGCCACCGCCACCAGCGCCGCGAAAGCGAAACCCCAGCCGCTATATTCCACGCGCCGGTCTCCGGCCTTCTCCGCCAGCATCAGCAGGCCCGCCGCCACGGCCGCAACCACCGTCGCCAAGGCCCAGCCCGCCAGCCCCAGCGCCCCTGCCACGACCAGCAGCAGGCCCGCTGCCGTCGCGAGCATCACAAAGCGCGCGTCATCACGCGGCCTGGACCATCCCAGCGCCAGAGCCGCAACAGGCAAGGCCGCAACTCCCAGCGCCAGCCCGGCAAAGGCCTGATCCAGCCCCGACCGATAAAAATGCAGGAAGGCGACCGCAAAGCCACCCAGCGCCAGCCCGGCGAGCTGCCCTGCCTCGATCAATCCGCCGCCAGCACGCCACAGGCGCATGATCGCTGCGCTGCCATACACCGCGCCGATGCCGGCCAGGACCAGCGCAAACCGTCCCATTTCCGGATTTGGCCAAACCGCCGCCAGCAGCAGCGCAACCGCAAGCCCGACCGCCGCGAGTGGCCGCAAGCCAGCCTCGCGCCCCAGCCACACCAAAGCGACCGACAACAGCCCGAACAGGCCCCAATGCAGCAGGGCAAAGCCTCCGGTCGCCACGAGCGCCGCCATCTGGGCCGCCGCGACTACCGCTGCGCCGACGCGCAGAACTACTGCTCGCGTACCGGAAAAGGCGAAGAAGGGCAGCCCGACGCCCAGCATCAGCAACAGCAGCCCGACCGACAGCGAAGACGCCCAATCCAGCGCCCCCATGGCAAGCAGAACAACGCCCCAGCCCGCGCCGCCGATCAGCGCGCTGATGCCCAGCCACATCCATCGCTGCGTCCGCGACAGCGCGCAAAGCCCGCCGACCGCAAGTGCCAGATAGCAGCTCAGCAACGGCACATTGGGCTGACCCGCCTCAACCAGCGCCGGCGCGGCGAGTCCGCCCAGCAGACCCAGCAGGGCGCTTGGCGCGCCGAAGCGCAGCGACAGCCCCATGGCCAGCGCCGTCACCCCGGCCAGCCCGGCGAAGGCGGTGCCCGGTCCCACCAATCCATAAAGGGCATGCGCCGCCAAAATGCCGAAATAGAGCGTCGCCAGCCCCGCCCCGGCGAGCGCCTGTCGCACCCGTGGATCGCGAACCCGTTCCTCCTGCCGCAGCGCCACTTCGGCGCCGCCGATCAACGCGCCGCCGAACAACAGTCCCAGCAGGATCCGGACCAGCGGAGAGAGCAACCCCGCATCGATCGAATATTTGACCAGCAGCACTCCCGCGACCGCCAGTGTCACGCCGCCTGCCCAGATCGGCAAACGCCGCCCGAACAGCTCCTCGAACCCGAAGGAGGGCCGGGCGGGCCCGGCCGGGGGAGGGCAGGATTGCCCGGTTGGCTCGACGGGCGACGAGGAAGAGGCCTCGACGGCGTTCACAGTCCGCGCGACCATCTGCGCAGTCTGGCGCACGGGCTCCTCGCCCTCGTCATTCCCGTGAGGGCGGGAATCCACCTCCTGACCCTGGAGTGCGGGGTGACTTATGGAAGATGTCTGATCGAGCCGCGCATCCCGTTCCGACCCATCTTCGCGGGAGGGACGGGTTTTGGCGGCCGCCGTGCCACCCTCCAGCAATGCCAGCCGCATTTCCGCGACCTTCAACCGCTTGCGCGTGTCGAACAGCAGCACTCCGAAAACCAGCAGAACCAGCGTCGCAAACATGAGTCGCACCCCTGAAACCCGGTGAATGACGATGTGGCTATCGCAAAATTGTACACTGTTCAATAAATTTATTAGACAGCGTTCAATTCATTCATTATCGCTACCTCCATGGGAAGGCGCTCCGACCATAGCCGCGAAGAACTGGCCGCGATGATCGTGGCGCAGGGGCACCGCCACATGGCGGAGGTCGGCTTTGCCCATTTCTCCTCGCGGGAAGTCGCCAAGCGCATCGGCTATTCGGTCGGCACGCTTTACAATGTGTTCGGCAGCTACGACCGGCTGATCGTTGCGATCAACACGCGGACCTTCGACCTGTGGGCCGCCTTTCTGGAGGCCCGCCTCGCGGACAATCCCGAAGATCGCATAGCCGCGCTGGTCGAAGGCTATTTCGCCTTTGCCCGCGATAATCTCAACATCTGGATGGCGATCTATGACCATCGTCTGCCGCTGGGCGTCCCCATGCCGGAGGATTATGCCCGGCAGCGCGCCGGTCTCACCGAGGTCGTGGTCCGCGAAGTCGCCGCCGTCCTCCCGAACGGGGCAAAGGACGTCGCGCCTCGCCTCGCCCGATCGCTGGTCGCCACGGTCCACGGTCATTGCACCTTCGCGCTGAACGGCAGCTTCGTCCTTTTGGGGGAGACGGACCCGCTCGAAATGGCCATCGCCCGAGTCAAGGAATCGTTGAGGGCCGCTGGCGCAACATTGTAAAGGCAGGACAGGGGAAGACACATATGCCAAGCTGGTTTGAGAGTCTTGAACGCGACCTGCAATCGCCGCTGGCGGTGCGGCGCTGGGGCAGCGGATGGTTTTCCGGCTTTTTCGCGCTGCTGCTCAGCATTACCGGTCTTTGCCTCGTCATGGCGCTGCGCTGGCCCGACTGGTTCGCGACGCCGGAACTGGCCGCGCTGCATGGCTGGAGCGGTCTGCGGCCGCTGGTTCACGGCTTCCTGATCGGCGGCTATGCCCTCGCGCTGCTCAGCCTGCTTTTGCGTCCACGCAAAGCGATCGGCGCCACGGCGCTGATCATCGCGCTGCTCGCCACGCTGCTGGGTGGCGCCGACGTCCAGCCGCGGGAAACCCATGACTGGGGCGTATTCTTCGGAGTCGATTTCTTCGCGGTCAACATGGTCGCCACCGGCCTCATGTTCGCGCCGATCGAGCGCCTCTTCCCCCACAAGGCGCAGCAACGCCTGTTCCGGCAGGAATGGCGCGAGGACCTGTTCTATTATCTCATCAGCTCGATGATGGTGCAGCTCATCACCTTCCTCGCGCTTGCACCGTCCAGCACCATCAACGCCGCCACAGCCGGCCTCGCGGGCATCCGCGCCATGGTCGCCGGCCAGCCCTGGCCGTTGCAATTTCTTGAAGTCGTGCTGCTGACCGACTTCGCCCAATATTGGTTCCACCGCGCCTTCCACCGCATCCCCTTCCTCTGGGGCTTCCATGCCGTCCACCATTCGGCCAAGGCGATGGACTGGCTGGCGGGGGCGCGCATGCATTTCTTCGAGATCATCGCGCTGCGCGGCGTGACCTCGCTGCCGCTGCTGACCTTCGGCTTCTCGCCCTCGGTGATGCAGGCCTATATCGGCTTCGTCTATATCTACTCCTCGCTGCTTCACGCCAATCTGAGGGGCGATTTCAACCGGCTCGGCCGGATCGTCGCGACGCCGCGCTTCCACCACTGGCACCATGGGATCGAAGAGGTTGCGGTGGACAAGAATTTTGCCATCCACTTCCCCTTTCTCGACCGGCTGTTCGGTACCTTTCATCTGCCCGAAGGCCAGTGGCCCAGTGGCTATGGCGTGCCCGAACAGGTGCCGCAGGGCTATCGCGCCCAGTTCCTCTACCCCTTCCGGAAGCGCGACGCGGCCTGACGATCATGCTATAATCGGCCGTACCCATCGCAAGGGGATCAGGCGCCATGACCTATTGGATGCTCAAGGGACGGGAATTCGCCAACTGCAATTGCGAATATGGCTGCAACTGCCAGTTTGGCGGTCTGCCCGACAAGGGATTTTGCCAGGCCGCCTTCGGCTTTGCCATTGATGAAGGCCGCCACGGCAATACCGACCTGTCGGGTCTCAACATCGCGGCCGTGTTCCAGTGGCCCGGCCCCATTCATGAGGGGAATGGGGAATGCGCCGCCTTTGTCGACGAACGGGCCAGCCCGGCGCAACGCGAAGCGCTGCTCACCATCATGACAGGGGGCGACACGGCGCCGATGGCGACCGTCTTCGCCGTGTTTGCCTCGACGGTCACGACCATGCATGAGCCGAGCTTCGTCCCCGTGGATTTCGAGGTGGATGTCGAAGGCCGCAAGGGCCGTCTGCGCATTCCCGGCCATCTGGAAATGGACGGGGAGCCGATCCGCAGCCCGGTCGACGGATCGGAAATCCGCGCGCAGATTCATCTGCCCGACGGTTTCGAATATGAAGTGGCGGAGGTAGGTTCGGGCGCCAGCCGCGCCATCGCGCCAATGCAGCTCAGTCATCAGGCGAGCTATGGCCAGTTCGCCCATCTCCATCTCGACAGTCATGGGGTCGTCCGGGGTTGAGCATGGCCGGCGTGGAGGGGGCGCTCGTCCGGCATCAACGGCTGTCGCTTCTGGCGCTGGCGGCGCTGGTGCTGCTGGCCTGGGGCTGGCTGCTGCTGGGTGCGGGAATGGGCATGGCGCCGATGGCGTCGCTGGGTCCTGCGGGCATCGGCCCGGCGGGCGCGTCCGGCGACATGATGGCGCTGATGATGCTGACCGCCGGGCCGTGGACGGCGGGGCAGTTCGCGGTGACGCTCGCCATGTGGTGGGTGATGATGGTGGCGATGATGCTGCCCTCCGCGGCGCCGACGATCCTGCTCTATGCCCGCGCCGTCGGCCACCGCGAGAACAGCGCGCGCCCGGCGACGGCAAGCTTCCTGCTCGGCTATCTGCTCGCCTGGTGTCTGTTCTCGCTGGCGGCCACCAGCGCGCAGTGGCGCCTCAGCGTGGCGGCGATGCTTTCACCGATGGCGATGGCGACACCCAGTCGCTGGCTCTCGGCCGCGATCCTGATTGCGGCTGGCGCTTATCAGATCAGTCCCCTCAAGGATGCCTGCCTGCGCCAGTGCCGAAACCCGGCGCAGTTTCTGAGCCGACATTATCGGCCCGGCCGCGCGGGCGCGCTGCGCATGGGGCTGATCCACGGAGCCTGGTGCGTGGGATGCTGCTGGATGCTGATGGCGCTGCTGTTCGTCGGCGGCATCATGAATCTGGTCTGGATCGCGCTGCTGACGCTGCTGGTGGCGATGGAAAAGCTGCTGCCATGGGGGCGCGCAACGTCCGTCGCGGCTGGAATTGCCTGCATGGCCGGCGGCTGGGTGATCCTGCTGCATTGATGGCGGGGCGGCTTTGGGTGGAATGTGGACGTCAGGCCTCTCCGCTTGAGGGGAGGGGGTGCGCTGACGTTCGCAATGGGCGACCTGTCGCCCAAACCCCCCGCTCAGTGCGCCAGAAGCAGCGGTACCTGCACCATGCGCAGCATCGTCCGGGTCACCCCGCCGAACACCAGTTCGCGCAAGCGGCTATGGCCGAAAGCGCCCATCACCATCCAGTCCGGCTTCAGCACTCCGATCGCCGCCTGCAACGCTGCCTCTACGGTGCGTCCATCCTGCGGCCAGGTGTGCAATTGCGACTTGATGCCGTGGCGGGCGAGATATTCCGGCGCGTCGGTCGCCGGGAAAGGATATTTGCCCGCCTCCTCGACGGTCACGACATGCACCTCCTCGGCCAGTTTGAGCAGCGGCGTGGCAAGGCGCAGTGCTGCCGATGCTTCCTGTGACCCTTCCCAGGCGACCACCGCCCGCCCGGTCACGGCGAAGCTGCGGGCGTCCTGTGGAATGGCCAGCACCGGCACCCGCCCGCCCAACGCCAGATCGGCGGCCAGGTGCAGCGGATCAGCGAGCTGCCTGCGCGGTCCCGACGGCAGGGTGACGATCATCCCGTCGGTCAGGGCGGAGGCTGACAGCAGCCCATGGATGATGTCGCCTTCCACATGGCGCCAGTCCCAGCTCACATCCTCGCGGCGCAGCCGGTCCTCAACCCGCCTGCGGGCCTTCTCGTCGATGTCGTACAGCTCCGCCATCATTGCCGGGGCCATGGATGCCCCGCCATAGACGTCGGCCGCCACGAAATCGGGCGCCGCCGTGATCTGCACGCAATGGATATGCGCACCTGACGATCGCGCCAGATCGCAGGCTGCCTGCAACCGGCTTTCCGCGCCACGATCCTCGTGGATGTGCAGCAGAACCGACTTCATCGTCCACCTCCCGGCCAGAATCCCCCAGCCCGTCCCTCCCCGGTCAGTCCCTCTTATACCTCCTTTTGCGGCGGAATCCGACCGGAAAGCGGCTCATACCAGCCGGTTGGCGCGAACCAGCTCGCGATACCAGTCGGCGCTGAGTTTCGGCGTGCGCTGGCCGGTCCTGAAGTCGACATGATGGATGCCGAACAGCTTGGTATAGCCGTCCTCCCATTCGAAATTGTCCATCAGGCTCCAGACGAAATAGCCCTTCACCGGCAGCCCTTCGCGCGCGGCGCGCTGGAGATGGGTGATGTAGTTGCGCAGATACATGACGCGGTCGGTGTCATAGACCTTGCCGTCCGCAGCGACCTTATCGTCGGCCGAGCAGCCGTTTTCTGAGATATAGAGCGCTTTGGGCTTCCAGTTTTCGCTGATCGCGCGGATGCCCCAATAGATGACCTCCGGCGTGACATAGAGCCAGGGAGACGGCATGCGCGGCGCCTGTCCCGGATGCGGCAGGATTTTGTAGCCGGCAGGCGCGGAGGGATCGGCGCGTACGGTGTTGCCGGTGTAGACATTGACCGACAGGAAATCGAGCGGACTGCCGATCGCTTTCATGTCGCCCTCCCTGACCGTGGGCGCGTCCTTGCCCTGCGCGGTCAGGTAGCTGTCGATATAGCGCCCCTCCATGATCGCGGTGAGGAACATGGCGTTTTCTTCCCGCACCGCCTTCTTCACTGCCTCGATATGCTCGGCCGTTTCGATCGCGGGGACATAGATGGTGGGATTGTCGGCCAGACCCACCAAAGTCCCCGCCCTGGCATGGGCGCGGACCGCCTGAACCCCCAGACCATGGGCCAGCACGCCATGGTGGCGGATCTGGTTCACCTGATCCATCGGCAGCTTCAGGCCCGGCGCCTTGCCGCCGGTCATGTAGCTCAGATCGGTGAAGCACCGCAGCTCATTGACGGTCATGAAATGCTTTACCCGGTCGCTGAGGCGGCCCGCCATATATCCGGCATAGTCGGCGAAGGCATAAGCGGTGTCGCGGTTCTGCCAGCCGCCCGGCAGAGCGTTGGGCAGGTCCCAGTGGAACAGGGTGGCATGGGGCGCGATCCCGGCGGCGAGCAGACCGTCGACCAGCCGGTTGTAATAATCGACCCCCTTCGGATTGGGCTTGCCCTTGCCCTCGGGGAAGATGCGCGACCAGGCGATGGAGAAGCGATAGGCCTTGACGCCCAGCGCTTTCAGCAGAGTGATGTCGTCCTTGTAGCGGTGATAGCTGTCGCAGGCGACATCGCCGGTATCCCCGTTGGCGACCTTGCCCGGCGTATGGGAAAAAACGTCCCAATTGGTGAGGCCGCGGCCGTCCTCCTTCACCGCGCCCTCGATCTGATAGGCTGCGGTGGCGCAGCCCCACAGGAAATCGGGCGGAAAGGAAAGGGTATCGCCGGTCGTCGCGCTGGCGGCGGTCTGCGCGGTGGCAGGCGACCCGGTCAGCGTCGCGCCCAGTGCGGCGGCGCCAAGGCCAAGGCCCAGCTCGCGGCGGTTGATTCCCGTCATCTTCGGTCTCCTTACTGGCCCATGATCCGTACAAGGCCGCCAAGGGCCTGTCCGGTCGGAAGTTTCGTCCTGCTCGTCAAAGCCTTCGCCTTGTCATCCCAGACCAGCTCGGCCTTGGCGCCGCCCTTGCGATAGGCGTTGGTGGTGCCGTCATCGTCATAAAGGGTGAAGCGCGCATCGGCGCCGGGATAGACGCGGATGCTCTCCAGCGGCTGTTTCTCGGCGGTGCTTTTTACCTGCACGCCCATGGGGATGATCGACCCGGCCTTCACGAACAGCGGCATGCGGTCGATCGGCGCATCGACCTCGATCGTCTGGCCGCCGTCATGACGCTGGTTGGTCCAATAATCATACCAGACCGTCCCCGCGGGCAGGTAGACGGAACGTTTCGTCTGGCCCTGCTTCGTCACCGGCGCGACGAGGAAGGCGGGACCGAACATATATTGGTCGCCGATATCGGCGACCCTGGGGTCGTTCGGAAAGTCCATGAACAGTGCCCGCATGAAGGGCGCGCCCGTGTCATAGGTGTGCCGCCCCAGCGCATAGATATAGGGAATCAGCGTGTAGCGCAGGCGCAGCCAGTCGGCCAGGATCGGCTCGGCCGCCTTGCCATATTCCCAGAGCGCCGTGCCCGGACGCTGGCCGTGGATGCGCAGCGTCGGCGTGAAGACGCTATATTCGAACCAGCGCACGAACAGTTCGGGATAGTCGGGATAGTCCGTGCCCATCGCTGTCGCGCCTGCCGGGTCAATCAGGACCGGATGCTCCGCCTTTGGGCCGCTCGGCGACTGCCAGCCGCCAATGTCGCTTCCCCAATAGGCAAGGCCCGACGCGGTGAAGTTGAGGCCGGCCGGGATCTGCCGCTGAAGCGCTTCCCAGGTGGACCTGACGTCCGACGACCAGAAAAGGCCGCCATTGCGCTGCGATCCCAGATAGGCGGCGCGGGCGAGGATCATGTTGCGGAAATTCGGCCGGTCGCGCTCCGATCCTTCGGCTACGCCGCTGGTGTGCAGCAGCGGGAAGAGATTGTGGTAACGGTCGCCCGAACCCTTGGCGTAGAAATAGCCGTCCGGCACCAGATCCGGCTCGGTTTCGTCCAGCCAGAACCAGTCGAAGCCCTGCGAAGCGATATTGTCGCGGATCCTGTCCCAGAACCACGCCCGCGCGTCCGGGTTGGTGCTGTCGATCAGCGCGCCGGCGCGGTCGAACCGCATCGGCAGGCCATCAATGGGATTGCCGTCCTTGTCGTGCAGGAACCAGCCCCTGGTCGCCAGCATGTCGAAATAGCGCGATTCCCGCTCGAAGCGTGGCCAGACGCTGATGATCGAGCGCATCCCCATGGACTTGAGCCGCTCGTTCATCCCCTTGGGGTCGGGGAAATAGGTCCGGTCGATGTCGAGCTGCCCCATGCGGGTCCAGTAGAACCAGTCGAGCACCATCACGTCGAGCGGCAGATCGCGCTGGCGATAGCCCTGCGCGATGTCGAGCAGTTCCTTCTCGCTCTCGTATCGCGCCTTGCTCTGGATGAGACCAAAGCCCGCCTTGGGCGGCAGCGGCGTCTGTCCGGTGAGTTTCGCATAGCCCGCATACAGCTCGTCCGTGGTCCTGCCGGTGATGACGAAGAAGGAGACGCGCTCGCCGACCTGGCTCTGCCAGCGGGTTGTGCTGTGCAGGCCGGGCCAGACCAGCGTGCGGGCGGGATTGTCCCAAACGATGCCATAGCCCCTGTTGGTGACCATGAAGGGAACGCAGACGGTCTCGCCCGCAGGCGCGTCATAATAGTGCTGGCAGTCGATCTGCTTGCCGCGCAGATCCATATGACCTTCCTGATTCTGGCCCAGCCCATAATAATGTTCGTCCGCCGGGGATTCGAAGCTGGCGCCGACCTTGAAGGTCTTTTCGCCATTCACCGTGACGGGCGCCATTTCCCAGCCGGTCATCTTCGTCAGCAGATTGCCCGAGCCATCCCGGACCGAAAGACTGACGGGCGGAAGCGAGGGCGCGAAATAGCGCTCCATCTGCGTCGGTGCCTTGGGCCATGTCTTGGCATCGACGGTCAAGCTGACGGCGGCGGAGGAGAAGGTGTCGCCGCTCGCGTCGGAGCGGTGAGTCCAGCCGGTCGCGTCGGCCTTCGCATTGGGACCGTCGCCGGGCGCGGCCTCGGCCAGCTTGGGATCGAGCGCGATCGTCACGCGGACTATGTTGGGCGCATAGGGTTCGATCGCGACCCGGCTGCCATGACGATCGAGCAGCGCCATCGGCGCTGCCAGCGCCGGAGCGGCGAGGCACGACGCGCCCAGCGCGATCCATTTGAATCTCTTTGCAATCATCCCTGTCTGTCCTTGCATTAAAGGAGGCCGCGGCCGTCGACGCGGACGGTGGGCACGAAATGGCTGTTGTGCGGCATATCGACATGCAGACCCGCGCCATCCTGACGGAAAGCCAGCGGACCGCCGCCGAGCGGCGTCACGCGTTCGATCTTGCCATTCCCCTGACCGCGCGCCAGTGAGCGGATAGTCGTAGATCGCTGCGCGCGGCCCGGAAACAGGGCATGAAGCGCGCCCTCGCTGGTCGTGAAGCGGATGTCCTGCGCGGTGAAGGGCTTGGCCTTGTCCCCGTTCTGCATGTCCGCGATCAGCTGCGTGGCCCCCTCGCCATGGCGGTGCCGCGGCCGGGAAGCGAAGATCGCCTCGCCGCCATGCTCCGTCCAGCCCGCCATGGCGTCCATGCCGCCGATGCCGTCGGTCAACACAGGGGCAGGGAACATCTTCATGCCGCGATCAGCCCCTGCTTGACGGCAAAGGTCGCGAACAGCTCCGGCCACGCCGCAGCCTGCATCGTGCGCGGCAGGCGAACGCCAAAGCCATGGCCTCCATCCTCGAAAACATGCAGCGCGACAGGCCGCTTCGCCTGCTGCATCGCCTGAAAGAGCGCGATGCTGTTGGCGGGTGGCACCAGCCCGTCATCGCTGGCATGGACGAGGAAAATCGGCGCGGTCGCGCCATCCACCTGCAATTCGACCGACCGCGCCCGGCGCGCTTCGGCGCTTGCCTCCTTGCCCAGCAGCATGTTCCGTGACCCGCCATGGCTGAAAGGCGCCTCAAGGCTCACCACCGGATAGACCAGCCCCGCCACGTCGGGCCGGGCCTCGACCCGGTCGGCGTCATCGACCGGCGCATAGACCGTTTCGCCATGCCGCGTCGCCAGCGATCCCGCCAGATGTCCGCCCGCCGAAAAGCCAAGCACGCCGACCCGTCGGGGATCGATCGCATAACGCGCGGCCCGTGCGCGGATCAGCCGCATCGCCCGCTGCGCGTCCTGCAAGGGAACATCCTCGCGCCGTGCCCAGCCTTCACCCGGCAGACGATAGAGCAGGATGAAGGCGGTGATGCCTTTCGCATTCAGCCACGCTGCCTGACTCGTGCCCTCATTGTCATAGGAGAGGAAGCCATAGCCGCCACCCGGCACCACCAGCATCGCCGCGCCATTGGGGCGGGCAGGGCGGCGAACCACCAGAAGCGGCCGGTCGATCCCTGTCACCCAGCGGTCGGGCCTCGCCGGGTTCCCTGACTGGTCGGCAATCCTGCGGACGATCCGCGCGCCGCTGCCTCCCGGCGGGGTGCCCGGCCAGATGTCGATGATCTCATCGTCCGGCCCGGTCTGCGCGCCCGCGATTCCCGGCAGCGCGGCCAGTCCCGCCGCCGCGACCAGCGCGGTCCGGCGATCCATTCCCGTCATTGCCCATTCTCCAGTCCCAGCGGCGACACGGTCATGATCGGCGACATGGCGCGACCGATGGCCGCCGCGGCGTCCCGAACGAAATGGCTGCACTGCTCCATCGTCGCGCGATTGGCCGCGCCATCGACAAAGGGCATGGTCAACGCAGCCCGCGCCATGTCGCCTACCAGAATGGGTGCCGACAGATCTGTGATGCCAGTCAGCATGGGACTCGGCGCATTGGCGCCGCCCGCCTTCACGGTGGCCTCAAGTCGGGCGAGCAATTCCGCTTCGTCCAGAGTCGCATCGCTTGCCCGGATGTCTTCCAACATCGCCGCCCGCGCCTCGGCGGGCTGAAAGGCAAGCAGGATATGGCCGGAATTGGACCGGTGCAGCGGCCGTCTGTAGCCCACGCGCACGGCAAAGCCCGACAGGCCCGGCGCTTCGATAGCAATGATGACCACCATTTCCGCGCCCGAAACGACCGCCAGATGGCAGCTTTGCCCGGCCTTGCGCGCCAGTTCCTGCATGACGGGCAGAGCGGTGGAGGCGAGGTCGCGAATCGGCGGCTGGTTCATCCCCAGCGCGAACAGCCGGTTGGTGAGGCGATAGCCGTCCTCTGCCCGCGCGATATAGCCATGCTCCTCCAGGATGTGGAGCATGCGGAAAATTTCACTTACGGACCGGCCAAGCGCTATTGATATGTCAGACATGATAAGGGGATCGCTGGAATTGGCGAGCAGCTCCAGGATTTCTAACCCTTTTGTCAGAGCAGGCGCCTGATAGCGCGTCTTGCCGTTCATCCCCTCTACCTTCCGATAAACGCCCGATTTGCTGGCTTGGCAGCGTTGTCCACCGATTTGCGGCACCCTACACATTGTCCATCAGTGAAATCAATTTTTATATTTCACAAATTAAATTGTGGGAGTATTAGGCCTGATTATCGCGCTGACCCATGACGGGCTGCCCGCCCCGGGCGGCAAGGAATGACATGACTCAAAGAGGAGCAGGCGGAGCAATGGGCCTCATGTCCATCATGATTCACATGCCGCGTCGTCCAAAGCAGATGGCAGGTATCTCGCTGGCTCGCATTGCGCCCGGCTGCGGCACGCAGGCTGGCGCGCAATATGTGCCGCCCGAAAGTCTCGCCAGGGTCAAAGTCTACAGGAACCCGTCGGCGAAACCGATCGAAGGCGGCATTGGCGGCGTCGGCAATTTGCGTACGCGCAAACCGTTCGACTTTGACGCTTCCGGCGCGGCTCACCTGTTGATCCGCGCCGGGGTCGTATAGTCTCCCCCGACTGGCAGGCCCGAGCCTTAATAAGGGACGGGCCTGCCATCTTTGTTCGTGATGAGAGGATCGATGATGCACGCCGACGCAGCAACCAGCGAGATGCGGACCAAAGGCAGCGGAATGGCGGCGATGGTGCTGACCACCGGTCTCTTCTTCCTGTGGGGCGTCGCCAATAATCTCAACGATGTGCTGATCGCGCATTTCCGGCAGGTCTTTTCACTGTCGGATTTCGGATCGGGCCTCGTCCAGTCGGCCTTTTATCTGGGCTATTTCTGCTTCGCCATTCCGGCCGCCATCGCGGCGGAGCGCTTCGGCTATAAGGCGACGGTTATCCTGGGCCTGTTGCTGTTTGGCGGCGGCGCCCTTCTGTTCGTGCCGGCGTCCATGGCGCTGAGCTACGGTTTCTTCCTGTTTGCGCTGTTCGTGATCGCGAGCGGCCTTGCCTTTCTGGAAACCGCCGCCAATCCGATGGTCGCTGCCATGGGCGACCCGGCGAGCGCGGCGCAGCGGCTCAATCTGGCGCAGGCTTTCAATCCGCTCGGCTCCATCACGGGCGTCGCCTTGGGCGCCACCCTGATCCTGTCGGACGCCCCCTCGCAGGGACCGGCTGCCGCTGCCGCTGTTCAGCTGCCTTATATCGGAATCGCCGCGGTGGTTTTGGTCTGGGCCTTTGTCCTGTCGCGCACCAGCTTCCCAAGGGCGCGGTCGAGGCGCACCCCGGCATCTCGCCCATCGCGGGCATCGGCCAGCTGCTGCGCCGCCCGCGCTACCTTGCCGGGGTCGCGGCGCAATTTTTCTACGTGGGAGCGCAGGTCGGCATCTGGAGCTATCTCATCCGCTATGCGACCGCAGCGCTGCCGGGCATCGGCACGCAGCGGGCCGCCTGGCTGCTGACGCTGTCGCTGGGACTGTTCATGGTCGGGCGTTTCGTCGGATCGGCGCTGCTTGCGCGCTTTGAGGGCGCGGTGCTGATGCGCCTCTTTGCGGCCATCAATGTCGGTCTGGCGCTGATTGCCTGCCTGCCGACCGGGGGGCTTGGCGTCGCGGCGCTGGTAATGGCCAGCTTCTTCATGTCGATCATGTATCCGACCATCTTCGTCCTTTCGATCCGGGGACTCGGCCCGCTGACCAAGCCGGGCGCCTCGATGATCGTCATGGCCATTATCGGTGGCGCGGTGCTGACCATGGCGATGGGGCTGCTGTCGGACGTTGCCGGCACGATCCATATGGCGATGCTGGTGCCCGCGCTCTGCTTTGTCGTCGTCGCCCTTTATGCCCATGCCCAGCGCGGGGAGGGCAGTGGCGCATGATCGACGCGCGCGTTCAGCTCCGGCAGATCGGTCCGCTGCTGCTGGCCCGGGGTTGCCCGGCGCTCCCCCTCG
This sequence comes from Sphingobium sp., assembly GCF_041987595.1. Lineage (GTDB taxonomy): Bacteria > Pseudomonadota > Alphaproteobacteria > Sphingomonadales > Sphingomonadaceae > Sphingobium. The sequence continues at coordinate 195 of NZ_JBHIWJ010000061.1, read as the reverse complement.
TCATCTATCATGGCGCCAAGCCTCGAACGGGCGATTCAGCCGACTGGCTGAGGGCGATGCAGCTACTGGCGGTCTGTCCCGACGTCGCCCGCAAATTGTCCGGTCTGCTGACCGCGATGACGCCAGCCGCCCCGCTCCATGTCCCCCTGTTCGCAAACAATGCGGCGCACATCCAGGGGCGGGAGGGCTGGGCAT
>NZ_JBHIWJ010000060.1:0-24987 GCF_041987595.1 Sphingobium sp. | reverse complement strand
GGCCGACGGCCACGGCTGCCGCCTGCACGTACTGGATGACTTGGGATTCTTCCATCGGATTCTCCGGGTCAGGCCGGCCGCAGCGACGCCATGTAGGCGCGCCAGCTGCCGTGGTGCGAGATGTCGGCGGCATCGGCGGTCGCCAGCGCCTCGCAGGCGAAACCCTGCACCTGGCTGCCGTCGGCCTTCGACACGCGCGCGTAGCCGATCAGGGTCGTCACAAATACGCTCGTTTGCGTGACAGGCGGCTCGCCGCCGTCCAACCGAACGAGATACTGTCACTCAACGCGTTCCCCTGTCTACGCTCCGCGAACGGTTCGTGCCCAGGTTTCGTGACGAGCATCGGAGCCGGCCACCGTCGCGATGCGCACCCTCCTCTCACCCGCACAGCGGGCGGTTCTCTTCGACCCGCCCGACGACCGACCGACGGTCGAGCGTCTCTATACCCTGGGGCCGGACGACCTCGCCGAGACGGCGCGGCGGCGGCGCGCCTCCAACCGGCTCGGCTTCGCCGTGCAGCTCTGCTACCTGCGCCACCCCGGACGCCCCCTGGAGCCCGGCGAGACACCGTCGCCGGCGCTGCTGCAGGTCCTCGCCGGTCAACTCGGCTGCGAGCCCGGCATCTTCGCCGACTATGCCGGCCGGGAGACGACGCTTCGCGAGCACCGGGCCGAGATCGAGGCGCGGCTGGGACTGCGCGGCTTCGAGCGCAGCGACCGTTCCACCCTGCTGGCGGTCGCGATGGCGCCTGTCGCCGTGCGGGCCGAGGTGGCGGGAGTGGCGCCGTTGCTCAAGCAGGCGCGCTACTGGCAGTCCAAGGGACGCGGCGATCTGGCGCGCCAGGCCTATAATCGGGTGCTTGCGATAGACCCTTCCAATGCGGAGGCGAAGCGCGGCCTCACCGGTTCCGCGCCGAAGACGCAGCTTCAGCCGCAACCCCGGCCGCAGCCCCAGCCCCAGCCTGCCAAAGCGCAGCCCGCGCGCGCGGCGGCTCCGGAACCCAGGACGGCACCTGCACGGACGACCCGCACCGACCGGGGCGGTGATGCGAGGGCGGCCGGGTTTCGCGCGCTGGAGGCCGGGCAGCTCGACACTGCGGCGGCGCGTTTCCGCACCGCGCTGTCGGTCAATGCCAATGACGGCGACGCGCTGGGCGGCATGGGCATCGTGCGGTTGCGCCAGTCGCAATTCGCGCAGGCCCGCGATCTGTTGAGCCGGGCGTCGCGATCGGGGGGCGCCGGAAAATGGGCCGAAGCGCTGGCGTCGGCGCGTTTCTACGCCGATCTGGATGCTGCCCGCACCGCGCTTGGCAAGGGCGATCTGGCGCAGGCGGAACGTCTGGCGTCCGCGCTCACACAGTCCGGTTTTCGCGACAGGGGGCCGGCGGTGTCGGTCCTCGCCAGCGTCTACGAGCGGCAGGGCCGCTATGGCGAAGCGGCGGAACTCTATCGCCAGCTGGGCAAGGATGGCGGCAGCGCCGTTGCGGCGCAGGCGAATGCGACCCGCAATGAAGCGCGGGCGGCGCTGGATGCGGGGGATACCGCCCGTGCAGAACAGTTGCTGCGCGCCGCCATGGGCGGTTCGCCCAACGATCCCTGGGTCGCCTATGACCTGGCCGGGCTGCTTCAGCAGCAGGGCCGGGTTGCCGAACAGGATGCGCTGGTCCGCCAGCTTGCCTATTCGGACAAGGCGGAGCCGCTTTATGCCGCCGCGCTGATCCTCGACCGTGCGGGCCGCACCGGCGACGCGCAGGCCGTTGCTGCGCGTATTCCCGAAGGGCAACGCACGGCGGAAATGCGCAATTTCATCACCAGCCTCGGCGTTGCGGCCACGGTCGTTCAGGCGAAGGCCGCGGCGGCGCGCGGTGCGCAGGGGCAGGGGCTGGCGATGCTGCGGCAGGCATCGGAAGTGCGTGGCCTCTCTGCCGACCGCATGGGCGCGCTGGCGCAGGCCATGCTGGATCTGGGCGACGCCCGCGGCGCGAGCCAGCTTGCCATGCAGGCGCTGGACGCTCCCGCCACCGATCCCGGCGCCTATGATGCGGTCGTGCGCGTGCTGGCACAGACCGGTCAGGACGGAATGGCGATGAACGCGGTGCAAAAAGCCTCGACGCTTGCCGGGCCTTCCCTTCAGGGGCAGCGCGACCTTGGCAATTTGCGGGCGGCGCTGGCTGCTTCGCAGGCGGACCGGATGCGACAGGCGGGACAGTTCGCCCCGGCCTTCGACATGTTGCAGGCGGCGTGGAACGATGCGCCGGGCAATGCGGAAATCCTTTCGGCCCTTGCGCGGCTTTACCAGTCGGGCGGGCTTAATGCGCAGGCGGCGCAGACGTTCCGCATGCTGCTGGCGCAAAAGCCCGGCGATCGGGACGCCATGGTCGGCCTGATCGACACGGCCTCCGCCGCAGGTGACCATGACATGGCGCGGGCCGTGACGCAGCAGGCGATCCAGGCGTATCCGGGGGACTATCGGGTCTATATGGCCGCCGCCCGGATGGCGCGTTCGAAGGGCAACGACAGCGAAGCGTCTCGTTATCTGAAGACCGCCAAAACACTCTACATGCGCGAATCCGGGATGACGCCAGGGTCGGTGATGCCCAACGGCAATCCCTTTGCGGCGGCGCCGCAATCCGCCAATCCCTTTCGGGCCATGGCGGCGCCCCAGCCGGTCAACCCCTTCGCGCTGAGCGGCAATGCTGCGGCCATTTCCGCGCCCTATGCGCCGCCCATGAGCTTCGCGTCGCAGCAACCCGTTCAGGCGACCGGATACGCCATGCCCGGCACGACCGCCGCGCCCGCCTATCAGTCAGGCGCGCAGGCCAGCGCCATGCCGGGCACGCCGGATGCCATGCCCATGCAGCCTTATGGCTATCCGTCTGGCAGCGCGGCCGGCGTTCCGGCGGACCCGGTGCTGGCGCAGATCGATCGGCAGTTGCAGGATGCCGCCAACGAATCCGGCCCGCGCGTCGATGTCGACACCGGCTACCGCTCCCGTTCGGGCGAGACGGGCCTCAGCAAGCTGCGCGAAATGACCGGCAGCGCCCAGCTTTCCACCAATGTAGCGGGCGGGCGCGTCGGCGTGAAGGCGAGCGCGGTGGTGCTGGATTCGGGCCGTCCGACCGGATCGGGCCTGGCCCGCTTCGGCACCAATGCGACGCCGGAAGCACAGGGCATTGTCGATGAGCTGCCGTCGCAACTGACCAGCGCCGAAACCCAGCATGAAAGCGGCGTCGCCATCACCGCCAGCTATGTCAGCAATCTCCTGAAGCTGGAGGCGGGCACGACGCCGCTCGGCTTCCCCAAAGAGCATGTGACGGGCAAGATCGAACTGACGCCGCGTCTGTCGACCAATGCATCGGCGCGGATCTGGGCCGATCGCAAGCCGGTCACCGACAGCATCATTTCCTACGCCGGGACGGATGATCCGCGCTCGGGCGCTTTCTGGGGCGCGGTGATGAAGAGCGGCGGCGGCCTGTCCCTGTCCTATGACAAGGCCGGCAATGGCGTCTATGCCGACGCCTCCTATTATCATTATGACGGCACTGCCGTTCGCGATAATGAGAGCATCGAAATCAACGCCGGCGGCTATCTGCGCGCCTGGCAGGATGCCCGTTCGAACCTGTCTGTCGGGTTCAACGTCAATTATCAGAATTACGACAATAACCAGAATTACTTCACCTATGGCCATGGCGGCTATTTCAGTCCGCAAAGTTTCCTGAGCGTGAATTTCCCCGTCCGCTACTGGACCAGCAGCGGGCCGATGACCGTTCAGGCCAGCGTCGCGCCCGGCTATCAGAGTTATGACCAGCAGGGCGAAGCGGTCTATCCGACCGAAGCGGGCGCGCAGGCCGTTCTGGACTATCTCAAGTCCCAGAACAGCGACGTCCGCGCCCGATATGACAGTATCAGCAAGACCGGCTTCGGCCTGTCTGCGGCTGGCTCGATTTCCTATCAGGTCAGCCCGAATACGCGGCTTGGCGGGGAACTGAATATCAACACTTTCGGTGAATATAAGGAATTCAAGACCCTGATCGGACTCAAGCAGAGCATTGGAGGCCATTGATGCTGTTCACCAAGGATTTTCCCGTTCCCGGCGAACAGGATGCCGTCATGTTCTCGACCGGAAACGACCCCTTTGCGCGACTGCTCAGCGTGATGCTGGGCGAAATCGCCTCAGCCGCGAAGGCGGACCAGATGCAGGGTTTTTTCCTGGCGGTCGGCAAAAGGCTGGCGGACAGCTATCCGGTCGGTCAGGCGAAGGCCATGGACAGGCTCATCCAGCACAGCAACATGGTCTGGCAGATGCTGGGCATGGGCAATGTCCGCTTCGAACTGGACGATGAGGGGATCGACATCTTCCATCATGGTCTGCCCGCGAAGCTGGAGGGGGACGGCGAAGACCTGTGGGCCAAGGCGGCGCCCTTCATCCTGCAGGGCGCCTATGACAGCTGGTTCCGACAGTTGGGCAGTGGCGAACGGCTCAGCACCGCCATCCTGCGCGCGGAAAGTGGCGGCATCGAATTGCGTCATGGAATTTGAGCGGCGCGCGCTTCTCGCTGCCCTTGCCTTTGCCCTGACGACCGGTTGTGCGCGCGCCCGATCCGCGGCCGATGGGATGACGCTCGATCCTTCCCTGTGGCGCGCTTACACGGCGCGCTTCCTGCTTCCCGAAGGTCGGATCGTCGACACCGGCAATGGCGGCGTCAGCCACAGCGAAGGGCAGGGTTACGGCATGCTGCTGGCGCAGGCCGCGGGCGACCGCGTCGCGTTTGACGCCATGGCGCGATGGACCGATCAGACCCTGTTGCGCAGGGATGTGGCCCTGCATAGCTGGCGCTATAGCGCGGGGCAGGCCAATCCGGTTGCCGATCCCAATAATGCGACGGATGGCGATCTGTTGATCGGATGGGCGTTGCTGATGGCGGGACGGCGCTGGGCCGTGCCTGATTATCTGAAGCGATCGGCCGCCATTCGGGATGCGATCGCGCAAAGGCTGATCGTGCGGAAGCAGGGATTCACCCTGCTGCTGCCGGGCCTGGCCGGGTTCGACAAAAAGGACAAGGTCGTACTCAACCTTTCCTATTATGTCTGGCCCGCCATCGATGCCTTTGCGATGCTGGACGCCCGTTCATGGGTTCCGGTCCGGGACGATGGACTCCGGATATTGAAGGCGGCCCGCTTTGGACCGTCAAACCTGCCGGCCGACTGGCTCGACATCAAGGGGGACAGGCAGGTCGAACCGGCGGAAGGGCGCGACCCGGTTTTCGGCTTCGAGGGCATACGCATTCCGCTCTATTGCCTCATGAGCGGACGGCGCAACGCATGCGATCCCATTGCGCGCTACTGGTCGTCGCTCAGCCGTGCGGGGAAACCGATCCCGGCATGGGTCAATGTCGTGACCGGCGAGACCGCGCCCTATGCCCTTTCAAGGGGCGGAACCGCGATTGCGGGCCGGTTGCTCGGCCGCAATGCGCTGTTCAGCGGTCCCGACGGCGATTATTATTCATCGACCCTTGGGTTGATGAGCCAGCTCAAACCCTGACCTGCGGGCGGAAACGGCGTCTTCCGGATTTTCCTGCGGCGCGCAAAAAAAAATTCCGCCACCTCTTGATCGGTCCTGCCGCCCGTCCATATGAAACGGCGCTGGCACTCTCTCTTGGGGAGTGCTAACAGGCTCAGGTTCTTAGGGAGAGGGAGCCGGATTCGCTGTACAGGCGGTCCATCCCGATCCCATTCAACGTCGTAAGAGGGAAAGGCACACAACATGGCATTTCGTCCGTTGCATGACCGCGTTCTCGTTCGCCGCGTAGAGGCGGAAGAGAAGACTGCCGGCGGCATCATCATCCCCGACACCGCCAAGGAAAAGCCGCAGGAAGGCGAGATCGTCGCCGTCGGCACCGGCATCAAGGCCGAAGACGGCAAGGTGACCCCGCTGGACGTAAAGGCTGGCGATCGCGTTCTGTTCGGCAAGTGGTCGGGCACCGAAGTCAAGGTCGACGGTGAAGACCTGCTGATCATGAAGGAATCGGACATTCTGGGCGTCGTCGCGTAAAGCGGCGGACCAGAGGACCATTCCAGTTTTTCGCGGATTTCCGACACTTTGAACGGTGTGAACTTCGCAAGATTTGCAATTCTCTAGAGAGGTAAAAGATCATGGCAGCGAAGGACGTAAAGTTTTCGCGTGACGCTCGTGAGCGCATCCTGCGCGGCGTCGACATTCTGGCCGACGCGGTCAAGGTGACCCTGGGCCCCAAGGGCCGCAACGTCGTCATCGACAAGAGCTTCGGCGCGCCCCGCATCACCAAGGACGGTGTTTCGGTCGCCAAGGAAATCGAACTGAAGGACAAGTTCGAGAATATGGGCGCCCAGATGGTCCGCGAAGTCGCTTCGAAGACCAACGACATCGCCGGTGACGGCACCACCACCGCGACCGTTCTGGCTCAGGCGATCGTTCGCGAAGGCATGAAGTCGGTCGCCGCCGGCATGAACCCGATGGACCTGAAGCGCGGCATCGACCTCGCCGTCACCAAGGTCGTCGAGGACATCAAGGCCCGCTCGAAGCCGGTCGCCGGTTCGAACGAAGTCGCCCAGGTCGGCATCATCTCGGCCAATGGCGACCGTGAAGTCGGCGAAAAGATCGCCGAAGCCATGGACCGCGTCGGCAAGGAAGGCGTGATCACCGTCGAGGAAGCCAAGGGCCTCGATTTCGAACTGGACGTCGTGGAAGGCATGCAGTTCGACCGCGGCTACCTCTCGCCCTACTTCATCACCAACCCGGAAAAGATGCAGGTCGAACTGGCTGACCCCTACATCCTGATCCACGAAAAGAAGCTGTCGAATCTGCAGTCGATCCTGCCGATCCTCGAAGCCGTGGTTCAGTCGGGCCGTCCGCTCCTCATCATCGCTGAGGATATCGAAGGCGAAGCGCTGGCGACCCTGGTCGTCAACAAGCTGCGTGGCGGCCTGAAGGTTGCTGCGGTCAAGGCACCGGGCTTCGGCGACCGTCGCAAGGCCATGCTGGAAGACATCGCCGTCCTGACCAAGGGCGAAGTGATCTCGGAAGATCTGGGCATCAAGCTCGAAAACGTGACCCTCGGCATGCTCGGCACCGCCAAGCGCGTCACCATCGACAAGGACAACACCACCATCGTCGATGGCGCCGGTGACGCCGACTCGATCAAGGGCCGCACCGAGCAGATCCGCGCCCAGATCGAGACGACCACGTCCGACTATGACCGTGAAAAGCTGCAGGAGCGTCTGGCCAAGCTGGCTGGCGGCGTGGCCGTCATCAAGGTCGGCGGCGCGACCGAAGTGGAAGTCAAGGAGCGCAAGGACCGCGTCGACGACGCGCTGCACGCGACCCGCGCTGCTGTGGAAGAAGGCATCGTCCCCGGTGGCGGCACGGCGCTTCTTTACGCGACCAAGGCGTTGAAGGACCTCAAGGGCGCTAACGACGACCAGACCCGCGGCATCGACATCATCCGCAAGGCCATCGAAGCGCCGCTGCGCCAGATCGCCACGAACGCGGGCGTCGACGGCGCCGTCGTCGCCGGCAACCTGCTGCGCGAAAATGACGAGACCAAGGGCTTCAACGCTGCGACCGACACTTACGAGAATCTGGTTGCCGCTGGCGTCATCGACCCGACCAAGGTCGTCCGCGCTGCCCTGCAGGACGCTGCTTCGGTGGCTGGCCTGCTGATCACCACCGAAGCCACCATCGCCGAACTGCCCGACGACAAGGCTGCTCCGGCTGGCATGCCGGGCGGCATGGGCGGCATGGGCGGCATGGACTTCTAAAGCGATCGAAGCGGGTGGGCTTTGGCCTGCCCGCGGTTCGATCGCGGCAGAGGGACATGTCCTCGGTCAAGCGATAACGAGAAAGGCCGGTGGAGCGATCCACCGGCCTTATTCTGTGCCGGGTGATGGGGGTGCGATCCAGGGTAAAGCGCGGGTTGCCGGTTCGCTCCCCCTCATCCAGCTCTGCTCAGGCTCCTTCGTCGCCAGGACTGGTTGTCCTTCTTCTTCGAAGGAAGAAGGAATCGCTTGGATTGGCCAAATTCTCCCCGCACCCGTTCATTGACGCCCCACGGTGACAAGGCGTAAATTGCGTGCTGACATCCGGTGGAAGGGATGCGCCCATGACGATCACCGCATTGTGCAAGCGCTGGACAAGAGCATTGGCGATGACAGCCACGGCTCTCTCGCTCGTGCACACGGCACCCGTCTCCGCGCAGTCGGTCATCCTTCCGGAAGGCATGGCGATCCCGCTGGAGACGCGCGCGGATATCTCATCCAAGACCGCACGCAAGGGCGACAGGGTGGAACTGGCTGTCGCCCGACCCGTGACCATCGGCGGCGTTACAGTGATAGCGGCCGGAACCCCGGCAGTGGGCGAAATCACCCGCGCCCGTGATAATGGCCTCTTGGGCCGGTCTGGCAAGCTGGACATTCAGGTCACCAGTCTGAAAACGGGCCAGTTCGCCATCCCTCTTCGGGGTCAGCGGGACGTAAAGGGCAGGTCCGGCACTCTGGGCGCGGTCGGCGCGGGCATCGTTTTCCTGCCGCTGGCGATCCTGATCCGCGGCAAGGACGTCAAGGTGCCCGCGGGCACGAAATTCGACGTCTATGTCGATCAGGAGATCAGGCTTCCCTCCGCCGTCTCGGCCTCCTCGGACATTGCCGGCACGGCGGACAGTCCGGCATCTTCCGGTGCGATCAGGTCGATCGATCCCAACGATACCCTCGCCCGTTAGCGCGATTTTCCAGACAAACGGAATCGATCGCTGGTCAAGAAGTCGCGCTAATGCCAGAAATTAGAGCGGTTGATCTGATGCAATCGGATCGCAAACCGCTGAACGGTCCCAATCAGTCCTTGGCGATCACCATCATGTGCATTCTCGCCCGCACATGAAAGCCCAGCGTCTCATAGAGCGCGACTGTCGCCTCATGCGCCGCATAGGCATGGAGAAAGGGCGTTTCTCCGCGCTCAAGCATGGCCCGCGCGACGATCTGCATCAGCGCCTTGGCATAGCCCTTGCCCCGATGGTCGGGGTGCGTGCAGACCCCGCTCACCTCGGCAAAGCCGGGCACGCGCATCCGCTCGCCCGCCATGGCGACCAGCTTGCCCTGATCCCTGATCCCTATAAACCGTCCCAATCGGTGGGTGAGGGGCAGAAACGGCCCCGGTTTGGTCATCAGCGCCAGCGCCCGCATCTCTGCCGCATCATCGTCGGTCAATAGCAGGGGGGCGATCGGCGGGGCGTCCCCGGCAATCTGCTCCGCCACCATCTGCACCAGCATCGCTTCCCGCAGCATCCGCGTGCCGGGCGGCGTCATGATAGGTGCCGGCTCAACCAGCCACGCCTCGCCGCCTTCGGGTACCAATGTTCCCAGCGCAGCCTGCGCCTCCATGCTGTCGTCGGCGGCAGCGGCGAAGGGGCCAAAGCGCGGGTCGATCCGCAACGCGCACGCGTTGCCCTGCGCCAGCGAGGACCAGCCGCTGTTCAGGGCATTCCAGACCGGACGGTGGAGGGGATGGCATGTCACCATGGCTGCATTGTCCTGCGGCCGGTCGGGAAAGCAAGTCTTTCCCGCCGTCGAATGAACGTCCGAACGAATTTGTGATTGATTCCGTAACGACCGTCTCATTTCGGATGTCTTTGCGCGGCGGTGATTTACCAAATGGAAATCATGTTTCGCCAATGGTGGAGAGGACGTGCCACGCCATAGCCGAAACTTGATCGCCACCTTGCGCGCGCGCTTTGCGCCAGACACTCAGCAGAGTGCTGAAGTGCAGGCGAATCTTGTCAAATCGCTGTACGCATCCCCGGCATCGCTGATGATCGGTGCGGTAGCGGGTGGTTCGCTGGGTGCGGTGGTCGCCTGGCATGCGCAAAGATCAGCCATCACCGCGATCGTCATCCTGATCGGCCTGGTCGGCCTCAGCCGCTCGGTCTCCGCTGTCTATTTCCAGCGGCAACTTGCCCACCAGCATGCACCGACCCGGCCGATCTGGGGTCTGGCCTATGAGTTGGGGGCGTGGGGCTATGCCGCGCTGCTGGGCATATTGGCGTTCGCCACGCTGCTGCTGACCCAGGATACGTCCATTCATACGCTGAGCGTCTGCCTTGTCGCCGCTTATTCGGGTGGCATTGCCGGGCGCAACGCGGGACGGGTGCATATCGCCATCGGCCAGACATGTTTTGCGCTGCTGCCCACCTGTCTTGGCCTCGTGATGGCGGGCGGCCTTGGCTACGCCGTGCTTGCGACGATGCTGTTCCTGATGATCTTCGCCATGGCAGAAATCACGAAAACCACCCACCGGATCGTGGTGGAAGCGCTGCAGGGCAAATATGAGAAATCGCAGCTCGCCAAGAAGTTCGAGCGGCTGGCACGCTTCGACAGCCTGACCGGCGTTGAAAACCGCATGGCGATGCAGATGCGCCTGCGCGACCTGTTCGACGGCCGAAGATCCGATCAGGAACCGATGGCAGTGTTCTGGATGGATCTCGACCGCTTCAAAGAAATCAACGATTCTCTGGGGCACATCATTGGCGACCAGCTGCTTTGCGGGGTCGCCGAACGCCTATCGCATGCGCTGGACGGGCGGGGGTATGTGGCCCGTTTCGGCGGCGACGAATTCATCCTGATCTGCCCCGGCGCAGACCCGGCCATCGCCGAACAGATTGCGGGCGATGTGATGGGCGAGTTCGGCCATGATTTCGAGGTCAGCGGCTATCATCTGACCGTGACTGCCTCCATGGGCATTGCCGTGGCGCCGGAGGATGGCCGCGACAGCGAAGAACTGCTCCAGCATGCCGACATGGCGCTCTATCAGGCGAAACATGCCGGGCGGAACCGCCATGCCCGCTTCGCCTGGTCGATGAAGGAGCGGCAGAACCGGACCTATGATCTGGAAATGGGCCTGCGCGGCGCCATGGCCAATGGCGAGCTCATGCTCCATTATCAGCCGATTTTCGATACCACGACGGGCAAGATCGCCAGTTGCGAGGCGCTGATGCGCTGGGATCATCCCACGTTGGGCCGCATTTCGCCCGCCGAGTTCATTCCCATTGCCGAAAGCTGCTCGCTGATCGAGCCGATCACTGCCTGGGCGCTGCAGCGGGCCTGTCAGGACGCGATGGAGTGGGACGAACATGTCCGCGTCGCAGTCAACATCTCGCCCGTTCTGATCAAAAGCGATGGGTTGCCTCGCGCGGTCATTTCCGCGCTGATGCAATCGGGACTGAAGGCGCGCCGGCTGGAGCTGGAGGTCACCGAATCGATCTTTCTGGAGGATAGCGGGCGGACCAACCTGATCCTGTCCGACCTGCAACGCATCGGCCTGCGACTGGCGCTGGACGATTTCGGGACGGGCTATTCCTCGCTCGGCTATCTGCGCGACTATGCCTTCGACACGATCAAGGTCGACCAGAGCTTCATGCGCGGGGTGGAGGATAACGGCCGCTATCGCGCCATCGCACAGTCGGTCGCCTATCTCGCCCATGCGTTGGACGTAGAGACGGTGGCCGAGGGGATCGAGACGGAGGAGCAGCTGCGCTACGCCCGTGACATGGGCTTCACCAACGTTCAGGGTTTCGTGCTCAGCCGTCCGATGCCTGCGGAAGCGCTGCTGGACATGATGGAGACCATGCGCCGCAAGGCGGGGGACAGCGTGGCGCTGTTACAGGATCGCCGTCGCGCCTGAGCGGACGAAACGGAAAGATGCCGCGCCGCGCCAACCTGCGCATCGCCCGCCCGCTATTTATGCAAGCGGGTCTGAGCCGATGCCAGGCGCCGCATCATCCGGACATCCTTGGGGTCGAGCTTGAGTGCGGTCGCGGCCCAATGCTCCACAATGTCCTTCAGCTCCGCATATTCCAGCGGATCGACCCGGCGGCCAGCCTCGAAAACGCCGACATGGCCGGCATGGCGCTTCTGATTCTCGCCGATATAATCGCGCACGGCCTGTTCGCCCTCGCCATCTTCGGCCAGGATCGTGACCACGCCCATGTCATACATTTCCTCGGCGGTATAGACCTTGCCTGACAGGATCATGCGTTCCGCCATGCGGTGGCCCAACTTGCGGGCGAGGATCGAATAGGCTCCCATGCCGGGGAACAGGCCGAAAAGCATTTCCGGCAGACCGAAGCGGGCGCTGCGCTCCGCAACCACGATGTCGAAGCACAGCAGCGCTTCAAAGCCGCCGCCCAGCGCATCGCCCTGCGCCAACGCGACCGACACCACCGGAATATCGGCATTGCGCCAGGCCCGATGGACGACATCGATGCAGGCATGGCCATATTTGACGAGGGCGGGCAGGTCGCCGCGCTCGATGCAGCCCGCGAACAGTTCCAGGTCACCGCCGAGATTGAACACGCCCGGAAAGCGGGAGCCGAGCACCATATATTTGAGCGGCAGTGCGCCGTCTTCGAACAGACGCTGCGTTTCGGTCTGCCACAGGCGAATGTCACGCAGCATCGCCATGCTGTAATTGGGCCGATTCGCAGGTGTCATGAAAGCCCAAAGTGTGCCTGCCGGTTCGTCCCAGCTGACATCGATCTGGCCCAGATCGAAGAGGGTCGACTTGCCGATTTCCAGCGCGGGAGTGACGCTTTCCGTAGCGGCGGAAAGGGGCGAAGGAACAGGCAGCGTACCATCTTCCTCGGGCGTCAGATACGCCGGAGTCAGATCGTCCATCTGCTCTCTCGCCGAATTAAATCGCCCGGAATCAATCATATCAGTCCCCAAACTGCAACTGAGCATGAGGAAAACAGTGTTGCGGACCAGATGCAACCGTCCCAATGCCGAACATCTTGGGGTTAACCATTTTTGTTACGCACTGTTGCGCAGATGGCGCCCAAAAATGGCCGTTTTAATGGTTAATGTTGTATTAATATCACAAAATCCACCTTCCTGAAATTAACCAGAATCCTTGGCAGGCCTTTGTTAACCTTTATTAATTATGACCGGGCTCATGAACACGCCCCGAACCGATAGACAGCTTGTGACCCTGCTGCTGCACGACGACCAAGGCGAGTCCTGGCAACTCAGCCTGTCCGCCGATTGTCTTTGCTTCGTCGGCTCTTACCGACGGGTCGAGGGCTTCGACATTGATGCCGTCGTAGCCTTTGACGGGCTGCGCCGGGAGGGTTGACCCTGCGCTCTGCTTTTGCGCGATTTGCCCACGGTCAGATGTTCCATCCGAGGTGAAATCGCTCTAGAGCGCGCGATGTGAACCATCCCCGCTTTTCCTTTTCGATCGCCGCGACTGACGGCAAGGCCCGCACCGGCACCATCCAGATGCGCCGGGGCGACATTCGAACGCCCGCCTTCATGCCGGTGGGTACCGCCGCCACGGTGAAGGCGATGCGCCCGGCCGAGGTGCGCGCGACAGGCGCCGACATCATCCTTGGCAATACCTATCATCTGATGCTCCGACCGGGCGCCGAACGCATGGCGCGGCTGGGCGGACTCCACGGCTTCATGGGTTGGGACCGGCCGATCCTGACCGACAGCGGCGGCTATCAGGTGATGAGCCTTAGTGCCCTTACGAAGATGAGCGAGGAGGGGGTCGCCTTCTCCAGCCATATTGACGGGTCGAAGCATATGCTGACGCCGGAGCGGTCGATGGAAATCCAGCGGTTGCTGGACAGCGATATCGTCATGGCCTTCGATGAATGCACCAAAAATGGCTGCACCCATGATGAGGCGGCGAAGTCGATGGAGCGTTCCATGCGCTGGGCGAAGCGCTCGCGCGACGGCTTCGACGCTGGCGGCGAGCATGCGCAGCGGGCGGCTCTGTTCGGCATCCAGCAGGGATCGCTCGACGAAGGACTGCGGCGGATTTCGGCCGAAAAGCTGATCGACATCGGCTTTGACGGCTATGCGGTTGGCGGTCTTGCGGTGGGCGAGGGGCAGGAGGCGATGTTCGCTACGCTGGATTTCGCGCCCGACATGCTGCCGGCGGACAAGCCGCGCTATCTGATGGGCGTGGGCAAGCCCGACGATATCGTCGGCGCGGTCGAGCGCGGCATCGACATGTTCGACTGCGTCCTGCCCACGCGCAGCGGGCGCAATGGGCAGGCCTTCACCTGGGCCGGGCCGCTCAACATCCGCAATGCGCGCTTCGCCGAGGATATGGGGCCGCTCGATCCGCGCTGCGATTGCCCGGTCTGCTCGACCTGGAGCCGCGCCTATCTGCATCATCTGGTGAAGGCCGGGGAAATGCTGGGCGCGATGCTGATGACCCAGCATAACATCCATTTCTACCAGTCGCTGATGCAGGCGATCCGCGATGCCATAGCAGCCGGACGGTTTGCCGGCTTTGCCGCCCATTTCCGTCGGGATTACAGGCGGGCCTGACGGTCAAGGCCAATCAGGCCAGGCGATCAGGGCAGAACGGTGATCGCAATGGCGTAATCGCCGGTTTCCGGGTCATGCTCGAGCGGCGCCCGCAGCTGGCGGGATAGGCCGGTCAGGACCCGCCCATAGCGTTCCTCCAGTCGTCCGGTCATCTCCGGCGATCCGCGCAAGGCAGGCGAGGCGATGTGCAGGATCGCCCGTTCATGCCGTCCTTCCTCAAGCTGGACGGCGATGCGCATCGCCGTGCGCGGGTCGGACAGCATGGCCAGTTCCACCAGCTCGGTCAGCAGAAAAGCGACCGGCACCGCCACATCCTGACTGATATGCAGATTGTCGCTCTCTATCTGGATGCCGAAGCGGCGCGCTTCGGCCGGTGCGGTGCCGCGCAGGCTGGCCGACAATTCGCTGATCAGCGACCGCACGCCGACCCCGTGATTTTCCTCCAGCTCCGCATAATGGTTGCGGTGCACAACCGAAAGCGCATCGACCCGCCGCTGGATGGTCGCGTAGGCCTCCACCGCTTCGGCATCATGCGCCGACCGCGCATGCAGGTTGATGAGGCTGGCGATGATCTGAAGGTTGTTCTTGACCCGATGGTGAACCTCGCGGGTCAGCTTGCGCTGTGTCTCCAGCCCTTCTGCCATTTCCGCCTCATGGGTGGCGACGTCCTCGCTGATCTCCCGGAAGGTGTTGCCGAGCGCGACGATTTCCTGCGCGGGCGTGCGGATGCGGCGCATGGGTTCCAGCACTTCGCCCGGCTGATAGGCCGCGACCGTTCGGCGCAGCAGCACCAGCGGCCGGATAAGCAGGCGGTTAACCACGAACCAGCCGATCGCCGCCGCCGCGAACCACATGACCAGCGGCAGGAATAGCGAGAGCATCCGTGCGAGCGTTACCGGCGGATCGCGCAGAATCATGGTGAGGGTGATGCCGGCGGGGTCGAGCCTGGCGGACAGGGCGGTGCTGCGTCCGCCCGACAGGGCTGCGGGGCGGGTGATGAGCAGTTGTCTGCCCCCCTGGTGCAGCGTGATCTGGCGGTTTTGCAGAGCGCCTGCCGGGCTGGTGATCGCTTCCAGCAGCGCGCGCGAATAATAAGCGAGCGCGACCACCCGGCCATCGTTGCTGACCGCGCGGCTGACGAGATATTGCGATCGTGGCAACAGTTGCGCGCTCTCTCTTGCAAAACGCTGTGCCGGCGGCACACCTTCCGGTTCGGGGGCCGACGCACCGCACAGGCGCCGCCCGCCGCGATCATAGATATAATAGCGCCCGCCGCCGCGATCGTGCGAGGAAAGAAAGACCGCCAGCCGCTCGCACATGCTGGCGTCAGGTCCGGTGGCGGCGAAGGTGTTGGCGGTCAGCATCAACGCCATCCGGTCGGAAGCAAGATCGGCCGACAGTTTGCGCGCGCTTTGCGTGACCGCGACCCGCAGCAGCGCTTCCTTTTCCAGGTCCGTCGTGCGGATAGCCTGCAGGGACGCGACCAGCGCGATCAGGCCCAGCGGCAGCAGCGCCAGTGTCAGGATCAGGAACATCTTGACGCCGGTGGACTGGATAACGGCGTTCAGTCTTCGCATGAAAGAGGGTGCCGACGAGGCAGGGTCCTGCGGGACCGCCGATTCAGGACTGGAGACCATTTACCCGACGCTGATGATTGACCATCGCATCTTTCAGGAACCGTGGCGTTTGGCAAGCCGGGCCGACGCTGCTGTGGCGACGAAGCGTCATATCCTTCTTCCCGATCCTGTTCCATGGCCGCCGGCAAAGGCGGGGGCGTCAGTCCAGTTTGCTGAGCAGGTCGAGCATTTCGGGGGGAATATCCTCATCCACGGCCCGCTGATAGACGGACCGCAGGGCATTGGCCACCTGGCCATCATCCTTGGGCGCGCGTTTCTTGCGGGCGGCACCGCCCTTCACGCCCGAACCCGGAGTGCTGGCGCCGACATCTTTCCTGTCCCCTCCCGTCACATCCCGTTCCGTCGTTGAAGCAACCAAAACACGCCCCTCTGAAGCCATCACCATCTACGTCAGCCTGCTCTTCTTGCGGCTTTCCCCGATGACGTCAATTCGACGTCAGAGGAATGAGAACATAAAAATCCAAAGATTTTCGAAAAAACCAAACGCCAGTGAAACAAATCCTCCGCTTGATGGTTCCCTTGTCCGAAGCATTTTTTGCCCTTGCGGCGGGGATTGGGCCACTCGCTCATTCTGAAGGGGGAAGGGGGCTTGCCACATCGGCATCGTCCATCCATCCTTGTCGACCGGCGAATGTTTCGGAACAAGACGCCCATTGGGCTGGGAGAAATTTTACAGATGTCGCTTGGTCAGCAACTGCACCCCCATCTTCCTTTCCTGCGCCGTTATGCCCGCGCACTGACAGGCAGCCAGGCGCACGGCGACGCCTATGTCCGCGCAACGCTGGAAGCGATCGTGGCGGCGCCGGAGGAGTTTCCTGCGACCGTCGACCCGCGCCTTGGCCTTTACAAGACCTTTCACGCGATCTGGTCGTCCTCGCATCTGGAGGATGTGCCGGTGCTGCCGGGCGCCGATGGTCAGGAAGCCGTCGCCCAGGCCCGGCTCGCCCGGCTGACCCCGCTGCCGCGCCAGGCCCTGCTGCTGACCGCGCTGGAGGGCTTCACCGTCGACGATGTCGGGTATCTGATCGGTCTCGACAGCGATGACGTCGAAGCGCTGGTGAAGGAGGCATTGAGCGAGATCGAGGCTCAGACCCGCGCCAAGGTGCTTATCATCGAGGACGAGCCGATCATCGCCATGGACATTGAAACCATCGTCCGCGACCTGGGCCATGAAGTCACCGCGATCGCCGTTACCCGCGAGGATGCCGTCCGCGAAGCCCTGGCGGAACGGCCGGGCCTGGTGCTGGCCGATATTCAGCTGGCCGATGATTCGAGCGGCATCGATGCGGTGAAGGACATTCTTGCCGAATTCTCCGTGCTGGTGATTTTCATCACAGCCTTCCCGGAACGGCTGCTGACGGGCGAGCGGCCGGAGCCGACCTTCCTCATCACCAAGCCGTTCCAGCGTTCCACCGTGAAGGCTGCGATTTCGCAGGCCCTATTCTTTGATGAGGCGACGGCTCCGGCCTGATCATTGGGGGCCGGACGCAGGTTAGCTTTCGAAAATTACGCCGGAAAATGGGGAACCCCCAACCGCGACTCGCGTTATTCATGCGTAACGATCGGGAGATGGCCGGTAGTGGAGGAGGAGCGGCACATGCCGGCGGAAGAAGCTCGGTCGGGCTCTACCCCGCATGTGGTGCGCTACATGCTGGGCATTTCGCTGACCCTCGCCATTATTGCGATGATCGTGATATTGTGGGGCAATTAAGAACCGCCGCGGCAATTGGCGCTTTTGCAAGAATAAGGTTAGGATGCGGACGCACATATGGCTTTGACGACTTCGGTTCATGCAGCGAGGACGACAGCCGATGAGGGGGTTGTTTCCATGAGCGACGGCGTGAGCCACGATGTGGAGCGCGAAACCCTGTCCGACTCGGACTTCAAGCGCGAACTGGCGGCAGTAATTCCCCATCTTCGCGCCTTTGGCCGGTCGTTATCGGGCAACCGGGACGTCGCGGACGATCTGGTGCAGGAAACCTTGCTGAAAGCCTGGGCGGCGCGCAGTCGTTTTCAGGCGGGCACCAACATGCGGGCCTGGACCTTCATCATCCTGCGCAATCATTATCTCTCGCAGATGCGCCGGTCGCGTTTCCGCGGCGATTGGGACGATCTGGCGGCGGATCGGCTGCTGGCGGCGCCCGCCGGGCAGGACAAGCATGTCGAACTTTCGGACATGCAGCGCGCGCTGCTTCAACTTCCCCAGCCGCAGCGCGAGGCGCTGATTCTGGTCGGCGCCGGCGGCTTTGCATACGAAGAGGCGGCGGAAATATGCGGCGTTGCGGTCGGCACGATCAAGAGCCGCGTGGCGCGGGGGCGTGCCGCGCTGGAGCAGATACTGGAGAATGGCGAACTGCCTTCGCGCCGCAGTCAGGACAGCAGCGACGCAGCGGTGCTTGATGAGATCATGGACGATGTCGACCGTCTGAGCCGCGGCCGCGAAATCAGGGAAGATACCGACTCCGACGATGAATAATCCATGATAATGTCCTGACTCCATTCCGCTTGTCAGGATCGGGAGAAGGAGAATGGTGGAGGACGGGGGGAAATCCCCCATTTCCGTTCGTGATCCGTTGGAACCGGACCCCCCGGTGGACCGGCCGCGCGGCAGTCTGGTCATATTCCTTCTGGTGGCCATCGCCCTGATCCTGGCGATCGGCTTTTTTTACATGACCAAGGATCGCAACGACAATCAGGCCGACGCCCTGATCGATTCTGCCAACTCCGCCGACAGCGCAGTCCATGTGGTGGGCGACGCGGCTCGGAATGCCGCCGATACGCTGCGCAAGCGCGATTAAGCTTGTGCGTGCAGGCGCGTTCGCTCCGGCGCCTGCCATCTCGTGCTTCCGCCTTTCACCTGTTCAGAAATTCTTTGCGATTCTCGTGCATTGTGCCGGGCAATGTCGGATTTTCTTACAGCGATTGTAAGCTGGTCCGGTCCTTGCCCGCGGGGCACAGCGGGGTGAGCGCAACGAATGATAAGATTGTTCAAACATTATGTGCCGCACGCGGTGCTGCTGCTTGGTCTGCTGGATTTCATGCTGCTGGTAGGCGCAGCGGAAGGCGGCTGGATCCTGCGCGCCCGCCAGATCGGCATGGATGTCGATCATGTCATGAATCGCATTGGGCCGCTCCTGAGCTTCGGCATCGCGATTCAGACTGCCATGATCGCGGTCGGCGTCTACGGCACCGAAGCGCTCCAATCGATCCGCTATGCGCTGGCGCGCCTGCTGGTGGCGATTTCGCTGGGCGTGCTGTTCCTGTCCGTCATGCATTTCGTGCTGCCGGACATCACGCTCTGGCGATCCAACTCGCTTTACGCCATGGGCCTTGCCATCGGTCTGCTTCTGATGATCCGCCTGCTGCTGGGGTCAATGCTGGGCGGCGAAGCGTTCAAGCGGCGGCTGGTGGTGCTGGGCGCGGGCAATCGCGCCAACCGTATCCGGGAGATTGAGGAGCGCAAGGGATCCGGTTTCCTGGTCGTCGGATACATCGCTATGAACGACGGCGCGCAGGTGATCCCGGAAGCCATAAATCGCAGCGCCATCTACAATCTTGCCGATTTCGTCGTGCGGCTGGCCGCGAGCGAAGTGGTGCTGGCGCTCGAGGAGCGGCGCAACGCATTGCCGCTGGGGGATCTGCTGCGCATCAAGACCACGGGCGTTCATGTGAACGAAATTTCGACCTTCCTCGAACGCGAAACCGGCCGCGTCGACCTCGACAGCGTCAATCCCAGCTGGTTGATCTTCTCCGACGGCTTTTCCGCGGGCCGACGCCTTTCCAGCATTGCCAAGCGGCTGTTTGATATCATCGCGAGTTCCATTCTGCTGTTGCTGACAGGCCCCATCATCCTGCTCGCGGCACTGCTGGTGAAGCTCGACAGCAAGGGCCCGGCTTTCTACCGTCAGCAGCGTGTCGGCCTGTTCGGCGAGGATTTCTGGATCGTGAAGCTGCGCACGATGCGGCAGGATGCAGAAGTCGCGGGACAGGCGATCTGGGCAGAAAAGGATGATCCGCGCATCACGCGCCTCGGCTATTGGCTGCGCAAGCTGAGGATCGACGAACTGCCCCAAACCTGGACGGTGCTGAAAGGGGAGATGAGCTTCGTCGGCCCGCGCCCCGAACGGCGCCAGTTCGTCGAGGATCTGGAACAGCATCTGCGCTATTATGCCGAACGCCATATGGTGAAGCCCGGCATCACGGGCTGGGCGCAGATCAACTATCCCTATGGCGCATCGATCGAAGATAGCCGGCACAAGTTGGAATATGATCTTTATTACGCCAAAAACTATACGCCCTTTCTCGATCTGCTGATCCTCCTCCAGACTCTTCGGGTCATCCTCTGGCCCGAAGGCGCAAGATGAGCGCCGGGCTGTGAGCGTCCTGCTGCAATTTGTCGGTGATTGGGGGCATGCGCTGGCGGCCGTGCTGTTCGCGGCGCTCGGCATCTTCATCCTGCGCCGGCGCGATGAGGCGCCGGAACAGCCTCTACTCGCCGCGGCGCTCCTGCTGACCTCCTGCTGGTCGCTCTATGTCTCCTTCGGCGGCGTGGAAAGGCCGCTTACCGGCATTGGCGAGAATATCCGCAACGCCGCCTGGCTGCTGTTGCTGTTCGTGATGCTGCGGCGCGGGCCGGCTGCCCGTGCCGGGTCGCTGGTTGCGATCGGGGCGGTCTACGCGGCGGTCGCCGGCCTCATCATGCTCCAGACCTTCACCGACCTCATCTGGCGGCAATTGCCGGTCATGAGCGAGTTGCATCGCGCGCTCGTCCATGTCTCGCTGATCCTGCACATGATGACAGCGATCGGCAGCCTGATGCTGGTCCATGATCTATACATCAGCTGGCCCACACGGGAACGCGGCAGGGTTGCTCTGCTGCTGGGCGCGCTGGCGGCGATGTGGACCTACGACCTCAACCTTTACGCCATCGGCTATTTCGCCATGGAGCGCGCCAATATTCTTTACGCTCTGCGCGGACCGATGATGGTGCTGCTGGCGCCGGTCATCGCGGTCGCAATCCGCAATGACATGGCCGGGCGGCTGCAACTTTCCCGCACACTGACTCTTCAGTCGCTCTCGCTGGCGGCGGCCGCCCTCTATGTGGTGGTGCTGGCGACAGCGGCGGTGCTCTTGGAACTGGTGGCAGGGCCTTATGCCCGGCTGATCGAGATTGGCTGCGTCTTCTTCATGGCCGTCAGCGCGCTGGTGCTGTTGCCCTCGCGCCGGTTGCAGGCCTTCTGGAAAGTGCAGGTCGCCAAGCATTTCTTCCAGCACCGCTATGATTATCGCACGGAATGGATGCGTTTTGGCGACACGATTGGTCAGGCTGGCGGACGACCGGGCGACAACGCCCTGCCGCTGGGCGAGCGCGTGGCGAAGGCGGTGGCCGACATCACCGAATCGCCCGCCGCCATCCTGATGCTGCGCGCCGAGGATGGGGCGCTGGCGTTCGAAACCCACTGGAACTGGAGCGGAGAGCTGCCCGCCGGCGCGGTCGTTCCCGCGCCGCTCGCCGCCCTGATCGAACAAAGCGGCTGGATCATCGACATTGACCGCCCTCCCAGCGGTGCGGGAGAGATTGCCGCGCCGGGCTGGATGAGCGTCGACCGACGCGCATGGTCGCTAGTGCCGCTGATTCATTTCGGCCGCCTGATCGGCGCCATCCTGCTGGCGCGCCCGCCGATCGACAGGCGGCTCGACTGGGAGGATTTCGACATGCTGCGCGCCGCCGGACGGCAGGCCGCCAGCTATCTGAGCGAGGCCCAGGGACAGCAGGCGCTGGACGATGCGCAGCGCTTCGAGGAATTCAATCGCCGCTTCGCCTTCATCATTCACGACGTCAAGAATCTGGTCAGCCAGCTTTCCCTGCTGGCCCGCAACGCGGAGCGGCATGCCGACAATCCCGATTTCCGCGCCGACATGCTGCTGACCCTGAAGGAGTCGGTCGGCAAGCTGAATGATATGCTTGCCCGCCTGTCGCAGCACAACAGGGGCAGGGCCGAAGATCCGCGCCCCATGGAGTTGCGGGAGGTAGCGGAGCAGGTCGTTCGATCGCGCGCGCGCCAGCATGCCATCCGCCTTTCGGGGGCTGCGCCGCTCGCGCTGGCCGACCCGGCAAGGGTCGAGCAGATCCTGATCCATCTGCTTCAGAACGCCATAGACGCCAGCGCGCCGGACAGCCCGGTCGAATTGCGGCTTTCCGCCGACGAGGGCTGCGCGCTGTTGGAGGTGGTAGACCGGGGGCGGGGGATGACCGCCGAATTTGTCCGCCGCGACCTGTTCAAGCCTTTCTCGTCCAGCAAGACGGGCGGTTTTGGCATCGGTGCGTTCGAAGCGCGCGCGCTTGCTCAGGCCATGGGCGGGCGGATCGAGGTGGAAAGCCAGCCGGGGGTCGGCAGCCGTTTCACCCTGCGCCTGCCGCTGGCGCAGGAAAATTTGAGTAGGGGGAAGGCCGCCTGATGAGCGACACGCGACCGAAACTGTTGATCGTGGAGGATGATCCGGGCCTCCAGAGGCAATTGCGCTGGGCCTATGAGGAATATCAGCTCTTCATTGCCGGCGATCGCGAGGAAGCGATCGAGATGCTGCGCGAACAGGCGCCGGACGTGGTCACGCTGGACCTTGGCCTGCCGCCCGATCCCGACGGCACGAGCGAAGGTTTTGCCACGCTGGCCGAGATTTTGCGCATCAAGCCCGATACGAAGGTCATCGTCGCCTCCGGCCATGGCGCGCGGGAGAGTGCGCTGGGCGCCATTTCGGGCGGTGCCTATGATTTCTATCAGAAGCCCGTCGACATTGATGAGCTGGGCCTGATCGTTCGCCGCGCCTTCCATGTCCATGCGCTGGAGAAGGAAAATGTGCGGCTCGCCGAAACCGCGCCGGAAAGCGGCCGGGTTCTGGGACGCCTGATTACCGCCGCGCCGGAGATGATGAAGGTCGCGCGCACCATCGAGCGGGTCGCGGGTGCGGACGTTTCGGTTCTGTTGCTGGGCGCCAGCGGCACCGGCAAGGAATTGCTGGCGCAGGGGCTGCACGATGCCAGCCCCCGGCGCGAGGGGGCGTTCGTGGCGATCAACTGCGCCGCAATTCCCGAAACGCTGCTGGAAGCAGAACTGTTCGGACATGAAAAGGGCGCCTTTACCGGCGCCGTCAAGACAACGCCCGGCAAGATCGAACTGGCGCAGGGCGGAACGCTGTTTCTCGACGAAGTGGGGGACATTCCGCTCGCGCTTCAGGTGAAGCTGCTGCGCTTTCTTCAGGAACGGGTGATCGAGCGGATCGGCGGACGCCAGCCCATCGCCGTCGACACGCGGATCGTCTGCGCGACGCATCAGGATCTGGAAGCGATGATCGCGGCGGGCACGTTCCGCGAGGATCTTTACTATCGCCTCGCCGAAATCACGGTGCCCATTCCCGCACTCAAGGACCGCCCCGGCGATCCGGCGCTGCTGGCGCGGCATTTCCTGAACCGCTTCGCCAAGGACATGAACCCCCAGGTCAAGGGTCTCGCGCCCGATGCGCTGGCGGCGCTGGACGCATGGGGCTGGCCGGGCAATGTGCGCGAGCTCGAAAACCGGGTGAAGCGCGCCGTCATCATGGCAGACGGCAAGCATGTCACCGCCGCGGATCTCGATCTGGACGGCGACCGGGGAGAGGGGGGCGACGTCGTCAACCTCAAGGCAGCGCGGGAAATGGCCGATCGCCGAGCTATCAGGCGGGCGATTGCGCGAACCGACGGCAATATATCCGGCGCGGCGAAGATACTGGGGATTAGTCGGCCTACGCTTTACGACCTGCTCAAACAATATCAGATGCAGGGCTAGAGCGATTTCCAAGCGAAAGGAAACGATCGCCCGTCAAGAAATCGCGTGAAGACCAGAAACTGGAGCGGTTGATCGGACGCAATCAGATCGCAAGCCGTTCCAGGCCGCTTCCACCCCCCACACCCTCATCCCACCTGCCGCTTGGCCAGCTTCCGGGCAAGCGTCCGCCGGTGCATGCCCAGCCGGCGCGCCGCTTCGGAGATGTTGAAGTCGCTGTCTTTCAGCACCTCATGGATGTGTTCCCATTCCAGCGTCTTGATCGAGGTTGGGCGTGGCGCAAGCGGCGTGGAGGGGTCGCCCGACGACCGCGCGAAGGCCGCCTCGATATCGTCGGTGTTCGACGGCTTGGCGAGATAGTTGGAGGCGCCCAGCTTGATCGCGTCGACCGCCGTCGCGATACTGGCAAAGCCGGTCAGCACCACGATCAGCATCGCGGGATCGTGGGCGTGGAGCGTCTGCACGCAGACCAGCCCCGATTCCGGACCAAGTTTCAGGTCCACCACCGCATGGGTCGGCCGATGTGTTTTCAGCAACGCCGTCAGCGCCGCATGATTGTCCGCCGTCAGCACGGCATAGCCCCGCCGCTCGAAAGAGCGCTTCAGCGTTCTGGCGAAGGCTTCGTCATCCTCGACCAGCACAAGCAGGCGTTCATCGCTCATTGGGCTTCTCCTCTTCCAGCGCCACCGTGCCCAGCGGCAGGCGGAGCAGGATCAGCGCCCCGCCATCGGCGCCATTGCTGGCCGACACGCTGCCGCCCAGCTTGCGCACGACATTGACGACCAGAAACAGGCCAAGGCCATGGCCTTCCTTGCCCTTGCTCGAGCGGTAAGGCTTGCCGAAATCCTCCAGCATTGTCTCGGAAAAGCCGCTGCCATTGTCGCGCACGGCGATGTTGAGCGACGAACTGTCGCGCCCCACCAGCAGGTCGATATAGGTCGCGCCCGCCTCTCGCGCATTGTCCAGCAGATTGCCGATCGCCTGCCGGATCACCGGATCGGCGATGATGCGGGGATAGTCGTGCGGTCCGAAATCGCAGCGCAGCGGCATGCCCGGATTGGCCCGGCGCCATTCCATCGCAATGCCGTCGATGAAGTCGCGCACATTGGTCACTTCCGGCGCCTCGCCCCGCGCCTCGCCGGAGGAGAGGAGAATGCCGGTGACGAT
>NZ_JBHIWJ010000059.1:0-25062 GCF_041987595.1 Sphingobium sp. | reverse complement strand
GATCATGCCGGGTGTGCTGATCGTCGAGGCGATGGCTCAGGCCGCGGGCGTGCTGACGGTCGAGACGATGGGCCTGCGGGGATCGGGCAAGCTCGTCTATTTCATGAGCATCGACGGCGCCAAGTTCCGCAATCCGGTGGAGCCGGGCTGTCTGCTCGACCTGCATGTCACCCTGCTGCAAATCCGCGGCCGGGTCTGCAAGTTCGTGGGCAAGGCGATGGTCGACGGGAAGCTGTGCGCAGAAGCCAACTTCGTCGCCATGATTGCCGACCCGCCGGTGGATTAAGGCACGGCAGGGGAGGGCAGCCTTCCTGCTTGCTTTTGCGCGCATTCCCATGTAACGGCGCGCCTTCGCAATTTTTCGCATCCATGGCCGGTCGGAAACCGGCCCCCAGACGGAGCAGACCCATGAAGGCCGACACGCATCCCGATTACCACTTCATCACCGTCCAGATGACCGACGGCACCACCTTCCGCACCCGTTCGACCTGGGGCAAGGAAGGCGACACGCTGGCGCTCGACATCGACCCCAAGTCGCATCCGGCCTGGACGGGCGGCACCCGCCAGCTGGAGCAGGGCGGCCAGGTGGCACGCTTCAACAAGCGTTTCGGCGGCCTGACGCTGAAGAAATAATCGGCGCCTTCAGAGGCACGATAGGGAAAGGGCGCTCCTCGGGGCGCCCTTTTTGTTTCTGATCGAGCGGCAGATGCCGGGGGTGCCCACTTTCTGTCATGTCAGCGAACAGTGGAATCTCAGCAAAGGGCGCGCGATCCGGCCTGAGACCTCGCCGGGAGTCACATGGCTCCCAGCGACCTTCGCGGGGGTGACGGTTTTTGGGGACCGTCTGGAATCCACCCAATGCAGCTTTTCGAAATCTCGCCTCAGGCGCGGGCGGCGCGGTCCTCGTCCAGAAACGCGGCGACATCGTCCAGAACGACGTCCTTCGACAGAAATGTCTGGCCGATCCCCCGCGCCAGCAGGAAGGGCAGGGTGCCCGCCGCCATCTTCTTGTCGTGCAGCATATGGGCGACCAGCGCCGCGCCATCGGCCGTGACACGCGCGCTCGCCAGATCGTGCGGCAGGCCGACGGCTTTCAGATGCGCCGTCACCCGCTCGGCCTCCTCCGGCGCGCAAAGTCCGAGCCGCGCCGAATAGCGGAAGGCCAGCGCCATGCCCGCCGCCACGCCCTCGCCATGAAGCAGCGTGTCGGAAAAGCCGGTATCCGCCTCCAGGGCATGGCCGAACGTATGCCCCAGATTGAGCAGCGCCCGGCGGCCGGAGGTTTCCCGCTCATCTTCGCCCACGATCTTGGCCTTGGCCGCGACGCTGCGTTCGACCGCATATTCGCGGGCCTGCGCGTCGCCTGCCAGCAGTCGGTGTCCCTCCGCCTCGCACCATGCGAAGAAGGCGGGATCGTCGATCAGGCCATATTTGACGACCTCGGCATAGCCTGCCCGCGTTTCCCGCACCGGCAGCGTGTCCAGCGTCGAGGGATCGATCAGGACCAGCGCAGGCTGGTAGAAGCTGCCGATCAGATTCTTGCCGGCCCGTGCATTGATCGCGGTCTTGCCGCCGACCGAACTGTCCACCTGCGCCAGCAGGGTCGTCGGCACCTGGATGAAATGGCAGCCGCGCTTCAGGATCGAGGCGGCAAAGCCCACCAGATCCCCGATCACGCCGCCGCCCAGCGCCACCACATGGTCGCCGCGCTCGATCTCCAGCGCCAGCAGCGCGTCGAGCAATTGCTCCAGATGGCGCCAGCTCTTCGTCTGCTCGCCCGGCGGAAGGATGACGGGTTCGACTGCGACCCCGGCGGCGCGCAGGCCGGCCTCCAGCCGCGGCAGCTGCGCCTTGGCGACATGCTCGTCGGTCACGACGACCAGCCTTCCCTTGCGCGCATAGCCCGCCAGATGGGTGCCCGCCTGATCCAGCGCGCCTTCCTCGATCACGATATCATAGCTGCGCGCATCCAGCGCGACGCGGACTAATGCCATTGGGACAATTGCTCCATGATGCTGTCCACCGCCACATCATGCGGCGCGGCGGCGCTCTTCACATGGATGGGGCAGAGCGCGTAGACCGGATTGCGGATTTCGGCGAGTTGCGTCAGCACGAGGCGCGGGTCCTTGCCCTTCAGCAGGGGCCGCCCCTCGCGGCGCGACACCCGGTCGACCAGAGTGTCGATATCGGCGTTGAGCCAGATGGCGAGGGCATGTTCCAGGATCAGGTTGCGCGTTTCTTCCTGCATGAAGGCGCCCCCGCCGGTTGCAATGACCTTCGGCTCGCCGTCCATCAGCCGGGCGATCACGCGCCGCTCGCCATCGCGGAAATAGGCCTCGCCATAGCGTTCGAACATTTCGGTGATCGTCATGCCCGCGGCTTTTTCGATCTCCTCGTCCGCATCGACGAAATGAAGGCCAAGTCGCGCCGCCAGCCGCCGCCCGACGGTCGATTTGCCCACGCCCATCATGCCCACCAGAACGATGGGGCCGCGCTTCATCGGCGCTTCGGCGGATTTGCTGTTTCGCTGCATGGCGAGCGGGGCTATACAACCCCGCGTCGACAAGGCAAATCGCAACTTTCTTCTCCTTCTGGCCCAGCCGAAAACAGGACCCATGAAGCGCAATCGTAGCTATAGCAGTTTTGAAGGCAGCTCGCGGCGCCGTCGCGGCGTGTCCCTGCCGATCATTCCCATCGTTGCGGCCCTCGTGCTGGTTGCGATCATCGCCCTGCTCTGGTCGCGTGGCGGCGAAAAGCCGCAAAGCCATGTGGAAAAGGTCATTCCCGCCGAAAAGCTGGGCCAGTAAGGCATGGCGCAGCGGCGGGTGAACGCGAAATGGGCGTTGGGAACGCTTGCGCTTGCGCTGGCGCTGCCCGTGGTTGCGCAGGAAACCCCCGAATCGCTGCTGCCGCCCGGTTTCGGCGACGCGCCGCAGGCGCCGCCGTCCCGTCCGCCCGCAAGCCCTTCTCCCGCCGCGCCCGTGCCGGGGACCGCCACGACCGCCACGCCGTCGACGCCGTCAGTCGTGCCGCCGAGCTTCCCCGTTTCGGATGAAACCGGGGAGAATGTGGCGGAGGCGATGAGCGAGGAAGAAATCGCCGCTGAAAAGGCGAAATACGACCTTCCCGAAAATGCGCATCGCTCGCTCGACCGGGTCGGTCCGCTGACGCCGGAGCGTCAGGGCATGGCGCCCAACGCCTTCGGTTCGCAGTCGGGCCGGTTTCTCGCCACGCTGATGAAGCAGACGCGGGCGCCGATCACGTCGCGCTGGGCGTCGATCCTGCTGCGACGGGCGCTGCTGTCCGCGACCGATACGCCCCGCGACATCAACGGCGCGGACTGGGTGGCGGAGCGCGCCTGGCTGCTTCTGCGCATGGGGGAGGCGGACAGTGCCCGCCTGCTGGTGCAGAGCGTCGATTCCGACCAGTTCACCCCGCGCCTTTATGCCATCGCCATGCAGACCTATCTGGCGACGGCCGACCCGGCGGGCATGTGCCCGCTGTCGGCCGGAGCGCTGCGTTTCAGCAAGGAACCCGCCTGGGAGATGACGCGGGCGATCTGTCCCGCGCTCTCGGGCGATCAGGGCTCGGCCAGCGGCGCGCTCAATCAGGCGCAGCGGCGCGGGAAGGTGCGCGGCATCGATTACAAGCTGGCGGAAAAGGTCGTCGGCACCGGTTTCAACGCCCGCCGTTCGGTCAAGATCGAATGGGATGCGGTGGATGGGCTGACCGCCTGGCGCTTTGGCCTCGCGACCGCGCTCAATGTCGAGATTCCCGACGATCTTTACGGCACGGCGGGGCCGCAGGTCCGTGCCTGGGAAGCCCGCGCTCCCGCGCTGTCGGCTTCGCGACGCCTGCCCGGCGCGGAAGTCGCGGCGCGGCTGGGCGTGTTTTCCAGCCAGGCGCTGGTCGGCTTCTACAGCCAGCTTGGCGCGGACGGCGACGCGCCGGACAAGGCGGCCGACCGGATCGAGGCGTTGCGTAACGCCTATGCCGGATCGAGCGCCGATGACCGGCTGCAGGCGATGCGAACCGTGTGGCAGGATGAGGCCCGGCCCGATTTCGTCGGTCTGATCGCAACGGCCCGGGCGGCGGCGGCGCTGCCCGTTTCGGAACTGCCTGCCCGTGACGCGGCCAATCTGGTCGCGGCGATGTTCACCGCGGGCTATGATCGCAGCGCTGCCCAATGGGCGCGGCTTGCCGGTCAGGCCGACGGCGACGGGGCTGGCGACCTTTGGGCCTTGCTGGCCGTCGGCGCGCCCAGTCCGGTGGTGGAGATCAGCGCGGGCCGCGTTTCCACCTTTGCCAAGGATGCGGAGGGGCGCAAGACGCAGATGCTGATCGCGGCGCTGGCAGGCCTGTCCCGCCTCGACGCGAAAGACAGCGCATCGCTGGCGCAGGACAATGGCTTCAATCTGGGCGCTGCCAGCCGTTGGTCCCGGGCCATCGATGCGGCGGCGGAACGGGGCGAAAAGGCCAGCGTCGCGCTGCTGGCTGCGGTGGGCATGCAGACCGCGGACTGGAACCGGCTGCCTGCCTTTCATCTCTATCATGTCGTCGCTGCCCTGCATCGCGTCGGGCTTGACCCCGAAGCGCGGATGATCGCGGCGGAGGCGATGACGCGGGTCTGATGAGCGATGATGCCGCGCTGATCGACCGCTTTCTGGAGATGATGGCGGCGGAACGGGGGGCGTCGCGCAACACGCTGTTGGCCTATCGGACGGATTTGCTGGGGGCCGCGGCGATTGCAGGGGGGCTTTCCGGCGCAAGCAGGGACAGGCTGGCCGCGCTGGCGCCCGCCTGGGCGGAACTGGCCGCGTCATCGGTGGCCCGCAAATCCTCCGCCCTGCGCGCCTTCTTCGCCTTTCTGGAGGAGGAGGGGCTGCGCGCCGACAATCCGTCGGAGGTGTTGCCGCGTCCCGTCACGCGGCGTCCGCTGCCCAGGACAGTTTCGACGCAGGAGGTCGATTCGCTGTTCGCGCTGATCGCCGCGAAGCTGGAGGGCGACCATCCCGCGCCGCTCGACCTCAGGCTGTCGGCGTTGATCGAACTGCTCTATGGGTCCGGCTTGCGCGCTACCGAGCTGGTGTCGCTGCCCCGCCGGGCGATGGCGGCGGACCGGCCGTTCCTGATCCTGAAGGGCAAGGGCGGCCGCGAACGGCTCGTTCCCATTTCGGATCGCGCCCGTGCCGCCGTGGCGGCTTGGCTGCCGCATGTGCCCGCCGAAAGCCCGTGGCTCTTCCCCTCGGGGAAGAGCCACGTCAGCCGGATCCGTCTCTATCAGATGGTGAAGGCGCTCGCCGCGGCGGCGGGAATCGCGCCCGAACGGGTCAGTCCCCATGTGCTGCGCCATGCCTTCGCCACTCATTTGCTGGAGGGCGGGGCGGATCTGCGCGCCTTGCAGGCCATGCTGGGCCATGCGGACATCGCCACCACGCAAATCTACACCCATGTCGACAGCCGCCGGCTGGTCGAACTGGTCAACAGCCGCCATCCTCTGGCGACGATGCATCATCGACGCGTTGACGGCGAAGCGTCTGCGCCCTAACGCCATGCGCCATGGTTAGTTTTCTGGAATTCGAAAAGCCCATCGCTGAACTGGCAGCGCGGATCATCGAGCTGCGCGCCACGGCCAATGCGGGCGACATCGACATCAGCGGCGAAATCGACAAGCTGGAGCAGCGCGCTTCGAAGATGCTGGTCGATACCTATGCGAAGCTGTCGCCCTGGCAGAAGACGCAGGTCGCCCGTCATCCCGACCGCCCGCATTTCAAGGATTATGTCGCGGGCATGTTCGACAATTTCATGCCGCTGGCCGGGGATCGCGCGTTTTCCGACGATCAGGCGATCATCGGCGGCTTTGCCACGCTGGGTGATCGCCGCGTGGTGGTGATCGGCCATGAAAAGGGTGACGACACGGCCAGCCGCGTTCGCCACAATTTCGGCATGGCCAAGCCGGAAGGCTATCGCAAGGCGATCCGCCTGATGCAGCTGGCTGATCGCTTTGGCCTGCCGGTGGTGACGCTGGTGGACACGTCGGGCGCTTTCCCCGGCGTGCAGGCCGAGGAGCGCGGGCAGGCGGAGGCGATCGCACGCTCTACCGAACAATGCCTTGCGCTGGGCGTGCCGATGGTGGCGGCCGTGGTGGGGGAAGGCGGATCGGGCGGCGCGGTGGCACTGGCGGCTGCCAATCGCGTGCTGATGTTCGAACATGCGGTCTATTCGGTGATCTCGCCGGAAGGGTGCGCGTCGATTCTCTGGCGCACGGCGGAAAAGGCGAGCGACGCGGCGACCGCCATGCAGGTGACGGCGCAGCATCTCAAATCGCTGGGCGTCATCGACCGCATCGTGGCCGAGCCGATCGGCGGCGCGCACCGCGAGCCGGTGCAGGCGATCGCCAATCTGGGCGCCGCGATCGGACAGGAACTGGATGCGCTTTCGGGCATGAGCGCGCAGGATCTGCGCACTGACCGGGCCGACAAGTTCCTCGCGATCGGGGTCTGACGGGCGCTCCCCCTGTCGGGAGGAACATTGGCCTGCTATCGCTCGTTACGTGGGAGTAACAGGGGCGAGGAGGAGCCGTGAAGCGTATATCAACTCTGGCATTTGCCGGGCTGGGGCTGATTGCCCTCGCCGCGGCGCCGTCAGTGTCGGGCCAGCAGCGGGCGATCCGCACGGTTGCGTCGATCAGCCCGCAGGAAAAGCAGGCAGGCGCCAAGCAGCATCCGCAACTGCTCAACGAATTTGGCGGCGCCTATGCCGGTCCTCAGGCGAAATATGTCGAGGGCGTGGGACGACGCATCGCAGTGCAATCGGGCCTGTCCAACGCACAGGGCGATTTTACCGTGACGCTGCTCAATTCGCCTGTGAACAACGCTTTTGCGATCCCCGGCGGCTATGTCTATGTCACGCGCCAGTTGATGGCGCTGATGAATGACGAGGCGGAACTGGCGGGCGTTCTGGGTCATGAAATCGGCCATGTCGCGGCGCAGCACGGCCAGCGACGCGCGCAGGCGGCGCAGCGCAATGCCCTCGGGGGCACGCTGCTTCAGGTGCTGACCGGCGCTCTGCTGGGGGATTCGGCGCTGGGCGGCCTGCTCCAAAAAGGGATTGGCACAGGCAGCCAGTTGCTGACGCTCAAATTTTCCCGCACGCAGGAATATGAAGCGGACGATCTGGGCATCCGCTATCTAGCATCGGGCGGCTATGATCCCCGTGCCCTGTCGACCATGCTGGCATCGCTGGCGGCGCAGAGCAGCCTTGACGCGAGGGTCGCGGGCAGTTCGCGCTCCATGCCGGAATGGGCGAGCACCCACCCCGATCCGGCTTCGCGTGTCGGCCGCGCTGCGCGCAACGCGGCGGCGAGCGGATCGACCAACACGGTGCGCAATCGGGACGCCTTTCTGAACGCGCTGAACGGCGTGCTCTATGGCGATGATCCGAAACAGGGCGTGATTGAGGGCAACCGTTTTCGACATCCCGATCTGCGGCTCAGCTTTGCTGCGCCATCAGGCTTCGGAATGGAAAATGGCGCCGATGCCGTAACGGTGGCCGGCTCGGGCGGGCAGGCGCAGTTCGGCGCGGCATCCTTTTCCGGCGACCTGTCGGCCTATATCGACTCGGTGTTCGGCAAGCTGGGCGGCGGCGGCACCGTCCCGCCCGGCGAGATGCGGCGCACGACCGTCAACGGGATTCCTGCCGCGTGGCGGACGATAAGGGCGAGCACCCAGTCCTCCCAGGTCGACGCAACGGTGTTCGCTTATGATTTCGGCGGCGGCAAAGCCTATCATTTCCTGCTGCTGACGGCGGCGGGGCAGGGCATTGGCCCTTTTTCGACGATGGTGCAGTCGGTGCAGAGGCTTTCCGCGCAGGAGGCGACCGCCATCAAGCCGCGTCGCGTGGGCGTCGTCACCGTCAAGGCAGGCGACACCATCCAGTCGCTGTCCAGACGGATGGCCTATTCCGATTATCAACAGGACCGTTTTCTGACGATCAATGCCTTGGCCGCCAACAGCGTCCTGCGTCCCGGCCAGAGGGTGAAGATCGTTACCTGGTAGACCGATGAACAGCAAAAAGGGCGGCGGAACTGCTTCCGCCGCCCTTTTTTCTTCCAACCGGATCGAGCTTACTTCAGGTTGCCCGAAACGTTATTGAAGGTGTTGCCGAGCTTGCCGCCCAGGCTGGTCATGGCGCCGATGGCGGCGACGGCGATCAGAGCAGCGATCAGACCATATTCAATGGCGGTGGCGCCCTTTTCGTTCTTCAGCATCTTACGGATGAACTGCATTGGATGTCTCCTTGCGTCAAAAGTCACGTTTAACTACCCGGCCGTCCCCCCGCTTCATGAAAGGTCAGCATTGGATGATTTAACCCGCGTCGGTTGATAAAGATTTAATGAGAAGAATGAGCTGTCAGACATTGATGGTTAATGCGCGAGAACTTCTGTCGCGACATTGTCCCACATGCCGATCGTTTTGTTGGCGACGTTGGACAATGCAGCGATCATGGCGAGGCAGATCAGGGCAAGGATCAGGCCATATTCAACCGCCGTGGCGCCGCGCTGGCACTTTACAATGCCCCGAAGGCGCAAGGTTCCGATCAACGCCCGCATAGCACACCCCATTTACACGCAGCCCCGAATGGCCTTGTAAAAGAGGCAGAGTTAACAAATCTTTCTATCCGGACCCTTATGACGATAAATTCCCCCCTGATGGTGGTCGCCGCGGCTCTGGTCGATGCGGATGGCCGTGTTCTGTTGCAGCAGCGGCCGCCCGGAAAGCCCATGGCAGACCTGTGGGAATTTCCGGGTGGAAAGGTGGAACCGGGCGAAGCGCCGGAGGCGGCGTTGATCCGGGAACTGGAAGAAGAACTGGGCATCCGCACCCATGCAAGCTGCCTGGCGCCAGCCGCCTTCGCGAGCGAGCCGCTGGGCGAACGTCATCTTCTGCTGCTGCTTTATGTCTGCCGCAAATGGCAGGGTCTGCCGGAAGCGCGGCACGCCACCGCGCTCCAATGGGTCAGGCCCGCGCAAATGTATGCGCTGGACATGCCGCCCGCGGATTTGCCGCTGATCGGCCTGCTCGATTCGCTGATTTGAGGGATTGGCCGGGGCGGCGCGCCGGATGGGCCGCCCCGTCGCCGGCAACTTATTCTTCCGCTGCCTTGCTCTGCAGCTGGATGTAATTCTGAATCCCCATGCGGTCGATCATCTCGAACTGGGTTTCCAGCGTGTCGATATGTTCTTCCTCGCTTTCGAGGATGTGCTGGAACAGGTCGCGGCTGACGAAGTCGCGGATCGATTCGCAATAGGCGATGGCCTCCTTCAGGACGGGCAGCGCCTCATATTCCAGCTCCAGATCGGCTTTCAGTATTTCTTCCACCGTCTCACCGATCTTCAGGCGGCCAAGCAGCTGGAAATTGGGCAGGCCATCGAGAAAGAGTATGCGCTCCGCCAGCTTGTCGGCGTGCTTCATCTCGTCGATCGATTCCTCATATTCGAATTTGGCCAGCTTCTCGATGCCCCAATGGCCCAGCATGCGGTAATGCAGGAAATATTGGTTGATCGCGGTCAGCTCGTTCTTGAGAACCTCGTTGAGATATTCGATGACCTTGGCGTCGCCCTTCATGGCGCTATACTCCGGCTGAATGGGAAAGTGCCGGGATCATAGTCGTTTCTCTTCCGTTTGTTAATCCGGAAAGCCTTGGAAATCCGCCATTTTTGCCCACGCTATTGCGTCGGCTTCGCGCTTTTCAGATGCGCCTGATTTGCAATGGCGTCAGATCGATGCCCGCTCCGCCGCGATGATCGTCCGTGCGAAGGGAACGCATTGGCCGCATTTGGGACGGCGCCCCAGTCGCGCATAGGCGCTGCAGGGGGTGGCACAGCCTTCGCGCGCGACCTCTTTCAGGTCCTTTTCCCGAATGGCATTGCAGACACAGACAACCATGCAGATCTCCTGAAAGCGGAGATAGCGCAGATGATAATAGGTCGCAATAGTGATTCAATCGCTGTTGCGAATCTTTTGCGCCTGGCCGTGGGCAAGGCTGCGCCAAAGCCATTCCGCCGGCCCCAAAGCGAATCGTCTTTGCCAGAGCGTGGACCAGATCAGCATCGCCGCCCATGCCCCGACCACGAACAGGGGCAATATTTTTTGCGGGACGTGTCCGAACAGGCCAAGGCCCCAGCCGTAGAAGATAGCGCACATGAGGAGGCTGGTGCCCAGATAGTTGCTGAGCGCCAGCCTGCCTACCGCTGCGATTCGAGCGAGGATCGCGCTTGGGGAGAAGCGGGTGACCAGCCAGAGGATCAGCGCCGCCCAACCCACCGCCAGCGGGATTCGGAAGGGGAAGGACCAGCTCAGCACGGTTCCGAGAGCGGGAAGGGCCGCAAAGCCGGTGGCGGTGACCCACCAGGCCAGCGCAGCCATGGGGATGAGGCCGATAAGGAAGCAATGGCGCGCCGTCCGCCAATATTGTTCCGCCTGCCAGCGGCCGGTGAGAAAGCCGCCCTTCAGCATCGCCATGCCCAGCAGCATGAAGCCGAGCGTATCGAGCGTGACGAAGGGCAGGGTCGTCACCCACTGGCCGCCGAACAGTGCCACATGGTGGCGCAGAATGCCGCCATAACCGCCCTGATAGGTGGCGATTTCGTCGCGGATGGCGGGGTGGCCGGGATCGGAAATGGAGCCGATGAAATTGGCGAAGCCAGCGCTGATTTGCGGCGCCGCGCCGGGCGCCGCCGCGGCGTGGCCCCAGGCATAGAGCGTCCCGATAAAAGAGGCGCAGACCAGGAAATGCGCGAGGAAGAAGAAAAACGCCCATTTGACCAGCGACAGCGGTTCCTTTCGGACGAACAGCAGGGCGGCAAGGCCGACCAGCGCATAGATCATCAATATGTCGCCCCACCAGAGCAGCAGATAATGGGCGAGGCCGAAGAGGAAGAGCCAGGCGGCGCGAATCATCTGCGCCCGTCGTCCATCGCGCCCGGCCATTTCCTCCTTGTCGATCAGCAGCAGCATCGACGCGCCGAACAGCATGGAAAACAGCGCCCGCATCTTGCCGTCGACCAGCAGGAAACTGATTGCCCAGAAGAGGATGTCCCCTGCGGAAAGCGGACCTGCGGCCGTCGGGTTGAAATACGCCTGTTCAGGCAGGGCGAAGGCCGCGATGTTCATCCAGAGGATTCCCATGACCGCGCAGCCGCGCAGCACATCCATGGCGGGAATCCGGGAAGAAAAGGCGGTCATGGGGCAGGGCTGTCCTTGATGATGCTGGAAAAGAGCGCGTCGCTCTGCCAATGCGACTAGCCATGAACGGGCACCGCAAGCAACGAATAAGCGACGCCTTCGGCGCGGCGGCGGGGCATTATGACGATCATGCCGGCCCGCAACGCCTTGCCGCGGCGCTGGTGGCGGACCTTGCCCAGCGGCAGAAGCCCGACGGCGTGAAGCGGATTTTGGAGATCGGCTGCGGCACCGGCTTTCTGACGCGGGACATTCAGGCGCGCTGGCCAGGCGCGGAACTGGTGGTGACGGACCTGTCGCCAGACATGCTGGCGCGGACGGCGAAGGGCGGGCTGGTCGCGGGCACCTTCCTGACGATGGATGGGGAAGCGCCGATCTTCGAAGGGGAGTGGTTCGACCTGATCCTTTCCAGCCTCGCCTTCCAGTGGTTCGACGATCTGGAGGGTGCGATCGCGCGGCTCGCTGCCCTGCTGCGGCCGGGCGGGAGCCTCATCTTCTCGACCATGGGGCAGGGCAGCTTCGCCCGCTGGCGCGGGGCGCATGATGTCAGCGGCGCTGCGGTGGGAATTCCCGCCTATCCCTCGCTCGCAACGCTGCGGTCGATGTTGGCGCGGTTCGAGGATGGCTTTGCCTTTGACGAGGATTATGCCCTGGCCTGCGGCGGGGCGAAGGGGCTGATCGCGCACCTCAAGGGAATTGGCGCAGTGGTGCCGAATGAAGGACGCAAGCCGCTCTCTCCCAAGGATTTGCGTCGGGTGATGGCCGCCTTCGACGAGGGCGGCGGGGATGACGTCTATCAGGTGCTGTTCGGTCGGGTGACGCGGTGCGAATAGAGCGGGTTTCGGTCTGACCGAATCAGATCACCGCTCCGGATACCTTGCTGTCCGCGATTTCCGAACCAGCGATCGGCTCCGATCGTTGGGAAATCGCGCCCGCTACTCGCCGTAAACGATCCGAACCTTGCTCGCGGCTTCGGCGGCGATCGCGCGGGCCGTGCCGGCATCACCGGCGCGGGCGAGTGCCACGCCCATGCGGCGATAGGGGCGCGTGGTGGGCTTGCCGAAGAGGCGCAGGTCGACCTCGCCGCCGGGCGTCGAGAGCGCGTCGGCCAGTCCTTCGAAACGGAAGTCGTCCGACTCCCGATCCGCCAATATGACCGCCGATGCAGCAGCGTCGCGCAACGTCACCTCCGGCACGGGCAGGCCCAATATGGCGCGGGCGTGCAGGTCGAACTCGCTCCAGTTCTGCGAAATCAGCGTCACCATGCCGGTGTCATGCGGCCGGGGCGACAGTTCGGAGAAGATGACATCCTCGCCCTTGACGAAAAACTCCACGCCGAAAATGCCATAGCCGCCCAGATTGTCCACAACCTTGCGCGCCATGTCCTGCGCGGCGGCGAGGGCGGCGTTCGACATTGGCGTGGGCTGCCAGCTTTCCTGATAGTCTCCGCGTTCCTGCCGGTGGCCGATAGGCGGGCAGAAGCTGACGCCCTCGCGGCTGCGCACGGTGAGCAGGGTGATTTCATAGTCGAAGGCGATGAACTCCTCGACGATCACCCGTCTGCGGTCGCCGCGCATGTTGGCGACGGCATAATTCCACGCGGCTTCCAGTTCCTGCGGGGTGCGGACCGTGGTCTGGCCCTTGCCGGAGGAAGACATGACCGGCTTGATGACGCAGGGCAGGCCGGTATGTTCGGCGCCGGCCAGCACTTCGTCCAGCGTCTCGGCATAACGGTAGCGAGAGGTGCGCAGGCCCAGTTCAACCGCCGCCACTTCGCGGATGCGGTCGCGATTCATGGTCATGATCGTCGCCCGGGCGGACGGGACGATGGTGACGCCGCGGGACTCGAAATCAGCCAGAACCTCGGTGCGGATCGCTTCGATTTCCGGAACCACGAAGTCGGGCTGATGCTTCCCGATCGCCTGTGCGAGCAGGTCGGCGTCGAGCATCGAGAAGACCTCATGGCCATCCGCGACCTGCATGGCCGGTGCGCCAGCATAGCTGTCGCAGGCGATGACCTGCGCGCCCAGCCGCTTGGCGGAGATCACGAACTCCCGGCCCAGTTCGCCCGAGCCAAGGAGCAGGATCTTCGCCGTGAACGCCATCTTAGAGTTCAGCGTCCATCAGTGCCGGGAAAAAGCCCTCGTGCGCGCCGCGCAGGTCGGCCAGCGATACGCCCGCAACCTCGTCGCCGCCAGTCGAGCCGATCTTCACGGCGCCCGCAATCTCGACGCCCTGCGGCGCCGCGACGATGTAGCGGCCCTGATCCTCGCCAAAGGCACTCGCCGTCGTCAGCGCGATGTCGAGGTCAGCGCCGATGCCGCCTGCCAGCGCCATTTCGGTCACGGCAACCAACAGGCCGCCGTCGGAAATGTCATGCACTGCATTGACCTTGCCTTCCGCGACCAGAGCGCGGACGGCTTCAGCGTTGGCGCGTTCGGCAGCGAGGTCGACCTTCGGCGCTTCGCCCGCTTCCCGGCCCGCAATTTCGCGCAGCCAGATCGACTGGCCCAGATGCGTGCCCAACGAATCTTCGGCGCCGCCGATGACCCAGATCGCGTCGCCTTCATTCTTGAAGGCCACCGTCGCCATCACGTCGACATTCTTCAGCAGGCCGATACCGCCGATCGCCGGAGTCGGCAGGATCGCCGAGCCGCCCCCGGTCGCCTTGGATTCATTGTAGAGGCTGACATTGCCCGACACGATCGGGAAGTCGAGCGCGCGGCAGGCGTCACCCATGCCTTCGAGGCAGCCGGTGAACTGCGCCATGATCTCGGGCCGCTGCGGGTTGGCGAAGTTGAGGCAGTTGGTGACGGCAAGCGGCGTCGCGCCGACCGCCGAGATGTTGCGATAACATTCCGCGATCGCCTGCTTGCCGCCCTCATAGGGGTCGGCATAGCAGTAGCGCGGGGTGCAGTCGGTGCTGATCGCAATGCCCTTCTGCGTACCGTGGACACGGACGACTGCCGCGTCGCCGCCAGGGCGCTGCACCGTATCGGCGCCGACCATGTGGTCATATTGCTCCCAGATCCAGCGGCGGCTGGCAATGTCGGGGGAACCCATCAGTCGGATCAGATCCGCACCAATGTCGGCGCTTTCGGTGATCTCGCCGAGGGGCTTGACCCCGGACCACGCCTTATACTCATCCTTCGCCATTGCCGGGCGGTCGTAGAGCGGCGCATCGTCGGCCAGCGGGGCCAACGGAATGTCGCACACCGTTTCGCCCTTGTGCACGAGCACCATGCGGCCGGTGTCGGTCACATGGCCGATGACCGCGAAGTCCAGCTCCCACTTGCGGAAAATGGCTTCGGCAAAATCTTCTTTGCCCGGCTGGAGCACCATGAGCATGCGCTCCTGCGACTCCGACAGCATCATCTCATAGGCCGTCATGCCGGTTTCGCGCTGCGGCACCTTGTCCATGTTCAGTTCGATGCCGACGCCGCCCTTGGAGGCCATTTCCACCGAGGAGGAGGTGAGGCCCGCCGCGCCCATGTCCTGAATGGCGACGATCGCGTCGGAGGCCATGAGTTCAAGGCAGGCCTCGATCAGCAGCTTTTCGGTGAAGGGGTCGCCGACCTGCACGGTCGGGCGCTTTTCCTCCGAATCCTCGCCAAAGTCGGCCGAGGCCATGGTTGCGCCATGGATGCCGTCGCGGCCGGTCTTGGAGCCGACATAGACGATCGGATTGCCGACGCCCGAAGCCGCCGAATAGAAGATCTTGTCCGTCTCCGCGACGCCCACAGTCATTGCGTTGACGAGAATGTTGCCGTCATAGGCCGGGTGGAAATTCACCTCGCCGCCCACGGTCGGCACCCCCACGCAATTGCCGTAGCCGCCGATACCATGCACCACGCCGCTGATGAGATGCTTCATCTTCGGGTGGTCCGGGCGGCCGAAGCGCAGCGCGTTCATGTTCGCGACCGGCCGCGCGCCCATGGTGAACACGTCGCGCAGGATGCCGCCCACGCCGGTCGCCGCGCCCTGATAAGGCTCGATGTAGCTCGGATGGTTGTGGCTCTCCATCTTGAAGATGGCGGCCTGACCGTCGCCGATATCGACCACCCCGGCATTTTCGCCGGGGCCGCAAATGACCTGCGGCCCTTCGGTAGGCAGCTTCTTCAGATGGATTCGCGAACTCTTGTACGAGCAGTGCTCTGACCACATCACCGAAAAGATGCCGAGTTCCGTGAGATTCGGCTCCCGGCCGAGCGCGTGCAGAACGCGGTCATATTCTTCGGGAGAAAGCCCATGTTCGGCGACGACCTGGGGCGTGATCTGGGATGCGGTGCTGGACATGTGCGCGCCTTTAGCGGGGGAGCGCCGGATAGACAATCCTGACGCTGCCGTGATGCGGAAAACATGATAGCTTTCGTGCGTTCAGAGAGAGGAAAGGGGACAGGCTGATGGACTGGATGGTGTTGCCGCTGCGCCGTTACGCGCGATTTTCCGGACGGGCGCGGCCCAGGGAATATTGGATGTTCGTCCTGTTCCTGTTTCTCTGCTTTGTCGGTCTGTCGATCGTGGAAGGCGTGTTGGGCCTGACGACCGCCGACCACTGGTTCCAGCGCGGCCCATGGTGGGCGGGTGCGGGCTACAGCACGCGCGGCGGTCCGCTGACGGGCCTCTTCAGTCTGGCCATCCTGATTCCCTATATAGCCGTTGCGGTTCGCCGTTTGCACGACACGGACCGCAGCGGCTGGTGGCTGCTGATCGTCTTCTTCCCGATCATCGGCAGCATCGTGCTGCTCGTCTTCTTCATCATGGGCGGCACGCGCGGACCCAACCGTTTCGGGCCGGATCCGGTCGAAGTGGGGGAACCGGAACTGCGCCAGTAAAGAAAAAGGCCGGCCTCCGCGGGGGAGAGCCGGCCTGAATGTGCAGGAAAAACGGAAAGGCGATCAGGCCTTGCAGCTGAGGGCGCTCTTGCCCGGCAGGGTGGCGGTGATCTGCTTGCCCGAACCCTCGACCTTATAACCTTCGCCTTCGAAGGGCTTGCCCGCTTCGGCGGCGGTC
This sequence comes from Sphingobium sp., assembly GCF_041987595.1. Taxonomy (GTDB): domain Bacteria; phylum Pseudomonadota; class Alphaproteobacteria; order Sphingomonadales; family Sphingomonadaceae; genus Sphingobium. The sequence continues at coordinate 8,806 of NZ_JBHIWJ010000059.1, read as the reverse complement.
AGCTTGGTCGGCGCGCCGGTCTTTTCGGTGCGCAGCTGCGCGGTCTTGCCGTCGCTCATGAAGTCGACGAACAGCAGGCTGTTGTCCTTGCAGCGATACTGGTGGCTTGCCTGCACCGACGGCGGCAGTTCGACCGGCGCGGCGTTTGCCAGCTTCTCAGCCATCGGATCGGCGGGCCCGCCGACGACTTCGGGTTCGTCGCTTTTGTTGCAGGCGGACAGCAGCGTCAGCGCCGCCACGGAGATCAGGGGGAGATAATATTTCATAGCGGTCCTTCTATGTGCACTAGCCACGCCAAGCGTCAACGCAAAACTGCCCTCTTTCCTCCAGCCCCCTGATATGACGTCATGACGATTTCATGAACAGGGTATCATCGGCAAGCGACGGCCCATGCGGGCTTGACCGGGCGGCAAGGGGCGGTCAATGCAGGGAAATGGCCGAAGAAAGCATGATGCAGCAGGGCGATCCGTCGCAAATGTCGTTCGAAGATGCGTTGCGCGCGCTGGAATCGATCGTCCGGCGTCTGGAAAGCGGCGATGTGCCGCTCGACGAATCCATTTCGCTTTATTCGCAGGGCGAAGAGTTACGGAAGCGCTGCATGGAACGTTTGCAGGCGGCCGAGGCTCGCATCGCCAAGCTTACGCTGGATGCGGGCGGCGGTGTGACGGGCGCCACGCCCTTTGGTGCGGACTGAGCGCGATGGGCATGAGCGGAGCCTCCTCCGCCGCTTCGCTGGTCGCTCGCCGCGCCGCTGCGGTTGCGGTGGAGGTCGACCGGCTGTTCGACGCGTTGCTGGCCGTGCCCGACGATCCGCGCAGGCGTCTCTATGAAGCGATGCGCTATGCCGCCATGGACGGCGGCAAGCGGTTGAGGCCCTTGCTGGTGCAGGCCGCGAGCGAGCTTTTCAATATCTCGCGGGATTCGGCGTTACGCGTGGGTGTCGCGGTCGAATGCATCCATGTCTATTCGCTGGTGCATGACGATCTGCCCGCGATGGACGATGACGATCTGCGCCGTGGCAAGCCCACGGTGCACAAGGCCTTTGATGAGGCGACGGCGATCCTGGCGGGCGATTGCCTGCATGATCTGGCCTTTGAACTGCTGGTGGATGAGGAAACCCACCCGGACCCCTTCGTTCGCGTCGAACTGGTGAAGGCGCTCGCCATAGCCAGTGGAACCAGCGGCATGGCGGGTGGCCAGATGATGGATCTGGAGGCGGAAAGGGCCAGTTTCGACCTGCCCACCGTCACCCGGCTCCAGCAGCTCAAGACCGGCGCGCTGATCGGTTTCTGCGTCGATGCGGCGGCGATCATGGCGCGCATCCCGCCCGAAGCGCGCACCCGGCTGCACGGCTATGCGCGCGACATCGGCCTTGCATTCCAGATTGCCGACGATCTGCTCGACGTGGAGGGCGATGCGGAGGTCGCCGGCAAGGCGCTGGGCAAGGACGCGGCAGCGGGCAAGGAGACTTTCGTGTCGCTGCTGGGGGTGGAACGGGCGCGGGAACAGGGCCGTCTGCTCGTCGAGCAGGCGAAGGCGCATCTGCACGGTGCTGGTCCGGAGGCCGACCTGCTTCGCGCCATCGCGGACTATATCGTGGAAAGGGATCGCTAGGGGCATGAGCAAGCAAAGGGTGGGGGTTTATCCCGGCACGTTCGATCCGATCACCCTGGGTCATATGGACATCATCCGGCGCGGAGCGAAGCTGGTCGACAAGCTGGTGATCGGAGTTACGACCAACATCAGCAAGTCGCCGATGTTTTCCGACGAGGAGCGGCTGGAGATGGTCCGTCGCGAATGTGCGGGCATTGATACGGAGATCGTCGTCACCGGCTTCAATTCGCTGCTGATGGACTTTGCCGAATCGCAGGGGGCCAGCGTCATCATCAGGGGGCTGCGCGCCGTCGCGGACTTCGAATATGAATATCAGATGGCGGGGATGAACCAGCAGATCAACGGGCGGGTCGAAACGGTCTTCCTGATGGCGGACGTTTCGCTTCAGCCGATTGCTTCCCGTCTGGTCAAGGAAATCGCGCTTTATGGCGGTCCGATCCACAAATTCGTCAGTCCCGCCGTGCGCGACGAGGTGGAGGCGCGGGTGACCGCGCTGGGCCTCAAGGGCCAGTAAAAGGCTCCGGTCAAGGCTCCACTCAGCCTTCGTTCAGTTGCCAATCGCCAAGAGGACGCTATCAGAGGCAGCTTGGCATCTGGCTAGAAATATTAGGAAAGCTTCATTCATGCGGTTCACGTCGGCGCTCAAGACCGTGGCGATCGGTTTCGCTCTCTATGCATCGAGTGGCGCGGCCTTGGCTCAGGGCGGCGGCGGACGCAATGCCGAGGAAATGAAGAAGGAAGAGGCTGCTGCCCGCGCCGAGCAGGCCGCCAAGCAGCTCGGCCTTGATCCGGCATCCAAACTGCCGCCGGCGACCGTGCCGGTCGATCCGAATAATGTCTGGGATCTCGACCTGTCGAGCGGGGGTCGCGTGCGCATCCAGTTGCGTCCCGACATCGCGCCGAGCCATGTCGAGCGGATCAAGGAACTGACGCGGCAAGGTTTTTATAACGGTCTCAAATTCCACCGCGTCATCCCCGGCTTCATGGCGCAGGGCGGCGACCCCAAGGGTGACGGCACCGGCGGTTCGACGCTTCCGGATCTGAAGGCGGAGTTCAATCCCATGCCGCATCTGCGTGGAACCGTTTCCATGGCCCGCGCGCAGAGTGAGGACAGCGCCAACAGCCAGTTCTTCATAGTTCTTCTGCCGCGCATGCAGCTCGACAAGAAATATACGGTGTTCGGCCGCGTGATCGAGGGCATGCAATATGTCGATGCGATTCATCAGGGCGAACCGCCAGCCGACCCGACGCTGATCCTTCAGGCCTCGATCGAAAGCGACGGCAAGCCACCCGTGACCGCGCTGCCGCCGCCGCCTGTGTCGCCCGCTGCCTCGATCGTCGCGCCGCTGCCGGCCAAGAAGCCTGCGCCCGCGAAGAAGCCGGTCGCACCCAGGAAGAAGTAAGATACCCCGTTTGAGCGGGGGCATGAGCCATGCGCGTAGACCTGTTCGATTTCGACCTGCCGCCTGAGAGCATTGCGCTCCGGCCCGCTTCGCCGCGTGATTCGGCGCGGCTGCTGTCGGTTGCTGGCGATGCGCCGTTCGAAGACCGGATCGTGCGCGACCTGCCGTGCCTGCTGCGTGCGGGGGATGTGCTGGTGTTCAACGACACGAGGGTCATCCCGGCCCAGCTGGAAGGGATGCGCGGGCAGGCGAAGATCGGCGCGACGCTGCACAAGCGACTCGGTCTGCGCCAGTGGCAAGCCTTTCTGCGCAACGCCAAGCGGGTGCGCGACGGCGACCGGATCGATTTCGGTGCGGATGTGACGGCGATCGCTGGTCCGCGCGACGACGATGGTGGCGTGACACTGACCTTCGAAGGCGACGAGCCTGTGGAGGTGTTGCTGGAACGGGCGGGGCGTATGCCGCTTCCGCCCTATATCGCCAGCAAGCGCCCGACCGACGAGCGTGACCGCAGCGATTATCAAACCATGTTCGCGCGGGAGGATGGAGCGGTCGCGGCGCCCACGGCGGCGCTGCATTTCACGCCCGAACTGATGGCGGCGGTGGGGACGGCAGGCGTGGCGACGGAAACGCTGACCCTGCATGTGGGGGCGGGCACGTTCCTGCCGGTCAAGGCGGATGACACCGATGATCACCGCATGCATGCCGAATGGGGCCGGATCGATCAGGCGACGGCGGATAGGCTGAATGCCGCACGGCAGGCGGGCGGGCGTTTGATTGCGGTCGGCACCACCAGTTTGCGCCTGCTGGAAAGTGCGACCGGAGAGGACGGGGTTATCCGCCCCTTTGCCGATGAAACGCGGATTTTCATCACGCCGGGCTATCGCTTCCGGGCGGTGGACGGCTTGATGACGAACTTTCATCTGCCAAAGTCGACGCTCTTCATGCTGGTGAGCGCCCTGATGGGACGCGAGCGGATGCAGGCGGTCTATGCCCACGCGATTGCGCAGGGCTATCGCTTCTACAGCTATGGGGATAGCTCACTATTATTGCCCTGAACGGCTGTGATGGGTGGGATTTGATCATTCTCTTTCCCGCAGGAAGAGGAAATCATGACCGTAAATGGCCACTTCCGACCAGTCCCTTCAATGCCGCCGCCAGCGCCTCCAGCACCGGCGCGCCCCGCAGCCCTGCCGCCCGTGCGCCATAGAGAAAGCCCACGCAGCGCCGCTCCCCAAAATCCTTGAGCGCCACTCGCGCCATCCCCGGCCAGCGATAGCTGTTCGGCATGACCGTCACCCCCAGACCCGCTGCGACCATCTGCATCACCCTCTCGTCATTGGTTGAGCGGAGAGTGAAATGCGGTCGAACCCCGCGGTCAACGAAGTGGCGGCTGGTGGCCGACAGGGCTTCGCAATGGCGGCGGACGATCATCGCTTCGGTCCCAAGTTCCTCTGCCGCCACCATCACCCGACCGGCCAGCCGATGGCTGTCGGCCATGGCGATGCCATAGCCCTCCTCTATGATCACCTGCGTCGTAAAGCGGTCCACGCCAGGCCGGATCAGGCTGAGCGCCACATCGATCCGCTCTGCATCCAGCCGACCCGATAATTCGCGCTCGCTGCCCGGAATGAACTCGATCCGGCCCTGTTCGGCGGGTGGGCAGCTTGCGACGGCGCGGGCGACGGCTTCTCCGGGGATGCTCAGCAGCAGGCCGATGCGCAGAAGCGGCGCCTGCTCGGTCTCTTCTCCCGCCAGCTCAGCGAGGTTGAATTCGCGCTCTATCCGTCTGGCGTGGGCCAGCAGCCGCGCGCCAGCTTCGGTCAACTCGACCCGCTGGTTGCTGCGCAGGAACAGCGGCGCGCCGATGGCCTGCTCCAGCTTGGCGATGCCGACCGACAGCGTCGGCTGCGACACCAGGCAATGCGCGGCGGCGCGGGAAAAATTGCCCTGATCCACGACAGCCAGAAAATAGCGGAGCAGATAGCGTTCGATCATAGACCAAAACTATACACTATGCCGCGTGGTTTCAATTTTTCCTGGGTTGCGTTGAAGGATAGGATGCAGGCCGAGGAGAGCCAAGCCAATGACCGTTTTCGACTTCGCGCTGGGTGAAAATGCGGAGATGATCCGCGAGACGACCGCGCGCTTCGCGACAGACCGCATCGCCCCGCTGGCGGCGGAGATCGACGCCAGGGACTGGTTTCCGCGCGAACTGTGGCCTGAAATGGGTGCGCTTGGCCTGCACGGCATAACCGTCGATGAGGCGGATGGTGGCCTTGGTCTTGGCTATCTGGAGCATGTGGTCGCGCAGGAAGAGGTGGCGCGGGCCTCGGCCTCCATAGGTCTGAGCTATGGCGCGCACTCCAACCTCTGCGTCAATCAGATTCGCCGCTGGGCCAATGCGGAACAGAAAGCGCGATATCTGCCCCGACTGATTTCCGGCGAGCATGTCGGCTCGCTCGCCATGTCGGAAGCGGGGGCGGGGTCGGATGTCGTCTCGATGAAGCTGCGCGCCGAAAAGCGCGGTGACCGCTATGTCCTAAATGGCACGAAATTCTGGATCACCAACGCGCCCTATGCCGATACGCTGGTTGTTTATGCCAAGACGGGCGAGGGTAGCCGGGGCATCACCGCTTTCCTGATCGAGAAGGATTTTGCGGGCTTTTTCATCGGCCAGAAGATCGACAAGGTCGGAATGCGTGGATCGCCCACGGCCGAGCTGGTGTTCGACGATTGCGAAGTGCCGGAAGAGAATGTGATGGGGCCGCTGAATGGCGGCGTTGGCGTGCTGATGTCGGGGCTGGATTATGAGCGGGCGGTGCTGGCGGGCATCCAGCTGGGGATCATGCAGGCCTGCCTTGATGTGGTGCTGCCCTATGTGCGGGAGCGCAGGCAGTTCGGCCAGCCCATAGGCGCCTTTCAGCTGATGCAGGCGAAGGTGGCGGACATGTATGTCGCGCTCAACAGTGCGCGGGCCTATGTCTATGCCGTGGCGCGGGCCTGCGACATGGGCAAGACGACCCGCTTCGACGCGGCGGGCGCGATCCTGCTGGCGAGCGAAAATGCGATGAAGGTCGCGCTGGAGGCGGTGCAGGCGCTGGGTGGCGCGGGCTATACCAGGGACTGGCCGGTCGAACGCTACATGCGCGATGCCAAGCTGCTGGACATCGGTGCGGGAACGAACGAAATCCGCCGGATGCTCATTGGCCGCGAGCTGATCGGCGCGTGAATCAGCCGCGCCCCACGAACAGGAAGCCGACCGCCGCCATGATGCAGAGGAAGGCGGCCAGATGGCGCCAGTGCAGCGGCTCGCCCAGCACCGTCACCATGAAGCCCCCGAAGATCAGCAATGCAATGGCTTCCTGCGCGATCTTGAGCTGGCCCGCGCTCCAGCCGCTGGCGAAGCCGATGCGGTTGGCGGGCACGGCGAAGCAATATTCGACGAAGGCGATACCCCAGCTGATCAGGATGACCGCGAACAGGGGTTTGTTCATCCCCCCCTTCAGGTGCCAATACCAGGCGGTGGTCATGAACAGGTTGGATATGGTGAGGAGCAGGATGGTCGGCATGGATGATCCCGGATATGCAACCTTCGGGCAGGGGAGCGCAAGGGCATGAGTGCGCCGGTTATCGACACGAAGCTCTCGACGGAAAGCGAGGCCTTCCGCGCCAACGCCGCGCATAACCGGCAGCTGCGCGACGAACTGCATGCGAAGGTCGCGCAGGCGGCGCTCGGCGGCAGCGAGGCGGCACGGGCGAAGCATGTCGCGCGCGGCAAGCTGCTGCCCCGCGACCGGGTGGAGCGGCTGCTCGATCCGGGCAGTCCGTTTCTGGAATTGGGGCAGCTCACCGCCAACGGCATGTATCATGGCGAAGTGCCCGGCGCCGGCATGATTGCGGGCATTGGCCGGGTGTCGGGGCGGCAGGTGATGATCGTCTGCAACGACGCCACGGTGAAGGGCGGGACCTATTATCCGCTGACCGTGAAGAAGCATCTGCGCGCGCAGGAAATCGCGTTGGAGAACCGGCTGCCCTGCGTCTATCTGGTCGACAGCGGCGGCGCGAACCTGCCCAATCAGGCGGATGTCTTTCCCGATCGGGAGCATTTCGGCCGTATTTTCTACAATCAGGCGCAGATGTCGGCGCGGGGCATCCCGCAGATCGCCTGCGTCATGGGCAGCTGCACGGCAGGCGGCGCCTATGTCCCCGCCATGTCGGACGAAACGGTGATCGTGCGCAATCAGGGGACGATCTTCCTGGCCGGGCCGCCGCTGGTGCAGGCGGCGACGGGCGAGGTGATCTCCGCCGAGGATCTGGGCGGCGCGGAAGTGCATGGCCGCCGCTCCGGCGTGGTCGATCATGTCGCGGAGAATGACGAGCATGCGCTGACCATTGTGCGGGACATCGTCTCGACGCTGCAACCGGCGCCGGGGATCGACCTCAACCTTCGAGAACCCAAAGCACCGAAATATGACCCGGAGGAGCTTTACGGCATCGTGCCCCAGGACGTTCGCGCGCCCTATGATGTGCGCGAGGTCATAGCCCGGATCGTCGACGGCAGCGAGTTCCATGAATTCAAATCGCTCTATGGCAGCACGCTCGTCTGCGGCTTCGCCCATATCTGGGGCATGCCGGTGGCGATCCTCGCCAATAATGGCGTGCTGTTCAGCGAGAGCGCGCAAAAGGGCGCGCATTTCATCGAACTGGCCTGCCAGCGGCGCATTCCGCTGTTGTTCCTCCAGAATATCTCCGGTTTCATGGTCGGCGGCAAATATGAGGCGGAAGGCATCGCCAAGCATGGCGCCAAGCTGGTGACGGCAGTGGCGACGGCCAGCGTGCCCAAGATCACCGTGCTGATCGGCGGCAGCTTCGGCGCGGGCAATTACGGCATGTGCGGGCGTGCCTACGGCCCGCGCTTCCTCTTCACCTGGCCCAACAGCCGGATTTCGGTGATGGGCGGCGAGCAGGCGGCAAGCGTGTTGGCGACCGTCCATCGAGACGCCGCCAAATGGACCCCTGAAGAAACCGAAGCCTTCAAGGCGCCGATCCGTCAGAAATATGAGGATGAAGGCAATCCCTATCACGCCACCGCCCGGCTGTGGGACGATGGGGTGATCGACCCCGCCCAGACCCGCGACGTGCTGGGCCTCGCCTTCGCCGCCACGCTCAACGCACCCGTCGAGGAGGCGCCCCGTTTCGGGGTGTTCCGCATGTGATCCGGTCCCTGCTCATAGCCAATCGCGGCGAGATCGCCTGCCGCATCATCCGCACCGCCCGTCGCCTCGGCATTCGCACCGTCGCGGTCCATTCCGATGCAGACGCGAACAGCCTGCATGTGCGGCAGGCCGACGAGGCGGTGCATATCGGTCCGTCGCCGGCGCGGGAATCCTATCTTGTGGGCGAGCGGATCATCGCCGCTGCCAAGGCCACCGGCGCAGAGGCGATCCATCCCGGCTATGGTTTCCTGTCGGAAAATGCCGCCTTTGCGCAGGCGGTGATCGACGCGGGCCTCATCTGGGTCGGACCAAAGCCGTCGAGCATCACCGCCATGGGGCTGAAGGACGCCGCCAAGAAGCTGATGGCGGAAGCGGGCGTGCCGGTGACGCCGGGCTATATGGGCGAGGATCAGAGCGCCGATCGCCTGCGATCCGAAGCCGACGCCATCGGCTATCCCGTGCTGATCAAGGCGGTCGCGGGCGGCGGTGGGAAGGGCATGCGGCGGGTGGATGCGGCAGCGGATTTTGCCGACGCCCTGCTCTCCTGCCAGCGGGAGGCGGCCTCCTCCT
>NZ_JBHIWJ010000058.1:24890-25289 GCF_041987595.1 Sphingobium sp. | reverse complement strand
GGCGATCGCGGTGCCAGCCGATGCCTGCGCCAGGATCATATCGAATCAGGAGTGCCTGGGCGAGGTTGGCGGAATCAAGGCCAGCAAAGGCTGCGGCCTTGTCGCGCGCCGTCAGTAGCCAATCAGGCATGGGATCCGTCGGTCCAAAGCGTGCGTGTTCGAAATCATAGCGCCAGCCGAAGGAACTGGTCAGGCGCTTGCCGAGCCAGCCCTGAAAGCGAAATGGTTCAAGCGCAGTCGTGTCGATCCCGGCGATCAACCTCAATTCTTCTTCGCGCGAGATGAGGTCGTCACGATAGGAAAGGCCCGGGATTTTCGGGGGCTCGAACAGGTCGGGAAACAGGCTGGCCATCTACGCTTAGATTGGGAGGCTTGACGCGCAAGGCAATCGCGCAGGTG
>NZ_JBHIWJ010000058.1:0-24880 GCF_041987595.1 Sphingobium sp. | reverse complement strand
GCGTGCGTCGGGATGGCACCACTCCGGCCCCTAAGCATTCTTTGCCGAATGACCGCATCTATTGCCTTCGTCGGTGCCGGACCGACCACACTTTATACGCTCAAGGCGTTTGTCGAGCAGGCAGCCTGCCCTGCAAGGATCACCATCTTCGAGCAACAGGCGCGCGCCGGTCTCGGAACGCCGTATCGGCCGGGGTGGAACGATCCGGCCATGCTCTCGAACATTGCGAGCGTTGAAATCCCGCCACTGTGCGAGACGCTTCTTTCCTGGCTCAAACGTCAAAGCCGCAAGCGGCTCATAAGTTTGGGAATCGATCCCAAGGATGTTGATGACCGCGCTTTCTACCCGCGTGTTGCCCTGGGGCGATACTTCCTCGACCAGTTCGACATGCTTGTGGGCGACGCGCGTGAGAAAGGGTTCATCGTCGATATTCGAACCGGCCACCGCGTTCTCGACATGTCTGTCCAGGGCAACGGTGTTCAGCTGGATATTGAAGGGGAGGGCGAGGACATAGCCGACAATCGTTTCAACTTCGTCGTCATGGCGACTGGCCATCAGTGGCCGGAGGAACCCGAGGCGCGGCCTGGCTATTTTCTCAGCCCCTGGCCAGCTTCCGCGCTCAAACGGATCAACGCCGTCAATGTTGGCATTCGCGGGAGCTCTCTGACGGCGATCGACGCAGTCGTCGCTCTGGCCACCGCGCATGGCGCATTCATTGACGGTCCGGATGGCAGTGTTGAATATCGGATTGGGGCGGGATCGGAAGGACTTGCGTTGACGATGATGTCGCGCAAGGGGCTGCTGCCTGAAGCCGATTTCTACCATCCGATACCCTATGAGCCGCTAGCCTTTTGTACGCATGAGGCGATCGGAACGCTGATCGAGGCTCAGCCAAAGGATCTTCTTGAGCAGGCCTATGCGCTCTTCAAGAAGGAACTGGCGCACACCGATCCTGCATATGCCGATCATGTCAGGTTGGCCGATCTGGCTTTGGAAGATTTCGCGGAGCGCTTCTTCGCCGACCGCGCGGACGCTGATCCGTTTGAATGGGCCGCCACGAATCTGCGGGAGGCGCAGGCAAATTTCGACCAAGAAATCACCGTGCCCTGGCGCTACGCGATCCTGCGGATGCACGAGGTGCTGGCGCTGATTATCCCGCATCTTGACGAAGGCGCGCTGGAATCGTTCGGCAAGCATTTAAAGCCTGCCTTCGTCGACGAATATGCGAGCGTTCCCCATCTCTCCATACAGCGGCTCCTAGCTCTTCATCGAGCCGGCCACCTTGATGTGATCGCCCTTGGAAACGATTATCGCGTGGAAACGCACGGCGCAGAACGCGGCGTCAATGTCGTCATCAACGGCAAGCGGCGCCACTATAATGTGTTCATCGATGCAACGGGCCAACGCCCGCTTGAAGCCGACGATTTCCCATTCCCTACGCTTCTTGAACAAGGCATCGTTATGGACGCACAAGATGCAGACGAGGGCGCGACCAAAGGTATCTCGGTGGATGAGGCTTTCCACCCGGCATCGCCCGATCCGCGTGCGCGCCGAGTATATTGTCTGAGCCTTCCCTTCATCCTGGGACGTCATCCATTTGTACAAGGGATCACCAGTTCGCATGAGATGGGCGGCATCGTGGGCCAGGACCTCGCGCGCATGATCGCAGTACCCATGCAGGCTGACGCGGCATGAAGCTGTTTGCGATCTACATTGGAGGTGAGCATCCTGCGGCTCACATAGAAATTCATGATGTACGGTTCATAGTGGCACCATCCTTGAAGGCGACGCATGATGCGCTTCGCCGTCAGTGGTGGGGCGCGCCCGGCACGCTCCATATCGACTGCTGGGCAGAGATCGACCATGCGGACGGTTATGACGTTCAGCTGCGGCCGGAGCCATATAAGGGGCGCGAACGACTGTTTTTCGTAAATCTGGGTGGTTACGATCCGGCTGACTTCGCCGAACAGCATCGCAACATGTTCGTTGTCGCTGAGAATGTGACCCAGGCCAAGGCACGCGCGATGGCTACCCTCCCTGCGTGGAAGGAAGGCCATCGCGACGATCTATACGAGGCTGAAAAGGCGTTTGCTCTTCATGAGGTCATTGGCGAAAAACTTCACATCCACTTGGTAGCCACCGAAACGGCGCGACCACCGAAATTTGCCTGCCGTTACACTCCGCTAAAGTAAGGGAAAACGAAAACGCCGCCCTGTGAAGGGCGGCGTATTGTTCGGCAGAAATCAAATATTACTTTGCGCCGGTGCCTGGCTCAGAAGTCTTGGGCGCTTTGCCATCTTCCACGCGTCCTTCATTGCGCAGATCGCGCCCTTCCTGTGCCTTCTTCTGGCTTTCGGCGGACTTGCCATGCTCGAACGCCTCTTCCTTGACGTAGCCGGCTGCTTCTTTTGCTTTTCCTTCGATGCTCATCAGTCTCTCCTATATGACACTGCATTTATAACGAGCCGAGTTAGTCCAGTGTTCCCTTGATTGATTGGAACGTGACACGCTGGGATTTTAGATTAAATTTTCCGAGATGATCTGGAGAAAGACCGCTGTTTTGGGCAAGCCTGTCCTTACCGCCCTGAGTCACAGCGCAAACGCTGCGACGGAACCGAGGGCTATTAAAAACATTACGGCTTCGCCGTAATGCTGACCAAACGGTTTTAAGGGGGGGATGTGACAAACGACTGGCCTGACGTTTTCCCTGGCGATTCCCAAATGAGTGCTATCATGCGAGCGCATGATTGGAAGGCATCGAACTTAGGTCCGCCTGATCGATGGCCCGAAGAACTCAAGGCGTCGCTACGGCTCATGCTCCTGTCTCGGTTTGAGATGTGGCTTGGCTGGGGAGAAGACCTCAACTTCTTCTACAATGACGCCTATATTCCCACCTTAGGGTCCAAACATCCCACAGCGCTGGGTCGGCCCATGTCACAGGTATGGAAGGAGGTCTTTGAAGACGTCAAGGATCGCATCGTCTCGGTCATGCGAGATGGCGTTGCGACCTGGGACGAACAGTTGCTTCTGCTCCTCGAACGCAACGGCTATCCCGAAGAGACGTATCACACATTTTCTTACAGTCCTGTGATGGGTAGCGGCGGCGCTGTCGAAGGCCTGATGTGCGTCGTTCGCGAGGAGACCGACAGGGTCATCAGCGAACGGCGCATCAAGCAATTGAATGATCTGGCCGCCGCGTTGCTCCGATCGAAAAGTCGGTCTGACGTGATCGACGCAGTGCAAGGCCATTTTGGCAGCGAGAGCCGGGACTTTCCGTTCGCGAACCTACAACTGTTCGACCTGCCTGAAAGCCTTGATCCCGGCACTGGAGATGCTACGGGTTGGCCAGTTGCTGCGATTCAAAGAGGCGAAAAACAGGCCGTGGAAGCGCTGGGTGGCGCTTTTTCGAGGTTGCCGACCGGACCGTGGGAGATGCCGCCGCGTGATGCGTTGATCGTAGCTGTCGAGCAGCCCGGCGAAGCGCAAGCCGTCGGTGCACTTGTCCTGGGATTGAATCCCTACCGCCTGCTCGACGAAGCAACTCGTGATTTCGCCAACCTTATGGCCGCGCAGATAGCGGGGGCGCTTGCCACCATCGATGCCGTATCCGCCCAGCGACGGGACCGCGATCGGCTGTGGTCGCTTAGTCAGGACCTGATGCTGGTTTGCGACTTTGATGGCGTCATTCGCTTGGTGAACCCATCCGCGACGCGGCTCCTGGGGTGGCAAGAGGATGAGATGGTTGGACAGGTCCTGGCCGATTTCGTCCATCCCGACGATTTATCTGCCACAGCCAAGGAAGTCGAAAAGCTGGCTCAGGGCGTTACGACCCTTTTGTTCGAGAACCGCTATCGCTGCCAGGACGGCAGCTATCGATTGCTCGACTGGAACGCTGTGCCGGACGCGGGCCGCATCCACGCCGTGGCGCGCGATATAACCCGGGAGCGCCAACTCGCTCGCGACCGGGAGCGGATTTGGGCGCTCTCTCCGATCGTCAAAGTGGTGGCGACGACCAAAGGCATTATCAATGCCGTCAATCCATCCTGGACGAAGACGCTGGGGTGGAGCGAAGCTGATACGGTCGGCCGCAATATTTTGGAGTTTGTAGCGCAGGAGCAAGAAGCCGCGCAGCAGCGGTTGGCGAGACTCTCCGAATCCAACGCTGCTGTCGTCGAGTCACAAAGCGTCTTTCGCGCAAAGGATGGCAGCCACCGACACTTCGCCTGGACCACCGTTCCAGAAGCCGGGATGCTCTATCTATTCGGCCGCGATATCACCGCGGAGACCGAAGCGGCCGATGCCCTTATCGCCACAGAGGAGGCTTTGCGCCAAAGCCAGAAGATGGAGGCTGTAGGGCAGTTGACCGGTGGCATCGCCCACGATTTCAACAATCTGCTGGCAGGGGTTCTTGGCAACCTGGAATTGCTGGAACTGCGCATTTCCCAGGGTCGCCTAGAGGCGATCGGTCGCCATCTCGAAACCGCGCAGGGCGCGGCAAAGCGGGCTGCCGCGTTGACGCAGCGACTGCTTGCCTTTTCCCGGCGACAGACATTGGATCCCACAGCCGTCAATATAAACCGGCTAGTTTCTGGCTTGGAAGACCTCATACGCAGGACCGTCGGGCCCTCCATAGAGATCGAAGTGGTTGGATCGGGCGGTTTGTGGATGACGTTGGTTGATCGCTACCAGCTTGAAAATGCGCTTTTGAACCTTTGCATCAATGCGCGAGACGCGATGCCGGATGGCGGACGCTTGACGATCGAAACAGCCAATAAGTGGCTAGACAACCGCATGGCCCGCGAGCGCGAGCTACCCCCTGGTCAATATGTGTCGCTATGCGTGAGCAACACCGGAACGGGCATGACGCCCGACGTGATCACCCGCGCTTTTGATCCGTTCTTCACGACCAAGCCGCTGGGCGAAGGCACCGGTCTTGGTCTCTCAATGATCTATGGCTTCGTGCGGCAATCGGGAGGGCAGGTAAGGATTTATTCGGAGGTCGGCGCAGGCACGACCATGTGCCTCTACCTTCCAAGGCATATGGGACCGGTAACTGAGATGGAGCAGGAGTTGCGACCGACGCAGCTTGATGCTGGGGGGCATGGGGAGACCGTGCTGGTCATTGATGACGAGGCCTCCGTTCGCTCGCTCATCGTCGATGTCCTTACTGACGGGGGATATCACGTCATTGAAGCTGCGGATGGTCCCAGCGGTCTAAAGGTGCTTGAATCTGATCTGCGCATCGACCTTCTCATCACGGATGTGGGGTTGCCCGGCGGAATGAATGGCCGTCAGGTCGCAGACGCCGGCCGAGTGGGACGCCCCAAACTCAAGATTTTGTTCATCACTGGCTATGCGGAAAATGCCGTCATCGGCAACGGACTGCTGGAGCATGATATGCACGTGATCACCAAACCCTTCGGAATTGAGGACATCGTCGGCAAGGTTCGTGAGATGATCGACGAAGGTGACAGATATGGCCAAAAAAAGCAGCCGAGCAGCAACCGGCCAATCTGATCCTTAAGCGGCCGCCTCAGCGCGCGTCTTGCGGCTTTTCATTTTTGAACCGGACTTTTGCCGTTGGCGGAACCCGCGACATCATCGCGCCGTTAGCTGCCCACCTGTAGGAGAGCACATGGTGGAAGAAAAGAGAAAAGGCCAGGAACCGGAAGCGGATCAATGGCCAGCAGCGACGGGCGGCGTCTATGAGCAGGCCGCGCCGGCATCAAACGCTCCCCCATCCGAAAAAGAACGGACGATGATCGCGACCGCGCGTGTGCGCGCAGATCGCGACCGGGCGGAATTGCGCGCGACAGGGCATGGCTATCATCAGGGCGAAGAAGACTTTTGAGCTGGTTTACTGTCGGGCCTGACCAGGTCGATTTTTGCGCCTTGGTGGGCAAATGAGCGTTTCCCACGGAATTGGCGAGACCGCACTCATGCTGCTCGACGCCCTGGACGCGGGCGATCTGCTTTATCTGGCCGATGACGAGCAGGACGCCGAAGCGGTAGCCAGTGCGCTCATGTCCTTGGTGCCTGACAATGTCGTCTTTCTGCCGTCGAGTGACACCTTGCCCGGTGACGGCGCGCCAGCGTCCCCTTCCAACATCGGGAAACGCGTCGCCGCCTTGCGACATCTGCGGCGGCTTGCAGAGGAGTCCAAGCGCCGTCCTCTTGCAACCATTATGAGCGGCGAAGGGGCCGCGCGGCTTTATGCGGACCCCTCCGCCTTCGACGCCGCGCCCCCTAGCTTGCAGGTTGGCGAACCGATCGATCCCATCCAGTTCGCCGCTGAAATGGAACGGCTTGGTTATATCGCCGACGATCATGTCGATGAACCAGGCGAGGTGGCGGTGCGCGGCGAGGTCATCGACATCTTTCCGGCCGATGCCGGGCTGCCGGCGCGGATCGATATCGCCGATGGGCGCGTCGTCGGCATCCGGCGATATGATCCAATCACGCAGCGTACGCAGGCGCCGTGCGAGATGCTGGAGATTGGTCGCGCGGCCGAACCAGAGTCGGAGCGGAAAGTCACGATATTAGCCCACTTGCGGCCAGGGCGACTTTACGTCTCGGCAAAGGCCGAACAACGCCGCGCGCGTTTCATTCGCCTGGCCACCGAAGCCGCCGGCAATTCAGGTTCGGCGATCGATGCCGCATCCCAGTCACTATGGGCGAAGGATCTTGCCGCCTGGCGTTCCGGCGATCCGGCGGATTTCGATGTGTCGCCCATTCCCCGCTTTGTGGAGCAGCGCTCACCCCTATCGGCGCTGAAGCGCTTTGCGACACCGCATTTGCAGGACGGTAAGCGTCTGCTTCTGGTTGGCAGCGAGCGGGATGTCCGTTTTCTCCGGCCTAAGATCGCAAAGAGGTTCAAGTCTACGGTTGAAGCAATCGAAGCGATCGCGGCAATCGATGAACTTGCGCAGGGAGCGATTGCCGCGATGGTTGCGCCGATCGACCGGGGCGCTGTTGGCAGTAAGCTCGTAATGATTGCGGCTGCCGATCTCCTGGGTAGCCGGGCGCTTATAGTCGCAGTGCAGGACAGCGTTGCCGCAGGGCTTGCCCAGGCGGGCGGCGACATTCGTGCGGGCGATCTGGTCGTGCATGAGGATCATGGCGTCGCGCGCGTGCTGGGCCTTGAGTCGGCTCCTGGCGATGGCGACGCAGAACTGATTGCGCTTGAATATGCCAATGGCGCCCGGCGGCTCGTTCCGTGCCAGGAGGCCGGCTTGCTATGGCGTTATGGCGCCGATGGCGATGCGGTGCGGCTCGACAAGCTGGACGGATCAACCTGGGAAAAGCGGCGCGGGGCGATTGACGAGGCGGTGGCCCAAAGCGCGCACGATCTTCTTCGATTGGCGCGGGAAAGGGCCAAGGTCAAAGCCGCGATCATCGAACCCGATAGCGCCGCTTACGAACGATTTGTGGCCAGCTTCCCTTTCAACGAAACGGCCGATCAGGCCCGTGCGATCCAGGCGGTACGGGACGACCTAGCCAGCAGACGGCCGATGGATCGCCTGGTTATCGGTGATGTCGGCTATGGCAAGACGGAGGTCGCCCTGCGGGCCGCCGCGCTTGCCGCCCTTGCAGGCTATCAAGTCATCTTGGCCGCGCCCACGACGGTTCTCGTTCGGCAACATATCGAAACGTTCCAGCGACGCTTTGCCGATACGGGCGTGGTCGTCGCTGGCCTGTCGCGTCTGTCGAGTGCGGCGGAGAAGAAGGCGGCGAAGGCCGGGCTGGCGGACGGGTCCATCGGTATCGTCATCGGCACGGCTGCGGTGATGGCGAAGGATATACGCTATGCCCAATTGGGGCTTGTCATCATCGACGAAGAACAGCGCTTCGGCGCGGCCGATAAGGCACGGCTGCGGGGACGCACCGACCTTCATCTGCTGGCGATGAGCGCGACGCCCATCCCCCGGACGTTGCACCGCGCCATGATCGGCCTGCAACAGATGTCGGTGATCGCAACGCCGCCCGCCCGTCGCCAGCCGATCCGGACGAGCCTTGCCAGCCCCGACGATGCGATGATCAGGACGGCGCTTCTGCGTGAACGGTCGCGTGGGGGACAAAGTTTTGTCGTCGTGCCCCGTATCGAAGATCTCGCGCCCCTGGCCGAACGGCTGGCGCGGATCGTGCCGGACCTCGCGCTGATTGAAGCGCATGGCAAGATGCCGGTAGCCGCCATCGACGACGCCATGGTCCGCTTTGGCGGTGGCGAAGGCGATGTCCTGCTCGCGACCAACATCATCGAGGCGGGGTTGGACGTGCCGCGCGCCAACACGATGATTGTCTGGCGCGCCGACCGCTTCGGCCTTGCCCAGCTTCATCAGTTGCGCGGGCGGGTGGGCCGCGGCAATCGCCGGGGTCAGGTCATTTTGCTGACCGAAGCGGGAGAGATTGCCGAACGTACGATGAAGCGGCTGCGCACGCTGGCGACCTATGACCGGCTGGGTGCGGGCTTTGCGATCAGTGCAGCCGATCTCGATCAACGCGGCGCTGGCGATCCTCTGGCCGACACGCAGGCCGGACATATGAAGCTGATCGGCATCGACCTCTACCAACATCTGTTCGAAGCGGCTTTGAAAGAGGCGCGGGGCGAAGATGCCGGACTGTGGACGCCCGAACTCAATCTAGGCAGCGCGGGCGGCTTGCCATCGGACTGGATACCCGACCCCGACATCCGCCTGGGTCTCTATGTCAGGCTTTCGCGGCTTGTCGATGAGGCTGGGCTCAACGCTTTGGAGGAGGAACTGGCGGATAGATTTGGTCCGCTGCCCCCCGCCGCCGAATGTCTGATCGATGCCAACAGAATTGCTATTCTCGCGCGGGCGGCCGGGATGGCACGCGTCGATGCAGGCCCGGCCGCGATAGCGCTGACGCCGCGCGAAACGGGTCGCGACATGAGCCAATGTGCAGGGCTTTCCGAAAAAGACGGCCGCTGGCTTTTGAAGGTGCAGACCGACGAGGCTGATCGGCTCGCAAGGGTGACCGACCTGCTCGAAAGCATTGGCGCTTTGCGGAACTAACGCTTGGACGTTGCGTCGATCAACCTGACGTGCGGCGCTGGAATTTTTCGGGCCATCGAGAGGGCGTACACAATATGAAGATTGCGGTCGTTACAGGCGGTGCTCAGGGCATCGGCAAAGGCATCACCCAGGCCCTGTTGACGCAGGGCTGGAGGGTGGCGGTGCTGGACCAGGACGCCGAGGCGGTTCGCGATCTTTCCGATGAGTTGCCGACTGCCAAGCTGATCACGATCCGTGCTGACGTCGCTAGTGAGCGCGACGTCGAAAAGGCGTTCGATAAGATTACGGCATGGCAAAAGACGACGGGACAGGCGGAAGGTATGGATCTGCTCGTCTCCAATGCGGGCCTTGCCACGCCGATCAGCGGTCCGGTCGAAAAACTGGAACTTAAAAAATGGCAGGCATGGCAGGACAGCCATGTGACCGGTGCGTTCCTGATGGTGCGCGCTGCTGTGCCGCTCCTGCGTCAGCGCAAGGGAGCGATCGTTATCATGGCATCGACACGGGCGATCCAGTCAGAACCCGATACGGAGGCCTATGCTGCGGCCAAGGGTGCGCTATGCGCCATGACCCATGCACTGGCGATCAGCCTTGGCCCCGACATCCGCGTCAACGCCGTTTTGCCCGGCTGGATTGAAACCTGCCCCTGGGCAAAAGCACAGGTGCGCGAAGCGGTGGAACATCGCGCTATTGACCGGGAACAGCATCCGGTGGGCCGGGTCGGCGAACCGTCCGACATCGCGGCTACCGTCCTGTTTCTGGCGTCAGAAGGTGCGGGCTTCATCACGGGCCAGCAGATCACTGTCGATGGCGGCATGACCCGAAAAATGATCTACGCGCATTGACGGATCGCTATATCCGGCGGCTTCGATCTTGTGCGTCAGCGCGCTGGATGTCGGTCATGCGGGCGGCATCCTCAGGCGTCCCAAGGATCAATGGACGACGCCATTGCGCCATCTGCGCCAATTGGTCGCCAAAGCTGGCGAATGGCGACCAATTTCCATCTTCCTTCTGAAACACCGAAGCGCCAGATGCGTGCGCAAGGGCTATGCCCCCGGCGACATCCCAGATGTTGGGTGTCGCGAACCTGGCGACTTGTAGCAGGCCTGCGGCCACGAACGCACATTCGATCGCAGCCGATCCTGTCTTGCGCCCATCCCATGGCCCGACGCCAGACTGGCCGTGCGGATCACCCGCGAGCCGTTTGCGAACGGCAGGGTTTGGCAAGCGCGACACTGGCTCGCCTTCAAACCGCAATCCTGCGGTGCCACCGCAATGATACACGCCGGGCGTCAACAGATGACTGGTGCTGCACCATAAGGCGCCCACGACCGGAACGCCTCGGTACAGGACGCCGACGGATGACGCGAATAGCGGGAAGCCGTTGATGAAGTTGCTTGTCCCATCGATCGGATCAACCGCCCAGACAAAATCGCTGCCCAGTCCCGCCTGGACAGCCATTTCTTCGCCGATGATGCCATGGTCGGGGAAATGATCTGCCAGATGGCTGCGGATCATCGCTTCGACCCGGCTGTCGACTTCGCTTACCGGATCGCGCATCAAGGCAATGGCGTTATCATCCCCCTTATATTGCACGGCCATAAGGCTGCCCAGCGTAGCCAGGATTTCCCGGCCGCCGATCGTGGCGAGTTCCACCGCAACAGCTTCCATGCGGGCAAGTAAATCCGGTGTTGGCATCGGCTCAGCAACTGTCATCGTCATGTCCCGTCATACTGCCAGGCACCAATATCGTCACCGGCTCGTCATCCAGCCGTATTTCGACCGTCCATGTGTCGTCAGGCATGTCGATGGGGCGATCGTCGATCCGGGGGCACAGCCCCCTGGCCTGAAGCGTGACGACGCAGCCTGTTTCCAGGCGGGCCGGTGGCGGGCCGGAGAAATGTTCGGCCCATCTCACCATGGCGTCGCGATCGGACTCGCCCACCAGCAGGATGTCGAGCAGCTTATCCTGCGTGTCCGCCCTTGGCGCGAACGGGAGCCGTGGGCCGATCGCGCCGATGTTGAGAATTTCTACAAGCAGCCATGGCCCGTCGAAATGGCGTCCATCGATATCAACGACGCACGCGATCGGTTTAGCCTTGCGCAACGTCTCCCGAAATGCCGCGCGGCCGTTTTCGCGCTTCTCCTCCGGGGTGTCGGGCGATTCATCGACAAGTTCGATGGATTGATTGAGCGCGCCAATACCTACCGCTTCCAGAAAGCCTTTCCGCCCGAACGGCCCCGTCACGCTGCCTACGGTCAGCTTCTTTTCGCGCGCACTGTGGAGGCCATCAATGACAGCACCCACCGACTGGCGGATGCCCAGCGCCCTTGCTACATTATTGGATCCACCCATCGGGAGGATGGCAATGGGTACAGACCGGTCGGGTATCTCGGTAGCGACCGAAGCTACGGTTCCATCGCCGCCCGCAGCGATCGCCATCTCCATGCCGATCATTCCGGATCGAATATCGTCCCGGCCATGTTCGCAATAGTGGATGGCAAAGCCAGCCTCTTCCAATTGACCAATGCGTGACCGCATCGGCTCGGGCTTTGTTCCGGCATTGGGATTATGGATGAGCAGCGCCTTCACCAGACCAGCCCATATCGTGCCGTTGGCGCGGGTCTCATATTTCAGCTCCGAACTCTTCCAGCGCGGCTGTTACAACCTCGACTTTCGCTTCATCCTGCAAATCGATCGAGACCGTGATCCCACCAGCAAGGGGAACATCATCCCTTTCGGCCTGATCGACCGTCTCGTTATCAGCGCCTCCAATGAGGTTGCCTGCACTGTTTTCCGTGCCCGAGGCAGCCACGAAAATATCGGTTCGTTCGATTCCGATTTCCTGGACCAGCCGTTCCACAGCCATGTCCGCCTGTTCCCGGCTATCAAAGGTGCCTGCCAACGTCGTGCTCATGGTGATCCTTTCATCAGGGCCTGGAATCGGCGCGATCGGCTTCTGGATAATCGTCTGGTTTAACCGTGCCGACGGTGGGGCGATCCTCGACATCCTCCTGCGACTTGCCGCCGCGTGTGCGGGGATCGGGATCATCCTCATTGGGTTGGACGTCGCCGACAGATCCGCGACTGGGCATCTCGTCCGATTGACCCTGTCCAGGGTCGAGACCATTCTCGTTTCCAGGCATCAGCTTGATCCTTCCCTTCCATAACCCAATAGCCGGAGGCTATCCCCGGCCTTGGTATGAAGCGCCGATCGAGCGATCGGTTGCATTCCTTCTCCGACCGTAGTGCAGGAACCACATGCTACGTGGACGGTTGTGTCGGAACATATCAAGAACAATGAGGCTGTCATGACCGACCATTTCCATAATCCCAAACTCGACGAGCACCCGGCTTCGAACGCTGAGAAAGATCCAGCAGATTGGGTGTCGGGCAACGAACCCATCACTGGCGCGCAGGCGTCCTATCTAGCGACCTTATGCGAAGAAGTGGGTGTGGAACTGCCAACCGGAGACCTAACGAAAGCAGATGCATCGCGGCAGATCGATGAGATGAAAGCGAAGCTTGGGCGGGAGTGAGGGCACAAACTAATTTCGATCAGCTAGATTTTCCGACAGGCTATTGGACCCATCCGACATCCAGGCGTTGTCCGCTCATACCGAAAGGCAGCCTCCGAACGATCGGACTGCTCCGCGCGGACCTCATAAGAATAGCTGGAGAAAATCCATGACGATGGCGACAGACGATGCCCCACCGACGACATCGAAATTGAACGAAGAGCGCGCGAGCGCAATCGCGGCCGTGACGCTACCCAAGGGTGACGACCTGATCGGGCGCGCGGTCACGATCAACCGCCCTCGCGACGAACTCTTCGCCTATTGGCGCGATTTTTCCAATCTGCCCTCTTTCATGGATAATGTCGAACGCATCGACATCCTGTCCGCCACGACATCGCATTGGGTGGTGAAGGCGCCGGCTGGACGCACTGTGGAATGGGACGCGAAAATTACGGAGGAAAAGGCCGGCGAATTGATCGCCTGGACCTCTGGCGAAGGCTCCGATGTCCCCAATAGCGGCCGCATCGAATTTCGCGATGCAGGCGCGCGTGGCACCATCGTTACGGCAACCATCGCCTATGATCCGCCCGCGGGCATGGTGGGCAAGGTGATCGCCAAGCTCTTCCAGCGAGAACCCGCCATGCAGGCACGGCGCGACCTGCGCCGTTTCAAACAATTGATGGAAACCGGCGAGGTCGCGACCGCGGCTTGGACCCAAAAGCAACGTGACGAGGAGAAAGCCTGATGCGCGCGCTCACATGGCACGGCAAGCATGACGTCCGCGTCGATACCGTCGATGATCCCGAAATCCTCAACCCGCGCGATGCGATCATCAGGATCACGTCGACGGCGATCTGCGGGTCCGACCTGCATCTGTACGACGGCTATATCCCGACCATGCAGGCCGGCGACATATTAGGCCATGAATTCATGGGCGAAGTGGTCGAAACCGGTCCCGGGTCCACCTTGCAAAAGGGACAGAGGGTCGTAGTGCCCTTCACCATTGCCTGCGGCAGCTGCTATCATTGCGGCAAGCATCAATATTCCGCCTGTGACAATGGCAACCCGGCTGACAATCAGGACATCGGCCAGGAAATGTACGGCCAGCCGATGTCGGGTCTGTTCGGCTACAGCCATCTGACCGGCGGCTATGCAGGCGGCCAGGCCGAATATGTCCGCGTGCCGTTCAGCGACGTGGGGCCGATTGTGGTGCCTGATGGACTGGACGATGACGAAGTGCTGTTCCTGTCGGACATCCTCCCCACTGGTTGGCAGGCGGCGGAAAATGCGGACATCGAACCGGGTGATACGGTGGCTGTGTGGGGCTGCGGTCCGGTCGGGCTGTTTGCGGTCCAGTCCGCTTTCCTGATGGGCGCTCATCGGGTCATCGCGATCGACCATTTTCCACACCGCTTGGAACTGGCGAAAAAATTTCGGTGCTGAGACGATCAATTTCGAGGAATCCAAGACCTACGAAGCCTTGATGGAGATGACTGGCGGCATTGGGCCGGATGCAGTGATCGACGCGGTTGGCCTGGAAGCCCATGGCTTCTTTGTTGATAATGTGGTCGATCAGATCAAGGCGTCGCTGTTTCTGGGCACCGATCGCACCCATTCGATCCGGCAGGCAATTCATGCCTGTCGCAAGGGCGGGCGCGTATCGATGCCAGCCGTCTATGGTGGCTTCGTGGACAAGTTTCCTTTGGGTGCCTTCATGGAGAAGGGGCTGACCCTCAAGACCGGCCAGACAAGTGTGCAGCATTATATGCCCGCCCTGCTCAATGCCATTCTGGAGGGCAAAATCGATACGACCTTCCTGATATCGCGTCGCATGGGCCTGGAGGATGCGCCCAGGGGCTACAAGATGTTCCACGACAACCAGAATGAAGTGACCAAGATCGTGCTGAAGCCCGGTCTTGCCGTCGCCGTGCGATAGGAGAGACAGACATGGCCAATAAATTCACGATCGTCACCGGCGCCTCCACCGGCATCGGCTTTGAACTTGCCTACATCGCCGCGGAAAACGGGTATGACCTGCTGGTCGTGGCCGACGAACCGCTGATCGATGCCGCTGCGCAGGATTTCAAGCAGCATGGCGTCGAAGTTATTGCGGTCGAGGCCGATCTTTCAACCCTGCAAGGCGTTGATACACTCCTCGCCGCGGCCAATGGTCGGCAGGTCGATCTGCTATGCGCCAACGCCGGCCGCGGGCTGGGTCACGGCTTTCTCGACCAGGAGGTGAGCGACTGGCGGCGGGTGGTGGATACGAACATCACAGGCACGCTGTATCTGCTGCAAAAGGTCCTGAAGGCAATGGTGGCGCGTGACGACGGCAAGGTGCTGATCACCGGATCGATCGCGGGCTTCATTCCAGGCAGCTTTCAGGCGGTCTATAATGGTAGCAAGGCCTTCGTTGACAGCTTCGCCGATGCGATCCGTAACGAGATCAAGGACAGCAAGGGCGTCACCGTCACGACCCTGATGCCCGGGCCGGTCGAAACGGAATTTTTCGATCGCGCAGACATGCTCGATACCAGCGTCGGATCATCCGACAGCAAGAGCGATCCAGCCGACGTCGCGCGCGATGGCTGGGATGCGCTGATGAAGGGCGAGGCGCATATCGTGTCCGGGTGGAAGAACAAGGTACAGGCGGCCGTTGCGCATGTGACGCCTGCAGCAGTGTTGGCGGAACGGCATCGCAAGATGGCGGAACCGGGGTCGGCCGACGAAGGCTAGAAGACCCTGTGCAAACCTATCGGTTTTGCTCGGTAGACGACCGGCATGAGAAGCTGCGCTCCCTCTTCCGCCCAAGGAAATCGATCTACCACATCATCAATTCGCCATGATGAATAAGCGGAATTAAATAGGGGCTGATTATACCTATCAGTGCTCTAATGCCGCTTTCGAGGAGGTCTGTTAGTACAGCGCAAATGGATGGTGCCCGCGAACGCCGATGGGGTCCGCCTGAGCCGACCTTCACCGCATCGAAACGACGTATTTTGGTCGGCGTCTATCAGCGGGTCTGCGGCGATTAGAGTCGAAATTCGGTCGCTCGCAAACGGACGCCTTAAATTATTTAGAGCCACACCGTGCCCAACGGAGGAAACTGACACTGAAATCCATTGTCCGGGCGTCGGCAGTATGCTCGAATAAGGCGATGCAATGTTCGCCATTATCGTGATTGCCGCGGTAGCTCAGGCCGTACGACGATTCTGCAGGAACTCATGCGAGCAGCAGCGTCGCAAGACTGTCCATCACCTTGTCCATTTTCGCTCTCGTCCGGTCCGACAAGCGGATGAAACTCCGCCTGCGATCACGAGGATCGGAGATTCGCTCTAGCAGGCCGTCATCGACCATTTCGACGGTCCTGCGATAGCCGGTCGTTTCTGATCGACCCGAATTGCGCGAAAATTGCCTGAACACTTCCTCCATGTCTTGCTGCTCGATCATGTAGAGATCGAGCAGCATCATCCATTCCGACCACTGATATCGGTCGAGACCCAATTCGCGTTCAGTGATCCGCGGCTGCTCGATCAGCGCATTGCAAATACGACGGCGCGCCACGACGCATTACCCGTCATCACCCGGCTGGCTGGCCGTGTTTGGTGAAAGACGGCCCGCCCGATAGTCCGCGATCAACTGCTCCTGTTCGGGATGGAGAATATCAATCGCGCCTTGCGCTGCATCGGCATTATCACTGAGCAGGAGGGACGGACAGCGCCCCTCATAGGTACCAAGATTTGGCCGATGCGCCTGATAGCCTGCAAGTGACATGAGGGACCGGGGGAGCGAACGGGCGATTTCGGGGGGATAGGCGAGCCACGGCAGTTCATAAGGCTTGAGCCAGCCGAGGCTGTAGCTGATGATCATCCCCCGGCGGGCGTCGAGCGATCTGTTAGCGCCGCCAGCATGCAAGGTCGATCCGAGGAATACCAGCGCGTCGCCAGGGATCATCTCCGCCGCGACGGCTTCCTCCAGCGGCATGACGATTTCATCCTGTCGTCGGTGGCTGCCGGGCCAGATCAAGGTCGCGCCATTCTCCGCCCGATAGGAAGTGAAGGGCCACATCACGTTGATCATATATTCCACACCAGCAGAACGAACCGGCCACATCTCCTGATCGCGATGAGGCGGCTGTGGGAGACCGCCCGGCTCTATCTCGATCGCCTGGGTGAGATTGATCTGGATCGTGTCGCACCATGGCTTGAGAAAGGTTTCGACGATCGCGACAACCAGTGGATCGAGCGCGAAGCGGCCGATATGGCGCGATCGACGAAGGAGCCCGTGAAATCGCCGCGTCTTCTCGCCATAAAATGGACCCGTGGAATGGGGCGTTGATTGGAAATCCGATGCGAGGTCGTTCGCCAGCCTCTCAACCAGGAGGGGCGGGACAGCACCGCGAATGATGCAGTAGCCGTGTGCATCAAGTTGTGTGCAGCATGAGTGCGTATCCGGCGCCAGCCGGTCGATAGCGATGATAGTCATAAATTATCTCCTTCACGCGGCAGCGCGGCCATCAGCGTGGGCATGGACGATGCGCATGGGCACATATGTGCCTGCTGTCCGCAATTTGTCGGGCGTATCGCTGTCGATTTCGATAACCAGAGCCCCGGTGTTCAAGCCAGCAATCTCTCTGGGAAGTCCGAGCGGCCGGCAGTCCCATCCAAGCGACAGGATCTGGCTCAGCCAGCCGGAATCCGCGATGCATGTGAACCGATCAATTCCCCGCAACAATGCAAACTCGACGACTGCCGTCGTCACGGCGTTGCGAACCTGCAGCCGACGCGCTGCCCTGTTGCGTGGCGACAGGCAGGCGCGACTGAGCTCGAAAACGTTTTCGCCGACAGGGATCGCGCCGTCGCACAGTTCGGGAAAGATACTCCCGAGGACATGCGGTCGCCTGCTGGGCAGCAACCGAATCGAGCCTTCATGTTCGCCCTTCTCGTTTGTGGCGACCACATAAATGGCATGTTCGTCGTCGAACTGGTCTATCTCGTAGGCGCCGTCGACGACCGGCACGTCCCAGCCCAGCAGATCGACGAAAATCTTTTTCCGGTCGCGATACATTCCATCAAGTATGGGCAGGCCGTTGGCCCACTGCGCGCCTTCGAAAATCTGGATCATGATGATGCTCCCTTGGTGGCGGAGAAGGCATCATCGGTGCGATGGACAATAACGGCCTATGACCCAAACTGGGTATTGCTATTGCTTTCGCAGCATTTCGGGAAAGCTCGCAATGCCGTCATACAGCACCCGGGCAATCAGATTGCACCGCTGGATGTTGCCATACGCCCTAAAAACCAATTTGCAGTGCTGGTGCGCCGTCTCGCGGGATATTCCCAGGATCATGCCCATTTCCGCATAGGTCTTGCCTTGACCCATAAGCAATATGACTTCGCGCTGCCTATCGGTGAACTGCGGGGGAGGCTCCAGCCCAAGTCCCGCCGCTGTTCGCGCCAGACGCCGAATGGCTTCGAACGCATGAGACGCAGCGAAGAAGGCCGCAGGCAAAACGTTGTGAGCGATGGTGCCCGAGGTCGGAGTGGCGAACGTACAACTTCCTGAATATTCGCCAGGGAGATGAACTGGGATCGTATAACCGGACTGGAAATTGCGTAACGCGCCGCGTTCGAGAATATGGCGATGCCGCTCATTCAATCGATTCAACAGGTGCGACTCCGGCCAGGCAAAGCCTGCATGTCGCCCGTTGCAAAGGAAGTGAATGGGGTCGTCCATGAAGTACCGCTCATGAAAGACTTCATTCAGCCAGCCCGACGAATAGTTTGAAATGCCAAAGGACGCGATCGGTGGATTGAGCAGGTCGACGTGGTGGCCAATGGCAAAATATTTGAAACCGAGAAAATATGTGAGGTGATCAAAGGTCTCATATATGCCCTGTTCGTCCTTCGCATCATAGAATGCCTGAATGATCGACTGGAATTCCTGGCTCTGTATCATGATTGTCTCCTTCATAGCGACGGATGCCATCACTCGAACCGTTGGCGACGGCTCGACAGAATCCACGCTTGAAAATTCTATCAAGAATGCATCGCAACGGAAAATTTCTGTGCCGGTTCAATCCGTAAGTCAGCTTGGTTCGCAAGTGCGAAAGGATCGAGCGGACTGGAGGGGAGGCTGAGGGGGGAAATGGAACCTGTCCGGTGACAGTATGACTTTATCAAAGGCCTGGCATGCCCTCCCGCTTCAAAAGCAAATTGGCTCATACGCCATGTATGCGCATCTCCGCTGCGCTCCGCGCGGCAAGGCAAGTGCGGAAGGACGCGCAATGCTTGCGTAGAATTATCCGTATGGAGCCTCCTGCGATCCGGCCAGTCCTTGAACTCTATTTTGTTCAGAGAATGGCTGTTGACGATATCGCCGCCCAACTTTGCATAGCCCCCGGAAAAGTGCGCCGACACATATTGCAAGCAGCGCGGCGCTTCGATGAAAAACAGTCTTCATAGTTGCAGTTACCAAACAATCTCCTGGAGCTCAAACCTGGCGGGAACGCCGTCACAGCTGCCGTCCAGGCTCTGGCCGAATGGCTATTTTAGCATTTCGCATGGTTCCGCATCTTCGGGCGGTGCAGCGCCGATGCGACGTGGGGCAGATAATTCTTAAGTTGCTTTGGCGAAAAAGCGGGTCGTGCGCAGCGACAGCTACGCACTCTGCAAGTGCATCGATGAAGTCCAACGACAATGTGCGGTGGCGCGTGGACATGTTGCCGAACTCGAACATGGATCACGCATAATCCGTCAGGCGAGACTGTTATGATAAAATCTTTTGAACTGGAATTTGAGGGCGAAGCCCTTTGCCGAAAGCTAGGCGGAACATGGCAAAAGGATCGTGGTCTGTGCCTATGTCCGGCCCATGATGACCATAATCCCAGCCTGTCTATCCGTGTTGGCAGAAGCGCGCTGCTGTTCAAATGCTTTGCCGGTTGCGACACGAGAGACGTTCTGCGAGCAATCCGGCATTTACGCCTGCCTTTTGCGGACCGGCACATTTCCGATTTGTCGCGCAACGTGCCCTCGCCTCACGCGGGTGCAGGGCCAGCCCTACGCATATGGAACGCATCCGCATCCCTCGTGGGCACGCCTGCGCAAAGCTACCTGTCTGGGCGCCTGCTCACGCCACCCTGGCATGATCTGCGCTATAATTTACGCACGCCGCTGGGACGAGGCAGCCGCGCGCTGTTCCGGCCCGCCATGATTGCCGCCGTACGGGAGAGACGACGGCTCGTCGCCATCCACCGCACCTTTATTGATGCCGCAACCGCCACCAAAGCAAAGGATCTGGCCGATCCCCGCATGATGCTCGGACGTCCGGGGCGCGGCGCGGTACAACTCATGCCTCCCGCTTCGGTGCTCGGCCTCGCCGAAGGCATCGAGACCGCGCTGGCGGCGATGCAACTGCACAAGATCCCGGTATGGGCAGTCCTCGGAACAGAACGGGCCGGACATATCCTGCTACCCGACTGGCTCGAACGCCTCGTTCTGCTGTTCGACCGGGATGAGGCTGGATGGAAAGCGAACAAAAGTGCGCGCCTTGCCTATGAGCGCCCAGGCCTTGAGATCATCAACGCATGGCCGCCGTCGCCCAATAATGATTGGGCGGATGTGCTGGAAGGGCAATCACGCGCTGCCTGATAACAGGCTCCGCTGCCCTGCACCTGTTGGCAGCAGAGCAGCGATACAGGTCAGCCGTTGAGACGGTCCTTGATCGCCTTTGCGGGCGTGAACGTCAGCTTCTTGGACGCCTTGATCGCGATAGTTTCGCCGGTTGCCGGATTGCGGCCCTCGCGCGCTGCGACGTCCTTCACCTTGAACTTGCCGAAGCCGTTCAGCGAAATTTCGTCGCCTTTGGCCGCCGCCTCGGCAATGACCCCAAACAGGGCGTCGACGAGTTTGCGTGCGTCAGTCTTGGTCAGTCCATGATCGGCGCTGAGCGCCTCAGCCAGCTCGGAATTGTTCATAAAACGTCCTCCTGAAATTATGCAGCTGCGGTGTTTAGCGGCACGGCACCGTGCCGTCACGCCTCAAAACGGCGCAAACGAAAGGAGAGGGGGAGGGCGGCGAATGCGCGGTTCGATGTGCGGACCGCAGCTTTTGCGGAGTTTGTTGCATGACCAAGCTATCCATCCTCGTCCCGGCAACCCATCTCACCAAGTCGCCCGTCAATGTACGCAAGCGGACCGATCCGCGCGCTGACGCTGAGCTCGAAGCCAGCATCGCCGGGCATGGCCTCATACAGAATCTCGTCGGGGTGCCGGTTTCCCGTAAGAAAGGTCATTATCGCATCACGGCCGGTGGCCGCCGCCTCGATGCTATCCATCGCCTGATCGAGAAGGGAACGCTGCCTGCTGACTATGAGGTGCCCGTCCTTGTTCTCGCTAAAGCGAAGGACGGCCGCGAAATTAGCCTTGCTGAAAATTACGACCGGCTGCAGATGTCGCCTGCTGAAGATTGTCTGGCATTTCGAGATCTGATCGAGGTCGAGGGCTGCAGCACGGCGGAGATCGCCAAGCGCTTCGGCATCGAGGAACGCTTTGTTGTCGGGCGCCTGCGTCTCGCGAACCTCGCCCAGCCGATCTTCGATGCGCTCGAGGCTGACGAAATCACGCTCGATGTGGCCAAGGCCTATGCGACGACCGCGGACACCGCCCGTCAGACGGCGATATGGGAATCGCTGAGAGGCAGCTATTCCCGCGACAATGTGAATGAAATCCGGCGGGCGCTCAATGGCTACAGCTATCGCGCAACCGACCCCAAGGCCCTGCTGGTCGGGCGGGATTCCTATATCGCGGCAGGTGGCCGTGTAGAGGACGCGGACCTGTTCTCCACTGCAGCCGACGAGCGCTGGATCGACACTCATATTCTCGATGATCTGGCGGAGACGAAACTTGCCGCGCAGGCCGAGGCACTGCGTGAGCGCGAAGGCCTGGGGGAAGTGCGCATCGTCACCGGCGCGCGGATCCCCTATATGGAAACCTATGCGCTGCAACCGCTGACCGGCGTCGCCGAACCGCTCACGCAGGAGCAGGAAGCGCGTAAACAAGAGATTGAGGAGGAGATTGCCGAGATTGAACTGCTCGCCGAAAACGAGGCCTATGAGCCGGAAGAGGATGAGGAACAGCGCTATGCTGCCCTCCACGCGGAACTCACGGCGATCGTAGAGCGCGAGGTTGTGATCGATCCTGAGCAGAAAGCGACCGCTCTTGGCTATGTGGTGCTCGGCCAAGACGGCACGCCGCAAATCCATCATCAACTCTATATCGCGCCGGTATCTGACGAGGAGAGCGGCGAGGCCGATGATGACGGCGAAGACGGCGACGATAATGCCAGCGTTGAAACGCAGGAGAACGATACCGCCAATGACGCTCGCCCGGTGATGAGCCAGCGCCTTCGCGAAATGCTGGCGATGATGAAGACTGAGCTGCTTGCGGTCCACGTCGCCAGTGATCCCGCATTCGCGTTAGATCTCGGCACCTTCATCATGGTCGATCGTGAATCCCGCCTGGCGTCCTTCGACATGCCGAGCGATCTGCGGGCCTCGGTGCCTTCCCGTCTCTTGCCCGACTTCAAGCCGGAAACGGCGGCGGCGGGTGAATGGACGAAGCTCGACGAGGCGCTCGATCGGAGCTGGCTCCACCACCAGGCCGTTCCAGATCGTTATGATGCCTTCTGTGCGCTGCCCGACGATGCACGTGCGGCCTGGCTCGGATGGGCGATCGCGCGCACGCTTCATGCCGTTTCTGCCGGACGACGCGAGGCAGGCTTTCTCGATCATCTGGGGCGCAAGCTCGGCATCGATGTCGCGGCCTGGTGGCGGCCGACGGCGCTCACCTATTTCGACAAGCTGACCAAGCCTGGCATCCTCGCCTTGTTCGAAAAGATTGGCGGACTGGAACTTCGCATGCGTTATTCCGGGTCGAAGAAGCACGATCTGGCCGCGTCGGCCGAGCGGCTATTTGGTGGCGATGTCATCATCGAGCCCGAAATCCAGGAACGGGCGCTCCTCTGGCTACCCGACGAAATGCGGTTCGCTGCCCCTGAAAGCGGCGAAGAGCCGACCTCGCCCGACAATAGCGAGCACGACCTGGCGGACATGGTGAATAAGGAAGGTGGCAACGAAGGCGACCAAAGCTTCGCGCAAGCCGCCTGAACATGGCCGGGGGCACGGCTTAGTCCCCGCCCCCGGTTTCGGCCTTGGATGGAACTGTGCAACGGTCTAAAATGAGCCGCTGCTCTTAATCGCCAGGGATAATGGCCTATGCATATTTCCATATCTGATGCGGCAAGCCAACTCATCGACCTCGTTCGGCGCTCGGAAGCTGGGGAAGAAATCATCCTGACCCGTGAGGGGCACGCTGCTGTCCGTCTTGTTCCGGTCAATATGCCTACTGATAGGACCAGCCGCCGCGTTTTGCTGGAAGAGAAGCGCTTGGCGGCCACACCCAAGACGACAACTGGCCCCGATGCGGCAAATAGCCAGGACTTTCTTTATGGCGATGAGGGCATGCCCGGATGATTGCGGTCGGCACGTGAAAGAGCGAACGTGTCTGCTGCTTATGTCGGAGACGATTTCAGCCGGGGCGGATGTCGATCGCCGTTTAACTTCATCGGGTTGACGGGTTTGGAAGCGCGCACAGGAAGACCCAGCTGACGGTCATGCCGCGCCCGCAGTTGTCCGCGATCATTTAGTTCAAACCGCAGCACTTCTTGTACTTGACGCCCGACCCGCAGGGACATGGATCGTTACGCCCCGTCTTTTCGCGCTTGATGGTGACCGGTCGGTAGGGGTCATTTTCAATCCGCCACTGGTGCAGCATCTCGACCCAAATCGGGATCAGGTCAGGTGCTTCCCGATCCCATTGGTCTTCCGCAGTGAGAGTCAGCTTTTTCGTCCCATCGGCAAACGCGCGAAGTTCGCGAATACCCTCGATCGCTGCGCGGCAACCGGGATCATCGTCATTGAGGACACGCTGCCAGCCCGAAGGGGCAAGATCCATCGCCTGTCCAAAGCCCTCGATCCACAACTCCCACAATGTCTCGTCCGACCGTGTGTCGATCTCCAGCACCGGTTCGAAGCTGCCCGGCTGACCCAGGCAGGCCAGGATGACATGATAATGGTGCATGATGAGGTCTGTGAAATGCTGGAAACCGCCCATTTCACTAAACTGCAGCATGCCCGTGCCGTCTTCGCCGACCCAGATCATCTTCAGCCATTGGCTGGGTGCAAGCAGATCGGGGCTGACGAGGATTCCGGTGAGGAAGCCGTCCAGCTGCGACAGCAGCATGCAATCCTCGCCCTGGTCAAGCAGCAGCCGGTCGAGTTCGTCGATATAGTCGAGTGGAATAGCCATGCTCTTCCATAGCCTCGAGCCAATCCCCCGTCACCGGGTCTGATCTATCCTTCCTGCACAGTCAGGGGCCGGAATGAAGGAGAGCGGGAAAGGGAGAGCCGGATTGTCCTATTCTCGCATGAGGTGCCCATGACCTTGCCCCAACTCGCTTTGTCGCAAACCCACGACGCGCCCGAACGCCTGTTCGAGGTTGCCCAGTCCCTTGCCCACCGCCTGCGCAATGGTGGCATCGTCAATCGCCAGTCCCTCAAGCGCATGATGACCCAGGCGTTCGGCGAAGATGATGCCGGCGGTGCATGGTCGATGCGCGATGCATATGATGCGCTGGAAACCGCGCAGATCCTGCACCTCGCCGATCCGCAATGCGCGCTTCTTGCAGGAACACCTGCCGACATCTTCAAACGACTGCGGCAATTTGAGCGCGGATTGCCAACGCAGACCTACCGCTCGGAAAAGCAGGTCGAGCTCCAGCAGTTCAGCACGCCCCTCAGCCTCGCCTGGCTCGCAGCCATGGCGGCACGTTGTCGCTCGGACGATATCCTGCTCGAACCCTCGGCCGGCACCGGCATGCTGGCAGTCCATGGTGCACGCGCAGGCGCGCGGCTGCTGCTTAACGAGCATGATCCCGCCCGCGCCGACCTGCTGTCCCGAAGCTTGGGCGAGATCGTGACACGCCATGATGCCGAACATATTCAGGATATGCTGACCACCGAGCAGATTCCCACGCTGGTGCTGATCAATCCTCCCTTCAGTCGGAGCGTTGGCCGCGGGATCGATCGCCATGCCGGTGCGCGCCACCTGCGCGGCGCGCTTGCATCTCTCGCACAAGGCGGGCGATGCGTCGCCATCATGCCGACAAGCTTCTCCATGTGCGGCCTAATGAGCATCACCGGCCATGCAGATGGCGAACCCGGCGGAGGCCCTCTCAAGGTTGGCGTGGCCGTGATCGACGTGTTCACGG
>NZ_JBHIWJ010000057.1:0-25815 GCF_041987595.1 Sphingobium sp. | reverse complement strand
AGTCCAGCGATGTCGAGGTCGTAGTCGACCAGCAGCAGGTCCGCCCCCTGGCCGGCGCGCAGGGCGTGGTTTTGACGCGCAGCAACGAGCCCGTCGGCTTCGCCCTTTTTCGCCGCTTTGGGCGCGGCTATGTGGTTGGGCCCACGATCGCGCCGGACACGGGAGGCGCCAAGGCGCTGGTTTCGCACTGGCTGGGGTCCAATAGCGGTATGTTCTGCCGCCTCGACGTGCCTGAGGAAAGCGGGCTGTCGGGCTGGCTGGAAGAGCTGGGCCTCCCCTGCGTCGGCCGCGTCATGCGGATGGTACGCGGCAAACCGATCGATGCCCAAGCCCCGGTCAAGACCTTCACTCTCACGACGCAGGCCCTCGGATGACACTCTCGCTCAACAACCCCGCGCTGCTGATCGAACGCGCCTATATCGGAGGCGAATGGGTCGGCGCCCAGACCGGTGGGACGCTGCCGGTCGACAATCCCGCAACCGGCGCGATCATCGGCACCGTGCCCGACTGTCGGGAGGCCGACACGCAGGCCGCCATCGCCGCTGCCGAAGCCGCCTGGCCGGCATGGCGCGCCAGGACCGCCGCCGAGCGCGCCGCACTTCTGGAACGCTGGAACGCGCTCGTGCTGGAGAATATCGGCGACCTTGCCCGCATCATGACCGCTGAGCAGGGCAAGCCGGTGGCGGAAGCGGAAGGTGAAATCCGCTACGCGGCCAGCTTCATCAAATGGTTCGCGGAGGAAGCGCGCCGGATCGAGGGCGCCATCGTCCCCGCGCCCGAGGCCAACCGCCGCATCCTCGTGATGAAGGAGCCGGTCGGCGTTGCGGCGGCGATCACGCCGTGGAACTTCCCGGCGGCGATGATCACCCGCAAATGCGCGCC
This sequence comes from Sphingobium sp., assembly GCF_041987595.1. Lineage (GTDB taxonomy): Bacteria > Pseudomonadota > Alphaproteobacteria > Sphingomonadales > Sphingomonadaceae > Sphingobium. The sequence goes on along the minus strand of NZ_JBHIWJ010000057.1, from coordinate 24,933 downwards.
GGCTCTGGCGGCTGGCTGTCCGGTGGTGATCAAACCGTCAGAACTCACGCCCTATACCGCGCTGGCGCTCGTGAAACTGGCAGAGGATGCTGGTTTTCCGGCGGGCGTCATCAACATGCTGACCGGCGATGCAGCGGCGGTCGGCGGCGTGATGACGGGCAGCCCCGTGGTACGCAAACTGTCCTTCACCGGATCGACCCGTGTGGGATCGCTGCTGATGCGCCAGTCCGCCGACACCATCAAGCGGCTGAGCCTGGAACTGGGCGGCAATGCGCCGCTGTTGGTGTTCGACGATGCCGATCTTGATCTGGCCGTTGCCAGCACCATGGCCAGCAAGTTCCGCAATGCCGGGCAGACCTGCGTCTGCGCGAACCGGATCCTGGTGCAGGACGGCGTGTACGAAGCCTTCGCCGAAAAGCTCGCCAAGGCCGTCTCGGCGCTGAAGGTCGGGCCGGGCGACCAGCCGGGCAGCACCATCGGCCCGCTGATCAACGCCGCCGCCGTCGACAAGGTGAAGGCCCATGTCGAGGACGCCCTGGCGCATGGTGCAAAAGTCTTCGCTCAGGCGCCCGAAGGCGCGACCGGCGCGCGTTTCGCGACGCCCGTCCTGCTGACCGGCGCGACGCGCGACATGCGGCTGGCGGAGGAAGAGACGTTCGGCCCGGTCGCCCCCTTGTTCCGCTTCACCCATGAGGAGGAAGGCATCGAGCTCGCCAACGCCACCAGCTATGGTCTAGCCAGCTATTTCTACACCGAAAATCTTCACCGCGCCTTTCGCGTGGCGGAGCGGCTGGAAGCGGGCATGGTCGCGCTCAACACGGGCGGCATTTCGATGGAAATGGCGCCCTTTGGCGGCGTCAAGATGTCGGGCCTCGGCCGTGAAGGCGCGCATCTGGGAATCGAGGAATATCTGGAAACCAAGACTTTCCATGTGGGCGGGTTGAAGCTTTAACCTTGCCGCGACCGTTCGGGCTGTTCGAACGAGCCGCTTGTCTCGTTCGAATGTCGAAGCCCTTTTCTTTCCTCCATGATCGAGAGGCTCCCTCCCATGGCCCGCAACTACTCCATCTCCGTCATCCCCGGCGACGGCATCGGCAAGGAAGTCATGCCCGAAGGCATCCGCGTGCTGGAGCGCGCAGCCGTCCTCTACGGCTTCAGCATCGAGCAGAAATGGCATGATTTCGCCTCCTGCGATTATTACGTCAGGCATGGCCAGATGATGCCCGACGACTGGAAGGCGCAGATCGGCAATCCGGACGCGATCTTCTTCGGTGCGGTGGGCTGGCCAGATACCGTGCCGGATCATGTCTCTCTCTGGGGATCGCTGCTCCAGTTCCGTCGGGAATATGATCAATATGTCAACCTGCGTCCGGTGCGGCTGATGCCCGGCGTCCCCTGCCCGCTCGCGGGGCGTGAGCCGGGCGATATCGACTTCTGGGTCGTGCGCGAGAATACCGAGGGCGAATATAGCTCGGTCGGCGGCAAGATGTTCGCCGGCACGCCCCGCGAGGTCGTGATCCAGGAAACGGTGATGACCCGCCACGGCACCGACCGGGTGCTGCGCTATGCCTTCGAACTGGCGGCAACGCGGGAACGCAAGCATGTCACCTCCGCCACCAAGTCCAACGGCATCGCCATCACCATGCCCTGGTGGGACGAGCGGGTGGAGGAAATGGCGAAAAACTATCCGTCCGTCACCCACGACAAATATCATATCGACATCCTGACCGCGCAGTTCGTGCTGAACCCCGATCGCTTCGACGTGGTGGTGGCGTCGAACCTGTTCGGCGACATCCTGTCCGATCTGGGTCCGGCCTGCACCGGAACCATCGGGGTGGCGCCTTCAGGCAATATCAACCCGGATCGCACCGCGCCTTCACTGTTCGAACCCGTCCATGGCTCGGCGCCGGATATTGCTGGCAAAGGTATCGCCAATCCGGTCGGCCAGATCTGGTCGGCGGCGATGATGCTGGAGCATCTGGGCGAAACGCAAGCGGCTGCCGCAATCATGCGCGCGGTGGAAACCGTGCTGGCCGAACCGGCGCTGCGGACCGGCGATCTCAAGGGCAAGGCAAATACGGAACAATGTGGTAAGGCTGTCGCGGACGCGCTGGCCTGAAGCTGATCGGGGGAGGGAAGCGCCTCTCCCCCGCCCTCGCCGTCTTTCGATGGGCAGGATTATGGATGTCCGCCCGTCCCCCACCTCCGCGGCACAAAATGCTGCACCGCTTCCTCAAAAAGCCGCGTCCCTCCCATCCACCCCTTCAAATTGGCGCATCCGACCGCAGGCGGAAGATAATCTCATGCCATAATCAACGCCTGAGAGTTTCCTGATGACGCTGACTCCCAACCGGTCCCTGATCGACATCGACCGCGATCACCTGATCCATCCCGTCACTTCCTTCCGCGGCCACGAGCTGCGCGGCGCGACCCTGCTGGAAAGCGGCAAGGGCATGTGGCTGACCGATCTGGACGGCAAGGAGTTGCTGGACGCCTTTGCGGGCCTGTGGTGCGTGAATGTCGGCTATGGCCAGGAAAGCATCGTCGAAGCCGCAGCCGAACAGATGCGCCGCCTGCCTTATGCGACGGGCTATTTCCACTTCGGATCGGAACCGGCGGTGCGGCTGGCGGAAAGGCTGGTCGACCTCAGCCCTCAAGGTCTCGACCATGTCTATTTCACGCTGGGCGGCTCTGACGCGGTGGACTCCGCGATCCGCTACATCGTGCATTATTACAACGCGATCGGCCGTCCGGACAAAAAACAGTTCATCGCGCTGGAACGCGGCTATCATGGGTCCAGCACGACCGGATCGGGTCTGACCGCGCTCTCGAATTTCCACCGCAATTTCGACCTGCCGCGCCCCTGGCAGCATCATTTGCCGTCGCCCTATCCCTATCGCAGCGACCTGACCGACGATGCCGCGATCATCGCCCGATCGGTCCAGCAGCTGAAGGACAAGGTAGCGGAATTGGGCGCGGACACTGTCGCCGCCTTCTTCTGCGAGCCGATCCAGGGGTCCGGCGGGGTCATCGTGCCGCCGAAGGGCTGGCTGAAGGCCATGCGCGACGCCTGCGCCGAACTGGATATATTGTTTGTCGTCGATGAGGTCATCACCGGCTTTGGCCGGACCGGACCGTTGTTCGCCTGCGAGGCGGAAGACGTATCGCCTGACCTGATGACGCTCGCCAAGGGGCTGACCTCCGGTTATGTTCCGATGGGCGCGCTCCTCATGTCGGACAGGATCTATCAGGGGATTGCGGACGGCGCCGCGCCCGAACTCGCCATCGGCCATGGCATGACCTATTCGGGCCATCCGGTGAGTGCTGCCGTGGGGCTTGAAGTGCTGCGGCTCTATACCGATGGCGGCATCCTCGCCAACGGGCTGAACGTCGGCAAGCGCTTCGATGCGGGGCTGGCCGGCCTGCTCGACCATCCGATGGTGGGCGACACGCGCGGACGCGGCCTGCTCGGCGCGATCGAACTGGTGGCGGACAAGGCGACCAAGGCGCGCTTCGACCCCGCCCTCAAAATCCCCGACCGGCTGTTCGCCAGGGGCTATGAGAATGGCGTCATTTTCCGGTCGTTCCCCGACAATATCATCGGCCTTGCCCCGGCGCTCTGCGCATCGGACGGAGAGATGGACGAGATTTTCGCGCGTATCCGCCGGACACTGGACGATCTGCTGGAAGAAGCAGATATTCGTGCGGTGGTGGGATAAGAAAAAGGGGGAGCAAGGCATATGTTGGGTGGCCCAAGACTGGACCGGATCGACCTCAAGATCCTGACGCAGCTTCAGCAATCCGGCCGCATCACCAACGTCGAATTGGCCGATGCGGTGGGCCTGTCGCCCAGCCCCTGCCTGACGCGTGTAAAACGGCTGGAGAAGGCGGGCTACATCACCGGCTATGGCGCGCATATCAACCTGCACAAGCTGGGCGAGTTTCTGACGGTCTTCACCGAAGTCACCCTGACCGAACATCGGGCGGGGGACTTTTCCCGTTTCGAAACACGCATCCGCAAGCTGGACGAGATTGTCGAATGCCATCTGGTCAGCGGCGGCTATGACTATCTGCTGAAATTCGTGACGCGCGGCGTGGCGCATTATCAGACCATCATCGAAGGGATGCTCGAAAGCGATTATGGGATCGAGAAATATTTCAGCTATGTCGTGATCAAATCGCCCTTCATCAAACATCATTACCCGATCCAGCATCTGTTCGGTGAGCCGAAATGATCGACGACCTGCTTGAACCTCTGATCGCCTTCCGCCGGGATATTCACGCGCATCCGGAACTGGGTTTCTGCGAGCATCGGACGGCGGGGCGGATTGCCGAACAGCTCCGGGCACTGGGCCTGGAAGTGCATGAGGGGATCGGCGGCACTGGCGTAGTCGCGGTGCTGAAAAACGGGTCATCCGCCCGCAGCATCGGCCTGCGCGCCGATATGGACGCGCTGCCGATTCATGAGCAGACCAACCTGCCCTATGCAAGCAAGACGGAAGGGACGTTCCATGGCTGCGGCCATGACGGCCATGTCGCCATGCTGTTGGGCGCGGCGCAGCATCTGGCGCGCAGCCGCAACTTCGATGGGACGGTCAACTTCTTTTTCCAGCCCGCCGAAGAGGGGCTGGGCGGCGCCCGGGAGATGGTGAAGGAAGGGCTGTTCGACCGCTTCCCATGCGACCGGGTGTTCGGGCTGCACAACTGGCCGGACCTGCCCGCCGGAACCATTGCAACCCGTCCCGGCCCGATCATGGGCGCGGCGGACAAGTTCGAGATCATGCTGGAAGGGCGCGGCGGCCATGCGGCAATCCCGCAGGATACGCCGGACGCGATCCTCGCCTCGGCAGCCCTCGTGCAGCAGCTCAATACGATCGTTGCGCGCCGTATTGCCGCGACATCGTCGGCCGTGCTGTCGGTCACGCAAATAAACGGCGGACATGCGCATAATGTGATCCCGGCGGTGGTGAAGGTCGTGGGCACGGTGCGGACCTTCGACCCGGCGGTCCAGGATGTGATCGAGGATTCCATCCGCAACATCGCGGCAGGCGTGGCGCTCGCCCATGGTCTGACGGCGACGGTGGGCTATGATCGCTATTATCCGGCGACGATCAACGATGCGGATGCGGCGCAGGAAGCGCTGACCGCTGCGGCGAGCGTAGGCCAAGCGCAACTCGCACCGGAGCCGGCCTTCACCTCGGAAGATTTCGCCTTCATGCTTCAGGCGTGCAAGGGTGCCTATATATGGCTGGGTCAGGCGAAACCGACAGGCTCGGTGCCGCTGCACAACCCCCATTATGACTTTAACGACGATGTGCTGGGGCTGGGCATCCGCCTGCATGTCGCGCTGGCTGAACAGCATCTGGCCTGAATCTTCCGTCATCGCGAAGGGTGGCGTCCGCTGCCCCGACGTTCCCGCTTCGCGCGACCTGATCGACAGGTTCGTGCCTTTTGCGGGAATGACGGCGCGGTTTACAGGCTGAAGCCGAAACCGACCACCGCGACCGTCGATTTGACCGCTTCTCCCTGCAAACGGGCTAGGGCGCGGGTGCCGCCCAACAGGCTTTCATGCACCATGCCTGCATAGGCGTTGATCTTGCCCGTCAGCCGGTAGCGCAGACGCACCGTCGCTTCCAACTCGGTAAAGCCGGGGCGCACCGCCTCCACATCAATCTTCTGCGCCGACCAGCCGACCGCCACGCGCGGTTCCAGATAGAGGCGCCGCGTAATCGGCAGGGCGTAGATGACCTGCCCTTCCCCGGTCAGGCGTCCGGCATCGGAAAGGAAGGCGTAGCTTTCCCAGCTCAGCCGCGATCCGATCTGGCCCTGAATGCCGATGGCGGCATGGGCGTCACGGGGATGGGGTTTGAAATCCTTGCGCACGCCCGCCAGCAGCACGATATTTTCGCCGATGGTGCGCCCGTAGAAAAGCCGCGCCTGCGCCTCGTCGATCTGCCCGCCCAGCGGGCCGCCCCCCTGGACGACCAGCATCGCCTGATCGGTGCTGTCGCCATAGGAAAAGGTGCCGTCCCAGATGAAGGCGTCACCTTCATCGCCGGTGCGCAACTCGATAAGGTCGAACCCTCCGCTCAAGGATGCCGGGTCATCCTGCGCCATGGCAGCGCCACTGGCCAGCAGGGTGCCGGCAGTAAGAAGGAAGACCGAGAAGGCGAAGCGCACGTGTCTACCCAGAATATTTTTGCGGTGTTCAGGGAAGACTATGCGCCGATCGGCGGCGCGTGCATGCGAAGGACATGTGCGACGCCGTCGATCATGACGAGTTGTTGCCGGGCGGCAGCAGATCGTGCCGCCTTGCAAATCAGAACCAGAAGCGAACGCCCATCACGAAGCTGGTCGCGGATGCCCGCTCGCCTTCCGCGCGAGCAAAGCGGGCGGTGCCGCCCAGCTTCCGCTCCCAGTTCACGCCAATATAGGGCGCGAACTCGCGGACGAATTCATAACGCAGGCGCAGGCCCAGTTCGACATCGGAGATGCCCGAACCTACACCCAGCGCGGGCACATCCTGCGCTGCGATGTTCACCTCAGCCGCCGGTTGCAGGATCAGTCGCTGGGTGAGGCGCTGGTCGTAACTGCCCTCCAGCCGCAGATGCGCGTCGCCAGCGCTGGAAAGGAACGCCTGCGCACCAACTTCGAACCAATAGGGCGCGAGTCCTTCTATGCCGATCACCGCATAGGTTCGCTGCGGATCGGGACGTATATCGTGACGAACCCCCGCTTCCAGATTGAACCAGGGATCGATGGCGCGGCTGTAAAGGGCCTGGACTTCGGCGCTTTCCACCGGGCCGCCGATTTCGCCCTCCCCCTCGGTCTTGAAGGCGAAGCGGTTGATGTCGCCGCCGACCCAGCCTTCGCCTTCCCAATGATAGCCGTCCGCGCCCTTGCCCAACCGATATTCAAGCCGGTCGAGCATCAGTTGCGAAAAGGTCATGCCCCCGCTCTCCTTGAGCATCGCGGCGCGGGCGCGGGCCATTTCGGCGGGGCTGTAGAAGGCTTCGGCGGCATGGTCGGTCGGACTCCGCGGCGCCGTGCCTTTGGGGATGCCGTCATCGGCGGCGGGCTGGCCGTGACCGGCGTGGGGATCGTCGGCGGGGGGTTCGTCGGCAGTCTCTTGGGCGGGCGGCTGATGGACGGAGTGATCCATGCCCTCGATCGCGTCCCCATCCCTCTGATCGTGCTCCATCTGGCCATGGTTCATTTCCTGGGCCAGCGCAGGGAGCGAAACGGAGCCAAGAAGAAGCGCGGCGGCGCAGGCGATCACCCTCATGCCGCATCTCCCTCGTGCCGGACAGTGACGACGCGCATCATCCCCGCATGCATGTGCATCAGCATGTGACAGTGGAAAGCCCAGTCGCCCAGCGCATCGGCGGTGAGGTCGAAGCTCGCCTTACCGCCGGGCAGCACGTTAACCGTATGCTTGCGCGGATTATGGTCGCCCGCGCCCGTCACCAGCTCGAAGAAATGACCGTGCAGGTGAATCGGATGCGGCATCATCGTATCGTTGATGAGGTTCACCCGCACCCGCTCCATATGGCGGAAGGGGATCGGATCGGCGCCGTCCGACAGCTTCACCCCGTCGAAGGACCACATATAGCGCTCCATGTTCGCTGTCAGGTGGATGTCGAGCGTCCGCGTCGGGGTGCGTGTGTCCGTGTTCGGCGTCAGCGACTTGAGGTCGGCATAGGTCAGCACCCGATGGTCGACATTTTCAAGGCCGGTCGGCCGGTCGGCGGTACGGTCGGCGGGCATGGGCGAGAGGGTGGCGACGCCCGGCCCCATCTTCACCTGCGGCGCGACCGAGGGATCACGCATCTTCATCGAATGGCCGGACATGCTTTCATTGGCAGGCTGGCTGAGGTCGATGACGCCGCCATGCCCCATGTCCATGCCGGACATGTCCATCCCCATATCCTTCATGCCGAGCAGCGGGCGTTCGCGCACCGCAGGCACCTCCGCCGCCATGCCGATGCGCGGCGCCAGCGTCGCGCGAACGAGGCCCGAACGGTCGATGGCTTCGGCGATCAGGCCATAGGGTTTCGCCTCGGTCGGCTGGACCACGATATCGTAAGTCTCCGCGATGCCGATCTGGAACTCGTCGGTTTCGACCGGCTGCACATGCTGCCCGTCGCATTGCACCACGCTCATCGGCAGGCCGGGCAGCCGCACGTTGAAATTGGTCATGGCCGAGGCGTTGACGATGCGCAGCCGCACCCGCTCGCCGGGCGTGAACAGCCCCGTCCAGTTCTCCGCCGTGCCATGGCCGTTGACGAGGAAGCTGTAGGTCGACCCGGTGACGTCCGAAATATCGGTCGGGTCCATCCGCATGGCGCCCCATTCCAGACGCTCCCTGGCGCTCTGGTCCTTGCCCGCCAGCTGCCCGGCCAGCGTCTGCTTCTGCATGTTGAAATAGCCGCCCATCTGCTTCAGGCGCTTCAACAGCACATGCGGATGCACCGGACTCCAGTCCGACAGGACGATCACATGCTCCCGGTCGCTCTGGACCGGATCGGCACCGGCCGGGTCGATCACGATCGGCCCATAGTGACCGACCGCCTCCTGCATGCCCGAATGGCTGTGATACCAATAGGTCCCCGACTGACGGACCGGAAATTCATAGGTGAAGGTTTCGCCCGGCCGGATGCCTGGGAAGCTGACCCCCGGCACGCCGTCCATCTGGAAAGGCACGATCAGGCCGTGCCAGTGGATGGACGTATCCTCCTTCAAAGCATTGGTGACGGACAGGCGAACATTCTGCCCCTCCTTCAACCGGATCAGCGGCGCGGGCAGCGTGCCGTTGATCGTCACCGCATGCGCTGAACGACCGCCGGTCGAGAAATGACTTTCTCCCACCGTCAGCGCGATATTTTCGCCGCTCAGAACGCCCGGCGCGACAAGGCCCGCCGTGCCGCTCTGCGCCCAGGCGGGGAAGGCGCGGCTGAGCGCAAGCGCGCCGCCAAGACCGCCCAGGCTCCGGATCAGGCTGCGACGGTCAATGTCTTGAAGAGTGAAGGGCATGAGGGCTGGACGCTCTGCTTGAGGACGGTTTCCCTCTATACGCGGCCCGGTCCGTCATCCCTCAACTGTTCGGCCAATTTGTTGCGGGCGCGATATAGGCGGGTTTCCACGGCCTTTTCGCTGATGCCCAATATCTGCGCGGCCTCGGCCTGACTCGCCCCTTCGATGGCGCGCAGCACCAGCACATCCTTGAGATTGCCGGGCAGGCCCGCAATGGCGGCATTGATCCGCCGCAATTCCGCCTGAGAGTGAGCGGCCTCCTCCGGCGACGGCGCGCTATCGGCCACGGCGCCCGCCTCCTCCATCGGCCGGGCAAAGGCGAAGAAGCGCCGCACCGCCCGCCGCCGCGCCCAGTCATGGCATTTGTTGATCGCGATCCGCGCTATCCATAATCGGAAGGGCCGCGCTCCGTCATAGCGGGCCAGCGCGGCGAAGGCGGAGATGAACGTCTCCTGCGTAATGTCCAGCGCCTCGGTCGCGTCGCCCGCATGGCCCCGCGCCAGACGGAACACCGCATCGCGATGCCGCCGCATCAGCTCGGCATAGGCGCTCTGCTGCCCGGCAAGGGCAAGCGCGGCCAGCTCCGGGTCGCTGCGCTCGGTGAGCGAGGGACTCACCTTTCCGGTGCGGTCTGGGCCGGCTGGGTCAGGACCTTGACGACGGCGGCGTCGAACTGCGCCGCCTGATCGGGCCGCAGCACGGCGCGCATCGCGAAGATATGCTTCAGCGTCTCCTTTTGCAGCATGCCCATGACATGGTGGGAACGGTCGACCGCTTCGCTCACCTTGGGACCATAGCCATGCTCGGCCGCGATCGCCTGCGCCAGACGAGCATTGTCGGCGCGCATTTCTGCCTCCATGGCTTCGCGCCGCTTCGCGAAATCGGCCTCCAGCGCGTGGATACGCTGCTCCTGGCCCTCGTCCAGCTTCAGCTTCTTGTGGATGAGCGCGTGGACCTCGCTCTCGACACGCGGTTCGGGCGCGATCCAGACCCGCGCCACCAGCACCGCCGCCAGCGCCGCGGCAAAGGCGACCAGCGCGACCAGCCCATAGCGCATCTTCACTGCCCCAACAGGCGCGAGGGCGCATAATCGGACATGCCGATCACCACCGGCCGGGACGCCGCCTGCGCCGGGCTGCCGGGAACCACGCTGCCGATCCAGCCGATGCCGATCGCGACGATGCCCGCCAGCGCCAGACTGCGCCGGGCGACGGCGCGCTCGCGACGCGCGGCGACGCCGGCCATCACCGCCTCTTCCATGTCCATCAGGCGCGGATCGGTCGGCAGGCCGCGCATCCGGCCCAGCAGCTGATCGAGGTCGCTCATCATTCGCACTCCATTTCGTCACTCGGGAATACGCGTCTTCGCGCCGCATCCCTCATGCGGTCATCCCCTCATGCAAAAATTTATGGGGTCTAGTCGAGGGGTCGGAAAAAAGGATGCGTAATGTTCCTTAATCGCAACCCGACTGGAGATTAGTCCCATGCGTCGCATCCTGCTTACCCCCCTCCTCTGCACTGGCGCTCTTGTTCTGACCGCCCTGCCCTCCGTGGCGATGGCGCACCCCAAGCTGCTGTCCTCCACCCCGGCGGCGGGCGCCACGGTCGCCAAACCGACCCGGCTCACCCTCACCTTCAGCGAAAAGATGCTGGCTCCCTTGAGCGGCGTCGACCTCACCATGACCGGCATGCCGGGTATGGCCAATCATGCGCCCATGCCGATCAAGGGCTTCAAGACCGCCGTGGAAGGCGACGGCAAGACCATGACCGTCACCCTGCCCCGCGCCCTGCCCGCGGGCAATTATGATGTCGACTGGCATCTGGTCGGCGCCGACCAGCACAAGGTTTCCGGCAAGTACAGCTTCTCGGTCAAATAAGGCCGATGGACGGGGTTCTCGTCGCCGCCCGTTTCGCGCTCTATGCCGATCTCGCCGCGCTCGCCGGTCTGCCGCTATTCTGGTGGAGCATGGGCGCGGACGGGCGGCGAACCATGCGAGCCAGCGTGCTGGGGACGCTGGCGGCAGGGGGGCTTCTGCTCTCCGGCCTCTGGCTGCTCGCCAGCGCAGCGGGCATGGCGGGGACCCCGCTCCTGTCACCGGACTGGAGCATTCTCGACATATTGCTCAGGGACACGCCGATCGGGATGGTGCTGGCGGTCCGCGCGGCGGCGCTGCTGCTGATCCTGCCGCTGCTGTTCCGGCGCGGCAGAGGCTGGAATGCGCTGGTGGCCCTGCCCGCCGCGGTTGCCGCCATGACGCTCGCCTGGTCGGGCCATGCCGCCGCGAGCGAAGGGCTGGCGGGAAGCGCGCACCGGGTGGCCGATGCGCTGCATGTGCTGGCCGCCGCCGGATGGTTCGGCGCGTTGCTCGCCTTGCTGCGCGCCGTTCTGGCTGGGCGGCAGATCGGACAGACGGCGGCGATGCTGGAGCGTTTCTCGCTGTTCGGGACGATCTTCGTCGGCACGCTGATCGTCACCGGCGCGTTCAATGCGGTGATGATCGTGGGGCCGGCGCACCTGCCCGCGCTGCTCCACAGCCTCTATGGCTGGCTGCTGCTCGCCAAGCTGGCGCTGTTCGGGGGCATGCTGCTGCTCGCCGTCGCCAATCGCTGGCAACTGACGCCAAAGCTGGATGCCGCGACCCATGGCGGAGATGCTGCCGCCGCGCTCCGGCATTTGCGGCTGTCGCTGCTGGTGGAGACCAGCCTTGCGATCCTGATCCTGGGGTTGGTGGCCGCGCTGGGAACGCTCGACCCGCTGGCGGCTTAGACCCAGCCTTCCAGCACCTGATTGGGCGGTCGATGGCCGTCCACCCAGCTGCGGATATTGGCGATCACCCGCGCCCCCGTCGCGTCGCGCCCTTCAATCGTCGCAGACCCCATATGCGGCAGCAGCACGACGTTGGAGAGCGCCAGCAAACGGGGATCCACCGCCGGTTCATGGGCATAGACGTCCAGCCCCGCCCCGGCGATCCGCCCTTCCGACAGCGCGACGATCAGGGCGGCTTCGTCCGTGATCTCGGCGCGGGAGGTGTTGATGAGATAGGCGTCGGGCCGCATCAGCGCGATCCGCCGCGCGTCGATCATGTTCCGGCTGTCGGCGTTGAGCGGACAGTGGATCGACACGATGTCGCTCGCCTCCAGCAGCGCGTCCACATCCGGATGCCAATGCGCCTGCAACTCCTGCTCCACCTCGAAGGGCAGGCGGTGGCGATTGTGATAGGCGATGGAAAGCCCGAAGGCTGCAGCGCGGCGGGCGACGGCGCGGCCGATCCGTCCCATGCCGATAATGCCCAGCTTCTTGCCGCCGATCCGGTGGCCCAGCATGCCCGAAGGGCTCCAGCCGGTCCAGGCGCCGGAGCGCACCAGCTTCTCCCCCTCCGCCAGACGGCGCGGCACCGACAGGATCAGCGCCATGGTCATGTCGGCCGTATCTTCCGTCAGAACGCCGGGAGTGTTGGTGACGATGACGCCCTTTTTTCGCGCCGCAACCAGATCGATATGATCGACGCCGCTGCCGAAGCTGGCGATCAGTTGCAGCCGTTCCGGCGCCGCTTCGATCAGGCCCGCGTCCAACTGATCCGTGACGGCAGGCACCAGCACGTCGCACTGCGCCATTGCGCGGGTCAGCGCGGCGCGGTCCATCGGAACGTCGCCGATATTGAAGACGGTGTCGAACAGTTCGGCCATGCGCGCCTCCACATTGGGAGGCAGGCGGCGCGTCACGATGACGCGCGGCTTGGCGGGGCGCGGTTTCTTGACCATATATGGCCGCTATTCCGCGCCGGGGCGATGGTCAAGCGCTTATCCCCATGCGCAAGAGAGCAGTTGTCGCTCAGGGTGCGCAACGGCTATGGTCGCGACATCACATGATGGGGAATGTCAGGGAATGAAGGGCTATCTGGGTGCGGGCATCATCGCGGCGGCGTGCTGGACAGGCACGGCATTGGCCACGCCTGCCAAGCCCGTTCCCTATTGGGCGTCGCTGACGCAGCCGGAAGCGCGCATGCGCGTGGGGCCCAGCCTCGATTATCCCTCAAGCTGGGTCTATCAGCGCCGCGACCTGCCGGTGAAAGTCGTGCAGGTGCTCGGCCTGTGGCGCAAGGTGGAGGATTCCACCGGCACGCAGGGCTGGATGCACGTCCGACTGCTCAGCGACACGCCGACCGCCATCGTCACGGCCGAAATGGCCCCGATGCGGCAATCCCCCGGCGAGGATTCCCGCGCCGTCTATCGCGCGCAAAAGGGCGTGGTCGGCCGCCTCTCCTCCTGCGGCAAGGGGTGGTGCGCCTTCGATGTGGACGGCCAGAAGGGTTTCGTCCGGGTCAGCGACATCTGGGGCGCGACGCAGTAACGCCCTGCCCTACCCCTCGACTTCGAAACGATCGTCATGCATCAGCCGCTTGACCAGCGGCGCCAGCGCCATGACCGCAATCCCCGCCGCGACCGACCACCAGCCGATCTGGCTGTAGACCGCCAGCACGTTTTCCCGCGATGCCTGCCCCGCATCGCCCCCGGTGGCCGCGGCGATCAGCCCGGCGGCATATTCGCCCAGCGCCATGGCCAGAAACCAGATGCCCATCATCAGCCCGATCATGCGCGAGGGCGCCAGCTTCGACATGGCCGAAAGCCCCACCGGCGACAGGCACAACTCCCCGATCGTGTGGCAGAGATAGAGCAGGAAGATGAACAGTACCGGCGTCAGCGTGCCCGCCGCGCCGGTCCCGGCCACCAGGATCAGGAACCCCGCACCCACCAGCGCCAGCGCAATGCCGAATTTTGCGGGAGTCGAAGGTTCCCAGCCGCGCTTCGCCAGCCAGATCCACAGGCCCGCCATGACCGGACCGAACATCAGGATATAGGCAGCGTTGACCGACTGGAACATCGAGGCCGGAACGTTGAAGCCCAATATGTGCCGGTTCGTATAGCGATCGGTGAAGAGGCTGAGCGACGATCCGGTCTGCTCGTACAGGCCCCAGAAAATCGGGTTGATGACCAACAGGAAAAGCGCCGCCAGCATCCGGTCGCGGCCGATGCGCTCCATCCGGCCGAACGCTTCCCAGAGGATATAGAGGACGACCACGCCGCTCGACAGCGCCAGCAGCCAGCCGACGATGACATGCTGCTGAATCAGCAACCAGCATAGGGCGATCGACGCAAGGCTTGACAGATAGACCAGCCACTCGCGGCTGACGATGCCGCCGATGCGCTGGGCCAGCCGCTGCGGATCGGACGGCTCGCCCTTGCCCTGCAACAGCGGCTTGGACAGGGCGAAACCGATGACGCCCGCGATCATCCCCACCGACGCGGCTCCGAAACCCCAGTGCCAGCCCCATGTCTGGCCCAGATAACCGCAGATCACCGGGCCCATGGTCGCGCCCAGATTGATGCCCATGTAGAAGATCGTATAGGCCGGATCGCGCCGCATGTCGTCGCGGGGATAAAGCTGCCCCACCAATGCCGAAGCGCTGGATTTGAGGAAGCCCGTGCCGGTGATGACCGTCGCCAGCCCCAGCCAGAACAGGCTGAGGCCCATGGCGCCCGCATCGTCGCTTTCCAGCCCCAGGATCAGATGGCCGATGGCGATCACGATGCCGCCGAACAGCACCGCCTTGCGCTGCCCCAGATAGCGGTCGGCCAGATAGCCCCCCATCAGCGGCGAGATATAGATGAGCGACATATAGGCGCCGTAAGCATAGCTCGCGTCGCGATCGGAAAAGAGGAAATGCTGCGTCAGATAGAAGATCAGCAGCGCCCGCATGCCGTAGAAGGAAAAGCGCTCCCACATCTCGACGAAAAACAGCAGGAACAATCCACGCGGATGGCCGATCCAGGTCTTTCCCGTCCCGGTCGTCACTGAACTCGAGGTCGCCATTCAGGCCCCTTTTTATGTCTTGGTAAGAGGCCGCGAACGCGCCTCCATCATGCCGCCCAGCCTAGGGTGTGCGGGGATTCAGTCCATGACAGGCTGCAAATCGCGGCTTTCTGCGCTTCCGGTGCTCACGTACTTTGAGTACGCTGCGCGCCGGTTCTCGAAATCCACCATTTTCGCCTTGCCCTGAACTGAATCCCCACACACCCTAAAGCGGAATTCGTACATCTGTCAAAGAGCGCTATGCCCTTGCGTCCCTCCCGATGGCGCGCCATCTGGGCGGCCATGTTCAACGACCGCACGTCTCCGCTCTCGCTCCTCCAGACCCGCCGATCCGGCAAACCCCGCGACCTGATCGCGCCGGGGCCGGACGCGCATCAGCTGCGCACCATATTGGAAGTCGCGCTGCGCACGCCCGATCATGGCAAGCTCGCCCCCTGGCGCTTCGTGGTCGTGCCGCCGGAAAAGCGCGATGCCCTCGCCGCCCTGCTGGAAAACGCCTATCGCGCCGAGAAGCCGGATGCCGGGCGGTTGGAAATCGAGGCGATGCACCAGTTCGCGCATCAGGCTCCGGCGCTGATCGTTGCGCTCTCCGCGCCGGCGAGCGGCAGCAAGATTCCGGTCTGGGAACAGGAGTTGTCGGCGGGGGCCGCGATCATGAACCTGCTGCATGCGACCCATGCGCTGGGCTTCGCAGGCGGCTGGCTCACCGGCTGGCCGAGCTATAATGAGGATGTCCGCATCGCCTTTGCGAAGGGCGGCGAGAAGATCGCGGGCTTCGTCTTCATTGGCACGCCGGGCAAGGAGCCAGAAGAACGGCCGCGGCCGGAATATGATAATATAGTTTCCATTTGGGACAGATAATTACGCTTGCGGCATGGCTGCGCGACATTCGCTTGGTTGACCCGCATGGCTGTATTATGGCACTGATGCACCATGGCCGACGACTCCAAACCCGTATATCTCCGCCTGCGTGAGACCATCGCCGCCTCAATACTGGACGGCGAATTTCGCGACGGCGATCTGCTTCCGTCGGTACGAGCCCTGGCCGCGCAGCAGGGTGCCAATCCGCTGACGGTGGCCAAGGCCTATCAATGCTTTCAGGATGACGGGCTGGTCGTGGTCAAACGCGGCGTCGGCATGTTCGTGGCCGACGGAGCTACCCGACGGCTGCGCGAGACGGAACGGGCACGCTTTCTCGGTACGGTCTGGCCCCCCGTCGCAGAGCAGATCAGGCGGCTGGGCATCAGCGTCGAGGATCTCGACCTGCACCGGGTCTGACGCCGGGCATCGCAGCGGCGCGCTCTGATTTTCCGTTATCGCGTCGCTTTTGGCGCAGGATCCGAGGCCGGATTCGCCTTTCTCCGGCTCGTCCACTTTTGCGCGCGGCGCTCCAGCTGACGGAAAAGGGGAAAGGACCGGCCCCACCCCATCCGATTTATGCGCCGAAGCCCACCGACAGAAATTCCGGCACCGGGCCATTCCAGCCATCGTCAGGGCCGTCATCCACCGGCTCGGGACGACGCGGACGCGCACCATTGCCCTCCGGACGCGCCGCGCGCGGTTCTTCGCGCCGCCGATCGTCACGGCGCTTGTCGGACCTGCGATCGCCCTTGCGATCATGATCCGACCGGCGCGGTTCCTCGACAGTCTTCACTGGCGGCGCAGCGGCCACCGGAGCGGCAATCATCTCGATCTTCTGTTTGATCAGCTTCTGGATATTGTCGATCGCCTCCGCATCGTCGGAGGTCACGAAAGTATAGGCAACGCCCGTCGCACCGGCCCGGCCGGTACGGCCGATGCGGTGGACATAGTCGTCGGGATGCCAGGGCGCATCGAAGTTGAACACATGGCTGACACCCTTGATGTCCAGCCCGCGCGCGGCCACATCCGACGCCACCAGGATATTCACCGTCCCCGCCCGGAACCGTTCCAGCTCGGCGATGCGTGCCGACTGGTCGATATCGCCGTGGATCTCGCCCGACTTGAAGCCATGCCGCTGAAGGCTCTTGTTGAGTTCCCGCACCGTGGTCTTGCGGTTGCAGAAGATCACGGCGCTCTGCACCTCTTCGGCATCCAGCATCGCTCGCAGCGCTTCACGCTTCTTGCGCGAATCGACCTTCACCAATCGCTGGGTGATGTTGGTCGAAGCGGTCGCCGGGCGCGCCACTTCGATCGATTTGGGGTTCGACAGGAAGCGATCCGCCAGCTTCTTGATGACCGGCGGCATGGTTGCGGAAAACAGCAGGGTCTGCCTCTGGGCGGGCAACTTGGTGCAGATTTCCTCGATATCCGGGATGAAACCCATGTCGAGCATGCGGTCGGCCTCGTCGATCACCAGCATGCTGCAACCGTTGAGCAGGATCTTGCCGCGCTGGAACAGGTCCATCAGGCGGCCGGGCGTCGCGATCAGCACGTCGACGCCCTTTTCCAGCGCCTTGAGCTGATCGCCCATCTGCACGCCGCCGATCAGCAGCGCCATGTTCAGCTTGTGATATTTGCCGTATTTTTCGAAATTCTCGGCCACCTGCGCGGCCAGTTCGCGGGTCGGCTCCAGAATCAGCGATCGCGGCATCAGGGCGCGGGCGCGGCCATGGGCAAGAATATCGATCATCGGCAGCACGAAACTGGCAGTCTTGCCGGTCCCCGTCTGGGCGATGCCGATAATGTCCTTCATCATCAGCACGGGCGGGATCGCCTGCGCCTGAATCGGCGTGGGCGTGTCATATCCGGCCTCGGTTACGGCCTTCAATAATTCGTCGGAAAGGCCGAGATCGGCAAAAGTCATTCAGTTGTCCGGAACTGGAGGCACTCCGCCGCGCTGCTACGCCTAAACGGAAATCGCGCGCGCCTTGCGAAAATATCGGCTTCTTGTCAAGGAAATCGCGTCTGTTCGACCTTTAATCGTCCGGATCGGCTTCCTCCAGTCGGCGGAAACTCTCGATCGCGCAGCTTGCGCCGCTGCGTGCCTGCAAATCGTCCCGCCCCGAACAGAGTGAGCCGTCATCATCCGGCTCGACATAGAATCCGGAGTAGAAACCCATGCTGTTGCATCCGCGCTCCAGCCGGGCGCGATAGCGGTGATCGTCCGCCAGCAGCAAATCTATGGCATTGTCCATCATGATGCTTGCCGACCGAATCGAGCGCAGGGCGATGCAGCGCGGCCCCTTCTTCTCCTTCCACGCGCTGCGCGCCTGGGGCGCGGGCCTTGCGGGAGCGCGGCCCTTTTTCACCATAGGCACGCGAATGATGACGCGCTGTTCGATGCTCAGCTGCGCCCATTGCACAGGCTCAGCGGCTGGCGCAGTCAGCAGCAACAGGACGGAATAGAGCAAGTCGAACCCCTTTTGGGACGCAGACGCTATGGGCCAATGGTTGAACCGTCGATGAATTCCAAGGCATAGGACAGTCCCATGATAGGACAAGACATTATCGCCCGCTTCCTTGGCATTATGGGGCCCAAGGGCGTGATCACCGATTCCGGCGACATCGCGCCGTGGGTCAGGGACTGGCGCGGCCGCTATCATGGGGCCGCCGCCGCCATCCTCCAGCCGGAGACGACCGAACAGGTCGCCGCCGCCGTCAGGCTGGCGGCAGAGCTCGACATTCCGCTGGTCCCGCAAGGCGGCAACACCTCCATGGTGGGCGGCGCAACGCCTCCGGCCGACGGCTCCGCGCTGATCCTGTCGCTCCGCCGGATGAACCGCATCCGCAGCCTGTCGCCCGAAGACAATCTGGCGCTGTGCGAGGCAGGCGTGATTCTCTCCAACCTGCACGATGCCGCGGCCGATGCCGGGCGGCGCTTCCCGCTTAGCCTGGGCGCCAAGGGATCGGCCACCATCGGCGGCCTTATCTCCACCAATGCCGGGGGCACGCAGGTCCTGCGCCACGGCACAATGCGCGCGCTGGTCGAGGGTATCGAGGCAGTCCTTCCCGACGGCAGCATCTTCCACGGCCTCGACGCACTCAAGAAGGACAATCGCGGCTATGACATCAAACAGTTGCTGATCGGCGCGGAAGGCACGCTGGGGATCATCACGGCGGCCTCGCTTCGCCTTGTTCCCGCCATCGCCGCGCGCGCCGTCGGCTGGGTGGGCGTGGCTTCGCCGGCCGACGCCCTCACCCTGCTCCGTCTCACCGAAGCACGGCTGGGAGATAGCGTCGAGGGGTTCGAGATCATCGCGGACGATGGTCTGGGCCATGTCCTCTCGCACATTCCCGGCACCCGCTGCCCGATCGAAACCCGCACGCCCTGGCATGTGCTGATCGAGGTCGATCATGCCGATCTGCGCGAACCCGGTCCTGCCGAACGGCTGGAAAGCGCGCTGGCGCAAGCGCTGGAACAGGGCATCGCCGCCGATGCCGCCATCGCTGCGAACGAAGCGCAGGCCGAAGCCTTCTGGCGCATCCGGGAATCGCTGTCGGAATCGGAAAAGGCACAGGGTCCGGCGCTTCAATATGACATCAGCGTCCCCGTCGCCCGCATGCCCGCCTTCATGGTCGAGGCGGCGGCGGCTGCGGAAAGGACCTTCCCCGGCACCACCGCCTCCTCCTTCGGCCATCTGGGCGACGGCAACGTCCATTTCCACGTCCGCGCACCCAAGGGCACGGCCGACGGCCCCGCCTGGATCGCGGCGGAAGGCCAGACGATCAACGCCTTCGTCCATGACGCGGTGGTCGCGGCGGGCGGCTCCATCTCCGCCGAACATGGCATCGGCCAGATGAAGCGCGCCGAACTGGGCCGTCTTGCCAGCCCCGCCCGTCTGCACGCGATGCGCGCGATCAAGGCGGCGTTCGACCCGCAGGGCCTCATGAACCCGGACAAGCTCATTCCCCGCCCGGAAGAAGGCTGACGGCGACCGCGTCGAAGGCCGGGCGGAAGGCAGCGCGTCCCGGGCACCGGGCGTCGACAAAGCGATTGCCTCCCGCGCTCAAGCCCTTTATCTCCCTCGGCCCAGTATCAGGCCCGGCGGCGCAGGAAAAATGCGCCGCTTTTTGTTAGAAATGGACTTACGCATCATGGCAAGCGCGCCCGCGAACGGCCTTCCCGTTTTCTACAACGACCTCATCCCCCTGAGCAGCGTCGATCATGCGACGTTCCGCAGCCGTTCCGTCGACTCGGCGCCCTTCCTCACCAAGCAGCACGCCATTCCGCTGACCGTCGATGAATTCGTCGCCGCCCAGCGCTTCGTGCCGATCATCTTCTCGGCCGGCGACGAGCCGGTTCCGCTGGCGCTGATGGGTCTCAACGAAGGCGTCAACACCTTCCTCGACGATGAAGGCAAGCTGCGCGGCCCGGCCTATGTGCCCGCCTACGTCCGCCGCTATCCCTGGATGCTGGCGAAGCTGCGCCCGGACAGCGACGAGCTGTCGCTCTGCTTCGACCCGACCAGCGACGCCGTCGGCGCCTTCGAGGAAGGCCAGCCGCTGTTCGAAGACGGCAAGCCCAGCGAACTGACCCAGGGCGTCCTCAAATTCTGCGAGGATTTTGAACAGGCCGCGGCCCGCACCGGCCAGTTCATGAAGGATCTGAAGGATCTGGACCTGCTGATGGACGGCGAAGTCGCCATTCAGGTTCCGGGCAACGACCAGCCCTTCGTCTATCGCGGTTTCCGCATGGTGAATGAGGAAAAGCTGCGCGACATGCGCGGCGACCAGCTGCGCAAGATCAGCCAGAACGGCATGTTGCCGCTGATCTACGCCCACCTCTTCTCGCTCCAGCTGATGCGCGAAGTGTTTGAGTCCCAGGTCGCGCAGGGCAAGGGCCCGATCACCGTGCCGGGAACGCCCGAAGCCGCGGAAGCTTAACGCAAATTAAGCGTTTCATGACAAATATTTAGGGAAAAAGGTTGCGCGGTGCCACTTGAAACGCCGCGCGATCTTCTCTATTTACTGAACATACGGCGCACCTGCCCCCCTTTCGGGTGTGTCGTATGGGCGCCTCCCCCTTTTGGAGGCGTCTCCTCCCTGAACCTTGGCCACCCCATGCGAATAGCATGGGGTGGTTTTTTATGTGCCGCTATCGGGCCGTCCGGTTTAGCTTGACGGCACAGGACGACGTCCCTAAAGGCGTCCCCCTGCCTGTCGCCCGGAGCGACGTAAAGGCCCCTTCGTCTAGCGGTCAGGACGCGGCCCTCTCACGGCTGAAACACGGGTTCGATTCCCGTAGGGGTCACCACCGTCCGCTCCCGGACGGTTTCTCAGGCGAACATCCCCCTTCCCCGCCGCGCAAAGGCACCCGGCTTTTTCACCGCACCACGATCCTGCCGGTCATGCCGAAGGCGCTGTGCATGAAATGGGTGCAGCGCAGCCTGTAGGTGCCGGGCGTCGGCGCGATCAGCGTAACGTCGGTGCTTTCGCCGCCACTCAATGCTATCCGGCCGTCTCTGATCTTCGGCGCGTCCTGCGGCCGTATCCGGGCAGCGGCCAGAAATTCTCTGGCGGCGAAATCATGGCCGCCTGACGCGCTGTTCACCAGATGCAGACGATAGGGCACGCCATGCTCCAGCACTATGTCGGCGGGCTCGAACCTGAAACTCGACAATGTCAGCGTCAGCGGGCGGGCGTCATTCCAGTTTTCCGGCTGCGCGACCGCGGGGGAAGAGAGGATAAGCGCGGCCGGGACCGCCAGCGATCGCCCATGAAGCATAGGATCCTTCTCCCTCGTCCCCGGACGGGCATGGATGAAGGGCTCGTCCCGCTCCGGTTTACCACATCGGGGCAAATTTTGCACCGGCCCGCTCCGCCGATCTTCTGTCAGGACTTGAAAGCCGCGCACCCTCCGGCCATCTGACGGACGGATTTTCAATTGGGGAGAGCTTTGGCACCTGCCATGACGACCACAACCGGCACTGCACCTGAAACCCGTTCTTTCGAAGCCGACGTCGCCCGCTTGCTGCACATGATGGTGCACTCGGTCTATTCGGACAAGGACGTCTTCCTGCGCGAGTTGATCTCCAACGCCGCCGACGCCTGCGAGAAGCTGCGCTACGAACTGCTCAGCAATCCCGATCTCGCCAGCCCCGACACAGGCGATGGCGGCCAGCCGCGCATCACCGTGACCCTCGACCCGGACGCCCGCCAGCTGATCGTCGAGGATAACGGCATCGGCATGAGCGAGGTCGAAATGGCCGAAGCGCTCGGCACCATCGCACGGTCGGGCACGCGGGCCTTCATGGAGCGCGTCACCGCAGCAAAGGATGGCGAAGGCGCGCAGCTGATCGGCCAGTTCGGCGTCGGCTTCTATTCCGCCTTCATGGTGGCGGACAGGGTCGACGTGTTTTCCCGACGCGCAGGCGCCGATACCGCCGCCCATTGGGCATCGGACGGCCTCGGCAGCTACACGATCGAGCTGGCCGACACCGCGCAGGCACCGGCCCGCGGCACCCGCATTATCCTGCATCTGAAGGAGGATGCGGCCAGCTATGCCGAGCCGTTCACGACCCAGCGCATCGTCACCGCGCAGTCCGGCCATGTCCCCGTCCCCATTTTCCTCAAGGAAAAGCCGGACGCGGAGGAAAAGCAGATCGCGGACGGCGCCGCGCTCTGGACCCGGCCCAGGTCGGAGATCACGGCGGAGGAATATACCGACTTCTACCGCAGCGCCGCCGGGCAGTTCGACGAGCCCGCGCTGACGCTCCATTATCGCGCCGAGGGGCTGCACGAATATTCCGTCCTCGCCTTCCTGCCCTCCATGCGGCCGTTCGACCTGTTCGACCCGGATCGGGCGGGCCGGATGAAGCTCTACGTCCGCCGCGTCTTCATCACGGACGAGGCGCAGATATTGCCGCGCTACCTGCGCTTCGTGCGCGGGCTGGTCGACAGCAGCGACCTGCCGCTCAACGTCTCGCGCGAGATGATACAGGAAAGCCCGGTCCTCGCCGCGATCCAGAAGGGCGTTTCCAACCGCATCCTCTCCGAACTGGAGAAGCTGGCGGAAAAGGACGCGGACGCCTATCGCGCCTTCTGGGAGAATTTCGGCGCGGTCCTCAAGGAAGGCCTGTATGAGGATTATGCCCGGCGCGAAGCGCTGCTGGGCCTTGCCCGCTTCAAATCGACCGCGGGCGGCGACTGGCGCTCGCTCAGCGACTATGTTGCGGGACTGAAGGACAATCAGACCGCCATCTATTATGCCACCGGCACGGATCTCGACCGTCTCGCCGCCTCGCCGCAGCTGGAGGGTTTCCGCGCCCGCGGGATCGAAGTGCTGCTGCTGACCGATCAGGTCGACAGCTTCTGGGTGACGGCTGGCGTCGATTATCAGGGCAAGCCGTTCAAGTCGGTGACGCAGGGTCTGGCCGATCTTGGCCTGATCCCGCTGGCCGATGGCGAGGCGCCCGCGGCCGAGGCGTCGGAAGAGGCGGCCGGCTTCATCGCCTATGTCAAATCGGTTCTGGGCGACGAACTGTCCGACGTCCGCGCTTCCGAACGCCTGACTGAAAGCGCCGTCTGCCTTGTCGCACCGGACAACGCGATGGACCGTCAGCTCGAAAAGCTGCTGGCGGGCGCCGGGCGGATCGACGCTGCGGCCAAGCCCGTGCTGGAGATCAACCCGCGCCACGAGTTGATCGCCAAACTCGGCACCCTGGCGGAGGGCAGCAGCCTGCGCGAAGACGCCGCGCGCCTGCTGCTCGACGAAGCGCGGATCGCCGATGGCGAGCTTCCGGCCGATCCGCGGGCCTTTTCCGCCCGCCTTTCCCGCATGATCGGCAGCGCGATCAAATGAACGGTGGGGTGGCCGGGCGGGTCCGGCCACCCCATGATCCTGGCGGGCGCTGACAACGATGTCGGCCGACAATCCGCTTGCCAGTGCCGCAAAAGCGCGCCAAGCACGCCGCGACAGAAAAATGAGGGATAGCGCAATAATGAGCTATTATGACGTTCTGATTGTCGGCGCCGGTCACGCAGGGGCGCAGGCGGGCATCAGCCTTCGCCAGCTCGGCTTTGAAGGCTCGATCGCCATGATCGGCGATGAGAAGGACCCGCCCTATGAACGTCCGCCGCTGTCCAAGGAATATTTTGCGGGCGACAAGAGCTTCGACCGCATCCTGATCCGCCCGGCCAGCTTCTGGGAAGAGCGCAAGATCGACATGCTGCTGGGCCAACGGGTCAAGGCCGTCGATCCGGTGGGCAAGTTCGTGACCGCGGGCGACCATGAATATGGCTATGGCAAGCTGATCTGGTGCACCGGCGGCTCGCCGCGCATGCTGACCTGCAACGGCGCGGACGCGTCCAACGTCCACGCGGTGCGCCGCCGCGACGATGTCGACGCAATGATGGCGAAGCTCGACCAGATCAGCCATGTCACGGTCATCGGCGGCGGCTATATCGGGCTGGAAGCGGCCGCTGTCCTCTCCAAGTTCGGCAAGAAGGTCGTGCTGCTCGAAGCGCTCGACCGCGTGCTGGCCCGTGTGGCGGGCGAGGAACTGTCGCGCTTCTACGAAGCCGAGCATCGCGCCCATGGCGTCGACCTGCGCACCGGCGCGAAGATGGACTGCATCGAGGTGAAGGACGGCAAGGCTACCGCCGTGCTGATGCAGGACGGGGAGCGGATCGCAACCGACATGGTCATCGTCGGCATCGGCATCATCCCCGAAACCGGCCCGCTGATCGCGGCGGGCGCGGCGGGCGGCAATGGCGTGGACGTGGACGAATATTGTCGCACCAGCCTGCCCGACATCTATGCGGTCGGCGACTGCGCGGCGCACGCCAACAGCTTCGCCCGCGGCGCCCAGATCCGGCTTGAATCGGTGCAGAACGCCAACGATCAGGCCAAGACGGCGGTCGGCCACATCATGGGCAAGGAAGAAGCCTATCATGCCGTGCCCTGGTTCTGGTCGAACCAATATGACCTGAAGCTCCAGACGGTCGGCCTCTCGACCGGCCATGACCAGACCATCCTGCGCGGCGACCCGGCAACCCGCAGCTTCACGCCGCTCGTCGCGCTCCCCACGGGCAGCGAAGACGTGGCGTGGAGTGATGGCAACACGCTGCTCGTGGGCAGCGGGAGCAAGCTGCTGCGATGGACGCGCG
>NZ_JBHIWJ010000056.1:18913-26823 GCF_041987595.1 Sphingobium sp. | reverse complement strand
TGACCTGCGGGCCGGTGGACGAAGTTCTCGAAAAGATCGAGCCGTTCTGGGATGTTGTGGATTCGCTTTGCCCGATGACGCCCTATCGGGACCTGACCATGGAGCAGTTGACCGACTATAATGCGGGCCTGTTCAAGCTGGTGGCGACCGCCCGAGCGCGCGCGGGCATGGTTGCCGAACCGGCGTAGCAGCCTGCGGCCCTCTCAGAAGTTGAAACGGCAGAAGCCGGGATCGGGATATTCCTTATCCCGGCTTTTGCCGTTAACCCGCCCGAAAAGGATCATGCCGGCACCAGTGTCTCGGCCATGGCTTTGCCCGCGATGAAGCCGGTCACCATGGCCGGGCCGACATTGCAGCCATGGGCCGGCGACTTGCCGCGCCAAATGGAATTGGCGTCGAGTCCTGCGGCGAACAATCCCTCCACCGGCGCGCCATCGGTGCCGATCACGCGGCACTGCGCGTCGATCTTGAGGCCCACGGTCGTCGACCCGTCGCCCGGATGGATTTTGATGGCATAGAAGGGCGCGGTTTCCACCCGGCCCAGGCACGGGTTGGGCTTATGCTTGGGATCGCCGATCTCGATGTCGATCTGCGTGTCGCCCTTGCCGAAATCCGGATCCTTGCCGGTATCGGCATAGCGGTTCATCTTCGCGACCGTCGCCATCAGGCCATCGGCGTCCACTCCGATCTTGCCGGCCAGTTCGCGCAGGCTGGGCGCTTCCGTGACATAGCCCGCCGCGATCAGCTTTTTCAGGCCGCCACCGCCGGGATAGACCATGCCCATGCCATATTTCTTGATGAAGGCGGCGTCGCCGATGATGTGGGCGGGCACGGTGCCGCTCTTGTGCATGGCCTCCACGAAATGGACCGAAGCCTCGTTCCCGAACCGCTCGCCCTTGGCATCGACCGCGATGCAGCCGGGCTTCGACATGTCGATCAGATGGGCATAGCGCGCGACATAGCCGTCCGGCCGCGTCATCTTCGACACCACGGCCCAAACCGCATTGACAAGATTGTCGCCGTCCAGCGAAGCGCCGGCATCCAGCCCCATATTCATCCCGTCGCCGGTATTTTCATAGGGGAGGATCGAGACATGCTTCTCGGCATAAGGGATGTAAGCCTTGCGCAACTGCTCGCTGGCGGAAAAGCCGCCCGACGCCAGAAGCACGCCAACCCGCGCCGCGATATCCTCGCCATTAACGCGCACACCGGTCACGCGGCCGGCCTTCACCAGCAACCGATCGACGGCGGCGTCCTTGCGGAGCGTGACGCCGGTATCGATCGCCGATCGGATCAGCCGCGCCGCCAGCGCGTTGCCCATGGTCAGCCGCGTACCGCGCGGATAGCGACGAACCTTATCCAGGCCGAACTTCGCGGCCAGCTTGCCGAAATGGAACAGCGACTTGGGCGAGGGCATTTCCGCCAGATAGGGTAGATCGAACAGATCGATCATAAAGCCGCCCGGCGCGTTGAACTCCTCGCGCGCGGGACGAAGATCGGCGAAATGATCGCCCAGTTTCTTGCCGTCATATTCCTGCGGCGACAGCAGGCGGCCATGATCGGCCGCGCCGGGGACTTCCGGATACCAGTCGCTGCTGGGTGGCGAGAGCAGGAAATGCACCCGGCTGTTCTGGTCCAGCCATTCCACCATTTCCGGACCGGCATCGAGATAGGCGTCGATCAGCACGGGATCTGCCGTGGGTCCGATGACGTCCAGCACATATTGGCGCGCCACGGCGCGGCTGTCCTCGACACCGGCCGCTCTGGCTTGCGGGCTGTCGGGGATCCAGATGCCGCCGCCCGAAACCGCTGTCGTACCGCCGAAATGTGCGGCCTTTTCCAGCACGAGAACCGACAGCCCGGCAGACGCGGCCCTGATCGCCGCCGTCATGCCGGCCGCGCCCGATCCTACCACCACAACATCATATTGGGCCATCAAGTCCTCCCGATCCCTCTTTCGATATCCCTGAGGAAAGGCACAGCCTTCCGCGCCTTTCCCCCGGCAGGTTTCAGATTTTGGGCATGATTTCCTCGGCGACCCACTGGAGCCGATCGAGATATTCGGTCAGCCCGGATATCCCCGGCGGCAGAGGAACGATGGTTTCATTGACCCCCAATTCCTTCAACCAGCCCACCTGATCGATGACCTTTTGCGCATCCCGCGTTCCGGGCGCGCGCGGGTCGTCCATGATCTCGTGATGGGCGCCGACATTGAGCATTTCCAGCGCAAAGAACAGATCGATCGGCCGCCCGTCATATTCCGGCTGTGAACGGATGAAATCGAGGCATTCGGGAAATTTTTCCGGTGGCGTACGGAAGGGCGACCAGCCATCGCCGAATTTCGCTACCCGCCTGAGCACCGGTTCGGCGTCGCCCCCGAGCCAGATCGGCAAGCGCGGCTGCTGCACCGGCTTGGGCGCGAAACCGACATTCCTGAACCGAACGAATTCGCCTTCAAATTCGGGCTTTTCCGACGTCCACAATTCGATGATCGCGGCGACATATTCATCGGCCATGCGTCCGCGCTGGTGGAAATCGACATTCAGCATGTCGAACTCTTCCTTCAGCCAGCCGACCCCGAACAGGGCCGTGGCCCGCCCGCCGCTCAGCCAGTCGAGGGTCGACCAGGCCTTGGCCTGAACGATCGGACTCTGCAGCGGCAGGATTGACACCGAGGAGCTTAATTTCATCGTCTTGGTGCGGCCGGCCAGGAAGGAGAGGGCAACCGTGCCATGGACATAATGGTCGCCTGACAGGCCAATATGCTCTTGCGGAATGATGAAATGTTCGCCCAACATGCACTTGTTGAAGCCCAGTCGATCGGCCGTCGCCATCGCCTGTCAGATGTCGTCCCCGGTCAGGCTATATTCCCAAGCTTGCGTCATTGCCGCGACATGCATGCTGTTGGGCACGCCCACGTTCAGTTTCATCGACCGATCCTCCCTGATTTCCAGATTGGCGGGCAGAATGGCCGGGATCGGTTCGACCACACCTTCCCTTGGGAAGGATAGCGCCGGTCAAGATTTCAGTCTTGCCGCGCACATATCATGCAGTTCAGCCAAATCGGCGGGCGTGTCGATATCGAAGCCAAGAGCGGCCCGTTCCACGATCGCGGCCCCCGGACGCTGCTGCCTGTGGGGCGTAAGGCTGTCCCGTCCGAAGGCGAAGCGGAAGGGGTTGGCGTCCCGGAGTGCCACCGCATTTGTGCCGCGGCCGTGCCGATCCGGCGCGAAGGCACAGCCGCGATCGTCAGCGGCAGTCAGCAAGGCCTGGACGTCTTGCACCGTCAGATGCGGCAAATCGGAATGGATCACAAGCAAGGGGCGATTGCCCAATTGCGCCCGCGCGCTCTCCAACTCTGGATTGAGGCCTCTGCCGCTGTCGGGCAACCAATGCGACGGCCATTCGGATACTTCCGTCGGCGCAAGAAGGTATAGGGAATTGATCGCATTCACATTGGACAGACAGGTCATGACCCGCGCGGCCATCGCCGACGCCAGCGCCATGCGTTCGGCCGGTTCCAGCGCTTCCCGAAGTCGCGACTTACTTTCCACACCCTGTTTCAAGGGGACGAGGGCAGCCCAGTCCTTCACGAACGAAAGCTGATCGCGAGATCGAGCGCCGCCTGCGCCACGCGAATCTTGTCATCCGGAGTCGTCATCAGGGTCGCACAACGCCCAACGACAATGTCCGGCGCCTCGCAACGGTCTCCGTTATCGATCAAGATGGCGTCGATCAGCCCGGCATAATGCCGGGCGATGCTGTCATTATCGACCGCCATGCTCAATTCCTGCATCAGCTTGGCGGTCGGGCCCTTGACCGCCGTGCCGCCGACAAGTGGAGACACGGCGATGACGGGCGCCTTGGTCTGTTTGATCGCGGAGCCTATGCCGGGCACCGCCAGTAACGGATCGATACTCAGAAATGGGTTTGATGGGGCCAGCAATACAGCGTCGGCCGACTGGATCGCCTCGATGACGCCCGGGGCTGGAACGGCGTGCGTGGCGCCCTCGAACATGATGTGTCGCACGGCCGGCGCGCAACGCTGTTCGACGAAATAGCGTTGAAACTCAAGCCGTCCCTGGTCCGTAACCAATATCGTCGCGACCGCCTGGTCGCTCATGGGCAGTATCCGGGTGGCGATGCCCCACTGGGCGGCAAATCGCGCGGTGATCTGCGACAGGCTCTGCCCTTGCGTCAGGGCATGGGTCCGCGCCACATGCAGGGCCAGGTCGCCGTCGCCAAGCTGAAACCAGTCCTCCCCGTCCAATTCGCGAAGGGCCGCCATGAAGCCCCAGCTTTCGCCTTCCCGCCCCCAACCCTGCGCGCCATTCGCCTTGCCGGACAGCGTATAGAGCAAGGTGTCGATATCGGGCGAAATGTGCAGCCCCATATGCCGGAAATCATCCCCGGTATTGACGATCGCCGTCAGCCCCTCGCCCGCCACGATGCGCGACAGACCCAGAACCAGCTTCGCGCCGCCGACGCCACCGGTCAGAACAACGACGCGCTTCATGCGAACAGATCTTCGTGAACGGGGCGCACCAGATCAGCGGCGGGGCGAGCCGGGCCGGTCAACGGGCAACCCCGCACCAGCGCTGCCGGTATGCCTTCCGCGCCTTCCCCGGTGGCGAGGCAGGCGGCCGTCGCGACGATATCGGCCAGGGCGACCTGGGTAACTTCAAGCGTCCGCCCGTCGCGATCCAGTTCTCCCCTGCGATCCTGCAACGCCGGCAATCCGGCGGCGCCGATGGCGACCGCCACCACGCCCATCCGCCAGGGTCGGCCAAAACTGTCCGAGATGACGACGGGCAGGCCCAGTCGGGCGTGCAGTTGCGACGCCGTTCCATCGGGATCGACCGGCAGGAGCAAGGCGCGATCGCCCTCCCCCGCCCCGATGTTGGACCGATCGATCCCGGCATTGGCCATGACATGGCCCAGCCGGTGCCGCGCGATCAGGACGTGGGGCACGGCGCGCAGGATGGCGCTGGATTCATCCAGCACCAGTTGCACCAGCCGCGCATCCTTGCGCGTGATATCGGCCAGGCGCTGCGCCTCTTCTCCAGGCTCCACATCAGCCAGCGACATGAAACGCCCCTCGGCCTTGGACACGATCTTTTGCGTCACGACCAGAAGGTCGCCGGCGTGGGGTTCAATGCCGCACCGATCAAGCGCCACATGCAGAATGTCCGCCAGATCATCGCCCGGTCTGACCTCCCCAATTCCGGTCAACGGTACGATTTCGATCATCAAATACACCTCAAGCGTCGAGCGGGATCAAATCTCCTGTGATACGAATGCCCGCGCCGTCAACCTTATAGGTCTTGTTCATGAAAATGAGGATCGACGTGAGTGCTTCGGCGGCCGCGGAGTTTACCAACGCGCCGCCGTGAAGCCCCCTCAATCCCATGGCATCGGCCAGCGCCACGATGCGACCCCGGGCATCCTTGTCGTCGCCGAAGACCAGCACGTCGCAGCCGACGTCAATGTCCTTTGCCAGCTTGTGCGCAGCGACATTGTGGAACGCGGACACGAGTGTCACGCCCTCTCCCAGCACCGCCTGCGCCCTTTGGGCGGCGGAGCCTTCATCGGGCAACTGGACCCGCATCACCTTGGGCGGAACGAGGGGAACGGTCGTATCCACGACCAATTTGCCGACGACATGCGGCGCGATGTCGCGAAGCGTCGCCTCCTGCGCGGCAAAGGGCACCGTCAAGATGATGATGTCCGCATTCGCGACGACATCCACATTGGCGCCAGCCCGCAGGCCATGCCCCAATTCCGCGGCAACCTTTTCCGCGCTTTCGGCGTTGCGCGATCCGATCGTCACGGGATAGCCGGCACGCGCCAGCCGCCAGGCGATCGCAGCGCCCAGATTACCGGTGCCGCCGACGACGGCAATGGCGGGAAGAGTCATATATTGTCCTTCAATGGAGCTGGCGAACGATGTTGCAGATCGTTCACGATGGTTCAGCCAAGACGGCGCGACGAGGTCGCACCAGCTCGTAAAGCGTAGTGCGTTGGCGCACAGGTCGCCCGACAGATGCCGCCAGGGCCTGCATTTCCCTGGGGCCGAATTCCTGCCCATTGACGCCGCCGGCAGCCCTGGTGATCGATTCATCCATCAGCGTGCCACCCATATCGTTGGCGCCCGCCTTCAGAATCGCAGCGGCTCCCTCCGGCCCCATCTTCACCCAGGACACTTGGATATTGGGGATCACCGGATGCAGCG
The DNA here is from genome assembly GCF_041987595.1 of Sphingobium sp. GTDB lineage: Bacteria > Pseudomonadota > Alphaproteobacteria > Sphingomonadales > Sphingomonadaceae > Sphingobium. The sequence goes on along the minus strand of NZ_JBHIWJ010000056.1, from coordinate 20,591 downwards.
CGATGCGTGCCACGGCGTGCATCAACACCGCTTCGCGATAGCTGGGGCCCGATCGCGCCAGCCCTTTGCGCCATATCGGCGATTCCATATGGACGAAGGGCAGCGGGACGAATTCGGTGAAGCCGCCCGTCTCCTCCTGCAATCCGCGAATGCGCAGCAGATGGCGCGCCCAATGCTTATATTCTTCGACATGGCCGAACATGATCGTGGCCGTGCTGCGCAGGCCCACCCCATGGGCCACGCGCATCACCTCGATCCATTCGTCCGCTGTCACCTTGTCCGGGCAGATGATAGCGCGAACTTCGGGGTCCAGTATCTCCGCCGCCGTACCGGGCAGCGTGGACAGCCCCGCTTCCTTCAGCCGCGCCAGATAATCCTCCAGCGGCAGGCCGAGCGTGCGGGCGCCATGGGTCACTTCGAGCGGCGAAAAGGCATGGATATGGATATCCGGCGCGGCGTCGCGCACCGTCTTGAGGACATTGAGATAGGTATGCCCGTCATAATCGGGATGAATCCCGCCCTGCAGGCAGACTTCGGTCGCACCGCGATCCCAGGCTTCGGCCGCGCGGCGTCCAACCTCTTCCATGTCGAGCCTGTAGGCCGGGCCGCGCATGGCCTTGGTGCTGCCCTTGGAAAAGGCGCAGAAGCCGCATTTATAGAGGCAGATGTTGGTATAGTTGATGTTGCGGTTAACGGCATAGGTCAGCGTGTCACCTACGGCCTGCCGCCGCAACCGGTCGGCCCGGTCGACGATGGCGGCGAAATCATCCTGCTCGGCGTCGAACAGGGTCACGATGTCCGCTTCGCTCAGCCGTTCACCCTCCTCCGCTGCGTCAAGGATGGACAGGATCGATCGGGAGGCGAGAACCGGCTCCATCACCATGGTGTCGGGTGCAGGATCGCCATGTCCCGCGGACCATTCGTCCACCTTAGGCAAGCCCCGCCCGTCGATGGCGCGCAGGATCTGGGTGGCGATGGCTGGCGCAGCCCAATCCCGCGCCGCAAGGGCATGACGCGGGCCGATGGCGAGCCGCTGCATCAATATGCGGCCTGCGGCTTTGGTGGCGTCCTCCAATATCTCCAGATGCGGCCAGGGCGCCTCCGGGTTTACATGGTCCGGCGTCACGGGCGACACCCCGCCCCAATCATTGACGCCGGCCCGGATCAGCGGCGCCAGATCGACGCGATCGTGGAGATTGGGCGGTGCCTGGATCGTCATCTCAGGCCCCAGGATGATCCGCGCGGCGGCGATGCCCCAAAGATGATCGTCAAGCGACGGTTCGGCATGATCCGCCATCCGCGTTCCCGGCTTTGCGCGGAAATTCTGGATGATGACTTCCTGAACATGGCCGTAGCGGCGATGCAGATCGCGAATGGCGACCAGCGCTTCCACCTGCTCATCGCGGGTTTCGCCGATGCCGATCAGCAGGCCGGTCGTGAATGGCACGCGCGCCCGTCCGGCCTCCTCGATGGCGGCCAATCGCAGGGCCGGCTCCTTGTCGGGCGAACCGAAATGCGGGCCGCCGCGTGCGCACAGCCGGTCGGAACTGCTTTCCAGCATGATGCCCATGGAAGCGGAATGCGGCCTCAACAGCGCATAGTCGGCGCTGTCCATCAGACCGGGATTGAGATGAGGCAGCAAGCCCGTCTCGCGGAACACCAGTTCCGCCATTTCGGC
>NZ_JBHIWJ010000056.1:18019-18749 GCF_041987595.1 Sphingobium sp. | reverse complement strand
TCACCGGCGCGGGCCGGCGTGGTGGCGAAGGTGCAATAATGGCAGACGTCGCGGCACAATTTGGTGAGGGGGATGAAGACCTTGCGCGAATAGGTCACGCGACGGCCATGCGCTGCGACCGTCATCGCCTCCGCTGCCTCCATCATGTCCGCAAGGGACGGGGATCGCAGCACCGCCGCAATCCCGGCCGCTTCGTCTTCGCTCAGATGCAGTAGATCCAGTGTCACATCGCACTCCTCGCCAGGGCAAGCCCGCGAATGGTTTCTAGCGGCGCCGCATGTCCGGGCAAGGCCGCGATGAAGGTCGAGACGCCCATCGCCTCAAGTTGCCGCAGCATGTCCGTGGCCGCGTCGACGGGTCCTGCCAACGTATCGAAATCCGCCAGAAACCCGGTCAGCCCCAATTCTTCCATCAAGGCCACATTCCTGCCGCCGACGACCACATGTTCGGTCGGGTCATAGCGCGCGTGCAGTTCATCGATCTTGCCGCGAAACTGCGTCGGGACACGCGCCAGCGTTTCGGGCGTGCGGAAGGCCATGCCGTTGACGACGATGAACGCCTTGAGATCGTCAATGGCTTGGTCCCGGCTGGGACGGATCGAGGCGAAGGAAACGACCCAAATATCGATCGACAAAGGGTCCCGCCCCGCCGCCTGCGCCGCTGCCCGGACCGTATCGATCCGGTCCTTCAGCGCGTCGAGATGGCGTTCACCCGCGAACAATATGACGCC
>NZ_JBHIWJ010000056.1:11447-18011 GCF_041987595.1 Sphingobium sp. | reverse complement strand
ATCGATCCGGTCCTTCAGCCCGTCGAGATGGCGTTCGCCCGCGAACAATATGACGCCGTCGGCCTGCTCACCCGCCAGCGCTAGTGCCTTGGGACCGAAAGCGGAATAATAGATCGGAATCGGGCGGGCGAAACGAAGCGGCGTGATCTGCGCGCCGTTCATCTGCGTCGGCCGTCCGGCGAACAGGTCCCGCAACACAGCCAGTTCCGTGCGGATCTCTCGCTGCGTCGCGGGCGGGCGGCCGATTGCCATGACCGTGCTACCCCCAGTCGCCAGGCCCAGCGCCACGCGCCCGCCGGAGAGATCGTCGATAGTGCTGAGGGCGGAGGCCGTCACCAGCGGATGCCGCATGAAAGGCGAGGTAACCAGCGGCGCCAAAGTCGCCTTCGGCGCGTCAAGCGCGGCGAGCGTCAGCGACACATAAAGTTCGTGCCACCCTGCCGGCGAATCGCCCACGCTGATCAGCTCAAAACCGAGATCGGCGGCAAGACGGACCTCTTCGCGAAATCCGTCCAGCCGGTCCCCCCACATGCTGCATATGCCGAGCTTCATGCTCATCCTCTCGAGAACTTCCTATGCCCTGCCGTCTCGCTGCAAACCTGTCCTTGTAGAGGGGGGAGGCGGGCAGGTCGCTCACCCTCCCCTCTCACGGGCGCGTCAGAACGTATATTTGGCCGTGATGCCCCACGTCCGCGGATCGCCGGCATAGACCGAACTGGTTGGGAAGGACGGCAGAAGAACGCTGGAAGCCGAGAAATATTTCTCGTTGAAGAGGTTCTTCACATAAATGCCCAGATCAAGGCCCGTGCCGCCTATTCCACGCCAATCCAGACGCGCGTTGGCGAGTTGGTAACCCGGCAGCTTTTCGCCATTCTGGCCGCCAAAATCGTCGGTCATGAACAGGTCGGCGTTGACCACCACATCGCCGTCAGCCGGGCGGATCGGCAGGGTCCAGCTCACGCTGGCCGTGCCGGAGAAACTCGGCGAATATTTGTTGATCTGACCCTCGCCCAGCACGATGGTCGAAGGCAGTCCTGCAGGAACGGTCAGGCTTTCCACCTTCACATTGGTATAGGCGGCATTGAAACCGACGGTGAGGCTGCGCACGGGGCTGATGGACGCCTCCAGTTCGACACCCCAAATCCGCAGATCGGCGACATTGGCGGCCAGGGAGCCGTTGGTCGGCGAATCCGGCGTGCCGTTCGGAACGGTCGTCTGCGTGTTCAGGAACTGAAGCGCATTCTTATATTTGCTGTAATAGGCGGCCAGATTCAGGCGCCCACGCGCGGACCCGACATGATAGTCATATTTGGAGCCGATCTCGACGTCGGTAATTGTTTCCTCCCCCGTCTTCTGGAAGGGACGAAGGTCTGCGCAGACGCCTCCGGTCGCCACGCAGGCCGGATTCGTGCCGCCCGTGGTAAAGGGTGATTCGAACAGCGGCGTGTTCACATTGACGCCCCGATAGCCCCGTCGCGACACGATATAGAGCAGCCAGTCCGGGGTCGCTTTATAGTCGAGGCCGATGGTCCAGCTCGGCTCCTCGCCCTTGTTGGATACGGTGCCGACGCCGTCGGCCAGACCGAGGGCTGCCGTGCTGAGGCAAGTGGATTCGTCGACATAGGTCGTGCCGATGGTGCCGCCGCAGGCCGACACCTTGTCCCAGCTGTAGCGAGCGCCGAGATTGAGCTTCAGCTTGTCCGTGAATTCATAACCGATCTGGCCATAGACCGCCCAGTTCTTGTTGCGGACATGGGCCGTCACCGCAGGCGCCGGGACTCCGCCCACCGAAAATGCCGTGAACTGCGATCCACTGGGGCCGTCGGGCTTATCATTATTATAGAAGGCGCCGACGATGAAGTTGAACGAGCCAAAATCGCCCAGCAACTGGGTTTCATTTGTCAGATATTGCCGATCCAGCACGGAAGACGCTGTGAAAAGGGTAAACGGCACGGCCGAGGGCGCGGGAGACGGCAGACCCGTGGGGATTTGCAGTTGCGGCAGCCCGCCGGTGTTGATCAACTGATAGCTGTAATTCTTTCGATAGCCAAAAATGTTGCGTAGCGTCAGATCGCCGAAGCTGAAGGACGTATCATTGGTAATTGACGTGGTCTTGCGATAGGCCGCGCCGCCGTTGATGCCGCCGTCGAACGACCCGCGGCGATTGGCTTTCTGTGCCTGCAAAGCCGCCTGCACCTGTGGCTCGACGACCCCCAGCCCCAGCGCGGCGAAGGGGTAATTCTCACGCAGCAGATAAAGGCCGCCGGCCAGTTCATCGCCCTTGAAATATTCATAGATGGTCGTGCTCTTGAGGCCCTCGACCGGCTCGACCAGCAGCGACAGGCGGAAGGCGTCCTGATGGATATTGTCGAAACCCGGGCCACCGTCGAAGGCGATCGTGCGCGGGTCCTGCCGGCGGATCTGGCCCGCCGCGCGGAAGGCGATCTTATCCTCGATGATCGGGATATTCACCGCGCCTTCCAGCTCGCGATAATCGAAGCGGCCGTAAGTGCCCTCCACATAGCCTTCGAACGCGTAACTCGGCTTCTGACTGCCGATCACGACCGCCCCGCCCAACGTGTTACGGCCGAACAGCGTCCCCTGCGGCCCCTTGAGCACCTGAATGCTGCCGATATCATAGGTCGGCACGTTCGACCCGACGGACGGCAAGGGGGTGTCGTTGAGATAGATGACGACGCCCGGCGTCACTTCGCCCAGCGGCAACTGGCCAATGCCCCGCAGGGTCAGGGCGACGTTATCTTTGCCCCCTTCGGATGAGAAGGTGAAACCCGGCGCGATCGTCTTCACGTCGCTGACCGTCTGAACGGTGCTGCGTTCCAGCGCCTCCGAAGAGAAGGCGGAAATGGAGACGGACACATCTTGCAGCCGCTCTTCCCGGCGACGGGCTGTGACAACTATGTCACCCGCATTCGCGCTTTCCGCCTGCGGTTCGGCCGAGGTTACGGGCTGAGCCCATGAGGGGAAAACAACAGCCGCGGCGCTCGCAACCAATGCCAATTTCAGAGCAGCCAATCGCATAAAAATCCTCTCCTTGAACCAGTTATCGCTGCCACCTGCGCGCGGCGCAAGCGTGATGACCTGTGGCAAATTCAGCGTTCAGCCTCATTAACCACCTATCGCCGGATAGGATTTGCGCCAATCCAGAACAAACGGCTCAGATGTTGTATTTGCGCCGCACCGATGCGCTATGCATGGCTGCGATGGCAGATCAGGACCAGGCTGCGATCAGGTCGGCGACCGGCACGGCCGAAGGCTCGCAGATGCCGCCCGCATTGAGGGACAATCTCGGCGCGGGCGCTGGCTGGGCCATGCCGTTCCGCCGCACAAAAGTCCCACGCGCCGCATTATGCGCATGCCGGGGCGCTTCCTCCATCGACAGGACGGGCGTAACGCAGGCATCACCGGCCGCAAACAAAGCTGCCCATTCATCCCGGCTTTTCGTCAGGAACACCGTGGCAAAGTCCGCCTGCATCGCGGGCCAGCCTTCCCGATCATTCTGGTCATAGTGCCGGTCGGAAAGACCCAGTCCTTCCACCATCTGGGCAAAGAATTTCGGTTCCAGACATCCCACCGCGACATGCCGCCCATCGGCACATTCATAACAGCGATAAAAGGGCGCCGCGCCGTCCAACAGATTGGAGCCGGGCGCATCTTCCCACAAACCCTTGGGCTGCCATGCGTAGAAAAGGCTCATCAACGACGCGACGCCGTCGGTGATGCAGGCATCGACGACCTGCCCCTGCCCCGTCCGTTGCGCCGCAAGCAGCGCGCTCAACAGGCCGAAGATCAGGAACATCGCACCGCCGCCATAATCGCCCACCAGATTGAGCGGCACCGGCGGCGTCCCCTGCCGCTCACCCATGGCGTGGAGAGCGCCGGTGATCGACAGATAATTGATGTCATGGCCCGCCCGCAGCGCGAGCGGCCCGGATTGCCCCCAACCCGTCATCCGTCCGAACACGAACCGCGGATTGCGCGCCAGGCAGACATCGGGACCGACCCCAAGGCGTTCCATGACGCCGGGCCTGTATCCCTCGATCAACCCGTCCGCCCGCTCGATCAATGCCAGCAGCTGTTCGCGATCCGCGTCCCGCTTGAGATCGAGATAGGCCACCGCCCGGCTGCGATGCAGGATATCGCCCCCCACATCGTCCCAGTCCCCCGCCCCCGCCGATGGCGGCCGGGCTATGCGGACGATCTCGGCGCCCATATCGGCCAACAGCATCGCCGCGAGCGGCACGGGGCCGATCGCGTCGATCTCCAGCAGGCGAATACCGGCCAGCGGCCCGCTTTTTTCCGCCATCAGATATTCGTCCGGTCCGCGCCCTTGAGGTCGAGCATGGCGCGCGCCTCATCAGGCGTGGCGATTTCAAGACCCATGCCTTCGACGATCTGCCGCGCAGTCTTCACCTGCTCCGCGTTGGTTTCAGCGAGCCGGCCCGGACCGCCCCACAGCGAATCCTCCAGACCGATGCGAACATTGCCGCCCATGGATGCCGCCATGGCGATAATGCTCATCTGGCGCGCGCCAGCCCCCAGCACGGACCATTCATATTGGTCGCCGAACAGCCGGTCGGCCGTCCGCTTCATGTGCATGATATCGTCGGGATGGCTGCCGATGCCGCCCAATATGCCGAAGCAGGTCTGGATGAACAGCGGCGCCTTTACGAGACCGCGGTCGAGAAAATATTTCAGATTGTAAAGATGGCTGGTGTCATAGCATTCGAATTCGAAACGCGTACCCAGCGGCGACAAAGTTTCCAGCAAATGTTCGATGTCTGCATAGGTGTTCTTGAACACCAGATCGCGCGACGCTTCGAGCGCTGCCGGTTCCCAGTCATGCTTGAACGATTTGTAGCGATCCAGCATCGGGAACAGACCAAAGCCCATCGTACCCATATTGAGGCTGGCAACTTCAGGAGCGAAAGTCTGGGCGGGACGAATACGTTCCTGCACCGTCATGGAGGGGTGCCCCCCCGTGGTCAGGTTCAGCACCGCGTCCGTGCGCTGCTTGATGACCTTGAGGAAGGGTTCGAACAGGTCAGGATTCTGGTCCGGCCGCCCATCGACAGGATTGCGCGCATGCAAATGGATGATGGCCGCGCCCGCCTCCGCCGCGCCGACCGCCGATTCCGCAATCTCCTCCGCAGTCACGGGCAAATAGGGCGACATGGAGGGCGTGTGGATTGCGCCTGTAATCGCGCAGCTGATGATGACCTTGCGTTTTGCCATGATATTTCCTTTCGCGCAGATTGCGCGGTTCGCAGGTTGCGCGAACGGCGCAATCTATCCTTCGATAGGAAGCCGCGCGCGCTTCAGGGCAAAATACCCAGTTGCCGCGCCCTAAGAACCGCCTGCGGCCGGCGCCGCACGCCCAGCTTGTCATATATTTGCTGCATATACCATTTGACCGTGCCTTCGGTCAGACCCAGGCGGTCGCCGATTTCCCGGTTCCGCAAACCTCCGCTCACCATCGTCAAAATGTCGACCTCGCGGTTGGCGAGGCGCCCGGTCAGACCGAAATCATCCTCCTCGTCCTCATCCGCTTCGATCTGCGGTCCTCTGCGCAATAGCGACACGAGGCGAACGGCGAAGCGATCGGCGGGCGTTTCCAGTTCCGGACCCTGCGAATAGGCTTCGATGATGAGAGACGCGATCACCTCGCCCTCATCGATGAAGACCCGCACCCATCCGGCAGGTTCGGCCATTTCGACGGCGGCGCGAACAGCCCTTCGCGCCTCGGACCGATTGCCCTGAAGCACGGCGATTTCCGCCAACAGCAGTTCGAAGATCACGGCCGAACGCACCGCCCCCGCGCGCTTGACGAATTCGAGCCAGCGATGGGCGACCTTGCGCGCCCGTCCAAGCCGGTGACGTTGCATCTCGATCCGGAGCCAGGCGATCGCGATGCTTTCGTTGCGCCGCGTCGGGTGCAAGGTCGGAATGGGTTCGCCGTCCAGCTGCGGATCGCCCGCCAGAAAATGCTGCTCGGCCTCCTCAATCTGCCCCGCCTTGATCAGCAGCCGCACTTCCTCTGCCACGATGAAGGAGCGCAGGCGATCAAGTCCACATTCGATCGCCACGAGATGGGCGTCGTTGAGCGTCGAAAGCGCTCCGGGCAAATCGCCCCGTGCCGCCCGCAAACGCGCGCTGACCAGATAGCCGGACGCCATCTGATCGGAAAATCCCCATTGCCGCACGACCGGCAGATACTGCTCCGCCAGATCCGCCGCCTGTTCAAGATCGCCTGCATCGTAAAGCAACTCGGCCAACGGCAAGGCAGGAAGCGCAGCCAGGCCGGAACCCGGACCATGGATCTCAACCGCAAGCGCAAAGGCTTCTTCCAGAAACCGTTGGGCAAAGGGGGTCTTGCCCTGCGCCATCATGGTGGGCGCGACTGAGGCCTTCAGCGCGATGGACGCAAAAGCCGATCCGGGGCGCGAGAGGGCGCGGCTGGTTTCCGCCTCCAGCTTGAGCATGTCCTGAAAATGATAAAGTTCCCGCCGCGCCGACATGAGCTGCGCCAGCAAGGTGCAGCTGAGG
>NZ_JBHIWJ010000056.1:0-11438 GCF_041987595.1 Sphingobium sp. | reverse complement strand
AATGATAAAGTTCCCGCCGCGCCGACATGAGCTGCGCCAGCAAGGTGCAGCTGAGGTAGGCGTGACTGTCGGCCAGTTCGGCGAGCAGCGGCTCGGAGTCCGCCTCGACCCTGACCATGTCGTCGCGCGCCGCCGCCAGCATCACGAAGCGATGGCGGATCAGCAGGTCAAGCTGCTCGATTTCATGTGCGGGCAGGGACTGCGCCTCGCGCCGGGCTTCACAGGCCTGCCTCGCGGCGGAAATCAGTCTGTCCGCCGAAGAAAATGCCAGTTGGCGGATACGTCTCCACGCCAGCGCCAGCAGCAGGTTGGGACGTTCGGCCAGGATCGGCCAGGGCAGTTCCGCGCCCAGTTCGTCGATGCGATACAGATATCCCGAATAGGTCAGTCCTTCGGCCAGACGATCCAGCTGGTCGGCGAGAAACGCCTTATCGCCGCTCAGCCGCGCATGTTCGATCGCCGTGATAAGCTGCCCATTTTCCGCAAAATGGTCGCTCGCCCGTCGATGCATGACGGCGGCACGGCCAGGCGCGCGTTCCATGAGCCTGCCGAGGACCATTTCACGAAACAGCCGGTGATAGGAATAGCGGCTATGTTCCTGATCGATGGCATGCAGAAACAGACCTTCGCGGAAGACATGGTCCAGCATCGCCCGGGAATTTTCATCCTCCATTACTGCCGCGCAGGCGGATGGGGTCAGTTCGTCGAGTATCGAGGTGTCGACCAGAAAGCGACGGACATCGTCCGGCTGCAGGCTCAATACTTCATCATGAAAATATTCGGCGAATTCCGGCCGGAGGCCCGTCAATCGAAGATTTCCAGCGCCTTCGCCGGCACGACGATAGAGGTCGCATGCGATCACAATACCGGAAACCCAGCCCTGTGTATCACCCACTATGTCCTGTAGATCGCGCGAATCCACCGGCGTTCCGATCGACCGGGTGACCAGTTCGGTCGCTTCCGTCAAAGTGAAGGAAAGATCGGCGACCCCCACTTCGACCAGAAATCCGAGCGCGCGCATGCGCGCCAGCGACAGTCCGACCGTCCCACGCGCGGCAATGATGATGGTGAGCGCATCCCGCGCGCTGGACGACAATTGCGCCACAAATTCAAGGATCGGTTTGGCCAGCAACTGCGCGTCATCAATGATGATGACGGGTCGCACATCCCCCATCATCGCGATGATGGACAGCCAGCTTTCATCGGATGCGTTACTTTTCAGGTCTTCCCACGGCAGGCCCGCGACGATCCCGGCGGCCTTCAACGCCTGGAGAAACGACTGCTTGCTTCCTAATCCCGCCCGCGCCGCCAGCCAGAGAACGGGACGCCCCCGGGCCTTGAGTTCATCCGCCCAGAACAGCATGGCCGTTGTCTTCCCGCTTCCGGCGGGGGCGGACACGGCCGTCATGCGCGACTGAGCCACTTTGTCGGTCAACGCCACCAGCGCGGCGCGCCGGATTGGGCTATGCGTCGACCGGGGCGGCAAGATGGTTGTCGGCACAACGGTCATGCTGTTCTCTCCTGAGCACGCGCCTTCGCACGATTCGTTTTATTGTGTGAAATATATTCTGAGCGATGAATCTATAAACGCAATCCCTTTTTCCTATCCACAGATAGGTTCCCAATGAGCCGGAAAAATGTCCAGCTTCGGAACGGAAAAGCCGGGGCCGTCACGCAAGGGTTGTTGCCACGCAGCTCGCGGCGCCAGGCAGGATATTAGGAAAGGTTGACCATGAAGGCCCTTTATCTCGAACGGACCGACGGCCCTGAATCCGTTGCGGTGGCGGAAGTCGAAACGCCGGTGCCCGGTCCGGGAGAGGTGCGCGTCGCACTGCGGGCGGCGTCGATCAACCATCGCGAACTGTTCATCACGCATGGTCAATATCCCGGCATGACTGTGCCGATCACGCTGGGCTGCGATGGCGCGGGCGTCGTCGACATGATCGGTGAGGGCGTGACCGGCGTCAGCGAAGGCGATGAGGTCGTTCTGTATCCCGCGCGCAACTGGGGGCCGAACCGCCATGCGCCGGCCGCCGATTTCGGCCTGCTCGGCATGCCCTTTGCCGGCACGATCGCTGAATATATCTGCGTGCCGGTCGACAATCTGGCGCCCAAGCCCGCCTTCATGAGCTTCGAGGAAGCCGGGGCCATGCCCCTGACGGCGTTGACATCCTGGCGCGCGCTGATGTTCAAGGGCCGGCTGGAGGCGGGGGAAACCTTGCTCATCAGCGGCGTGGGCGGCGGCGTTGCGACATTCGGCCTTGCCTTCGCCGTCGCCAAGGGCGCCAATGTCTATGTCACCGGCGAAAATCAGGACGTGATCGATCGGGCCGTGGCGATGGGGGCCAAGGGCGGCCTGCTCTACACCGATCCCGACTGGCGCAAGCAGGTCGGCAAGCTGACCGGCGGCATCGATGTGGTGCTGGACGGTGCGCCCTCGCCCAGCTTCGCCAATTATGTCCGCGCCATCAATCCGGGCGCGCGCATCGTCATCTATGGTTCGACCGCCGGCAATGAGATCAAGTTCAACGCGACCGACATCTTCCTGAAGAGCGCCAGCATCGTCGGCAGCCAGGTCGGCGACCCGCAGGACTTCAAGGACATGCTCGCCTTTGCCGAAAAACATGAAATCAAGCCGGTGATCGAGGCGACCTATCCGCTCGCACAAGCGAAGGAAGCGCTTCTGCATCTGCGCGACCAGCATAAGTTCGGCAAAGTCGTGGTGACGATGTGAGCGATCTGTTCAGCCTGACCGGCAAGAAGGCGCTGGTCACCGGCGGCGCGCAGGGGCTGGGCCGCATGATCGCCGAAGGTCTGCTGCGGGCCGGGGCGACGGTCGCGATCACATCGCGCAAGGCCGACATTTGCGAAGAGGCCGCCCGGGAAATGGCGGCGCTGGGACCGTGCATCCCCCTCCCCGCCGACCTGTCGACACCCGAGGCTGCGGTCGATCTCGTCGCCCGTTATCGCGATGCGGTCGGCGCGTGCCACATATTGGTCAATAATGCGGGCAAGACCTGGGGCGGGGCGATCGACAACTTCCCCGACAAGGCCTGGCCCGGCGTGATGGCCGTGAATGTCCAGACGCCCTTCACCATGATCCGGGAACTGCTGCCGGAACTGGGCGCTGTCGGGACGCCGGACGATCCGGCGCGGGTGATCAACATCGGTTCGGTCGCGGGCATGAAGACGGAGCGGCTCAGCGCGTACAGCTATGCCGCGAGCAAGGCCGCGGTCCATATGATGACGCGCGATCTGGCGGGCGATCTGGCGGAACGCAACATCACCGTCAATGCGGTCATTCCCGGCTTCTTCCCAACCAAGATGACGGCGCATATGCGGGACGAGGATCAGGTCGATCCTGCCCTGCTGGCGCATATTCCGCTCAAACGTCTGGGTTCGCCGGACGATATTGCCGGCATCGTCATTTTCCTGTGTTCGCGCGCGGGCGCCTATGTCACCGGCGCCCAGATTCCGGTCGACGGCGGGGTGGTCGGCTGCGGTTGAAAGGAACCAAAGATCACGACCACCCTCGCGGTCGGTAAAGAAGGGTATTTGCCATGACGATCGACCTCCTCATGCTGGCGGATCGCCTCGCGATCGAGGAATGCATCTACCGCTACGCCCATCTGGTCGATTCGATGCAATATCATCGCATCGCGGAAGAAATATTCACGCAGGACGGCTCGATCGACTTCGGCAGCGCGCGATCCGTGGGGCGAGAAGCCATCCATGCCCAGTGCATGGGCTATCAGGGCGCACTGATGGGCTGTTCGCATAATATCACCAATCTGGTGATCGAAGTGCAGGGCGACGAAGCCCGCGCGGCCAGCCGCGTCATGGCCTGGCAGTGGTTCGCGATCCCCGGCGCCGATCCCCTGCGCCCGACAGACCTTCTGGCGGTGGGCGGCTATGAGGACAGGCTGCGGCGCACGGCCGAGGGATGGCGGATATATGAGCGACGGGGCATCAATTTCGGCACCGGCATCGGGGCGGGATCAGTGCCCGATCCGATGCGTCCCATCTTCGAAGGCATGCAGGGCCGAACGCCGAGCTGGCCCGCCTGAACAAGGGCGGGCGCAAGGGCCCGCCCCGCTTCCACTCAGAGTTTCCAGCCCCCGCCCGCGACAATCACCTCGCCCGTGATATAATCCGCTTCGGGCAGGCACAGCAGGTAAACGGCCCCGGCCGCTTCTTCCGGTGTTCCGGCACGGCCCAGCGGGATGCCCTTTTCCATGGCTTCCAATATTTCGTCGCTGACGCCGGCCTTGATGTCCCGGCCCTTGACGTTGATGGTCGAGCTGCCCGCCTCGCCGGCGGTCATGCGGGTCATGATGGCGCCGAAAGCCACGGCATTGACGGTGACATTGTACCGCCCCCATTCCTTCATCACCGTCTTGGTGAGGCCGACAATCCCCGCCTTGCCCGCCGCATAGCCCGACTGCCCGGCATTGCCGCCAAGCCCGGCGACAGAGGATATATTGATGACCGTCCGGCGCCTGGCCCGGCCGTGCTCCGCAATCTCGTTCTTCGCCGCGGCGGCGATCACCGGCTGCGCGGCGCGCAAAATGCGGAATGGGGCATTGAGATGCACGTCGAGCATGGCCATCCACTGCTCGTCGCTCGTCTTCTGAAGCACGGAATCCCACGCATATCCCGCGTTGTTCACGATGATGTCGATCGTTCCGAAATGCGCGATCGCCGTTCCAACAAATTTGTCGCCGAAATCGGCTTCCGTCACATCGCCCACGCACACCACGGTGCGGACGCCCAGGCTTTCGATTTCGCTTGCCGTCGCCTTCGCCACATCCTCGTCCAGGTCGTTCACCACGACATGAGCCCCGGCGCTGGCGAGTTTCAGCGCAATGGCCTTGCCAATGCCACGTCCAGAGCCGGAAACCAGTGCAATCTTACCGTCCAATATCTTCACTTCAATGCGTCCCGTTCTTCCTTGAAACCACCGATGCGCGCATGTCCGCCATCGATCACAATCCTGTTCCTGTCGGGCACGCTCGCCCGGAATGATATTTCATCGCCGCGGCGCCAGACCTCCGTCCGGACCGTTTCCCCCGGCCAGACCGGCGCGGTAAACCGGACCCGCATTTCGGTCAAAGAAGCCGGATCGCCGTCACAGCACAGATGGGTCAATGCGCGGCCGACCAGCCCCATGGTGGCAAGCCCATGCAATATCGGCCGATCGAAACCGGCCGCCTGCGCCGTGCCCTGATCAATATGCAGAGGATTGCGATCGCCGGTCAGGCGATACAGCATTGCCTGATTGGACGCCGTCGGCAGGTCGAGGAACGCGTCCGTTGGCCGCTCCGGCATGACGACCGGCTCCGACCCGTCAAGATCGCGCGCGCCGCCAAAACCACCTGCATCCCGCAAGACCCACACTTCCTCCATTTCGGCGATCAGCCGGTCGGTGGGCGTGGTGAGCACGCGTTTCGCCCGCACAAGCGCGGGCTTGCCCACCCCCTTGTCTGCGAGACCGATAATCTCGATCCGGCCATTGACCAGTTGCCCCAGTTCGAGTGGACGAAACAGTTTCAGCGTCTGCTCGCCATGCAGAATGCGCGGCCAGTCCCAGCCAAGTTCCGGCGCCATGGGCCAGAATCCGGGAGTCCCCAGAACCAGCGCCATGGTCGGCAGCACGGCCAGATCACGCTCGAAGATCAGATGCTGCTCGTCTATGGCTTCCAACCCGGCACCGACCCCCAGCGCATAGAGGATCGCCCCGCGCGGGTCGCAGACATCCTGCGCTTCGGGCACCCGGAAACGGCGCAATTGTTCGACGTTCAGCATCCGACTTATCCCTGGTTCAGCCGTCAGGACAGCTTGCGCTCGTCAAGCCCCAGTCCGCGACCGATGATTTCACGCATGATTTCCGAAGTACCGGCAAAAATGCGGCTGATGCGTGCGTCGGTATACATGCGGGAAATGCGATATTCCTCCATATAACCCGCGCCGCCGTGGAGCTGAACGCATTCGTCCATCACCCGACCTTCCAGTTCGCTCGCCAGGAGCTTGGCCGAAGATGCGTCCTCCGCCGTCAGCTCCCCGGCATTGAGCAGCAGCACGCACTGGTCGACATAGGTCTGGATCGCGTCCAGTTCGGCCCGCATCGACGCCATCTTGAACCGGTTGTTCTGAAAGGCCCCAATCGGCTTTCCGAACGCCTTGCGCTCCTTCACATAATCCAGCGTGATGTCGAAGGCGGTCTGCGCTGTCGCCATGAATCCGATCGCGGCCACCAGCCGTTCCTGCGCAAGAAAGCGCGCCAGATATTTGAAGCCCTGCGTCGGATCGCCCAGCACATTCTCCTTGGGCACCTTGACGTCGTTGAAGAAAAGCTCCGCGGTGTCCTGCGCCTTCATGCCCATTTTGGCGAGCTTGCGGCCGCGCTCGAACCCTTCCATGCCGCGCTCGACGACGAAGAGCCCGAGGCCGTGACGGCTGTTCGGGTCGGTCCGCGCGGCAACAATCACCAGATCGCTGAGGATGCCGTTGGAGATATAGGTCTTCGCGCCATTGAGCAGCCAATGATCGCCCTTGTCGATTGCGTTGCTGCGCATGCCGGCAAGATCGCTGCCGGTCGACGGTTCGGTCATCGCGACGGCGAGGATCTTCTCGCCGCTGACGATGCCGGGCATCCAGCGGTCCTTCTGCTCCTCGGTGCCGAGCTTGGCGATATAGGGCGCGACCAGATCATTATGGAGATTGATGTAGAAGCCTATGTCGCCATGGCGCATATTCTCCTCGATGATGATCTGTTCAAAGCGGAAATCGTCGATGCCCGCCCCCCCATATTTCTCATCCGCCCAGGTGCACAGCAGCCCCTGCCCGCCGGCCTTCAGGAACAGTTCCCGGTCAACCATGCCCTGTTCACGGAAGCGTTCGGCATGGGCGCCGACTTCGGCGCTCATGAACTTGATGACGCTGTCGCGGAATTGCTCATGTTCCGGCTCGAAAATCAGGCGCCTCATGCCGGGATCGGCTCCTTGACCGTCGCGCCCTCAGCAGACGCATAAAAGGGTTCGGCTTTCGCCGCCTTGTCGCGCAGCCATGCCGACGGCAGGAAGCGGGGGCCATAAAGCTGGGCGAGACGGTCGGCTTCCTTGACGAAGGCTTCGATCCCCACCGTGTCGATGTAGCTGATCGTGCCGCCGGTCCAGCTCGGGAAACCCCAACCATAAATGGCGCCCAGATCTGCGTCCTGCGGCGTCTCCAGCACATTTTCCTCAAGACAGCGCGCCGTTTCCATTGCCTGCGCGTAGAGGTAGCGTGTCTTGAGTTCCTCGATATCCCAGCCCTCCTTGACTGGGAAATGCTCGGCCAGGCCTTTCCAAAGATGCTTTTTGCCGCCGTCGGGATAGTCGTAGAAGGCGCCGCCGGTCTTGCGCCCCGACCGACCGATCTCGTCCTTCATCCGGCGCATCACGGGGACGCCCGCCGGAGGCGTATATTTGTCGCCTTCCTCGGCAATGGCCTGATCCACGATCTTGAGCGGCAGATCGAGCGTGAGTTCGTCCAGCAGCGCCAGCGGGCCGACCGGCATTCCGACCGCCTTGGCGGCATTTTCGATCACCGCCGGCGGCACGCCCTCCGCCAGCATGGCAGCGCCTTCGTGGATCAGCATCTGGAAGACGCGGCTCGTGTAGAAGCCACGGCTGTCATTGACGACGATCGGCGTCTTGCGCAGCTGCGCGATGAAGTCGAGCCCCTTGGCCAGCGTTTCCTTGCTGGTCTGCTTGCCCATGATGACTTCGACCAGACCCATGCGGTCGACCGGCGAGAAGAAGTGCAGACCGATGAACTGGTCGGGGCTCCGCGACGCCTGGGCGAGCTGCGAGATCGGCAGGGTCGAGGTGTTGGACGCGAAAATGGCCTGTGCCGGCAGCACCGCTTCAGCCTTCTTCGTGGTTTCGGCCTTGATCGCCGTATCCTCGAACACAGCTTCGACCACCATGTCGCACCCATCGAGCAGCGCGAAGTCGTCGGTCGGGGTGATGCGGGCGAGGACGGCGTCCGCCTTGTCCTGCGTCAGCTTGCCCTTTTCGACCAGCTTGCCCAGCACCTTGGCCGAATAGTCCCTGCCCTTCTGCGCCGTCGGGACATCGCGGTCGATCAGCACGACGTCGATACCCGCATTGGCCGACGCGAACGCGATGCCCGCACCCATCATGCCAGCGCCCAGCACGCCGACCTTCTTGGCCTCGAACTTGGGGAAGCCTTCAGGGCGACGCGCGCCCTTTTCGGCCGCCAGCTTCGAAATGAAGGTGGTGCGGATGATGTTCCGCGCGACCGGATCGGTCAGCAACTTGGCGAAATATTTGCCCTCGACCGCCAGCGCCTTGTCGAAGGGCAACTGCATGCCGTGGAACACCGAGTTCAGGATCGCGGCGGGCGCGGGTTGATTGTAGCCGACCTTGGCGAGACCACCGGTATACATCATGTAGGCGGCCGAATCCTCGGGCACGGTCAGGCCCTTTTTTTGCGGCGGCGTCCAACCCTTGACGTCCCAGGGCTTGACCGGATCCGGGCCGGTGTCGAGCCACGCCCTGGCCGCATCGATCAGCCTGTCGGCAGGGACAACCTCATCCACGATCTTGAGCTTGAGTGCCTCCTGCGGCGCGACCGAACGGCCCGACAGCAGCAGGTCGAGCGCGGTCTTCATGCCCGCGATGATGCCGAGCCGCACCGTGCCGCCCGATCCGGGCAGCAGGCCGACATTGACTTCGGGCAGGCCGACCTGCGCCTTGGCATCATCCACCAGGATGCGGCGGTGGCAAGCCAACGCCAGCTCGAACCCACCGCCCAGCGCCAGGCCGTTGATCGCCGCCACCCAGGGCTTGCCTGATTGCTCGATGGCGCGGTGCATGTCGGTCGCGCGCTTTGAAAAGGCATAGGCTTCCTGCGGCGTCAGCGTGCCGAACCCGTTCACCAGTTGCTTGAGGTCCGCACCGGCCATGAACGTCTTCTTGCCGGACGTCAGGATGACGCCCTTGATGCTGTCGTCCTCGGCAATCTGCTTGGTCGCCGCTTCCATGTCGGCGATGAAAGCATCGTTGACGACGTTCATCGAGCCTTCGGCGTCGAGGGTCAGGATCGCAAAGCCGTCCTCGGCCTTTTCCAGTCGCATAGTCTTCATGGGATGTCCCGCTCTATAGTTTGGTATGCGCGCTTAGACGCGCTCGATGATGGCAGCCGTGCCGAGGCCGTTGGCCGCGCACAGGGTGATGAGGCCGGTTTCCGCGTTCCGCCGCTCCAGCTCGTCCAGCACGGTGCCCAGAATCATGGCGCCGGTCGCGCCCAGCGGATGGCCCATCGCGATTGCACCGCCATTGACGTTGATCTTGTCGTCGGGGACGTTCAGTTCCCGCTGGAAGCGCATGACGACGCTGGCGAAGGCTTCATTCAGCTCCCACAGGTCGATGTCCTTCTCGGTCATGCCGGCCGCCTTGAGCGCCTTGCGCGACACCGCCCCCGGCGCCGTCAGCATGATCGTCGGCTCCGACCCGATATTGGCGTAGGAACGGATGCGACCACGCGGCTTGAGCCCAGCCTTTTCCCCAAATTCCTTCGACCCGACGAGAACCAGGCCCGCGCCGTCGACGATGCCCGAGCTGTTGCCGCCATGGTGGACATAGTTCAGATCTTCGATTTCGGGATATTTGGCCTTCGCCACCGCCTCGAACCCGGCCTTGCCGAACCCTTCGAAGGCGGGCTTGAGCTTGGCAAGGCTTTCCACCGTGGTGCCGGGGCGCATATGCTCGTCATGGTCGAGCACGACTTCGCCCAGCACATCCTTGACCGGCACGATCGAGTTTTTGAAAAAGCCGTTTTCCCACGCATGGGCGGCCTTGCGCTGGCTCTCGACGGCGAAATTGTCGACATCCTCGCGCGTGTAGCCATCGAGCGTCGCGATCAGGTCCGCGCCGATGCCCTGGGGCGCATAATAATTGCTGAAGGCAACCGACGGATCGGACGTCCACGCTCCCGAGTCATAGCCCATGACAGTGCGGCTCATCGACTCGACGCCGCCGCCGATACCCGCCTGGATCATGCCGGAATGCACCTGCGCCGCGATCAGGCTGACCGCATCGAGACCGGTTGCACAGAAGCGATGGATCTGCTGCCCCGCGACGGTCTGGGCATAGCCTGCCTGCAACACCGCCGCGCGGGCCAGCACCCCGCCCTGCTCGCCGACCGGCTGGGCCATGCCGATGATCACATCGTCGAGCAGCCCGGTGTCGAGATCGTTGCGGCTCTGAAGCGCCTTCAACAGCTGCGTCGCCATTTCGACCGAGGTGATCTCATGCAGCGCGCCATCAGGGCGGCCCTTGCCGCGGGGCGTCCGTACATGATCGTAGACATAGGCTTCCATCGTGAATTCCCGACCAGTGATGCAAAAATCTCTGCACCTGCTCTTGGAGCCGGAAGACAAAGCTGCACCTATCCAACGAAAGGCGCAGACAGGAGCGATGGCTGCAATCTGATCGTCATCGACAGCTGACCGGCATTTTTAGGAGCGGACATCCGTGGTCACACAAGGCGAAGATTGCGCCCCATTCCGTATCTCTGCAACCACCCTGGGCGATCTGCTTCTCAAAGGATGGGACAAGGCGCCCGACAATGAAGCATTGGTTTTTCCGGGGGAACGCAAGACATATGACGATGTCGTACAAAGCGTCCTAAGACGCGCGCGCGGGCTGAAGGCGCTCGGCATCCAGCGCGGCGACCATGTCGGCATCCTGCTGCCGTCGAGCATCGAATTTGTCGAAACGCTGTTCGCCAATGCGATGTGCGGCGCCGTCTCCGTGCTGATGAACGCGCGCTACAAGGCGCCCGAAATGGCCTATGTCGCGGAAAATGCCGATCTGGCCGCGATCATCACCAATGACATGGTCAGCGAGCATATCGATTTCGGCCACCGGCTGGTGGAGGCCTTCCCCGACCTGCCCGATGCCACCGACCCTGCCGCCCTGACGCTCGCCGGCGCGCCTCTGCTCAGGCGGATCGTCATGCTGGGCGGGCGTTCGGTCCCCGGTTTCATCGATCAGGCAACCTTCGACGCGGCGGTGCAACAGGTGGACGAGGCCGATATCCACGCCTCCCGCCTGACCGTCAGAGTCCGCGATACCGCGATGATCCTTTATACGTCGGGCACCTCGGCCAATCCCAAGGGGTGCCTGCTCAGCCACGAGGCCGTCACCCGGGAGGCATCGAATCTCGCCCGCTATCGCTGGTCCTTCCAGCCCGACGAGCGCGCCTGGTCGCCGCTGCCGCTGTTCCATATCGCCGCGATGCTGTGCATGCTCGGCGCGATCGACGTGGGGGGCACGTTCATCGGCCAGCCGCATTTCGATGCCGGAGAGAGTCTCAGGCAGATCGAGGAAGAAGGCGTGACGATGATGTTCCTGCCCTTCGTCACCTTC
>NZ_JBHIWJ010000055.1:0-27095 GCF_041987595.1 Sphingobium sp. | reverse complement strand
TGCCCGCCCTCGCCGATTTCATGGGGTCCTTCCCGGCTATCGACGTAGAGATCGTCAGCGACGGCCTGCTGAGCGACATCGTCGCCGACGGCTTCGACGCGGGCATCCGGCTGGAGGAGGCAGTCCCGCAGGACATGGTCGCCCTCACCCTTAGCGCGCACGAACAGATCATCGTGGTCGGCGCGCCGGACTATCTCGCCACCCGCCCTGCTCCCGTCAGGCCGGATGACCTCCGCGACCATGAATGCATCGTGTCGCGTCTGCCGAGCGGCCGGCCGATGGCTTGGGAGTTCGAGGACGGCGGCCGTTCCTTCACCATTGCCGTCGGCGGGCGGCTTCAGGTCGGCTCGCCGGCGATCGCGCTCCAGGCGGCGGAACGGGGGTTGGGGCTGGCCTATGTCGGCATGCCGGATGCGTCTAAGGGGCTGACGTCCGGAGCGCTGGTGCAGCTTCTCGCCGACTGGACGCCGCCGTTCCCCGGACTGAGGCTCTACTATCCGAGGCAGCGCCATCATTCGGCCGCCTTCCAGGCCTTTCTCAATTTCCTGCGGGAACGGCGCGTCAGTATCTAGCGTCAGACCGATCGGATGCGCGAACCGCAGGACGGCGGCAGATCTTCTCGTTCCAGCTTCAACCCGTCGAAACGCCGCGGCACGAATCTCGGCCCAGGCTACCTGCTGGAGGGTCGGCCGGGTCCGTCAGCCGCCTCTCGCCGGCCATCCTCTCCGACATGACGCTTTCCGGGCGCCTGAATGCCGACGCAGCCAAGCGTGACGTCGATTTCGGGATGGAAACAAAAGGCAGGCAGAAAAGCCGGCGCAATCTCCAAGGACCATCACCAGTTCAGAAATCGTCGGAAACTATTATTTTCGCTTAGTAATGAGCGATAAATTGATCAGGATGACGCTGTCGCTACAGATCATCAGCGCACGACGTATCATGCCGTCAGTGCAGGCTTGACGAGGAGGAAATTTTGGATCGCTGGCAGGCCATGAAGGTCTTCGTGCACGTAGCGGACAGCCGTGGTTTTGCTGAAGCCGCGCGGCGACTGCATATGAGCCCGCCTGCGATCACCCGCGCGATTTCCGCGCTTGAGGATCAGATCGGCGTGCGGCTGCTGACCAGGACGACGCGGTCGGTGAAGCTCACCGAAGCTGGTCGAGGCTATCTGGACGATTGTCGGCGCATTCTGGCTGACATGGCGGACGCGGACGCGGCGGCGGCAGGTGCCCACGGCAATCCCACCGGCACGCTGACCGTGACCGGATCGGTACTTTTCGGACATATGTATGTGCTGCCCATCCTGCTTGATTATCTGGACCGCTTTCCGGCCGTGACCGGGCGCAGCCTGTTCGTCGATCGCCTCGTCAATATCGTCGAGGAAGGCATCGATGTCGCGGTCAGGATCGGACATCTGCCGGACTCGGGGCTCAGCGCCATTCGGGTGGGGTCAGTCCGGCGCGTCATCTGCGGTGCGCCGGCCTATTTCGAAACCCATGATGTTCCACGCTCGCCGGCGGACCTCATCCATCACCGGATCATCTGTCCGACCGGCGCATGGGCGTCGCCGGAATGGCACTTCGGGCCGGAAGGCAGGACAAGCGTTACGGTTCATCCCCGGCTGTTCTGCAATACGAATGAGGCGGCGATCGCAGGCGCCGAACAGGGCTGGGGGCTGACCCGCGTGCTGTCCTATCAGGTCGAACCCGCGCTCGCCGCCGGGCGGCTGGTCACCATACTCGACGAGCATATGGAAAAGCCGCTGCCGATTCATGTCGTCCATGCAGAAGGAAGGCGGATAGCCGCGAAGGTGCGCAGTTTCGTGGATCTGGCGGTCGACCGGCTGCGTGCCAATCCGCTGTTCCGGACCGCATGATAATAATTCCATTTTGCGGAATAATGAGTTCCACATTTATCGAATTATCAGAGGGATAAGCAATGATTAATTGTCTGTCCAGAAGCTGACGCCGTTGCTCAGCGCCCCGAACAGGGTGGAGGACAAGATGAAGAAACTGGTCATTTCAATGCTGCTGGCTACCGCCGGCGTCGCGGCAACTGCTGACGCGATTGCCGCGCCCGCCAGCGCCGTCGCGCAGGTTGCGCCCGCTACGATCCACTATCGCACGGCGACCATCGAGGGCGTAAAAATATTCTATCGCGAGGCGGGTCCCGCCGACGGCCCGGTGGTGCTGCTGCTCCACGGTTTTCCGACATCCTCTCACATGTTCCGCAATCTGATCCCGCTGCTTGCCGACCGTTATCATGTGATCGCGCCGGACTATCCCGGCTTCGGCCAGAGTGATGCGCCCAACCATCGCCAGTTCCAATACAGCTTCGCCCATTTTGCCGACATGGTCGACGCGCTGATGGGCCAGGTGGGCGCAGAGCGCTATGCCATGTATGTCATGGATTACGGCGCCCCGGTCGGCTACCGGCTGGCGCTCAAGCATCCCGAACGGGTCAGTGGTCTCATCGTGCAGAATGGCAATGCCTATGAAGAAGGGCTGGGTGCCTTCTGGGATCCGGTCAAGGCCTATTGGAAAAGCGGATCGGCGAAGGACCGGGCCGCGCAGGCATGGGTTGTCGGTCTCGATGCCACCAAATTCCAGTATACAGATGGCGTGCGGGACACATCGCGGATCAGTCCCGACAATTGGGTCCACGATCAGGCATTGCTGGATCGGCCGGGGAACAAGGATATCCAGCTCGATCTCTTCTACGACTATCGCACGAATGTTCCGCTCTATCCCGCTTTTCAGGCCTTCTTCCGCGAACGCAAGCCGCCGACGCTGATCCTTTGGGGCAAGAACGACAAGATATTCCCCGAGTCCGGCGCGCATCCCTATCGGCGCGATCTGCCGGATGCGGAGATGCATATTTTCGACACCGGCCATTTCGCCCTGGAAGACAAGCTCGACGAAATGGCGCCGCTGATCCGCGATTTCCTCGATCGCAAGGTGGCAGCGCGCTGAGCGCCGGTCCGGGGCATTGCTTCAGGGAATGCCCCGGACCAGACGGATGTCGGGAGACAAAGCATGTCATACGGCTTTCTGGATATAGCGATGACGCCCAGCGTGCGCGCGGCACAGGCCGAAATGGGCGCGGACGCCCATTGGGCAGCGTTCAGCGGCAGTCGCGCATTTGACCGCTTCACGGCCAATGAAGCCGCTTTTCTGGCCGCGCGCGACAGCTTCTACATGGCGACCGTATCGGAAGATGGCTGGCCCTATGTTCAGCATCGCGGGGGTCCGGCGGGCTTCCTCAGGATGGTCGATGACAGGACGCTGGCCTTTGCCGATTATCGC
Source organism: Sphingobium sp. (assembly GCF_041987595.1). Taxonomy (GTDB): domain Bacteria; phylum Pseudomonadota; class Alphaproteobacteria; order Sphingomonadales; family Sphingomonadaceae; genus Sphingobium. The sequence continues at coordinate 23,790 of NZ_JBHIWJ010000055.1, read as the reverse complement.
GGCAATCGCCAGTATATCAGCACCGGCAATCTGGCCGCGAACGATCGGGCCTGCCTGATCCTGATGGATTATCCGCGCCGCGCGCGGCTGAAAATCTATGTCCATGTCGAAAAGCTCGCGCTTGATGCAGATCCGGCGCTGACCGAGCTTGTGATGGACAGGACGTATAAGGCCCGCGCCGAACGCATCTTCCGGCTGCGTCTCGAAGCGTTCGACTGGAACTGTCCGCAGCATATCACCCCGCGTTTTACGGAGCGGGAAATCGAGCAGGCGGTCCGGCCCCTCCATGAGCGACTGGCGCAGCTGGAAGCAGAGAACCGGGCATTGCAGAACCGTCTCGCCCAATCAGGAGACGCATGATGGATTGTTTGAGACCGCCCCTGCCGCCCTTCACGCACGACAGCGCGATCGAAAAGGTGCGTCTGGCAGAGGACGGATGGAACAGCCGCGATCCGGCCAGGGTCGCCCTTGCCTATACGCCCTACAGCCAGTGGCGGAATCGGGCCGAATTCATCAATGGCCGCTCGGCGATCGTCGCCTTCCTGACCCGGAAATGGCAGCGCGAGCTGGATTACCGACTGATCAAGGAATTGTGGGCCTTTCGCGACAATCGCATCGCGGTGCGCTTTGCCTATGAATGGCATGACGACAGCGGTAACTGGTTCCGCTCCTATGGCAATGAAAATTGGGAGTTTGACGAGAGCGGGCTGATGAGCCGGCGCCTCGCCTGCATCAACGATGCGCCGATCGCGGCAGCGGAGCGGCAGTTCCACTGGACACCGGGCCGCCGCCCCGACGATCACCCAGGGCTGAGCGAACTGGGACTTTAGGTGGCGGTCCGCAGCGGCGCCTTCCAGCAGGGGACGGCCCGCTTTCGATCCTGCGCGCGGCGTCATGGCGGGATCGCCCTGCCCGGAAAACGATGATGCGGCGGGTTATGGACCGGCTGAACCTCGGTTTCCGGTGTCGTCGGCGACAGTTCGGGGAAGCGGTCTGCGTACTCAATCATCCCAAGGCCGGGCGCCGTCATGACCGAACAGGAGGTGCTGGACCATTGGCGGGTATTCAATATGTCCGCCATGTGCGGATCGCCGGGCAGTTCGAGATGACGGCGACAGGCAAGGCCCGGAAATTTGGTTCCGGGCGCCCTGGATCGACCAACTTGACCGGGCCTGCTTTCCATCTGAGACTGTCGCAGCCGGGCGAGCTGCCGATTTATCAGGCGCGCCATCCCGGCATCCGCTTCCGCATGGTTGACGAGCAGGGCCGCGTTCGTCCTGAAAGGAGATGGCCAAGGCGGGTGTCTTCAACTCAGGAAGCCGACCGCCAGCAGCGCCAAGGCATGGAAGAATATCGCACAGGCAAGCAGCGCCCCGGCCCGGCGGATCGCAGCGACCAGGGCTGTATCCTTCCGGGGTTCGTCGCCCATGTTCACTCGCGCGGTTACAGCGCGCATCAGAGCGGGCGCTTCGGCAGAAAGCCGCGAAACTTCCAGCAGCAGGGACTCGATCCGTTCCGGGGCGGCCAGCCGCGACAGACGCGAGGCCACAAGTCGGCCGCGTAACTCCCCAAGCGCCTCCGACAGATCGAAGCCGGGTACGAGCCGTGCCAGGACGCCGTCCATGGTCACCATCGCCTTGAAGATCAGCACCAGGTCCGGCGGCAGCACCAGCCCTTCCCGGCGCAACAGCGGGAAGAAGTCCGCGACCATTGCGTCAAGCACCAGTGCGCCTGTCCCGTGGCGCGCGACCAGACGTTCGGCAGCGGCCAGCAGCCGTTCGCGCGGTACATCGCCTGATTGCGACCAGGCCGCAAGCATATCCGCTACGCCGGAAGGATCGTTGCCGCGCAGGGAAAGAAGGAAGGTCAGGAACTCGTGCTGGCGGCGAGGACTAACGAAACCGACCGATCCCAGGTCCAGAAGCGCAAGGCGGTCCCGATCATGTTCGCCATCCGGCGGCAGGCACAGCAGATTGCCGGGGTGCGGGTCGGCATGAAAACGCCCGTTGACCAGAACCATTTCCAGAACCAGCCGCGCGCCCAGCCGGGCAATGGCGGAAGGATCGACGCCAGCCGCCTTCAGGCGGTCCGGATCGCCCGGCGCGATGCCTTCCACATACTCCATCACCAACACGGCTTCACTGGTATATTGCCAGTGAATCCTCGGCACCACGACCTGATCTACAGTCGCCAGGTCTGCCCGCAAAATGTCGGCATTGCGGCCTTCATTGGTGAAATCCAGTTCATCGAGGATTTCGCGGCCAAGTTGTTCGATCATCGCGGACGGTTTCATGCGGCGCGCTGCGGCGTTGCGCTGCTCCAGGACGACGGCCAGATGGCGCAATAATCGGAGATCTGCCTCCATCGCCTTTCTGATGGCCGGGCGGCGGACCTTTACCACCACTTCGCTGCCGTCATGCAAGGAAGCCCGGTGGACCTGCGCGATCGACGCGGCGGCAAGAGGTTCGGGGTCGAAGCGGGCAAAGGCGTGTTCCGGTGGTTCGCCCAGTGCGGCCTCCACTGACTCGCGCAGCGTCTCGAACGGCAGGCGCGGCGCGTCGCTGTGGAGCTTCTCGAAGGCCGTTATCCATTCCGGCGGGAGTATGTCGCGGCGCGTCGCGAGGATCTGGCCGAGCTTTATGTAGGTCGGCCCCAGCATCTCCAGAGCGCGGCGGACCCGCGTCGGCAAATTGGCTTCCTCGCTGGCTGTTTCGTTCTCGCTGTTGGAAAGCCCCAGTCGCGCCAACAGGGATTCAAGGCCAAAATGCGCGATTACGGCGCCGATTTCCGACACGCGCGCCCGATCGCGGGAGGCCACCGTCATTGTCTCGAAAATTGTGGGCAATTCGCCTCCCTCGTTTCAGGCTGAGAAACGGGTCAACAGCCTTCAGGGTTCCTCCGCTTGATCCGTTAGGGGCCGTTCGCGTCGTGCCGCTGCCGGGCTGGGCGCGCTTCCCGCCCGCCGCAAATTATGGGGCGCTCCGGGCATCGGCGGATGGGAGCCATCGCTCATAATGTCGCCAGCCTTCCAGCCCTGTCGTTCCGATCGGCCTGCGGACCTGCTGCGCGCTGGGGGTGAATATGGGCCGGGCGCCTTCATGGGGTCTTAGGCAGGCGGGGTCGAAGTCCAGTTGCAGAAAGTCCAGCAGGCGGCGCACTTCCGATTCCGGCTGAGCAATCAAAGCCTCATAGCGCAGCAGATGAACATGCGCCGGATGGGCACGGTGCATGGCATTCATCAGCCTGCAACAGGTCTCATAATAGCGCATGAGGTCCGGCAAATTCGCGGGGAAGGTCGTGCGGCGGCTGAAATAGGTCATGAAGCTGGAAAGACAGCAGGGCGCGGGATCGCGGCGGACGTCGATGATCCTCGCATGCGGCAGGATCAGGCGTATCATGGGGGCCAGTTGCCAGTTCGCCGGCATCTTGTCCGTGAAAAAGGGGCGGCCGGTGCGCCGGTATCGCTGGACCGAGCGGAGATATCGGGCGCCGAACCCCGCCATTTCCTCCTTCGTCAGACTGCCGATGGCGGCGGGCAGTGCGTGCGGCCGCCTTTCGATGCCTTGCGCGGCAGCCTGAAGTTCGAACAGTTCGCCCAGCCCCTCTATCTGCGGATGGCAGGCCAATATCTGTTCGACCAGCGTCGAGCCGGAGCGTGGCATGCCGACGATGAAAATGGGATTGCCGTCGGCAGAACAGGCGGTGACCGGCGCGCACGCGCGGGGTGCGCCGATGATGTCCTCCATCGCCCGAACGGCAATGGCAAAAGCGTGCGGGTCATAGGGGGCGAGGGCGCCGCGCAGCGCATTGGCCCGTTCGAAGTGGCGGAAGGAAGCCTCATAGGCGCCCTGATCGCCCAGCGCCTTGCCCAGAGCATAGCCGAGCTGCACTTTGTCGAGGTCGGTGCCCGTCCGGTGAAGCGCGATTTTCATCGCAGCGACATCGGCCGGTTCAAACCGGATCACCCGCAGGCTGGCCAGGCCCAGCCAGGCGGGCGCGCAATCGGGTTCGATGGCCAAAGCCTGACGGTAAGCCGCGACTGTCCGGTGGAGGTCGCCTCCCGTCTGCAGGGCTTCGGCGAGGCTGATCCACGCCGCCGATGCGCGAGGCGCCTGCCGGACCAGAGCCTCCAGCGCGGGCAGGGCGTCGTGCGGTCGCCGTTCGGCCATCCATGTCGCGGCTTTGAGCGAATGGGTCCATGCGGGGGTGTCCTGCGTCGCGGCTGCGTGGTCCAGCAGGCTGATGGCGTCCCCGGCGCGACCGAGATCGGAAAGAAGGCCGCACAGATCGGCATGGGCCAGCGCATGGCGCGGAGCGAGGGCGATCGTCCGGCGCAGGCATTGCTCCGCCTCGTCCGGCTTGCCAGCGGCGCGGGCAGTGCAGCCGAGGAGGCGCCAGGCCTCCGGATCGTCAGGCTGCGTGGCGATGCTGGCGCGGAGGAGACGGTCGGCGCTTTCGAAACGGTTGGACGCCAGCGCGCACGCGGCTTCGGCCAGGAGTCTGCTTGATGCGGTCATGCGCCTTTCCGGGACCTGGGGAAGAATAGTGGACGGTAACGCGCGAATTAAGCATGTCGCGGTGGAGGCATTATAATCATCCAATGATTATAATGACTTGTAATCGCTCACAAGGTCGATATGAGATCCAAGGTGTAATGGATGGCCATTATTCCAGCGGCCAGCCGGAACAGGGATGTCCACTGCCGTTGCAGGCTTTTCTTCCTTGGTCTGAAGGGGGATGGGCAAGCAGCGGAGGAGTTCCCGCAAGGGCAAACTGTCGGCAACGGCAGGACGCAAAGCTTCCGGACTCGCAAGAGTTGGCGGGGTTGCAGGAGGGAAGTCGGATGCTGTCGGGATAAGGGTCTCGGGTGTCGCGCCGCCGAGGTAGCGGACACCGTTTTTTTGCGAAATCCAACATAGGTCGTCCGCGGGTCCGGGTGGTCCAGCGGCGATTTTCGACGTCTGAAACAGGGGATCTTCATGGCATTGAGGAACGGAAGAGTCGCGCGCAGGGCTGGCGACGCGCTTTGGGCGAAACGTTTCCTCGGCAGTTCATCCCTGACGGCGATGGCGCTGCTGGCGCTGGCGTCTCCTGCACGGGCGGACGACGTCTATTGGGACGCGAACGGCGCCGCTGTCGGCAGCGGCGGCACGGGCAACTGGGATCTCACCAGCTCGCTCTGGAGCCAGTCCAACAGCGACGTGCTCGGGCCGTTCGTGCTATGGAGCAACAATCCGGCCAATCCGAACAACGCCATTTTCGGCGTTTCGGCGGGCGGCGTCACCACGACGCCCGGCACCATTACGCTGACGCAGCCGATCACGGCCCATAATCTGACCTTCCAGTCGGGGAACGGCTGGGCGCTGGGCGGCGGCACGCTGACGCTGGGCGGCGTCAATCCCACCATCACCACCGGCGGTAGCGCCACGATCAATTCCGTGATCGCGGGTACGGCGGGCCTTGTCAAAGCTGGCGGATCGACGCTGACCTTGACCGGCGCCAACGGTTTCAGTGGCGGAATCGTCGTCAACGCGGGCACGCTGATTGCGGCCACCGATGCGGCGCTGGGTGCGGCCGGCAACAATATTGCCACCGCTGCGGGTGCTACGGTCGGCTTCGGCCTGACGTCGGGCACGACCAGCCGGTCGATCGCCATCGGCGCGGGCGGCACTCTCAACCTGAGCGGGGCAGGGGCCGGTTCGGCGCTCATCACCGGCACCGGCAATGTGAATGTCGGGACCGGCGTCACGATGAGCAACGATGCCAACAGCTACGACGGGGTGACGCGCTTCAGCGCCTGCAACGGGGTGTGCAGCACGTCATTCACTTCGATCGGCAATCTGGGCGAAGCCAGTTCGCTCGGTGCGCCGACGACGGTGACGAACGGTACGATCATCTGGAACCAGAGCAGCCAATATACCGATAATCTCATCTATCTGGGCGACGGCGACGTTTCCGATCGCGACTGGATATTCAATGCCAATTCGACCGGCACCTTCATCAATCAGGGAACGGGCGCGCTCAACCTGACGGGCGATTTCGCCATCAACGGTCTGGCACGGTTCGTGGCCCAGACTGCCGATTTCAACCTGAGTGGTGTCATCAGCGGCGGAACGGTCACCTTCTCCTCCGCCGCCGGGCGCCAGATCACGGTGAGCGGGCTTAACACATTTACCGGGGCCGCGACGGTCCAGACCGGTCTGGTCAATGTGGCGTCGCTGGCCAATGCCGGCGTCGCGAGCGCGCTGGGCGCGGGCACGCAGATCAGCCTCAGTGCGGGCATCCTCAACTATGTCGGCGGGACCGCCGGCAGCGACCGTACTTTCGTGAGCGACGGAGCGGTCGGGATACGCAACAGCGGCACTGGCGCGCTGACGTTGAGCGGGCCATTGTCCTTCCTCGCGACCGGCGCAGCCGATACGCTGACCTTCGGTGGCAGCTATGCCGGAACGAACGAATTTTCGGGGGTGATTACCGGCACCGGCATGCTGGGCAGCACCGGCACCAGCATCTGGCGGCTGACCGGCGCGAACACGCGGTCCGGGGCGATCGCCCTTGACGGCGGCACGCTTCAGGCAGGGAACGCCTCGGCCTTCGGCAAGGTCACGGGCGCCACCGTCAATGGCGGGACGCTGGACCTCAATGGCTATGACCTGATCCTGCCCCAGCTGTCCGGGACGGGCGGCAGCGTCGCGTTGAACGGCGGCGCGCTACTGACCGTCACCGGTCTGACGTCTGCCGACAATTCCACCTATGGCGGCAGCATTACCGGCAATGGCGGCCTGTTGAAGCGCGGCACCAACATACTGACGCTGACGGGGCAGAGCAGCTATACCGGCGGCACGACGGTCCAGGGTGGTACGATCGCGCTGGATTTCTCCCCCGTCACTGCGCCGGCGGACGATATCCTCTCGTCTGCTTCGACGTTGACGATGGCGGGGGGCACGCTCTCCATCACCGGCGCCGCCGGGGAGGTGAACAGCCAGAGCTTCGCCGGCCTCGACGTCACCGCCGGCACCAACAGGATCGTCGTCGCATCGGGCAGCGGCGGCACGATGAACGTCGATCTGGGAACGCTGGACAATAGCGGCGGGCTGATGGATTTCACCCTGCCGACCAGCGGCATCATCACGGCCGCCAATCCGGATGGCACGCTGGGCTGGGCGACGATCAACGGCAAGGATTATGCGCAGGTGTCGGGCGGGGTGGTCAGCGCCTTCGCCGCCTATGCGAACAAGGACGACGCCAGCAGCTGGCTGAGCGGCGATGTCGTCAGTGATGCTGGCGGGGCGGCCAACACCGCCTATTTCGGCACGGTGAGCGGCAGTCAGCAGTTGGGCGGGCTGCAATATACCGCGGCGCAGGGTTCGGTCGTCACGATCGGCGCCGGCAACACGCTGGGCATCGACGGCACCATCATCGTATCCAGCACGGTCGGCGCCACAGGCAAGGAAATCACCGGGGGATCGCTGACTGGCGCGGTGGGGGGCGGCACGCTCGGCTTCCTCCATAACGGCACCGGCAACTTCCTCGTCTCCTCTCGGGTCGTCGACAATGGCGGCGATGCGGTGGGCGTCACCAAGGCGGGGACCGGCCGGGTCACGCTGAACAACGTCAACAACAGCTATACCGGCGCGACGACTCTGAGCGGGGGGACGCTGACCGTCGCCAGCATCGGCAATGGCGGCGCAAACAGCGCCATCGGCGCATCCTCGGCCGATGCCTCGAACCTCGTCCTCGAAAGCGGGACGTTGAGTTATATCGGCGGCACGGCGACCAGCGATCGTGGCTTCACGCTCGTCAACGGGGGCCCTTCGCGCATGTTCGAGGTCGCGAACGGCGCGGCGGAACTGACCTTTACCGGTCTTGTCACCAGCCCGGATGATGCCGGCCTTACCAAAACCGGCGGCGGCACGCTGACGCTGTCCAATGCGGCGAACGACTATACCGGCATTACGCGGGTGGAGAATGGCGTGCTGTCGGCCACGACCCTCGCCGACGGCGGGCAGCTGAGCAGCATCGGTCAGTCGAGCAGCGACGCAGCCAATCTGGTGCTGCTGAACGGCGGCACGCTGCGCTATACCGGCGCGACGGTGAGCACCGATCGCGGCATCACGCTGGAAAATGCGGCGGGACGGATCGATGTCGCCGGCGCGGCCACCGATCTGACCGTCACGGGGCCGATCATTGGCGCCGGGCGGCTGGAGAAATATGGCGACGGGACGTTGGTGTTGACGGGCGCCAACAGCTATACCGGCATCACCGTGGTCAATGCGGGCACGCTGCGCGCCGGGGCGGCGCTTGGCTCCGGCAGCACGACGGGCGTGTTCGGCAGCATTTCCTCCACGATGACGGTGAATGCGGGCGGCACGCTCGACCTGGCGGACAACAGCAACCAGATCGGCGCGCTGAACGGCGGCGGCAACGTGACGCTGGGCACGCTCGCCGGAACCACGCTGACGATCGGCGGTGCCAATAGCGGCGATCCGGGCTTTACCGGTTCGATCAGTGGCGCGGGCAATGTGACGCATACCAACTTTACCCAGGTGATGACCGGCTGCGGCAACAGCTATACCGGCATCACCACCCTGACCGGCGCGTCCGGCGGGTCGGTGCTGACCACCGACTGCATCCGGAATGGCGGGGTGAACAGCGGGATCGGCGCATCGGGCAGCGACGCCGCCAATCTCGTCATCCAGAATGGCGCCGTGCTGAACTATAGCGCGGTGGCGACCGATCAGATTACGGATCGTGGCTTCACGCTCGCCAGCGGCGCGGGCGTCATCCAGGTGGCCGACGCCGCGACCACGCTGACCTTTACCGGGGCTGCCGTTGGTCCGGGCGCTCTTACCAAAAGGGGCGCGGGCACTCTCATATTGTCGGGCGACAACAGCTACACCGGCCAGACCGCCGTGGAAGCCGGTCGTCTCGTCGCCGGATCGGCGGGTGCTTTCGATCAGGGCACGGGCATCCTTGTGGTGGCCAATGCCGCCGACGCGGTGTTCGATATGAACGGGTTCGACGCCTCCTTCCTCCAGCTTCAGGGTGGCGGGACGACCGGCGGCACGATCGATCTGGGCGACGCCAACGCGACGCTGACCGTTTCCAACACCGGCAACAATATTTTTGCCGGCGCGATCGTCGGCACCGGCAACCTCATCAAGAGCGGCGCTGCGGTTGAGGTTCTGTCGGGCTGCGACAGCAGCTATAACGGCATCACGACCATCCGTCAGGGCACGTTGCAGGTGAACTGCCTGACCGACGGCGGCACCAACAGTTCGATCGGCGCGTCGAGCAGCGGCGCGGGCAATCTGGTGCTGAACGGCGGCACGCTGCGCTATGTCGGCGGCGGCGGCAGTACGGACCGGCTCTTCACGCTTGGGGCGTCGGCGAGTGCACTCGATGCGTCGGGCACCGGCGCGATTACCTTCACCAACACCGGGCCTATCGCTTTCTCCAGCCCCAACACGGCCCAGTCGGTGACGCTGACCGGCACCAGCACCGCCGACAATCGCCTGGCCCCCCGGATCACCGACAACGGCACCGGCAAGACGGCATTGTCCAAGACCGGCGTCGGCACATGGATATTGACCAATCAGGCAAACACCTACACCGGCGCAACCTCCATCACCGGCGGCGTGCTGGGCGTGGACAAGCTTTCCAACGGCGGCGTCGCCAGCAGCATCGGCCAGTCGGCCAGCGCCGCGGCCAATCTGGTGATCGGAACGGGCGCGACGTTGCGTTACACCGGCGGCGGCGACATGACCGACCGCCAGTTCACGCTGGGCGTCGGCACGACCGCGATCGAGTCCGTGGGCACCGGCGCGGTGGTGTTCAGCAACACGGGCGCAGTTTCCTATCAGGGCAATGGCGCGCGCGTCGTATCGCTGGGTGGCACGAACGGCGGCGCCAACATCATGGGCGCCACGATCGGCAATCAGGGCGCCAATGTGACCTCGCTCGCCAAGAATGGCAGCGGCACCTGGATATTGACCGGCAATAACAGCTTCACCGGCAGCACGGTCATCAATGACGGCAATCTCGTCATCGGCAATGGTGGGACCAGCGGCAATGCGGGCACCGGCAACGTCAATGTGACGCAGGCAAGCTCGACCCTGTCCTTCAACCGCAGCGACGCGTTCAATTTCACCGGCACCATCAGCGGACCGGGGGCGATCGCGCAGATCGGCAGCGGCACCACCATATTGACTGCCCTCAACAGCATCGGCGCGGCGCGGATCGATGACGGCGCGTTGCAGGTCAACGGCACGCTGCAAAGCGCGACCTTTGCGATGAACGGCGACGGCGCTCTGATCGTGAACGGCGTTGTGGAGGGTGCGAGCGGGGGCACCGCTGCGACCTTCAGCGGCGATGCGGGGGCGAGCGCGATCAGCGTCAATGCGCCTGGCGTGCTGCGGGCGAACGGGGACCTGGGCGACGGCGCTGATGCCGTGACATTGGCGGGGCTGCTCGACACGGGTGGCGGGGCGCTGAATCTGGGCGCGGGTGCGGACAGGTTGACGCTCAACGATGGCGGAGCCATCACCGGCATGGTCGACGGCGGCACCGGGACCGACATGCTGATCGTCAACAATGCGGTGGCGCGCACGCTCGACGGCGGACAGATAACGGGCTTCGAGGCGCTCTCCAAGCAGAATGGCGGAACGCTGACCCTGACCGGCGATCATGCCTATAGCGCCGGCACCACCATTTCCGCGGGCACCCTGAGCGTCGGCAATGGCGGCACGAGCGGCACGCTGGCGGGCAATGTCGTCAATAACGGCGCGCTGCTGTTCAACCGATCGGACGCGAGCAGCTTTGCCGGAAACATCAGCGGCACCGGTACGCTCACCAAGCTGGGCGGCGGTGCGCTGACGCTGACGGGGGATGCGACCCATATGGGCGGCACGCTCCTATCGCAGGGGGCGCTCAGCATCGGCAATGGCGGCACGACCGGCTCGATCAGCGGCGATATCATCAACAATGCCTCGCTCAACTTCAACCGTTCGGACGCCTATGACTATGCCGGTTCGATCAGCGGCACGGGGTCGGTCACGACGCGGACCGGCACCGTCAGCCTGACCGGCGACAGCAGCTGGAGCGGCGGCACCAGCATCGTCGACGGCAGCGAACTGCGCATTGCTGCCGGTAATGAGATCGCCTCCGGCGGTTCGACGATCATCAACGACGGCACGCTGACCGTCGCCGGGGCCGGTTCGACCTTCCAGGCCGGGACGATCAACGCCGTGTCGGCCAGCAGCAGCGCGATCATCAATGTCGCCAGCGGGGGCACGCTGAAAACGACGACGCTGGCGCTGCGTGCCGCCTCGTCGCCCGCCAATGCCCAGCTCAACATTTCCGGGGCGGGTTCGCTGGTGGAGTTGAGCGGCGCGCTGAACATCGCCAGTTCCGCTGCCGATAACACGGCCAGCGTCATCATCAGCGATGGCGGCACGCTGCGATCGACCGGCGACAATCTGTTCGGCTCGCCGCTCGCCAATACGACCGATCCGTTGCTGACGATCACCGGCGCGGGGTCGAACTGGACCAGCAGCGGCAATCTGGTCATGCGCGACGGCAGCGTCTCGCTGCTCGACGGCGGCGTGGCGAGCTTCAATGCCGTTCAGATCGGCACGGTGGACGCGCAGGCACAGATGCTGGTGTCAGGAGCCGGGTCTGTCCTGACCGCGCAGGATATCGAGGTCGGGGCGCTGCTCAGCGGCCGGGGCGTTTTGACGATCGCAGATGGCGGACGGGTCAGCGTCGGCGGCACGCTGGCGGTAGGCGGCGGTTCGGCGGGAGCCGACGGCACCGTCAATATCGGCGGGGCGGGCAGCGCGGCCGCGGCGGCGGGCATGCTGGATGCGGCGACGATCGCCTTCGGCCCGGGGTCGGGTACGCTCAACCTCAATCACACGGATGCCGGCTATGTGCTGGCCGGCGCGATGTCCGGCAGCGGCGCGATCAACCAGTTGGCGGGAGTGACGCGCCTGACCGGGACCAGCGCCGCCTTTACCGGCCAGACGGCGGTTTCGGGCGGCACGTTGCTGGTCGACGGGACGCTGGGCGGCGCGGCGAGCGTTACCAACGTGCTGGCAGGCGGCACGCTGGGCGGCAGCGGGACGATCGGCGGCAACGTGTCGGTCGCGAACGGCGGCGCGCTGGCGCCCGGCAGCCTCGGCGTGGGCGCCCTGTCGATCGGGGGCGATCTGTCCCTTGCTCCCGGCGCGGCGATGAATTTCGAGTTCGGTCAGGCCAATGCGCCGGGCAGCCCGCTTAACGATGTGGTCAATGTCGGCGGCAATCTGGCGCTTGGGGGCACGCTCAATGTGGCGGTGTCGCCGGGCGGCAGCTTCGATATCGGCCTCTATCGCCTGTTCAACTATGCGGGCGCGCTGACCGATGGCGGCGCTGCGATCGGCGCGCTTCCTGCCGGGGTGAATGCCGGCGACCTTTCAATCCAGACTGCGATCGCGGGACAGGTGAACCTGATCAACGCCAATGGGGTCACGCTGAACTTCTGGGACGGCGCGACCGGGCCGAAATTCAATTCGGCCGTGAACGGCGGCAGCGGGGTCTGGCAGAATAGCGGCGGTAACGACAACTGGACCGATCAGACCGGGACGGTGAACGCAGCCTTCAGCGACAATGCGGTTGCGATCTTCTCCGCCGCGGCGGGCATCGTGACGGTCGACGACAGCCTGGGTGCGGTGAGCGCGGGCGGCATGCAGTTCGCCAGCGACGGCTATCTGGTCAATGGCGATGCGGTCACCCTGGCCAATCCGCAGTCGGTGATCCGTGTCGGTGACGGCACGGCGGCGGGCGCCGCCTATGGCGCGGCGATCGACGCCGTGCTGGCGGGCAGCGGCGTGCAACTGGTGAAGACCGACCTCGGCACGCTGACGCTGGGCGGCGTCAACAGCTATAGTGGCGGGACGCTGGTGAATGGCGGCACGCTGCGCATATCGGCCGATGCCAATCTGGGCGGCGCGGTCGGCGGCCTGACCCTCAATGGCGGCGCGCTCAACACCAGCGCCAGCTTCAGTTCCAGCCGGCTGGTGACGCTGGCCGGGGCAGGCAGCATCCTGACTGATGCGGGCACGACCCTGACGCTGGCCGGTCCGGTCTCCGGCCCCGGCGCATTGACCAAGAACGGCGAGGGGACGCTGGTGCTGACCGGTGCCGGCCTTTATCTCGGCGGCACCACGATTGCGCAAGGGACGCTGCGTCTTGGCGATGGCGGCACCAGCGGCAGCATTGTCGGCGATGTGCTCAACAATGGCGCGCTGGCGTTCGACCGGGCGGACGTGAGCAGCTTCGACGGGGTGGTTTCCGGCGTGGGCAGGCTGGACCAGCTGGGGACCGGCACGACGATCCTGACGGGCGCCAACAGTTATGCAGGCGGGACGCTGATCGGCGCGGGCACGCTCCAGATCGGTGACGGGGGGACGGCGGGCAGCATCGTCGGCAATGTCGTCACCAACGGGACGCTGGCGTTTGACCGTTCGGATGAGATCGTCTTTGCCGGTCTCGTTTCCGGGACGGGCGGGCTGAACCAGATCGGTGCGGGCACGACCATCCTCACCGGCGCCAACAGCTATGGGGGCACGACCCATGTCGCCGTCGGGACGCTGCTGGTGAACGGCGACCAGAGTGCTGCCACGGGCCTGACGAGCGTCGTGAGCGGCGCGACGCTGGGGGGGATCGGCGTCATCGGCGGAGATGTGTCGCTGGTCGATGGCGCGATCTTCGCCCCCGGCGATGCAACTGGACCGGGCACGCTGACGATCAACGGCGCGCTTGGCCTGTCTTCCGGCACCCGCCTCGTCTATGATTTCGGCCAGTCCAATGTCGTCGGCGGACCGCTCAACGATCTCACGCAGATCGGCGGCGCCCTTACGCTGGATGGGACCATCGACGTGTCGGTATCGCCCGGCGGCAGTTTCGATGTCGGCCTCTATCGGGTGATGAGCTATGGCGGCACGCTGACCGACAACGGCCTCGCCCTTGGTGCGCTCCCCGCCGGCACGCTGGCGGCAGTGCAGACGGCAGTCGCGGGACAGGTGAACCTGATCAACGCTACCGGCACCACGCTCAATTTCTGGGACGGCGCGGCCGGGCCGAAGGCGAACGGCATCGTCAATGGCGGCGACGGCGTCTGGCAGAGCAGCGCGGGCAACGACAACTGGACCGAAATTTCCGGCGCCGTCAACGCCGCGTTCAGCGACAGCGCCTTCGCCATCTTCGCCGGCGCGCCGGGCGCCGTCACCGTCGACAACGGCCTGGGCGCGGTTACCGCGTCGGGCTTGCAGTTCGCGAGCGACGGCTATGTCATCGGGGGCGACGCCATCGGGCTGTCCGGGCCGCAATCGGTGATCCGCGTTGGCGACGGCACGGCAGCGGGGCTTGGCTATACGGCGATAATCGACAGCGCGCTGACCGGCGGCAGCGAGCTGGTGAAGACCGACCTCGGCACCCTGATCCTCAATGGGACGAACAGCTATACCGGCGGGACGCGGGTGAATGTCGGCACGCTTCAGATTTCCCGCGACGCCAATCTGGGCGATGCGGCCGGCGGGATCAGCTTCGACGGTGGTACGCTGCGCAGCACGGCCAGCATCACTTCCGCGCGCAATGTCTCCATGATCGGCACAGGCACGATTCTGACCGACGCGGGCACGACTTTGGTGCTCAACGGATCGGTGACGGGATCGGGCGACCTCATCAAGGACGGCAGTGGCAATCTCGCGCTCAACGATACGTCGGACCATAGCGGCATGACGATCGTTCGGGCGGGCGGCCTGTTCGTCAATGGCGACCAGTCGGCGGCTACGGGTCTGGTCGATGTGGGGGCGGGCGCGACGCTGGGCGGGCGCGGCATCATCGGCGGCGACGTCGCGGTGGCGGACGGCGGGACTCTGGCGCCGGGCAACAGCCCCGGCACGCTGACGATCAACGGCAATCTGGCGCTGGGCAGCGGGTCGTTGCTGGCGTTCGAGTTCGGGCAGGCCAATGTCGCGGGCGGGGCGCTCAACGATCTCGTCAATGTCGGCGGCGATCTGGTGCTGGACGGGACGCTGAACGTCTCGGTTTCGGCGGGCGGCACGTTCGGCGGCGGCGTCTATCGGGTGTTCAACTATGGCGGGACGTTGACGGACAATGGGCTGGCGTTGGGAACCATGCCGTCGGGAAGCGAGCTTTCGGTCCAGACCGTGATCGCGGGGCAGGTCAATCTGGTGAACACCGCCGGTCTCACGCTCAATTTCTGGGACGGGCAGGCCGGTCCCAAGAATAATGGCACGATCGACGGCGGAAACGGCATTTGGCGGGTCGCGGGCGGCAACAACAACTGGACCGAATCCCAGGCCCAAGTGAATGCCGATTACGCCCAGAACAGCTTTGCCGTCTTCGCGGGCGCATCCGGCGTCATCAGCGTCGACAACAGCGGCGGCGCGGTGGAGAGTGCGGGCATGCAGTTCGCGGTCGACGGCTACAGGCTGGACGGCGATGCGCTGACGCTGACCGGATCGCAGGCGATTATCCGGGTCGGCGACGGCACGGCGGCGGGCGCGGATTATACGGCCACCATCGTCAATGCGCTGACCGGCGCGGCCACACTGGTCAAGACCGATGGCGGGACGTTGGTGCTGAACGGCGTCAACAGCTACAGCGGCGGAACGGCGATCGATGGCGGCACCTTGCGCATCGCCAGCGATGCCAATCTGGGCGATGCCGCCGGAGCGCTGAGCTTTGATGGCGGCACGCTCAACACGACGCTGGACCTCAGCACGGGGCGGGCGGTCAATCTGGTCGGCACCGGCACGCTGCTCACCGATGCGGGCACGAGCCTGACGTTGACCGGCGCGCTTGCGGGCAATGGCGCGCTGGTGAAGAGCGGCGCCGGCACGCTGGTTCTGAACGGCAGCGGCGGTCAGGGCGGCGGGACGAATGTGACCGCAGGCGCGCTGCTGGTGAACGGCGATTATGCGGCAGCGACCGGCCTTACCGCCGTCGCCGCCGGGGCGAGCCTTGGCGGCAGCGGCACGATCGGCGGCGATGTGACGATGGCCGACGGGGCGATCCTGACGCCGGGGGCGGGCGCTACCGGCACGCTGACGATCGGCGGCGACCTGTCGCTCTCCGCCGGAACGCGGCTGGCCTATGAATTTGGGCAGGCCGGCGTTGCTGGCGGCGCGCTCAACGATCTTGTCAATGTCGGCGGCGACCTGATGCTGGACGGCTTGGTCGACGTCACCGTGCCGGCGGGCGGGGCCTTCGATGTCGGCGTGTATCGGCTGTTCAACTATGCGGGCGCGCTGACCAATAACGGCCTGACGCTGGGCAGCATGCCGATGGGCAGCGACGTGACGGTGCAGACCTCCATCACGGGGCAGGTCAATCTGGTCAACGCGGCCGGGCTGATGCTCAATTTCTGGGACGGCGCGGCCGGTCCCAAAAATGACGGCGCGGTCAACGGCGGCAACGGCGTTTGGCAGAATGGCGGCGGCAACGACAATTGGACTGACGCGAGCGGCGGGGTGAACGCGGCCTATCAGGATGGCGGCTTCGCGATCTTCGCAGGGACCGGCGGCGCCGTCAGCGTCGACAATGGTCTGGGGCAGGTCACGGCCAGCGGCATGCAGTTCGCGGCGACCGGCTATACGATAGGCGGCGGCTCGCTCGATCTGACCGGTCCGGCGACAACGATCCGCGTCGGTGACGGCAGCGCGGCGGGGGCAGCCTTCACCGCGACGGTCAATGCCGTGCTGACGGGCGATACGCAGCTGGTCAAGACCGACGCGGGAACGCTGGTCCTCGGCGCTGCCAACGGCTACACCGGCGGCACGCTGATCAACGGCGGCACGGTGCAGGTTTCTGCCGATGCCAATCTTGGTGCGGCGGCGGGCGCAGTGACGCTGGACGGCGGCACGCTCGCCACCAGCGCCGACCTCGGCAGCACGCGCGATATCGTGCTGACGGGCGGCGGCACGCTCGCGACCATGACGGGGACGAGCTTCACCTATGGCGGCCTCTTCTCCGGCACCGGCGCGCTGACCAAGGCGGGCGCAGGCAGCCTGCTCGTGTCCGGCGACAGCAGCGGCTATACGGGGGCCACCACGGTCGCGGCGGGCATGCTGGCGCTGAACGGTGCGCTGGGCGGCACGGTCGATGTGCAGTCGGGCGCGCGGCTGGAGGGCAGCGGCAGCGCGGGCGCCCTCGTCAACCGCGGCGTGGTCGCGCCCGGCAACGGGATCGGCAGCTTCACCGTCCAGGGCGATTATCAGGGTGTCGGCGGCGTGCTGGAGATAGAGGCGGAACTGGGCGGCGACGCATCGGCCGCCGACCGTCTGGTGGTGAACGGCGCGACCTCGGGCACGACGCAGGTGATCGTCACCAACCGCGGCGGCCTGGGCGCGCAGACGGTCGAAGGCATCAAGATCGCAGACGTGGCCGGAGCGTCCGGCGGCAGCTTCACGCTCCGGGGCGACTATGTGTTCGAAGGGCAGCAGGCCGTCATCGCGGGCGCCTATGGCTATCGCCTCTATCAGGGCGGGGTCTCCACTCCGGCGGATGGCGACTGGTATCTGCGCTCCGCGACGCTGGACGGCGCGGGGCAGCCGCAGGGGCCGCTCTATCAGCCGGGCGTGCCGGTCTATGAAAGCTATGGCCAGACGTTGCAGGCGCTAAGCGGCCTTGCCACGATGCAGGAGCGGGTCGGCAACCGCCAATGGGCGCAGTCGCCCGATGGCGTCCCCACCGGCATCTGGGGCCGCATGGAAAGCAGCCGTCTGCGCCCCAGCGGGCGCCTGTCCACGACCGGGGCCGATACCGATATCGACAGCTGGAAGGCGCAGATCGGCGTCGATCATATGCTGAGCGAGGGCCGGGATTCCGTTTTCGTCGCGGGCCTCACCGCCCATTATGGCGAGGCGGATGCGAGCATCCGGTCGCGCTTCGGCAGCGGCACGATCGACACGAAGGGCTATGGTCTGGGCGCGACCCTGACATGGTTCGGCGCGGACGGCTTCTATGCCGACGCTCAGGCGCAATGGAGCTGGTTCGACAGCAAGCTGAAATCGGTGACGCTGGGCACCCTCGCGGACGATAATCATGGCAAGGGCGAGGCGATCAGTCTCGAACTCGGCAAAAGCTCGATCGTCGGCCATGGGCTGACGCTGACGCCGCAGATCCAGATGGCCTATCAGAATGTGTCGTTCGACGCTTTCACCGATCCGTTCGACGCGCGCGTTTCATCGCGGAAGGGCGACAGCCTGAAGACGCGCTGGGGCATCTCGATCGATCACCGCGCGAACTGGGACGCGAACGGCGTCTCGCGCAACAGCCATATCTATGCGCTGGCCAACCTGTCCTATGAATGGCTGGACGGCACGGTCGCTCGGGTTTCCGGTGCGGCGATCGCCAACGCGCCTGACCGCCTTTGGGGCGAGGTAGCGCTGGGTGGCACGCTGGGGCTTGGCAGGGTCACGCTCTACATGCAGGCCTCCGGCAGCGCGTCGCTGAACAAATTCGGCGAGAGCTACGGCCTGAAGGGGGTCGCAGGCGCAAGACTGGCATTTTGACGGCTAAACGCCCTGCGACCGGCAATGTGGATGCAGGGCGGCACCGATCGCCGGAGCAAATGGGCTTCCTTCGCAGGCATGCGTTAAAGCGGCCCGGCAGATCAGGACATCAGCCGAGCGTGCATATAATCTATGAAAAGCCGCACCTTTGACGGGAGAAGGCGAGCGGAAGGATAGAGTGCCACGATGATCATCGGTTCGGGCTTTGCGTCGGCGATCGGCACGGGCACCAGCTTGCCGGACGCGAGATCCTCCTTCACGTCCCACTCCGACAGGAGCGCGATTCCGGCACCCTCTGTGCAGGCCTGATGAATGGCATCGATGCTGTGGGTCGACAGGCGCCCGCCGATCTTTTGCCGGATCGTCCGTTCGCCCGTGCGGAAGGTCCAGTAGCCGGTGGACCCGTCGGGCAGGCAGTCGTGCGCCGCCAGTTCGGCCAGACGCCGCGGCGTGCCCGCAGCCGCCAGATAGGAGGGGGAGGCATATAGCCCGCGCGGATTGTCCGCCAGCCGACGGGCGACCAGGCTGCTTTCGCGCAGCCGGGAGGTGACGCGGATCGCCAGATCAAGACCCTGCACCACCATATCGAGTATGTCGTCCGACAGCACCAGATTGACTTCGAGTTGCGGATGGAGCTTCAGGAAATCGATCAGGGCAGGCGTTACCACCTTGCGGCCGAACGCCAGCGAGGCCGTGAGGCGCAGCGTCCCGGTCACCTGCCCGCCGTCGAACCCCAGCGCCGCCCGCGCCTCCGCCTGCGCATCGATCATGGTCCGGGCATAGGGCAGAAAGCGTTCGCCCTCGTCGGTCAGCGTCAATGCCCGCGTCGTTCGGTGGAACAGGCGGATACCCATATCCTGTTCCAGCGCGGCGATGCGTCGGGATGCCTGTAGCGCGCTTGTGCCGCTGCGCCGCGCGGCGCCGGCAAGGCTGCCGGCTTCCGTCGCGGCAACGAACAGGGCGAGATCAGACAGATTCATTGCATCAAAAATTGATATGCCGGAACGTCATGTTTCATGACTACAGCATAATTAGACATGCTGCCATATGCGTCGCGACACCATTTTGTGGATTGACGATGATGACGACGACAATGACCGTGCGCAGCGGCGCGCTATCGGCACCGCTGGGCCGCCCCCTGCTGTTTGCCCTCACCATGGCGACAGGGCTGGCAATCGCGAACATCTATTATAATCAACCGATGCTGGTGCTGATTGCCCGGTCGCTGGACGCGCGAACCATCGCCTATGTCCCGATGGCCACGCAAATCGGCTATGCCGTCGGTCTGTTCCTGATCGTGCCCTTTGGCGACATCGCCAATCGAAAACCCATGATTATCGGGCAGTTCCTGTTTCTCGCCATGGCGCTGCTGCTGGCAGGCATCGCCCCTTCCGCGGCCTTTCTGGTTGCCGCCTCGGTGCTGATCGGCCTTGCGGCCAGCGTTGCCCAGCAGCTGGTCCCGCTGGCGGCCCATCTGTCCCCGCCGGAAAAGCGCGGGGCGACGGTCGGGACGGTCATGTCCGGTTTGCTGATCGGCATATTGCTCAGCCGCACCCTTGCGGGGCTGATCGCGGCCCATTGGGGATGGCGTGCCGTGTTTCTGTCCGCCGTTCCGGTGATGCTGCTCACGGCGCTGGTGCTGACGTTGGTCCTGCCTTCGCTGCGCAGTGCTGAGCGCATGTCCTACCGTTCGCTCATCCTATCGATGTTCGGTCTATGGCGCGACCTTCCCCAGTTGCGGCGGGCCGCGCTCACGCAGGCATTGCTGTTCGGAGCATTTTCCGCCTTCTGGACCGTTCTGGCCCTGCGTCTGGCGGAGCCTCCCTTTCATATCGGCGCCGCGGGTGCGGGCCTGTTCGGCATCATCGGCGCGGTGGGCATTTTCGTTGCGCCTCTGGCGGGGCGGATCGCAGATCGCCACGGGCCTTATCGCGTGATCGCGCTGGGCTCTGCCGTTTCGTTGGCCGGCTGGCTGGTGCTGGGCGCGTGGGGGACGCTGGCAGGCATGGTGACGGGCATTATCCTGCTGGATTTCGCCGTGCAGGCGACATTGATCTCGCACCAGCACATCATCTTTGCGCTTCGGCCGGAGGCCAGAGCGCGGATCAACACGCTGTTCATGACGACCATGTTTCTTGGTGCGGCGCTGGGATCGGCGGTCGGCATGCAGGGCTGGGAAATTGGGGGATGGGGCGCGGTGGCAGCCATCGGCTTGCTGTCAAGCGCCGCAGCGATCTTCAGCTGCCTGAGGTTCGGCAGGGCATTGTCAATTGACCGTTGAGGGACAACGGGTCGGAAACGCAGCGAGCGAAGCTGGAATGGGGCATTGAAATTCTGGCGGGCGTTCGGCGCCGGATGTTGGGTCCGACACTGAGGCAGGAGGTGCGTGGGCAATGCCATTGACCTCGCATCCGTCAGGGACAGATATCCGCAAATGGACATCGAATTGATGCGGGTCATGCACCTTCCTGGCCGTTGATGCGTTCGCCGTTGATACGGGATGATCTTCCGATGGCCGTAGAAGCGCGAAGGGGCATGCGAATGGGGTGTAGGTCAATGATCTCTGACTGCCGGGCGGCTTCATGACCGTTCCGCAATGGCTCTCCATCGCGACGCTCATCGGGATGATGGGCCTCTTTCTCTGGGATCGGTTCCGCTATGACGTGACGGCGGTGATCGCGCTGCTGGCCTCTCTGGTCCTGGGCATCGTCAAGCCCGCAGATGCGTTCACGGGCTTTGCCGACGACATCGTCATCATCGTCGGATCGGCGCTGGTGCTTTCGGCCGCGGTGCAGAGATCGGGCATGATCGAACTGCTACTCGGCCTTGTCTCGCAGCATATTCGCCGGGTGCGGTCACAACTGCTCGTGCTGACAGCGGCGGTCGGCTTTTCCTCGGCGCTTATCAAGAATGTCGGCGCATTGGCGATGTTGATGCCCGCCGCCCTGCAAATGGCGAAGAAGAATGACGCGAGTCCGTCGGTCTTTCTCATGCCCATGTCCTTCGCCTCGCTGCTCGGGGGCTTGATGACGATGGTGGGCACCTCGCCCAACATCATTGTCAGCCGCGTGCGGGAGGACATGGCGGGCGAACCCTTTCGCATGTTCGACTATTTCCCGACCGGCTTTGGCCTGCTGGTGGTCGGACTGCTGTTTCTGCGCTTCGGCTATCGCCTCCTGCCGCGCGATCGGCGCGGCGCGCCTACCATGGGAGAGGCGCTCAACATTTCCGACTATGTGACCGAGGCGACCGTGACGGAGGCTTCGCCGGTCATCGGCAAAAGCATTGCCGAGTTGCTGGACCGGCATGAACAGCAGGTGGCGGTGACCGGCCTGCTGCGCGGCGACATGCGTGGAGACGTTCACCCCGGCATCCGCCTGCGCGAAGGCGATATCCTCATACTGGCGGGCGATCCCGAGACGCTGGAGCGCGTTGTCGCCCGTGACCAGCTATCGCTGGTCGGAAGCGAAGGCGATGAGGCCGCTGAGGGTGACGATATCGGCGTGATCGAAGCAGTGGTGACGACCGATTCCGCGCTGATCGGTCGCACCGCCGGGCGGCTTTTGATGCGCGAACGCCTTGGCATCAATCTTATCGCCATATCCCGCGCTGGAGAGCGGCTCACGGCCAAGCCGGGCCAGATCGTTCTGCGCGCCGGGGATGTTCTGGTGTTGCAGGGGCCGATGAGCCTGCTGCCCGATCGATTGAGCCAGCTGGGCGCGTTGCCGCTGGCGCAGCGCTCGATCCGGCTTGGCCTGTCCAAGCGCGGCTGGCTGCCGATCGTCATACTTGCGCTTGCCATGGGGGCGACCGCCGCCGGGATCGTTCCCGTGGCCATCGCCTTCTTCGCGGCTGCTGGAATGGTCGTCATCACCGGCGCGCTGCCGGCCGGGGAAGCCTATGAAGCGGTGGAATGGCCCATCCTCATCATGCTGGGCGCGCTGATCCCCGTCAGCGGCTCGCTCCAGAGCACGGGAGCATCGACCGTGCTGGCGACGCAACTGGCGCACGCCGCCGCCGCGCTGCCGCCCTGGGGCGCGGTCGCGCTGATTCTGGTGACGGCGATGGCGGTCACGCCCTTTCTGAACAATGCCGCCACCGTGCTGGTCATGGCGCCCATTGCGGCGGTCTTCGCCCACGACCTTGGCTATCGTCCGGAGGCCTTTCTGATCGCGACGGCGATGGGCGCGGGATGCGATTTCCTGACGCCGATCGGGCATCAATGCAACACGCTCGTTCTGGGGCCGGGCGGCTATCGGTTCAGCGATTATGCGCGGTTGGGCGCTCCGCTGTCGCTGCTCGTCGTCATCGTCGGCACTCCGTTGATCTTATGGTCATGGCCCTTGTGACGGATTTTCCGGCTCAATCTGCCCGGTTGCCTGCCAGTCGGCGCCTGCGGTGGACAGCGTCCTTCCCAAACCCCATGTTGGGTGCCGGACACTCGGATGGGGCGCGGCGGAACGGCCGGAAGGACAGTAGTTGAACGACAGTATCGCCTATCTTGGTCTCCTGGCGGATGAGGAGATCGAACTGGACAGCGCCGCGCTGATGTTGAGTGCTCTCGATCATGAAGGCGTGGAGACGGAACCCTATCTCGACCAGCTTCGCGCCATCAATGCGGCCGTAGATGCCGCGCGCGAGGGCATGGCGGAGGAGGAGCTGCAATCGGGTGAGGCGCAGGGCGCTCTGCTCGCGCAGGTGATCGGCGCCGATTTCGGCTTTGCGGGCGACAGTGAAAGCTATGATGCGCCGATCAACGCCGACATGATCCGGGTGCTCGACCGGCGGCGCGGCCTGCCGGTCAGCCTTTCGATCCTTTATGTGGCGGTAGCGCGACGGATGGGCTGGACCGCCCATCCGCTCAATACGCCTGGCCATGTACTCGTCAGCGTGGGGCCGCAGGAGGCGCCTGCGCTGATCGACCCGTTTCAGCGCGGATCGCTGGTGGAACCAGAGCAATTGATGGCGTTGCTCAAGCGGGCAGTGGGACCGGACGCCTTGCCCGAGGCGGCGCATGTCGCGCCGATGTCCAACCGCATGACGCTGGTGCGTCTTTTGCTCAATCAGGCGACCCGCGCCGAACAGGCCGGCGACACGGGCCGCGCCTGTATCCTCTACGGACGGATGACCGTGGTGGCGCCGGACCATGGTGCCGCCTGGTGGCAACTGGCACGGCTGCAGCTGATGCAGGGCGAAGTGGATGCAGCCC
>NZ_JBHIWJ010000054.1:0-27287 GCF_041987595.1 Sphingobium sp. | reverse complement strand
ACGCCCTCGACCGCGGCCTTCACGAACAGCGACTGGTCGCCGATCGGAAGTATCTTCAGACTGTCGGGCAGGGTTGCGGTGATCTGCGGCAGTTTCTCCTTCACCCCCTCGACAATGGCCAGGGTGGAGGTCGCGCCATTTTTCAGGATGGTCAGCAGCACCGACCGGCTGCCTTCCACATGCACCACATTCTGCTGCGGCCCGCTGCCGTCGCGGACATGGGCGACGTCGCGCATGGTGATGGTGGCGCCGTTCACCACCTTGACCGGCAGGTCGTTCAGCGCCTCGATCGATTGCGGCGCGTTGTTGAGCCTCACGCTATATTGCGTCTCGCCGATTTTCACGAAGCCGGCGGGATTGATCTGGTTCTGCGCGGCGATCGCATTGCCGACATCCTGCGCCGACAGCCCCTTCGACTGGAGCGCCAGCGGGTTGAGGTCGATCTGAACCTGCCGCTGCTTGCCCCCCGACGGGAAGGGCATGGCCAACCCCGGCACCGTGATCAGCGGCGGCCGCACCTGATTCATGCCCATGTCGAACAGTTGCTGTTCGGACAGTCCTTTCCCCGACAGCGCGAGCTGGAGGATCGGCACGGTCGACGCGCTGTAGTTCAGCACCAGCGGCGGGGTGATGCCCGGCGGCATCTGACGCAGCACCGTCTGTGAAATCGACGTCACCTGGGCGGTGGCCGTCCGGATGTCCGCGCCCGGCTGGAAATAGATTTTAATGATGCCTATGCCCTGAAGGGACTGGCTCTCGATATGTTCGATATCGTTGACCGTGGTCGTCAGTACGCGCTCATAGGGGCCGACGATCCGGCTCGACATGTCTTCCGGCGACAGTCCCGAATATTGCCAGGCGACCGCCACCACCGGAATGCGGATGTTGGGAAAGATGTCGACAGGCGTGCGCGCCGCTGCCAGCACGCCGCCGATTGCTATCAGGATCGCCATCACGATGAAAGTGAGCGGGCGATGCAGGGCAACCTTGACGATACCGATCATTCACGACTCCACCAATGCGCCGCGGCACGCCGCCGCGACACACGAAACTCCACCTCTCCAGATCATCTTCGATCCCTGCGACATAGAGACGAAGCAGCGCGGAAAATGCACAAGAATGTGGCGGCATCTCCGTGTCCTAGAAGAATGCTGCGGCATGAGGGGGCATAACCCGCGCATATCTGCCGGACGACCGTAAAACACCGCCACAAGTCGCCCATGCGCTCTTGGATCTTCTGCGTCTAATATATAATATGGCTTGATTGATAGTTTTTGCGACATGATGTCATGGACCTTCGCCACCTCCGCTATTTTCTTTGCGTTGCCGAAGAGATGCATTTCGGCCGGGCTGCACTGCGCTTGGGCATTTCCCAGCCGCCGCTCAGCCAACAGATCCGGGCGCTGGAGGAGGAACTGGGCGTCCGCCTGTTCGACCGCACCAGCCGTCGCGTCCGCCTGACCGAAGCGGGGCGGCTGTTCGAACCCGAAGCCCGCCAGACGCTCGCTCAGGCCGAACGCGCCGCCCAGATCGCCCGCATGGCCCAACGTGCGGAGATCGGTCATCTCGGCCTTGCCTTCACGACCTCCGGTCCGTTCGTCCCGCCGGTCGCTCGCGCCCTCTATCGCTTCCGGCAGACCTATCCCAATGTCGAACTGATCCTGCGCGAGCAGGGTCGGGACGAACAGGTCGAAAGCGTGCGCAGCCGTCAGCTCGATCTGGGCATCGTGCGCGACTATGAAACGCCAATTCTGCCGGAAGGCATGGTCTCGCAATGCCTTCTGAAAGAGGAAATGGTGCTGGCGTTGCGCGCCGACCACTGGCTGGCGCTACGCGCTGCGCCGCCCAGCATTGCCGATCTCGCCGAAGAGCCGCTCGTCCTCTACGGCGCGCCCAACGGCGCGGGCTTTACCGAACATTTCTTCGCGCTTTGCGCCCGCGCGGGTTTCGCGCCCAAAATCTCCCATGAAGCCCGCAGCCTCGCCACGCTGCTCGGTCTGGTCGCTGCAGGCTTCGGTCCCACGGTCATCGCCCAGTCTATGGCGCGCCTGCATGTCGACAACGTCATCAACCGCCCCTTTGACGTTCCGGTCATGAGTTCGCTCTGGCTGATCCACCATGAAGATCTCTCTCCTACCGGCCGCGCCTTTCTCAGGACATTGCTCGAAGAACGCCGGGCGGCCGGGATGACGGCCATGGAGCCGGCATAGCGCGATTTCTAACCGTCAGATGATGCCATCCGACTGGAAATCGCTCTGGAAACGCCCTCTTCCCATTCCTCGTCCCAGCCTTTATGCAGTGCCGCGAAAGCCGGTTTCGGCCAGCTTTCACTGATCGCGCCGGTGCCCCCTCAAGGGGCTTAATAGGGAATGCGGTAAAAGCCGCAGCTGTCCCTGCAACTGTAAGCGGTGAGCGAGACGCATATCGATGCCCTGGGGCCGCCCAGGGGATCAGCCACTGGGCCGGACGCTAAATCCTGCGAGGCCTGGGAAGGCCATGCGCCAAGCTGAGACCCGCGAGCCAGGAAACCTGCCTGCGTCTGGTCGCTCTTGCCTTGGTCCAGGGGATGGCCGCGGCACGGTACTCCGTCTGAGCGACGCTTGAAGCAGCGGGAGCTGCTGTCCGCATGCCGGGCGCTCTGGCGTCCGTCCGGCATGAAGGCTGCTCCCGTCCGGTTCGCCGACGCCGACGGGGATCGTCCCTGATGACAGAGTTTTCCCATGCGCCGATCTCCAGCGCATCTGTTGCCCCCGGCCATCTGCGCCGCTGCGCGACCGGCATATTCGCTGCCCTGATCGCAGCGAATCTCGCCTGCTGGATATGGGCCTTCCTGATCTTTGCGGGTAACAGCATCATGCTGGGCACCGCGCTTCTGGCCTGGAGCCTTGGCCTGCGCCATGCCGTCGATGCCGATCATATCGCCGCTATCGACAATGTGACCCGAAAGCTGATGCAGGATGGCCAGCGGCCGCTGACCGTCGGCTTCTGGTTCGCCATCGGCCATAGCGGCATCGTTCTGATCGCCGCGATCACGATCGCGATCGCCGCCAATGCGCTGAGTCGGGTCGAGGCGGCTGGGGCCATCGGCGGCACCATCGCGACGATCGTGTCCGCGACCTTCCTGTTCACCATCGCCGCGATGAATCTCGTCATCCTCCGATCGGTTGTGAAGACCTTCAATCATGTTCGCAACGGCGGTATCTATGTCGATGAAGACATGGATATTCTTCTCGGCAATCGCGGCTTTCTGGCGCGCATTTTCAAGCCGCTGTTCCGTCTCGTCACGAAAAGCTGGCACATGGCGCCGCTCGGCTTCCTGTTCGGTCTCGGCTTCGACACGGCCACCGAAGTCGCCATATTGGGCCTTTCGGCGGGACAAGCGGCCAGCGGGCTTTCCATCGCGACCGTCCTCATCTTCCCCCTGCTCTTCGCGGCGGGCATGGCGCTGGTGGACACCGCGGACGGCGCGCTGATGATGGGGGCCTATCAGTGGGCATTCGTGAAGCCGATCCGCAAACTCTATTACAACATCACCATCACGCTGGTGTCGGCCATCGTCGCCATCGTCATCGGCGGCATAGAGACCGCCGCCCTGCTGGGCGACAAGCTGGGCCTCAGCGGCGGCATCTGGACGCTCGCCGCCGACCTTGGCGAACATTTCAACAGCCTCGGCTTCTTCATTGTCGGTCTGTTCGCGGCCTGCTGGATCGTCAGCTGGGTCATCTATCGCTGGAAGGGCTTTGACCAGATCGAAGTCACCCCCTCAACCCAAGGATTTGTCCAATGAGCCAAAAAGTTCCCGCCACCGTCATCACCGGCTTTCTGGGCGCCGGAAAGACCACGCTGATCCGCCACCTGATCGAAAATGCGGGCGGCCGCCGCCTCGCCCTCATCATCAACGAGTTCGGCGATGTCGGCGTCGACGGTGCGCTGGTCAAGGGCTGCGGCGACGAAGCCTGCCCCGACGAGGACATTATCGAACTTGCCAATGGCTGCATCTGCTGCACCGTGGCGGATGATTTCCTGCCGACCATGCAGCGCCTGCTCGACCGGGATACGCCGCCCGACCATATCATCATCGAAACCTCCGGCCTCGCCCTGCCCAAGCCGCTGGTCAAGGCCTTCCAGTGGCCCGACATCCGCACGCGCGCGACGGTCGACGGCGTGATCGCCCTGATCGACGCCGACGCCCTGGCTGCGGGCCGCTTCGCCCATGACGAGGCGGCGCTCGCCGCCGCCCGCGCCGCCGACCCGACGCTCGATCATGACAGCCCGATCGAGGAACTGTTCGAAGATCAGCTGGCCTGCGCCGATCTCGTCCTGCTCAACAAGACCGATCTGGTGCCCGCTGATCGCCTCACCGCGCTCGAACAGGATCTGGCCGGGGAAATCCGCTCCGGCGTGCGCATCATCCGCACCGCCAGGGGACAGATCGACCCTGCCGTCCTGCTCGGCCTCGATGCCGGGGTGGAGGACCAGATCGACGCCCGCCCCTCCCATCACGACAATGAGGAGGATCACGACCATGATGATTTCGAGAGCTTCATCGTGGAGCTGGGTGAACTGGACAGTCCCGAACCGCTGCTCGCCGCGCTCGCCGAAACGATCGCCGCACATGACATATTGCGCGTGAAGGGTTTCCTTTCGATCAGGGGCCGACCGGCCCGTCTGGTCCTGCAAGCCGTCGGTCCCCGCATCCAGCATCATTATGATCGTCCGTGGCAGGCGCAGGAAACCCGCGCCTCCCGCCTTGTGGTGATCGGCCAGCACGGGCTGGACCGCGCCGTCATCGAAGCCGCCCTCGGCGCGCAGGCGGTTCCCGCCTGATGCACCTGTTGACCGCCACGCCCGGCACCGTCTCCAACGGAGAGGAAGCCATCGACCTCGGCCAGTCGCCGGGGGACATCGTCCTGCTGACCGTGGCGGACAGCGAACTCGCCTGCTTCGCCAGCGCTGCCGCCGCGCTGGCGCAGGAACGGGGCGAGGCGGCGCCGACGATCCGCCTCGCCAACCTGCTGCAACTCAAACATCCCTATTCCGTCGACCTCTATCTCGAAAATGTCATCGCCAAAGCGAAATTCGTCTGCGTCATCCTGTTGGGCGGCAAGAGCTATTGGCCCTATGGCATTGAAGAAATTGCCAATACCGCCAGAGAGAAGGACATCGCCTTCGCCGCCATAGCCGATGGCCGGGAAGATGATCCGGAACTGCGGGCGGCCTCCACCCTGCCGCCCGAAAGCTGTGATCGGTTGCGCGACTATCTGCGACAGGGCGGCGTCGCCAACGCCATCGCCTTCCTCAAAAGTGCGGCGCGTCTCGCCGGACTCGACGCAGGCGCGCCCGACGCGCCGGTCCCGGTGGCCGATGCGGGGCTTTACCTCCCCGGCACCGACCGCCCCACGCTGGAGCAACTCAAGACCCGCTGGACCGAAGGCCGTCCCACCGCCCTCTTCCTCTTCTACCGTGCCCTGCTCATCGCCGGGACGCTTGAAGCCGTCGACGCCATGATCGCGGGCCTTGAAGCGGCGGGCCTCAACATCCTGCCCGTCCATGTCCGCGCCCTGCGCGAACCCTTTGCGCGAGATTATCTCCAGTCCCTGATGGCGGAATGTCCCCCCGACGTGATCCTCAACGCCACCGCCTTCGCCGCCAGCGCTCCCGGCGAGCCACGCACCCCCTCGATCCTCGAACGGGCGAACTGCCCGATCCTCCAGACCATCTTCGCCAGCGCCGAACAGGCCGCATGGCAGGAAAGCGCGCGCGGCCTCGGCCCCCGCGACCTTGCCATGCACATCGCATTGCCCGAGGTGGACGGCCGCCTCTTCACCCGCGCCGTCGCGTTCAAAGCCGCCGCCCGCTTCGACCAGCGCACCGAATGCAGCATCATCGTTCCACGCATTCTCGAAGACCGCGTGAGCTTTGTTTCACAACTGGCTGCAAATTGGGCTAAACTTCGCCGCACCCCTCCTGCCGAACGCAACGTTGCGCTGGTCCTCGCCAACTATCCCAACAAGGACGGCCGCATCGGCAACGGCGTCGGCCTTGATACCCCCGCCAGCGCAGCCGCGATCCTGAACGCGCTTGCGGCGGAGGGCTACTTCACCGGCAACGCTCCCGCCGACGGCGCCGCACTCATGCATCACATGACGGGCGGCATCACCAACGCATCGCCTGATCGGCCCGGCAAGGTCACCCTGTCCCTCCCGGCCTATCGCGACGCCTTCGCCACCCTTCCTGCCGGCGCCCGCGAGGCCATCCAGACCCGCTGGGGCGCGCCCGAAGACGACCCTTTCGTTCAGGAAGGCGCCTTCCACCTACCCGTCCACCGTTTCGGCAATGTCGCCGTCGCGGTGCAGCCGTCACGCGGCTACCATATCGATGCCAAGGCGAGCTATCACGACCCGGCGCTCCCCCCGCCACACGGCTATCTCGCCTTCCACATCTGGCTGGCGCAGGCCTTCGAAGCGCACGCCGTCGTCCATGTCGGCAAGCACGGCAATCTCGAATGGCTGCCCGGCAAGGCCATAGCCCTGTCGGAAAACTGCTTCCCGGAAATCTGCGCCGGGCCGCTCCCGCAAATCTACCCCTTCATCGTCAATGATCCGGGCGAAGGCACGCAGGCGAAGCGCCGCATCGGCGCCTGCATCATCGATCATCTGACGCCGCCGCTGACCCGAGCCGAAACCTATGGTCCGCTGAAGGAGCTGGAGGCGCTGGTCGACGAATATTATCTCGCCGCAGGCATGGACCCGCGGCGCCTCGAAACGCTGCGCAGGGACATTATCGCGCTCGCCGCCTCGCAAGGGCTGGACAAGGATGCCGGCGCGCAAGGATCGGGAGAGGACGCTCTCGCCGCGATCGATAATTATCTCTGCGACCTGAAGGAAATGCAGATCCGCGACGGGCTGCACATCTTCACCCAAAGCCCGCACGGCGCCCTCCGCCGCGACCTGCTGATCGCGCTTGCCCGCTGCCCGCGCGGGCTGGACCATGACGGCCAGCAGTCGCTTCTGCGCGCACTGGCCGACGATCTCACGCTTGGTTTCGACCCTCTCGACTGCGTCATGGCCACGCCATGGACCGGCCCCCGTCCCGAACCGCTGCAAAGCCTCACCCCCGCGCCATGGCGCACCACCGGCGACACGGTCGAGCGGCTCGAACTCCACGCCATCCAACTGCTCGACAGTGGGGCGCCTGCGCCCGGCCCGCAAAGCGCAGCCGTGCTCGCCACCATCGAAACCGATCTCGCCCCTCGCGTCACGGCCTGCGGAAACGCGGAAAAGGCAGCCCTTCTCGCCGCTCTCGATGGCCGCTTCGTTCTTCCCGGACCCTCCGGCGCGCCGACCAGAGGCCGCCCGGACGTCCTCCCCACCGGGCGGAACTTCTATTCGGTCGACACCCGCGCCGTTCCCACGGTCGCTGCGTGGAATCTCGGCCAGCGCTCCGCCGACCTCATCGTACAGGACTATCTCCAGCGCGAGGGGGCTTATCCCCGCGCCATTGCCCTGTCCGCCTGGGGCACCGCCAACATGCGCACCGGGGGCGACGACATTGCGCAGGCCCTTGCGCTGATGGGGGTCCGCCCGAAATGGGATTGGGCCTCAGGCCGGGTCACCGGCTTTGAGGTCATGAAGCTGGCGGAACTCAATCGCCCCCGCGTCGACGTCACCTTCCGCGTATCCGGCTTCTTCCGCGACGCTTTCCCGGAGCAGATCGACCTGCTGGACAGCGCCGCCCGCGCCGTCATGGCGCTGGATGAGCCGGAGGAGGATAATCCCGCCGCCGCCCGCCATCGCGCCGAAACTGCCGGTCTGATCGCGCAGGGCACGCCGGAAAAGGCCGCCGCCCGCCGCGCAGGCGCCCGCATCTTCGGCTCGAAGCCCGGCGCCTATGGCGCTGGCCTGCAAGCGATGATCGACGAGAAGATCTGGCACGACCGCGCAGACCTTGCCAACGTCTATCTCGACTGGGGCAGCTATGCCTATGGCGGCGGAGTAGAGGGCGACGCCGAACGCAGCCTGTTCGCGGAGCGGCTGACCCAGGCCGACGCGCTCATCCAGAATCAGGACAATCGCGAGCATGACCTGCTCGACAGCGACGATTATTATCAGTTCGAGGGCGGCATCGCCGCGGCGGTCGAGCATCTGTCGGGCCGGAAGCCGCTCAGCTATCATAATGACCATAGCCGCCCGGAACGCCCCGTCATCCGCACGCTGGAGGATGAGATCGGCCGCATCGTCAGGGCGCGGGTCACCAACCCCAAATGGATCGCGGGCATGATGCGCCACGGCTATAAGGGCGCGTTCGAAATCGCCGCCTCGGTCGACTATCTCTTCGCCTTCGCCGCGACCACCCATGCGGTGAAGGACCATCATTTCGACGCGGTGCACGCCGCCTTCATCGAGGATGAGGCCGTCCGCGCCTTCATGGCGGAGGTCAACCCCGCCGCCCTGCGTGAAACCGCAGCGCGCCTCCACGAAGCGCTCGACCGCGCCCTTTGGAAACCCAAGTCGAACAGCGCCGCCATGGTGCTGGCCCAGCTCAAGGAAGATCGTCCATGATCGAACGCACCCCCGAACAGCATGCCGAAAAGATGAAGAAGAAGCAGGCCGCCCATGACAGGATCATGGCGACCAAAACGCAGGAAAAGGGCCTGCTGATCGTCCACACCGGCAAGGGCAAGGGGAAGACGACCGCCGCGCTGGGCATGGTCGTGCGCTCCATCGGTCATGGCCGCAAGGTCGGCGTCGTCCAGTTCGTGAAGGGCGCCATGACCACGGGAGAAAAAGCCGTGTTCGACGCGTTTCCCGACAATGTCGAATTCAAGCCCATGGGCGAAGGCTTCACCTGGAACACGCAGGACCGCACGCGCGACATTGCCCTCGCCCGCGAGGCATGGGATGAGGTGAAAAGGATGATCGCCGATCCCGCCTATGATATGGTTCTGGCCGATGAGCTTAATATCGTCCTGCGCTACGACTATCTTCCGCTCGAAGAGGTGCTGGAGGCCGTGAGCGCCCGCGCCCCGATGAAGCATGTCATCATCACCGGCCGCAACGCGCCCGAAGGACTGGTCGAAGCGGCCGACCTCGTCACCGAAATGACCCTCGTCAAACATCCCTTCCGCAGCGGCGTGAAGGCCCAGGCAGGAATCGAATTCTGACCCGCACCGTCTTCACCATCTCCGCCTTCGAGGAACTGGTTCGCGCCCGCCGCGACGTGCGCCATTTCCTGACCGACGGGCTGGACGAGGAAGAGGTCGATCGCCTTCTTGCCCTCGCTCACAGCGCGCCCTCTGTCGGCCTGTCCCAGCCGTGGCGCTTCGTGCGCATCGCAAGCGCTGCGCTCAGGGAAAGGCTTGCCGCCCATGTCGACGATCAGGTCGCCAGAGCCGGGGAAATCTACAAGGGTGAGGAAGACAGGCTCTATCGCAGTCTGAAGCTCCATGGCCTGCGCGAAGCGCCCGTCCTGTTCGCGGTCTATTGCGACGAGGGCACGGAAACCGGCCATCGTCTGGGCGCCATCACCATGCCCGAAGCGCGCCGCTACAGCTGCGTCATGGCGATCCATACCATCTGGCTCGCCGCACGCACGCAAGGGATCGGCATGGGGTGGGTCTCGATCCTCGACCCGGCGACGGTCGATACCATGTTGGGCGTGCCCGAAAACTGGCGCTGTCTGGGGCTGCTATGCCTTGGCTATCCGACCAGCGAGGAGGCGGCGCCGGAACTGGAGCGGCGCGGATGGGAGCATCGCATCGACTGGCGATCCACCGTCGTTAGCCGGTGAATTGACCCACTTCCCTTTCCGCGTCACCCGCCTTATGAAGCGCCGCTGGAACCGGCGGTGCCGGTTTCATTCGATCGCGTCGGTGCCCTGAAAGGGGCTTGAATGGGAATGCGGTGCGGAAGGCGACTTCCCAATCCGCGGCTGTCCCTGCAACTGTGAGCGGCGAGCGAGGCAAGGACGACGCCCCATGAAACGGGGACAGTCAGCCACTGGAGCAATCCGGGAAGGCCCCTGCCAAAGCTGTGACCCGCAAGCCAGGAGACCTGCCGACGCAAAGGGTCGCTCTTGCCATGGTCCAGGGGATGGTCACGGCTCGGTTCTCCGCACGGGCGACGGATGTGCGGCTGGGGGCTTGCTTCCAGCCCATCGTTGCGACGTGGGAGGTGAAGTCCGGTGCCAGACGCGCAAACTGCGCAATCCACCCCCGCCATCCGTGGCTGGTGTCCGACGGCATGGCGCCCTATGGAGGCCGGCGACGGCCTGCTGATCCGCGTTCGCCCGCCGCTGGGACGACTGACCGCGATGCAGGCCGCGGCGCTGGCCGATGCCGCACGCCAACATGGCAATGGCCTGATCGACCTCACCAACCGCGCTGCGCTTCAGATCCGGGGCGTCGCAGCACAAGGCTATACCGTTCTGGTGGAGCGGCTGGTCGCGCTGGGCCTGACCGATGCTGATCCTGCCCGCGAGGCCCGCAGCGCCGTCATCCTTACGCCCGACTGGCAGCCGGGCGATGACAGCCATCGCATTGCCGAGGCACTGCTCGAACGGCTGGACGACCTGCCGGACCTTCCGCCCAAGATCGGCGTCGCGATCGACACGGGTCCCGCACCAGCCCTTCAGCAGGCCCCTGCCGACTTCCGCTTCGAACGCGGCGAATGCGGCGCCATCATCCTGCGTGCCGAGGGTCGCGCTCTGGGCGTTCCAGTCGCGATCGATGATGCCGCCCAGGCCCTGATCGCCCTTACCCGCTGGTTTGTGGACAGTGGCGGCCCGGCCGCCGGGCGCATGGCCCGTCACCAAGCGCCGCTGCCTTCGGAACCTGCCGCCGCTCCTGCTGCTGCCCGCCCCCTCCAGAATGTCCTCGCGCAAGCCCCTGGTGCCTTTTACGGAGCCCCCTTCGGCCAGATCGAGGCTGATGAAATCGCGGCCATTGCATCGCAACCGGGCATCGTCGCTCTGCGCCTCACCCCATGGCGTGGCCTGAT
Organism: Sphingobium sp.; assembly: GCF_041987595.1. Taxonomy (GTDB): domain Bacteria; phylum Pseudomonadota; class Alphaproteobacteria; order Sphingomonadales; family Sphingomonadaceae; genus Sphingobium. Next base: position 16,290 of record NZ_JBHIWJ010000054.1, on the reverse strand, counting down.
TCTGGAGGGCTGCATTGAAGCCTCCGGCCTCGCCGCCTTCGATCCGTTGCTGCGTGCCGATGCCTGTACCGGCGCCCCGGCCTGTCCACAGGCAGGCGTCGCCACCCGCGATCTTGCAGCCCGCCTTGCACCGTTTATCCGCGGCTCGCTGCATGTGTCCGGCTGCGCCAAAGGCTGCGCGCGTCCGTCACCCGCCGAAATCGTCCTCACCGGCCGGGACGGGCGTTTCGACCTCGCCCGCAACGCCCGCGCCGGTTCGCCCCCCGAACACACTGCCCTGACGCCCAGCCAGATCCTCGCTCTCTTCGGAGCTTCCTGAGAATGCCACATATTTACGAAACCGATGGCGCCGCGATTTACCGCCAGTCCTTCCGCACAATCCGTGCCGAGGCCGAACTCACTCGCTTCACGACCGAGGAAGAGCGCATCGCCGTCCGTATGATCCACGCGGCCGGGCTGGTGGACCTCGCCCCCCACATCCGTTTTTCACCGGGATTCGCCAGGGCAGCGATCACTGCGCTGGAGGCGGGCGCCCCCATTCTTTGCGACGCGCGCATGGTTTCCGAAGGCATCACGATCAAACGGCTACCAGCCGTCAATCCGATCATCTGCACGCTCAATGACCCGCAGGTGCCAGAGCTTGCGGCCCGCATGTCCAACACCCGATCCGCCGCGGCGCTCGAACTCTGGCGTCCGCATCTCGCAGGCGCGCTGGTCGCGATCGGCAACGCCCCGACGGCACTCTTCCACCTGCTCAACATGCTGGAAGACCCCGCCTGTCCGCGCCCCGCGGCGATCATCGGCTGCCCGGTGGGCTTCGTCGGCGCGGCGGAATCGAAGGAGGCCCTCTGGCAAAGCCGGCCCGTCCCCTGCTGCATCGTGGAGGGCCGTCTGGGCGGCAGCGCCATAACGGTCGCAGCGATCAACGCCATAGCGAGCGCAGCGGAATGACCGTCGGCACCATTCACGGCGTCGGCCTCGGCCCCGGCGCGCAGGACCTGATGAGCGTCCGCGCCGACCGCCTGATCCGGGGCGCCCGCCACATCGCCTATTTCCGCAAGGCGGGCAAATCGGGCCATGCGCGCGGCATCGTCGACGGCCTGTTGCATCCCGACGTCGTCGAATTCCCGATGGAATATCCGGTGACCACGGAAATTCCGCTGAAGGATCCTCGCTATAATGAGATTCTGTCTGACTTTTACGCGACATGCACCGCGCATCTGGACGGCCTTGCGGCGGCAGGCGAGGAGGTGGTCGTTCTCTGCGAAGGCGATCCCTTTTTCTACGGCAGCTTCATGCACCTGCACAGCCGTCTCAGGGCGCCGGTGAAGATCGTGCCCGGCATCACCGGCATGTCCGGCGCATGGACCGCCAGCGGCACGCCGATCAGCTGGGGCGACGATGTGACCACCGTCCTGATGGCGACGCTGCCGGAAGAGGAGCTGGCCCGCCGCATCCATGACACCAATGCGCTGGTCGTCATGAAGATCGGCCGCAACCTGCCCAAGCTGCGCCGCGCCGTCGAAGCGGCGGGCAAGCAGGACTGCGCATGGCTGGTCGAATATGCGACAATGGCCGACCAGCGGATCACGCCCCTCGGGCAAGCGGACAATGTCACTGCCTATTTCTCGATCCTGCTGATCCACGGACAGGGCCGCCGCCCATGACCGGCTGGATTGCCGTGGCGGGCCTTGGCCCCGGCGCCGAAGCGCAGATCACGCCGGAAGTGTCGGAAACGCTGGCGCAAGCGACCGACATTATCGGCTACATCCCCTATGTCGCCCGCGTCGCCGAGCGCCCCGGCCTGACCCTGCACGCCACCGACAACCGCGTCGAACTGGAGCGCGCCGCCCATGCGCTGGCGCTGGCGGCGGAAGGCAAAAGGGTCGTGATCGTCTCGTCCGGCGATCCCGGCGTCTTCGCCATGGCCTCCGCGCTGTTCGAGGCGCTCGAAAACGGCCCGTCCCACTGGCGCGCGCTCGACATCCGCATCCTGCCCGGCATCACCGCCATGTTGGCCGCCGCCGCGAAGGCAGGGGCGCCGCTCGGCCATGATTTCTGCGCGATCAACCTTTCCGACAATCTCAAGCCCTGGGCCTTGATCGAGCGCCGCCTGCGCCTCGCCGCGCAGGCCGACTTCGCCATGGCCTTCTACAATCCGCGCTCGAAGGCGCGACCGGGGGGCTTTCCCCGCACCCTCGCCATCCTGCGCGAGGAATGCGGCGAGGACCGACTGATCCTCTTCGCCCGCGCCATCTCCACGCCGGAGGAAAGCCTGCGCATCGTCTCCTTGGGGGAGGCAACAGCGGACATGGCCGACATGCGCACCATGGTCATCGTCGGATCGAGCCGCACCCGCCTGATCGAGCGCCCCGGCCAGCCAATCCTCTACACCCCGCGATCGGCGGCCTGATGCAGCCAGTCCAGCACCTCGCGGACCTCATGCGTCACCCGCGCCGCCGGGCTTGGCGGCCGGTCGATCATCAGCACCGGCAGTCCCAGCATCCGCGCAGCGGCCAGCTTGGCCTCCGCGCCGCCGCCGCCTGCATTTTTGGAGACGATCAGCTCTATGCCATGCTCGCGCATCAGGGCCATATCGCCCTCCGGCGTGAACGGTCCCCGATCGACGATCAGCCCATGCCGCGGCAGAGCCGGACCCTCGGCCGGGGCATCGACGAAACGCAGCAGATAATGATGCTGCGGCTGCGCGGCGAAACTGTCCACATGCATCCGCCCAAGCGCCAGCATGACCCGCTTGGCCTCGCCCTCCATTGCCCTGACCGCAGCGGGAATATCCGGCACATGGGTCCAGCGGTCTCCCTCGGACGCGACCCATGGTGGCCGCGTCAGCATGATATGCGCGACGCCGGCCTCCTGCGCGGCGGCGACCGCATGACCGCTCATCGTGGCGGCGAAGGGATGGGTCGCGTCCACCAGATGCGTCACCCTTTCCCGGCGCAGATAATCCACCAGCCCCGCAATGCCGCCGAAGCCGCCGATCCGCACGGGCACGGGCTGGGCGCGCGGCTTGCCGGTCCGTCCGGCATAGCTCAGCACCGCCCGCTCGCCCCGATCCGCCAGAGCGCTCGCCAGCGCGCTCGCCTCGGTCGTCCCGCCCAATATGAGGATGTTGGAAATGGCCGATACTCCTGACGCTGAAACTTCTTCGCCCTGGCTGACGATCGTCGGCATCGGCGAGGATGGCGCCGACGGCCTGTCCCCCGCCGCCCGCAAGGCGCTGGAAGACGCAGCCTTCATCAGCGGAGCGCCCCGCCATCTGTCGCTTCTCCCGCCCTGTAAGGCGGAACGGCATGGCTGGCCAGTCCCCTTCGAGGAAGGCGTGCAGGCCCTGCTCGCCCGCCGCGGCCAGCCGGCCGTCATGCTGGCTTCGGGCGATCCCTTCTGGTTCGGCGCAGGCGCCAGCATCACCCGGCGCCTGTCCCCCGGCGAATGGACAGCCCTCCCCGCGCCCTCCACTTTCTCCCTCGCCGCCGCCCGGCTTGGCTGGCCGATCCAGCATATCGCCTGTCACGGCCTCCATGCCGCACCGCTTGCGCGCCTGCGGCCAGAGCTGACGCCGGGACACCGCGCCCTCATCCTGCTGCGCGATGGCCCGGCCGTTCGCGAACTTGCGCGCTATCTGACGGAAATCGGCTTTGGCGCCTCGACCCTCCATGTGCTGGAATCGATCGGCGGACCGCGTGAACGCGTAAGAGCTGTCCAGGCCAATGCCCTGAATTTTGAGGATATCGCTCATCCGGTGGCCGTCGGATTGACGGTCGCGGGCGACGGGACGACGCTCCCCTGCGCCAGCGGCCTAGCCGACGACTGGTTCGACCATGACGGCCAGATCACGAAGCGCCCCGTCCGCGCCCTGACCCTCTCGGCCCTCGCCCCGCGCCCGGGAGAGACGCTCTGGGACATTGGCGCCGGCTCCGGCTCCATCGCCATCGAATGGCTGCTCGCCCATCCCTCGACCCAGGCCCTCGCCTTCGAGGCCGACGCCCGCCGCGCTGCGCGGGCACGGAGCAATGCCGCCGCGCTGGGGGTGGATCGCCTGATGGTGACCGAAGGCTGCGCGCCGGACGTTCTGCACGATCGGTCGCGTCCGGACGCCATTTTCATCGGCGGCGGCCTCAGCCAGTCTCTGCTCGAGATGCTGTTCAGCCTCCCCGGCGGCCCCACCCGCCTCGTCGCCAACGCGGTCACGCTGGAGTCCGAAGCGCTGCTCGCCCACTGGCATGCCGAGAAGGGCGGCGATCTTTTGCGCATCGAACTGGCGCAGGCCGCGCCGCTTGGCAGCCGCAGGGGGTGGCGCTCCGCCTATCCGCTGGTGCAATGGAGCGTCACGCTATGATCGTCGCAGGCTTCGGCTTTCGGGAGAGCGCGACGCTCGCCTCGCTCGAAAGCGCCTTGCAGGCTGCCAATGAAGACGCCCGGCGGGTAGTGGCGCTCGCCACGCTGGAAAGCAAGGCGGAGCAGCTCGCCCCCTTGGCGCAAAAGCTGGCCCTGCCGCTCCTGCGCGTTTCCCCTGACCTGTTGGCAAGACAGTCCGTCCAGACCCGGTCCGCCAAGGCGCATGCCATCCACGGCACCGGCAGCGTCGCCGAAGCCGCCGCGCTCGCCGCGGCAGGCCCCGCAGCCCGCCTTGTCTCGCCGCGCTTTATCTCGGCGGATCGTCTTGCGGCCTGCGCCCTTGCCGCCAGCACTCGTGACGAAAGCCACCCCGCATGACCGTTCATTTCATCGGCGCCGGTCCCGGCGCGCCCGATCTCATCACCCTTCGCGGCCGCGACCTGATCGCCAGCTGTCCGGTCTGCCTTTATGCAGGCTCGCTGGTGCCCGCCGCCCTGCTCGAACATTGCCCGCCCGGCGCCCGCATCATCAACAGCGCCCCGATGACATTGGACGAGATCGTCGCCACGCTTCGCCAAGCGCATGAAGCGGGCCATGACGTCGCCCGCCTCCATTCCGGCGACCTGTCGATCTGGTCCGCCATGGGCGAACAGCTCCGTCGCCTGAAGGCGCTGAACATTCCCTATAGCGTCACCCCCGGCGTCCCGTCCTTCGCCGCCGCCGCCGCCGCCTTGGGAACCGAACTGACCTTGCCCGAACTGGGCCAGTCGCTGGTCCTCACCCGCACGCCGGGCCGGGCAAGCAGCATGCCCCCGCGGGAGACCCTGACCGCCTTTGGGGCCACCGGCGCAACGCTGGCCGTCCATCTCTCGATCCACAATCTGGCTCAGGTCGTCGCGGACCTGACCCCCCATTATGGCGCGGACTGCCCTGCTATCGTGGTCTGGCGCGCAAGCTGGCCCGACCAGCGGATCGTCCGCGCCACCCTCGCCACCATCGGGGAAGCCGCCGCCGATGGCCCTGAACGCACCGCCATCATCCTTGTCGGCCCGGTGCTGGGGGACGATAATTTCGCCGAAAGCAGCCTCTATGCCCCCGGCTATGACCGCCGTTTCCGCCCATCGAGCGCGGAGTCGATCTTCGTGGGCAAGGAATGAGCGGGCAATGACGCCCGGCATCCTCATCGCCGCACCGCGTTCCGGATCGGGCAAGACCACGATCACGCTGGGCCTGCTTCGCGCCTTTGCGCGCGCAGGCCTGAAGGTCCAGCCATTCAAGTCCGGCCCCGACTATATCGATCCCGGCTTCCAGCAAGCCGCAAGCCATCGCCCTTCCCATAATCTCGACAGCTGGGCCATGCCGCGTCCGCTGATCGCTCACATCGCCGCGGAGGCCGATGATGCGGACCTTGTCGTCGCGGAAGGAGTGATGGGCCTTTTCGACGGCGCCCCGTGCAGGGGCGAATGCGGCAATGGATCGAGCGCGGACGTCGCCGCCGCGCTGGGCTGGCCGGTCATCCTCGTCATGGACGTCAGCGGCCAAAGCCAGTCCGCCGCCGCCATCGCTCAGGGTTTCCGCAGCCTGCGTCCCGACATTGCCATGGCCGGGGTGATCCTGAACCGAGTGGCCAGCGCCCGCCATGAACAGATGATCCGACAGGCCATGGCGGAAGCAGGCATGAAGGTGTTCGGCGCCATCCCCCGCTGCCCGGACCTCACCTTGCCGGAGCGGCATCTGGGACTGGTGCAGGCCAGCGAACAGGGCAATCTCGATGCCTTCATGGAGCGGATGGCCGACATGATCGGCGCCCATGTCGATCTGGACGGTATCCGAAGCGCCGCCACCTCCGCCACCGCCGCGCCGACGCCCCGCGCAGACGGCATTGCGCCACCCGGCCAGCGGGTCGCCGTCGCGCAGGATGAAGCCTTTTCCTTCACCTATGCGCATCTGCTGACGCAGTGGCGCGCGGCGGGCGCCGAAATCCTGCCCTTTTCTCCGCTGGCCGACGAAGCGCCGCCCGCCGATGCCGATGCCGTCTGGCTTCCCGGCGGCTATCCGGAACTGCACGCCGGGCGCCTTGCCGCAGCCAGCCGCTTCCTGGCGGGCTTGCGTCACCATGCTCTCGACCGCCCCATCCATGGCGAATGCGGCGGCTATATGGTGCTGGGGGAAGCGCTGATCGACGCAAAGGGAGAAGCCCATTGCATGGCCGGGCTGCTCGGCCTTGTCACCAGCTTCGCCGAGCGTCGCCTGCATCTGGGCTATCGTCAGGCCCGACTGTTGCAGCCCATGGGCGGCTTCTCAGCAGGAACGGCGCTGAACGGCCATGAATTCCATTATTCGACCATCATCGACCAGCCCGACAGCCCGCTTGCGTCCGTCACCGACGCTCAGGGCCAGCCGGTCTCCTCCACAGGGTCGTTCCGCGGCTACGTCAGCGGCAGCTTCTTCCACCTCATCGCGCCCGCATCGGACCCCATTTCATGATCACGCTCCATCTCATCGGCATCGGCACGGGCAATCCCGATCATCTGACCTATGCCGCGGTAAAGGCGATGAACGCTGCCGATCTGATCCTGTTACCCCGCAAGGGGGAGGAAAAGTCCGATCTGGCCGACCTGCGCCGCACCATCTGCGCGCAACTGCTGACGCAACCCGTCAGGATCGTCGAGTTCGACATGCCCAAACGGTCGGATCAGGGCTGCTATATCGACGCCGTGATCGACTGGCACGACGCCATCGCAGCCCTGTGGCAGGAGCAGATCGAACGCCATCTGCCGGATGGCGGAACGATGGCGCTGCTGGTCTGGGGCGATCCCTCCCTGTATGACAGCAGCCTGCGGATCGCGCAGCGTATGACCGGCGCAAGCGTGCAGGTCATCCCCGGCATCACCAGCATGCAGGCTCTCACCGCCGCGCATGGCATTTGCCTCAACGATCTGGCCGAACCCGTGCTGATCACCACCGGGCGGCAATTGCGCGAAAGGGGCTGGCCGGGGGCCGCAAACACGCTGGTAGTGATGCTGGACGGCGATTGCGCGTTCCAGACGCTGACCGATGAAGGCATCGACATCTGGTGGGGCGCCTATCTGGGCATGGCGCAGCAGGCGCTGGCCCAGGGTCCTGTGCTGACTGTCGGTCGCCAAATCATTGAACGCAGGGCCGCATTGCGCCGCGACCACGGCTGGATCATGGACATTTATCTATTGCGCAAACGCCGCTGACCGGCGGCAATCGCCGCCGGCAAATTATCCCGCCAAAATCCGGATCAGGCGACGTTAGGGCACAATTCCACGATCGGCCGGTTCACCGCCTGCCGCGCACCCATCACCGCCGCTTCAGCACGCCGGCGAAATTCCGCGGCCATCGCCTGATGCATCATCCGCGCCGAAGCATCCGCGGTGGTTGCCGCCAACTGCTCATGCATTCTTGCCCGCTCAAGACATTCTTCCGGATTGAGGGCATTGGTCATGAACCGAACTCCTGCCTGTCCCGGGCCGGAACCGCCTCTGCCGAACAACCGCCAGAACGAGGCCTGACCCACGAAAACCGGCGGATAACTTAGCCGTTTCGGAAGGGGATTGAAAACGGAATCTTGGGCCCCCGCCGCGCCCGTCCGCCCCCGGCACCAGTTCAGCGCAACCAGCCCGGATTGGGCTGTCCGCTATGGCTTTTCAGCTCCTTGCGCGTCTCCGGGTCGACTTCCCGCAACACGACCTCATAACCCCACAAATTCGCCAGATTCTGCAAGACCATAGCTGCATCGGCGGGGTCCAGTTGCACCCCATCCAACACGGAATGTTCCACGATCAACCGCCGGTCGCCCGCCAGATCGACGTCGACGACCTGAATGTCCGGTTCCTGCCGCCCGATATCATATTCCCGCGCCAGAGAGCGCCGGATCCGCCGATATCCGCGCTCGTCATGGATGGCATCTACCCGCAATTCCGATTCGCCCGCCTTGTCCAGGATCTTGAACAGCCGCCATTGCCGGATCAGATGGGGGCTAAGGAACTGCGAAACGAAGCTCTCGTCCCGATAATTCGCCCATATGTCCTTCAGCACCCCCATCACATCGTCCGCCCCTGCGATTTCGGGAAACCATTCCCGATCCTCCTCAGTCGGCTCATTACAGATCCGCTCGATATCCGACATGATGCCGAAACCCAGCGCATAGGGGTTGAAGCCCCCGAAATGCCCGGAATCGTAGGTCGGCTGATAGACGACGCCGGTGTGCGACTGGATGAATTCCATGAACGCCCCGTCCGTGATCCAGCCGCGCTCATGCAGCATCGTCATGATCCGATAATGGGTGAAGGTCGCGCAGCCCTCATTCATCGCCTTGGTCTGGCGCTGGGGATAGAAATATTGGGCGATCAGCCGGACGATCCGCAGGATTTCACGCTGCCAGCTTTCCAGCCGCGGGCCGGTTTTCTCCAGAAAATAAAGGATATTTTCCTGCGGCAGTCCCAGCGCCTCCCGCCGCGCTTCGCCGGGCACGGCATCGGCCTTCGCGCCCACCGGAATGGTTCGCCAAAGATCGTCATAGATGCGGTCGCGATAGGCCTGCCGCTCGGCCTCCCGCGCCGCCTCGCTCTTGAGGTCGCGGGGCCGGATGCGCGGATAGCGGTGCACGCCCTGATTCATCAGTGCATGGGCCGCATCCAGCACCCGCTCGACCGGCAATTGCCCATAACGTTCCTCGCACTGGGCGATATAGCGCTTGGCGAATTCCAGATAGTCCAGAATGCCTTCCGCATCGGTCCACTGCTTGAAGACATAATTATTCTTGAAGAAATGATTATGGCCAAAGGCGGCATGCGCGATAACGAGCGTCTGCATGGTCGCGCTGTTTTCCTGCATCAGATAGTTGATGCAGGGGTCGGAGTTGATCACCAGCTCATAGGCAAGGCCGCGCAACCCCTTGCGATACATCATTTCATTGGTCACGAACTGCTTGCCGAACGACCAATGCTTGTAGAAAAGCGGCATGCCTATGGAGGAATAGGCGTCCAGCATCTGTTCCGCGCTGATGATTTCTATCTGGTTGGGATAGATATCCAGCTTCATTTCCTTGAGCGCGATCGGCTCGATCGTCTCATAGATGCGGTTGATCAGGCCAAAGTCCCAATCGCTGCCCGTGAACAGCGGCGCGTTAGCCATCTTGGCCGTCATGCCCACTCCACCATCATGAACTCCGCTCCGCTACACCCTTGCGCTGGAACAGCTCGCGGAACACCGGGTAGATTTCGCGCCGGTGATGCACCTTGCGCATCACGAAATTGCGATTGGTCTCGCTGACGGGCGCATAGGCCTGCCAAAGGCCGGTCGCGGTCCCCACCGTCTCGATATCGGCAAATTCCTCCCGCCCGACCTCCAGATAGGCTACATATTGGGAAATGGGCAGGATTTCATCGTTCATCAGGCTGACGACCCGGCCATTGTCCGATTGCATCGTGTCGCCGTCCGAGGCCTGCGCCACATAGATGTTCCAGTCGTCCGGCCGATAGCGTTCCTTCACCACCTCCATCAGCTTGTCGAGCGCGCTCGACACCAGCGTCCCGCCGGTCACCGTGCTGTAGAAAAAGGTCTGCTCGTCGACCTCCGCCGCCCGGTCGGTATGGTGGATGAACACCACCTCGACATGTTCGTAACAGCGCGTCAGGAACAGATGCAGCAGCGCGAAGAAGCGCTTGGCCAGATCCTTCATATGCTCCGTCATGGAGCCGGAGACGTCCATCAGACAGAACATCACCGCCTGCGCGACCGGCTTGGGCACCGTCTCGAACCGGCGATAGCGCAGGTCGACCGGATCGATATAGGCGATCAGATTGCGACGCCGGATGATGTGCGACCGCTCCTCGCGCAGGGCCTCCAGCCGCACCGCATCGTCGGGCAACGGCGGATCGCGCCCCTCGATCAGCGCGATTTCATCCTCGACCCTTTGCAGATCTGCGCCCTTGGGCCGCCGCAGCGCCAGCCGCCGCGACATCGCCCTTTGCATGGTTCGCGGCACGGAGAGGTTGGACGGGTTACCGACGACCGAATAGCCCGCCCGCCTGATCCCGTCGACCGCCCCGCCGATCAGCCGTCGCTTGGCCAGATCGGGCAGTTCCAGATCGTCAAGGAACAGCCCCAGAAACTCCTCCCGGCTGAGCGCGAACTGGAAATCGTCATTCCCCTCGCCCTGCCCGGCCTGCGACCCGGCGCCCTGACCGCCATCAGGCCGTTTGATCCTGTCGCCTTCCATATAGTCGTGATTGCCAGGGAAGACGCGCTCCCGATTGCCGCCCTGTGCAGCGCGGTGCAGCGTCGGCTCATGGATCGCATCGCGCTGAATGGAGATCTGGCCTTCCTTGTCCAGATCCTTGATGCTGCGGTCCTTCAGACTGTCGCGCACCGCCTGCTGCACATAAGCTCTCGCCCTCCGCAGGAAGCGCTGCCTGTTCACCAGGCTCTTGCCACCCGGATTCAGCCGTCTGTCGACTATGTGCATGAGGCCTTGGGCACCTCCGCGAAAACCATCAACCAGCCTGCTTGACCCGGATATACCATTCGACAAGCCGCCGGACCTGTCGTTCAGTATAGCCTCTTTCGATCATCCGCGCGACGAATTCGTCATGTTTGGTCGCGGTCTCGCCATCCTTTTTCGAACCGAAGCTGATGACCGGCAGCAGATCCTCGACCTGGCTGAACATCCGCTTCTCGATCACCTCGCGGATCTTCTCATAGCTGGTCCAGCTCGGGTTGCGCCCGTCATTGCTGGCCCGCATGCGCAGCGCGAATTTCACGACCTCGTTGCGGAAATCCTTGGGATTCGCGATGCCTGCCGGCTTTTCGGTCTTCGACAGTTCCTGATTGATGACCTCCCGGTCCAGCAACTGCCCGGTATCCGGGTCCTTGAAGTCCAGATCCTCGATCCACGCATCGGCATAGGCGACATAGCGGTCGAAGAGATTCTGGCCATAATCATGATAGGATTCCAGATAGGCCTTCTGGATTTCATTGCCGATGAATTCGGCATAGCGCGGCGCCAGTTCGCCCTTGATGAACTCCAGATAGCGGGCCTCGACCTCGGCCGGGAACTGCTCCTGCCGCACCATGCCTTCCAGCACATACATGAGGTGCACCGGGTCGGCCGCGATCTCGATCGTGTCATGGTTGAAGGTCGCCGACAGCGCCTTGAAAGCGAAGCGGGTCGAAATGCCCGACATGCCCTCGTCCACCCCCGCCGCGTCGCGATATTCCTGAAGGCTTTTCGCCCGCGGATCGATCTCCCGCAGCATCTCGCCGTCATAGACCCGCATCTTGGAGTAGAGATTGCTGTTTTCATGCTCACGCAGCCGGGTCAGCACCGAAAAACGGGCCAGCATGTCGAGCGTGCCGGGCGCGCAGGGCGCCTTGCTGAGATCGGATTCCCTCAGCAGTTTCTCGTAGACATGCCGTTCTTCGGTCGCCTGCAAACTATAGGGCACCTTGATGACGTAGATACGGTCGATAAAGGCTTCGTTATTCTTGTTGTTCTTGAAATTGGCCCATTCCGATTCATTGGAATGCGCCATGATGATCCCGTTATAGGGTATGGCGCCGATATTTTCGGTACCGATATAATTGCCCTCCTGCGTCGCGGTCAGCAACGGGTGGAGCATCTTGATCGGCGCCTTGAACATCTCGACGAATTCCAGCATGCCCTGGTTCGCCCGGTTGAGGCCGCCGGAATAGCTGTAGGCGTCCGGATCGTTTTGGGAGAGCATCTCCAGCTTGCGGATGTCGACCTTGCCGACCAGCGAGCTGATGTCCTGATTATTCTCGTCGCCCGGCTCCGTCTTGGCGATCGCGATCTGGCGCATGCGCGAGGGCATCAGGCGGATGACCTTGAACTGCGATATGTCGCCGCCAAATTCGTCCAGCCGCTTGCGGCACCACGGGCTGATCATGCCGGTCAGCCGACGCCGGGGAATGGCGTAATTTTCCTCGATGAAGGCGCCGTGGGTTTCCGCGTCGAACAGCGCCAGCGGGCTTTCGAAGATCGGGCTGACCTCATCCCCCGCCTTCAGCACATAGATGGGATGCACCTCCATCAGCGCCTTCAGCCTTTCGGCCAGCGAGGATTTGCCCCCGCCCACCGGGCCCAGCAGATAGAGAATCTGCTTGCGCTCCTCCAGTCCCTGGGACGCATGGCGCAGGAAGCTGACGATATGTTCGATCGTCCCTTCCATGCCGTAGAAATTGGTGAAGCTCTTGTAACGCCGGATCGTCCGGTTCATGAAGATTCGGCCCAGCCGCTGGTCACGCGAGGTGTCGATGATCTCCGGCTCGCCGATCGCGGCCAACAACCGTTCCGCGGCGGATGCATGCATCAATGGATCGTTGCGACATCCCAGCAGATAGTCTTCGATGGACATTTCGGCCTGACGCCGATCGTCGAACTTCCGCGTGAAGCTGGAAAACAGCTCATTCTTCGTCACTGGCGACTCCCGCTAAAGTAGCCGTGTAAGCAATATAAACCCTTATGAACTGCAAAAACAGTGCAATAGAGCAAGATCAATCCAAAAAATCAGAACCTTTCCAAAAATTCATCTGAAAATGTCTACCAAATGAACACAAGTAACTGGCCCGGCCAAGCAAGAGCATTCCGGCAGGGGCACGACTGTCAATTGTCTGGGTGACGACATGTGGGCGCCACGCCGTGGTCGTGCGGTATCATGTTAACGCGACGTTCCCCCGCCGCGATTGGAGCATAGTGTCACCTGATGCCTTCAGAGGGAAGAGGATAATGACGATAATCGTTTCAACCGCGCCATAAGTTCCATCAGGCCTTCATGTCTATGGCGGCGATGAGCCCCCCGTCTGCGGCATTGGCCAGCCGCACTGACGCCTCGAAACTGAGCGCCAGCGATCGGGCGATAGTCAGACCAATGCCCGTTCCCGGCCGCCCGCCCGGCTGGCTGGCGGCGCCCCGGGTAAAGGGTTCGAACATCTGATCCAGCTGGTCCGGCGCGATGCCCGGTCCATGATCCCGCACCTCGATCAGCACCCGCCCGGTCTGCCGCATGCAACTGATGTCCGCGCTGCCGCCATATTTGACCGCATTGTTGACGAGGTTGCTGATGCAGCGGGTCAACGCGTTGGGCTTGACCCGGATCGTGCCGCCGCAGCCCTTCAGGAAACGGACCGGCGATCCCAGATCCTGCGCATCTTCCGCCATGCTGGTCAGCAGAGAATCTATGTCGATCACCGACCAGTCTTCCTGCGATTCGGTGCTCGCCGCAAGATCCAGCCCTTCGCGCACCAGCGTCATCATTGCCTGATGGTCCTGCAACAGGCGCGCCCGCAATTCCTCATTCTCGACCAGTTCGAGACGCAGGCGCAACCGGGTCAGCGGCGTCTGCAAGTCATGGCTGATCGCGGCCAGCAATTGCGTCCGTTCGGCGAAGCCGGCGCGAACGCGGCGCTGCATCAGGTTGAAGGTGGAAAGCGCGGCACGCACCTCCTCCGGCCCGCGTTCAGGTATCTCCTCCGGGTCCATCGACACCGAGAAGGCCTCCGCCGCCAGTTCCAGACGGCGCAGCGGCTTGGCGACGAGCCGCGCCACGATGATCGCCAGCGCCGCCGACGACAGCAGGATCAGCAACAGATAGACGGGATTGGCCAAAGTGCTGGGCGGTTTGGCAAGACGCGGCAGGAAAAGCGCCAGCGACCAGCGCGCCCCTGCATTGTCGGTGAAGCGCACGACCCAGCAATCCGGGCGCGGCGTGCCGATCAGTCCGGCCGCCCGGCTGCTGGGGTCGTTTTTCTTGGGGGGGAAGCAAAGCCCCGCCGGGACCTGACCCGCTTCAGGGTTGGAAGATCGGCCAAGACGGGCCTTCAGCACTTCGGCAAGGGTGGCGTCGGGGTCCGTCAGCGCGATGCCGTCCGGCGCCATGATCGCGCCCAATATCTGCCGGTTCCGCAACAGGCCCTCGACCCTGACCGGATCGTGGCTGAGCCGCTGCGCGATGTCGACGGCGCTCGCCACCACGCGCTGGGTCCGCCACCGCTCGAAATCGAGATGACGGGTCTTCTCGGCCACCAGCAGAGCCAGCACGGCGGCCACGGTCATGCCCACCGTCAGCAACAGGAAGATATGGCCGGTCAGGGAACGGAAGAAACTGCGCGCCCGCGCAATCGGAGCGATCATATGCGCGTCATTGCCCCTGCATCATTCATATGTGACCGTGCTGGCCAGCACATAGCCCTCGCCCCGCACCGTCAGGATCAGCCCTTCGCCGCCCGGACTGTCCGCCAGCTTCTGCCGCAACCGGCTGACCTGCAAATCGATCGACCGGTCGAAGGCGGCCGTCGCCCGCCGCTCGGGCACCAGCTCTTCGCGAGACAGCACGACATTGGGTTCCTCAATGAAGCGCGACAGCAGGCGGAATTCGGCGGAAGACAGCATGATCAGCCGCTCATCGCCCGCAATCAGCCGCCGCTGGAACAGGTCCAGCCGCCAGGATCCGAAGCGGGCGATCCGCGCCGATTTCTGCCGGGCCATGTCATCGCTGCGCGCCCGGCGCAGCAGGTTGCGGATGCGCACCAGCAACTCGCGCGGTTCGAACGGCTTGGTCAGATAATCGTCGGCGCCCAGTTCAAGCCCCAGCACCCGGTCGATGGCGCTGCCCCGCGCCGTGACCATGATGATCTGGACGCCGCTGCCCTGCGCCCGCAATTCGCGGCAGAGGGACAGGCCGTCACCATCGGGCAGGTTCAGGTCCAGCACGATCAGGTCGATGGCGCGCGTCGCCATCGCCGCGTTCAGTTCGGTCAGGCTGCCCGCCGACAGCACTTCATATTGCTCCTGGGCCAGCTGACCGGCGATCAGGTCCCTTATGTCTTCATCATCATCGACGACGATCACGCGGGGCTGACGGGATGACGGATCGGGCATCATCCTCTTCTAGCCGCTTTTTCCCGGCAAGTCTGCGCCCCAAAGGCGGCTCGATACATTGCGATACAATCCGCTACACATTGATCCAGCCGGACAATAAGTCGCACTAGAGCGCGTCCTGCCAAGCGGAGATGAGAACAGGGTCGGCTTCCTGTGAAATGGCGCCGACCTTCGCCCGGCGCTCCCTCCCCTCCCCCTGCGCCGGGCGAAGTCCTTTCCCCTCGATTGGATGCCCGTTCGAACATGTCCAGCCGTTCCCTTTTCCTCCGTTCCGCTCCTGTCATGCTATGCATCATGACCGCCGCCTGCGGCGACAAGGAAGCGCCGAAAAAAGGGCCGGTGGAGGTCGGCGTGGTGACGCTGACCGCGCAGAATGTGACCGTCTCCACCGAATTGCCGGGCCGCACCGCCTCCACCATGATGTCGGAGGTTCGCCCGCAGGTCGCAGGCGTGGTGCAGAAGCGGCTGTTCACCGAAGGCTCCTTCGTCAGGGCGGGGCAGCCACTTTATCAGATCGACCCCTCCCTCTACCGCGCCTCCCGTGATGAGGCGGCCGCGACGCTCGCCAGCGCGCAGGCCACCGCCGCCGCCGCGCAGGCCAAGGCGAACCGCTACCGCACGCTGGGCCAGAGCGAAGCCGTCAGCGCGCAGGATCGGGACGATGTGATCGCCACCGCCCGACAGGCAAGCGCCGCCGTTCAGCAGGCCCGCGCCTCCCTGCAGACGGCAGGCATCAACCTCAATTTCACGCAGGTCCGCGCGCCAATCAGCGGGCGCATCGGTCGTTCCTCGGTCACGCCCGGCGCACTGGTCACCGCCAGCCAGACGACGGCACTCGCCACCATTCAACAGCTCGATCCGATCTTCGTCGACATCACGCAATCGAGCGCCAAGGTGCTGGAACTACGGCGCGCCCTCGCCGCCGGGAAGGCACTGCCCGCCAGCGCCAACATCCGGCTGAAGCTCGACGACGGCACCGACTATCCGCTGGAGGGCCGGATCGAATT
>NZ_JBHIWJ010000053.1:0-27367 GCF_041987595.1 Sphingobium sp. | reverse complement strand
CTTCTTGCCTGCAAAGGGTAAAGATACCGTTAGGAGTTAAGTTCTTGGCAAATCAGCCAAGTAAAAGCTGTCCAGCACTGGGATGACCAAGAAAAGCGGTGGGGCTGGCGGAGGCGCCATAAGCCCCGGCAATGAAAATCGCGATCAGGTCGCCCTCCACGATTGGCGGCAGCCCGACCTTGTCGCCCAGCTTGTCCATCGGCGTGCAGAGACAGCCCACAACAGTCACGGCTTCCTGAGATGGCGCCTCGCCAAAGCGGTTAGCGACGGCGATGGGATAGTTGCGCCGCACCACTGTCCCAAAATTGCCGCTGGCGGCCAGTTGGTGATGCAGCCCGCCATCGACCACGACGAAGGTTTCGCCCTGGCTTTTCTTCACATCGACCACGCGGGTCAGATAGACCCCCGCTTCACCCACCAGCCAGCGGCCGAGTTCAATCGCGAACTCGCTGCCCCGAAGGATATCGGCCCGGCCATCGAGCAAAGTCCCCAAAGCTTCGCCAATCGGCCGGATATCCAGCCGCTCGTCCCCGGGGAAATGAGGAATCCCGAACCCGCCGCCCAGATTGACCAGCGGCGGCGTCATGCCCACGGTTTCGCACAGGCGAGTCGCCAGACCGATGGTCGCCGCCTGCGTCTCGATCAGCGCGCCCTCGTCCAGAGCCTGCGATCCTGCAAAGATATGCCATCCCCGCCAGTCGGCGCCCGCATCGATCACCCAGCGCGCCAGATCGGCCGCCCGCTCGGCATCGACACCGAAGGGCTTGGCCCCTCCGCCCATGCGCATGCCTGATCCCTTGAGGTCGAAATCCGGATTCACCCGTACCGCCAGCTTCGGCACCTGTCCGCGCCGCTCGGCAATGGCGATGGCGCGTCGCGCCTCCCCCTCCGATTCCAGATTGATCGTCGCGCCGCTACTGATCGCGACAGCCAGTTCATCATCGCGCTTTCCCGGCCCGGCGAAGCTGGTGTGCGCCGCGTCCATCCCCGCTTCCAGCGCCCGCATCAGCTCACCCCCGGACGCGACATCGAAGCCATCGACCAGCTTCGCCATCCGCTCCAGCAGCGGCGCATAGGGGTTGGCCTTCACCGCGTAATGGATCGACAGTGCCGGCGGCATGGCATCACGAAGGGCCTTCACCTGCGCCTCGATGATGCCCATGTCATAGACAAACAGCGGCGTGTCCCCCGCTTCATCCACCAGACTGGCTGCGCCGCAGCCGCCGATCAGCAACATGCCCTCTTCGCCGGAAAAGAAAGGCGGGATCGGCCCCATCGGCTTCATGCCCCATACTCCTTGGCCAGCGCCACCCGATCGATCTTGCCGTTGGGATTGCGGGGAAATTCTGGAACCATGACGATCTCGCGGGGCTGCATGAAATTGGGGAGCTCGGCCTTCAGCCGCGCCTCCACATCCGCCTTTAGCTCCGCCGAAGCACCACGCAACAGCAACAGCACCGCCTGTCCCAGCCGCTCATCCCTGACACCCAGCGCCACCGCCTCGACCATGCCGTGCACGGCGACGGCCGCTTCCTCGATCTCGGTCGGGCTGATGCGATTGCCCGCCGACTTGATCATCGCATCGTCGCGCCCGACAAAATAGAGCAGGCCGTCCCCGTCCCGCCGCACCGTATCGCCCGACCACACCGCCATACCGCCATAGCGCGAGGTCGCGGGCGCAGGTTTGAACCGCTCCGCCGTCCGCACCAGATCGCGCCAATAACCCTGCGCGACCAAGGGTCCGCAGTGCACCAGCTCGCCCGGCTCACCCGCATCGGTCAGGCTGCCGTCGGGGCGCACCACCAATATCTCGGCATGGGGAATGGCCGATCCCATGCTGTCGGGATGGCTGTCAACCAACGCAGGCGGCAGAAAGGTCGACCGGAACGCCTCGGTCAGCCCATACATGGGATAGAGGTCCGCCCTGGGAAACAGCGCCCGCAGCTTCGCCACCAATGGCCGGGTCAGCGCCCCGCCGCTGTTGGTCAGCCGCTTGAGCTTCCCCGCCACCTCGGCGGGCCATTCCAGTTCGGTCAGTTGCACCCAGAGCGGCGGCACGCCCGCCAGCGTCGTGATATCCCGCCGATCCACCGACTTCACCACATCCCGCGGCGTCAGATAGTCGAGCGGATAGACGCATCCCCCTGCAAACCAGGTGGAAAACAGCTGATTTTGCCCATAATCGAAGCTGAAGGGCAGCACGCAGAGGGTCCGGTCCTCCGCCTTCATCCCCAGATAGCCAGCGACCGACGCAGCACCCAGCCACAAATTGGCGTGGCTCAGCATCACCCCCTTGGGCCGCCCGGTCGAACCGCTGGTGTAAAGGATCGCCGCCAGATCTTCCGGTCCCGCGCCGGACGGTCCCAACGCGTCGCCCCCGCTCATTGCACCCGCCGCGTCATCCTCCCGATGGAGCTGGCACCCCGCAGGCACATCGCCGGGCGCCAGCGTGCCGAGCCGACTCGCCGTTCCGATCAGCAACGCGGCCCCGCTATCATCCAATATGTGAGCGACCTGAGCATGTTTGAGCAGCGGATTGATCGGCACATGCACCAGCCCCGACCGTGGCGCGGCCAGCGGCATCAAGGCGGCAACCGGCCCCTTGGCAATCCAGCTCGCGACTCGCGCGCCCGGCTCCAGCCCGAAGCCGGCCAGCCAGCCGGCCAGCCGCCCCAATGTCCGTTCCAGCTCGGCGTAGCTCTGCGTGCCCGACCGGCCATCCAGTGCAGGCCGTGCCGGATCACCGCGCAGCAACACATGATCGATGGGCGACACGTCCACGCCATCGACCGTTTGCGCCAGGGGATCGCTTAACTCCATCTCCAGACTTTTCTTCTAACCCTCATGATGTTGCCGGGGAGATAGAGGTTTGCTGGTCACAAGGGAATATCGAAGCGTGAAGGATGCGCGTCTGGCGCTGTCCGGCGCATTCGACCGCGCCTGCACACCGTCGCTGTTCGACCGGATCGACTGGTTCGAATCGCTCCACGCCCATTGTTTTCCCCACGAACCCGTCCGCATCCTTCAGGCCATGGAGGGCGAGCATCAGCTCTGGCTGTTCCTGCGCTGCACCGCCCCCGGAAGGCTGAGCGCGCTCGCCAACTGGTACAGTTTCGACTGGTCGCCCCGCTTTCTCGGCGGGCCGGACGGAGCCACCCAGCGCCGCCTGATCGAAGTTCTTGCCCAATATCTGTTGAAGGACAGCGCCCGGATCGACCTGTATCCGGTGGCGGATAGAGCCGCCCTGCTGCTTGAAGCCTTCCGCAGGGGCGGCTGGTTCGGGGTGCGGCGGCCCATGGGCGGGCGGCATCTGCTGCGCCTCAACGGCCGCTGCTTCGAAGATTATTGGGCCACGCGCCCCGGGCGGCTGCGTACCCTCATCAGCCGCAAGAGCCGCGCCGGCCGCTTCACGATGAACATCACCGACAGACTGACCGATGCCTTGTGGCGCGACTATCTCGCCATGCATGACCGTAGTTGGAAACAGCCCGAACCCAGCCCCCTCTTCCTGCGCGACCTTGCCGAGCGGGAAAGCGCCGCCGGGACCTTGCGCCTCGGCTTTGCACGCATCGGGGAACAGCCGGTCGCGGCCCAACTGTGGACGGTCGAGAACGGCACCGCCCTCATTCACAAGCTCGCCCATGATCGGGCCTTTGACGGCGCATCCCCCGGCAGCCTCCTCAGCCACGCCATGTTCGCCGCAGCGATTGACGGGGATCGAGTGGACCTGATCGACTATGGCACTGGCGACAATGGCTATAAGACCGACTGGATGGAGGATCGTGAAGTCCTCCACCGCCTCGACTTCTTCAATCCGAGATTCGCCTCCACCTGGCTTCCCGCCGCGCGCACAGCCATTTCCGCGCTTGTAGGTTAGTGCCGGAACGATTAGGTAGGCGCCCATCATGCGGGCGGAAAATACTCAGCCGGTCGACCGGACAATGGATATCGAAACGCTAATGCGCGCATTGCTGCGCGATGTGCTGGGCCTGTCTCAGGATCGGGTCGACGCGTTCGACCTCGACACGCCCCTGTTCGGGGCGCTGCCGGAGCTGGACTCCATGGCCGTCGCAGGCCTGCTCACCGAAATGGAGGACCGATTCGCCATCCTGATTGAGGATGACGATATTGACGGCGAGACCTTCGAAACTTTCGGTACGCTGCTTGCCTTCGCCGAAGCAAAGGCCGGGAATTAAGATTCCCGATGAAGAGCGTGCGATAGGTCAGGGATTGCGCCCTGACCCGCAAAGTCCTTCTTACTCCGCAGCGACTGCCTCGAAATCGGCTTCGGCGAGGAACTTCTCGACATCCAGCGCGGCCATGCAGCCCATGCCGGCCGCCGTTACCGCCTGACGATAGACCTTGTCGCTGACGTCGCCCGCCGCGAACACGCCCGGAACAGCGGTCCTGGTCGTGCCCTTTTCAACCAGCAGATAGCCCTCATCCATCGGCAGCTTGTCGACGAAAAGCTCGGTCGCGGGCTGGTGCCCGATCGCCACGAAGGCGCCATCCGTCTCGATATGCGATTTGTGGCCCGTCACCGTATCGACCAGGTCGACGCCCACCAGCCCTTCGGGATTGCCGCCGCCGACAAAGCGCTCGACCGCCTGATTCCAGAACACCTTGATGTTCGGATGCGCGAACAGGCGCTGCTGGAGAATTTTCTCCGCCCGCAGCGAGTCGCGGCGGTGGATCAGGGTGACATCATGGCTGTGATTGGTGAGATAAAGCGCTTCCTCGACCGCGGTATTGCCGCCGCCGATCACCACCACCTTCTTGCCGCGATAGAAGAAGCCGTCGCAGGTCGCGCAGGCCGACACGCCCTTGCCCTGCAAAAGCTGCTCCCCCTCGGCGCCCAGCCACTTGGCCTGCGCGCCGGTCGCGATCACCAGACTGTCGGCATAATAAAGCGTGCCGCTGTCGCCCTTCAGGCGGAAGGGCCGCTCGGACAGGTCGACGTCGACGATCTGGTCGTACATCATCTGCGCACCGACATGCTCGGCCTGCGCCTGCATCTGCTCCATGAGCCACGGTCCCTGAATGACGTCGCGGAAGCCCGGATAATTTTCGACGTCGGTGGTGATGGTGAGTTGCCCACCCGGCTGCATGCCCTGCACCACGATCGGCGCCAGACCAGCGCGCGCGCCGTAAATGGCGGCAGACAGGCCGGCCGGACCGGAACCGAGGATCAGCATGCGGGTCGAATGGGTTGCGGTCATGAACGTCTTTCCGGCTGCGATTCGTGTGTCGGGATGAGATAGGCCGCGCGGACACAGGCGCAAGCCATGGATTTGCTTGAAGGGCGAGAAGCAGAAGCTTCAGGAGAATTCAGTCAATCACGTTGGGCAGGTCCTCGAACCCCTTCCGCAGCGCCGCGGACCAGCTGTGCGAGAGGAGCTGGAATTCCTCATTATCCGCCTCGATCCGGGTGCGAACGCGAAAGTCGAACCTGTCGCGCTCGATCACGGTCAGATCCAGCGGCATGCCGACCGACAGGTTGGAACGCAGGGTCGAATCCATCGACACCAACACCGCCTTGGTCGCATCCTCCAGGCTGGTTTCCCGCTTTATGATGCGGTCCAGGATCGGCTTGCCATATTTATGCTCGCCAATCTGGAAAAAGGGCGTGTCCTCGGTCGCTTCGATGAAATTGCCCGCCGAATAGATGAGGTAGAGCCGCGGCTTGCCACCCTTGCGCTGCCCGGCGATCAGGATGGAGGCGTCCGCCGCCGCACCCTGCATCTCGATCGTGCTGCGATAGCGGCCCTGCATGGCGCACATCGCTTCGCCCACTATCTGCGCAACGCGGTGCATGGTCGGGCAGTTGAGGATCGTCTCCACCTCGGGATCGAGCGCCGCGTCCTTGATTGCGCGTCCCAGCATTGCCTTCACCCCCTGGGTGATCGACAGGTTGCCCGAACACATCATGGTGATCGCGCGCTCGCCGGGAACGCTGTAGGTGAAACTCTTCCGGAAGCGCGCAATATTGTCCATCCCCGCATTGGTGCGGGTGTCGGACAGCATGACCAGCCCCTGGTCAACGCGCACCGCCACGCAATAGGTCATCTCGGTTCCCGCTTCAGTCCTGCGTCGGGACTGGCTGAGCGATCTGTTGTTGCTGTCTTTGCAGCTGCCGCTCCTCCACCCCGTCCTCCGCCTGCGCGATCCGGACGTCCGCGTCAATCCAGATATCGCCCGCAACCGTCACGGAACCCCGAATCGGTGCTGCCTCATCGGCATCCAATCCGCAGGCGATCCGCAGATAACGCTCCGTCACGCAGACCCGATTTGACGGATCGAACCCGATCCAGCCCAGTTCGGGCACCAACGCCTCTGCCCAGCCATGGGTTTCATGCAGCACATCGGCCCCATCGGCGAGCAGATAGCCCGACACATAGCGCGCCGGAATCCCCATCGCCCGCGCCCCTGCGATGAACACCTGCGCATGGTCCTGACACACGCCCGCCCCCAGCGCAAAGGCCTCCGCCGCCGTGGTTGTCGCCGTAGTCACGCCGCTGCGATAGGCGACTGCATCGCTCACCGCTGCGGACAGCGCATGCAGCCGCGCCAGCGGCCCATCCTCATCGGGCAGCGCCAGCGCCATCGCCCGGATAGCATCGGACGCCGTGGTCAGCTTCGTCTCACGCAGGAAATAGCGGGGATGGACGGGGCAGCCGAGCCAGCCGACGACACCATGGCTTTCCCGCGTCTCGACCAGCCCTTCCGCGACGATCACGGCATTGTCCGTCCTGTCATGCCGAACCCAGATCGCCTCCATCTCGCCATAGCTGTTCGGACGAAAGCTGGTCAGCGCCTCGCCATTCACGCTGACCTGCCAGTCCAGCACCTTCTGCGCGGGCGTATCGACCGGCATCAGCTTCAGGCGCATGGCCACCCGCCCGGCGGACGCTTCATAACGATAGATGGTCTGGTGGCGGACGAGCAGTTTCATCTGTCCCCCTCTCTTCAGCCGAAATGATAGGCCTGAGCGATTTCCGTGCCCAGCCGGTTGGTGGTCATCAGGCCGTTCTGGATCGTTTCATGCAGGCCTATGCGGAAGATCTCTCCGCTGTCGAGCTTCTCCAGATCGGCTACCATCTGCCGCACGGTGTCATGACAGGCCGCCCGCGCGTCATGCCACCCGGCGAGACGATTGAGCCGGTAGGCAAGTTGATCGTAGCAATAGGCGACGCTGCGCGGAAACAGCCGGTTCAGCATCAGAAAGTCGGTGATCTGCCAGGGGGTGTAAGTGCCACCGTAGACATGGTGGAAGGCGCGCGCCCCCGACAGCGCATAGAGTACGGACGTCCACTGATAATGGTCGCGATTACCGCCAATCACCTCGGTCTCGGGCAGCAGCACATAATATTTGATGTCAAGCAGCCGCAGCGTCATTTGCGCCCGCTCCAGCGCAGAACCGGTGCGCAGAAAGTCATGGCCCTCATTACGCAACTGCCCCGAATGGGCCGCGCCGCGAAAGGTCATCACCCGCGTCTTGACCCAGTCGATCAACGCCGGAAGCTGCTGCCGCGCCTCGACAACATCATAGCTGTCCAGCTTGCGCCAACCCTCGTTCAGCGCCTCCCACATATCCTGCGTCAACATGGTCCGCGCCGACTTGGCATTGGCGCGGGCCTTGAGCAGGCAGGATCGGATCGAGGAGGGGTTCTCGATGTCGAGCATCAGAAACTCGATCGCATCGCTCTCCGTCACCTGCGCGCCTTCAGGGAAATGGTTGAGCGCGCCCGTCGCCCGCACCACAGACCGCCACTCATCGCGGTGATGCGCGCCGGGCAGGATCGCCATGCGCTGACCCATGGTCAGCAGGCGAGCTGTGGCCTCGGCACGCTCCATATAGCGTGCCATCCAGAAGAGATTTTCGGCGGTCCGGCTCAGCATCCGATCAGTCCTGCAATACCCAGGTGTCCTTCACCCCGCCGCCCTGGCTGGAGTTCACGACGAGCGACCCTTCGGTCAGCGCCACGCGGGTCAAGCCGCCGGGCACCAACCTGATCTGCTTGCCCACCAGACAATAGGGCCGGAAATCCGCATGTCGCCCGACCACCGCCGCCGGGCCGAGCGTCGGCACGGTGGACAGGTCCAGCGTCGGCTGAGCGATGAACTCGCCGGGATTGGCCTTGATCCGCTCGGCATAGGCGGCGATCTCGTCCTTGGTGGATTTCGGCCCGATCAACATGCCGTAACCACCCGATCCATGGACTTCCTTGGCCACCAGATCGTGCAGATTTTCCAGCACATAAGCGCATTCATCAGGCTTGCCGCACTGCCAGGTCTGGATATTGTCCAGGATCGGCTGCTCGCCCAGATAGAAACGGATCATCTCCGGCACGTAGATGTACACGGCCTTGTCGTCCGCAATTCCCGATCCGGGCGCCGACGCCAGCGTCACCCCGCCATTGCGATAGACGTTGAAGATCCCCGGCACGCCCAGCAGGCTGTCAGGCCGGAATACGAGCGGGTCGATATATTCATCGTCGATGCGGCGATAGATGACGTCCACCGCTTTCGGCCCTAGCGTGGTCTTCATCCACACCCGGTCATTGTCGACGAACAGATCGGCTGGTTCGACCAGTTCCACGCCCATCAGGTCGGCAAGGAAGCTATGCTCATAATAAGCGCTGTTGAGCGATCCCGGTGTCAGCACAACTACGACGGGATCGCCCTTGCAGGCAGGCGGCGCGACCTCCTTGAGGCTCCTCAGCAATTCCGCCGGATAATCGTCGACCGGCGCCACGATCCCCTGCGCGAACAGTTCGGGGAACATGCGTGTCATGATCTCGCGATTCTCCAGCATGTAGGAAACGCCGGAGGGTGTGCGGCAATTATCCTCCAGCACCTCAAAGCGCGTCGGCCCGGTGCGGACGATATCGATGCCGACGATATGGCTGTAGACCTTCCCAGGCGGGGTGAAGTCGGCCATTTCCGCCAGATAGGCACTGTTCTGGTAGATGATGTCGGCGGGCATGATACCTGCCTTCACAATTTCGCCGCGATGATAGACGTCGTGCAGAAAGGCGTTGAGCGCCCGGGCCCGCTGGCGGATACCCTTATCCAGCACGCGCCATTCCTGGCCCGTGAAGATGCGCGGCAACAGGTCGAAGGGGATCAGCCGCTCCGGATCGCCACCCTCACCATAAACGGCAAAGGTAATGCCGATCCGCCGGAAGATCGCTTCCGCCTCATCCATTCGACGATTGAGCCCGGCTATGCCGGTTCGCTCCACCCAATTCTGCACTTCGGCATAACAAGGACGTATCGAACCATCAGGCTCAAACATTTCGTGGAAGGGCAAAGTGTCGATCCTCCCTCAGCCAGTATGGCTGGTTGTGCATTGCAACATTAGTGCAACGCACAGGAAGGATTGCAAGCCCAAAAAAGCGGGGATGGTCCAGCGTCAGGCAAATTTTCCGCGATGCAAGGAAAGCGGAGCCTTTGAACGGATCGCAGGAAAGATCGCCAACATGCTGATTTCGTAAAAATTATGGTAGCGGAGGAGGGACTTGAACCCCCGACACGCGGATTATGATTCCGCTGCTCTAACCAGCTGAGCTACTCCGCCCCAAGGGCATCTCGCGGGCGATGCCCTGCGGTGAGGCGGCGCTATAAGCAGCGCAGACGGATGGGTCAACGGGTTTGATGCGGTTTTGAAAAATTCCCTTACGAGCCGAGCGCCAGCGCGGAGAGCCACCACCCCGGCACTGCGGCCATGCTCAGGAAAGTCCCCAGCGGAACACGCGTGGCGCCACCGATCGAGCGACCCACCGACATCGCCGCCAGAACCGCAGCCAACCCCAGGCTCGCCGCCAGCAGCAGGATGAAGGGCAAGGCCTGCCAGCCGAACCAGGCCCCCAGTGCGCCAAGCAGCTTCGCGTCCCCCAGCCCCAGTCCCTCGCGCCCACGCAACGCCCGATAACCCAGCGCGACGATCAACAGCATGGCATAGCCCGCCACCGCTCCGATCACCCGGTCCGCCATCGCGATATCCGTGGTCCACAATCCGATGGTGAAGCCCAGAAAGGCCAGCGGCAGGGTTAACGCATCGGGCAGCCAGAAATGCCGCTTGTCCAACACCGCCAGTGTCAGCAGCAGCCATCCCAGCAAAGCCCAACCCAAGCCGCCCGGATCCGGCACAAGACCCAAGGCCAGCGCGCCGATGACGGCGCAGCTCGCCTCCACCCGCCCATGCAGCGGATCGATCGCCGCGCCGCAGGTTCGGCACTTGCCGCCCTGCACCAGTGCGCTCAGCAACGGCACCAGATCCCGAACGCCCAGCACCCGCCCGCACCCGTCGCAGGCCGAGCGCCCGCGCGCTACGCGCCGCCCCTGCGGCCAGCGCAGGATCAGCGTAGCGAGGAAACTGCCGGATATCGCCCCGGCGACACCGCCCAGCATGGCGGCAAGAGGATGGATCACAACGTTCCTTCGATCTTCAGCACACGCACGCTTCCGGCCTCGGCAAAGCCCGCCTTGGCGAGCGCCTCGCCCAAGGCCGCGTCCGCCGTCTCGACCCGCATTTCCGCAACATAGCGGCCCGAACGCCAGATTCGCAGATTGACCTTTTCCAGCCCCGACTGGCTGACCAGAGGCAGCAGCAGCGCCTCCCCATCGCAGCTTGCCACGCCGGAAAGCCCCTGCGTCAGATTAAGTCCCGGAAACTGCCCGGCCATCTGCGCCCGGACCCGCCCCTCGGCATGGCCGCAGCGATCGCCCGCAAAATAGGCCGTGACATCCTCCATGACCAAGCTGCTCACCGGCAGCGGCGCAAAGGTCCGCCCCAGCGGCAGTGCCCCCGTCACATCATCGATGCCGATCCGCCCGAAGCCGACCGTCATCGCCCCGCTCCAATCATCGGCCGCGCCATTGCGCCGCCACATGTCGAAGCGCGCCCGCCCCATCAGCAGCGACAGCGGCGACACGCCGGCATTGACCGATCCCAGCGAGGTCGCGCCCAGCATCAACTGGTCGATCCCGCCGCTCCAGACCGTGCCCCGCACATCCCGCGCCGCAACGCCCAGCCGGTCCAGACCCGCCATGCCCAAAGCCATGCGCATCGGAAGAAAAATGAGGAAACCCAGCGCAAACAGGACAATCAGCCCGATCCGCGTCCGACGCGAAAGGTGAAGGCCCATCATCTCTCCCCTCCCCGCACCAGCACCGCCTGCACCGACACGCTGCCCGCCACCGGCGCAGGTCGCACGCTCATGGTTTCGACGCGGATGCCTTGCGCCTCCAGCGCCGCCAGCCAGGACAGCAACGCCACCGGCCGCACCGAAGCAATCGCCATGTCCAGCCGGTCCGTGCCCTGCGCCCGCTCCAGCGTCAGCCCGGCCTCGCCCGCGCTCTGGCCGACGAACTGATCCAGCGCAGCGGAGCCATCCGCCGCCTGCGCCGAACGCGGCAGCGATTTCAGCAGCTTCACCTTGACCCGGATCGCCGCATTACGACCCGTCGCGTCGCGTAGGGCATCGGCTACCGAAAGCCGCGCATCGTTCAGGGGCCTCAGCACGCCCAGCAACAGGATCACGACCGCCAGCAATCCGAGCATTACGCCCAGCATCCACTGTTCGCGGGGGGAGCGTTCCTCCCAAAGCAACTTCAGCCGTTCCATCATGACCGCACCGTAATATCCGCCAGCACACGCCCGCCGGGGTCCTGCGAAGGCGTTGCCGTGATCGTAAAGCCCGAAGCCTGAAGGCTCAGCAGCACGATATTGATGTCATCCCCCTTCGCCGCCGCCAATGTTGCACGGATCATCCCGTCCGGATCGCGCGACAGTGCGGTCAGCGACACGCCCGGCGCATCCTGCATCGCGTTCAGCAACCCTGCGACGGGCGCCGTGAAGGCATAGCCCCCCGCCCCCCGCGCCGCGAGCTGACGGTCCATTTCCGCCTCAGCCTGCGTCAGATCCGTCACGCCCGGCACCACCTGCTGCGCCCGCGCCAGACTGTCGGCATCCAGACGGCCGGCCTCGAAATGCTGCTTGGCGAGGCCGACCAGCGCAATCAACAGACTCGCGAGCAGGATCGTCCCGCTCCACAGCACAATCCGGCCCAGAGTCCGCCTGTCGAAGGGCCGCCGCACGCGCTTGGCGAAATCACCCTGCCGCATGTCGATCGGCGGATTGTCGAGCGCCGCAATCGCCTGGGCGTTGATCGCTTCGGGTGGCACATCCTGCACCGGTGCATCCCCGATCAGTTCCGGCAGCGCCAGATCACCAGCCAAGGCCATCTCCGCGCTCCGCAACACCTGCACACCGCCAATGATGCCCCGCTGGAAACCCTGCGCAGATTCCGGCAACAGCAGGGGCGCGGGCACGATCAGATCCGGGTCCAGCCCATGATGCTGCGCCCAGAGCAGCCAATGCTGCAAATCCGCTCGCGAAGCGACAGCGACCAGATGCGGTCTTGCCGGATCGTCATTCTCGTTGGCCACGGCAAAGAGCTGGTCGGCGGGCAAGATCGCATCGCCCAGCGCCGCCAGCCGTGCCGCCGCCCGTCCCTGCCGCGGGGGCAGGTCTGGATAGGCCCGGTAGTGCAGCGTCACCAGCGCTGCGGGCGGCACCAGCATCACCTGCATGTCATCCGGTATGGACGACAGGCCGCAGGCTGCAAGCCAGTTCGCCCCCACACCCGTCTGCACGACGGCGCCGCCCGCGACCCGCATCCATAAGGGCTCCACCCCCGGCTCCTCCGCCAGCGCGACGATCAGTCCTTCGCCACCACTCACGCGCCGGTCCCCCAATTGCGGCGTATCAACGTGGCCGGACTTTGCCGCGCATCAATCAGCGCGCGTTCGACCACCTGCGTTCCCCCGACATCCACCGACACTTCCACTCCGAAAAAAACCGTGGTCAATTTGACCTGATTGGACACTTCCGCCAGCGGACTGAGACCCGCCAGCGCCGGGGCGGCCCAGAATGCCACGGTGCTGCCGTAACCCTCCGCCGGCCGCTGCGCCAGCAATTGCCGCGCCTGCGCGACGCTGAGCTGTCCCTGCATCATCATGGCGAACAGCGGCGCTTGGGCAGGCAGCAGGGTATTGATATTGATCGGCGACAGATCCGCAGTCGGCAAGGCGCAGATCCAAGGCCGGACCAAGGCATATATGGCGGGCGTGACGCCATTCACGGCCCGAAGCTCGCTCGGATCGACCATGAAGCGGTTGGCGGTGCGATAGGGCCGGTCGGCACGGGCATAGGTCTCATCCTCCGCCCCGCCCGGTTGCGGCACGCCGTCGGTATCGACCCAATCGGCCAGCGAGGCTGCCGCGACCTGCGCCTGCCGCGCATCGACGCCCAGCGCCTGCAACAGCCCCTGAAATTGCGACACGCCGACCGGCCTGACCTTCAGATCCGCCTCGCTCTCGCCTGCCACCACGCTGTTCAAATTGAAGCAATTGCCGCCGTCCGTTACCCGCGCCGTTGCCATGCCTCCCGGCACGGGGATCGATTGCGGCGTGCCCATCCAGTTGCCCGCCAGCGTGGTCTTGCCCGGATTCGCGGCCACCAGATCGCCGATGCGCAGGCGCGCGATCTCCATCCCGGCATCGGCGAACGCCCGCGCCTGATCGATCGCGCCGCCATTGCCCGTCATTCGCGTCGCCAGCGCCAGCCGCTCCAGCGCGGTGGAGGCGACAACCGCCATCACCGCCACCAGCAGCAATACCGTCAGCAGCGCCGCACCACGTTCATTCTTCCCGACAGGATCAGCCATTGACGGCCTCGGTCTCCGGCTTTTCCATCGGTCCCGGCCCAACCAGAAAGCGCAAGGTCACGGGCGGCTCGCCGGTGCGCGTCACCGTCATCTCCACCGCACGCGGCATCAGATCGGGCTGGGTCGGCACCCACTCGTCCCGCCATTCCCCCCCGGCGTCGCGAAAACGCAGCGCGACATTTTCGACATGATCGAGCAGCGCTGCCGGTTCGTCTCCCGCCGCGCCGTCGATCTGCGCATAGGTCCGCCGCTCCAGCCGACCCTGCCGCACCCAATATTCAACCTTTTGCAGCGAAGGCCGCGGCAGATCGCCCAGATTGTCCCACCCGCCGCGCACGAACTGGAGAACCGGCGTGCCCTCCCCTTGCGCGTGCGACCAGAAAGCGGGCGCCAGCGTCCCAGCTTCCGTGCGGCTGATGCGCGGTACAGCCTGCCCCAGATCGGCCGACAGGGCGCCGTTCGTCCGCTGCACCGCCGCCATGTCGTCGAGCCGCAGCCTGATCTGCGCCTGCGCAGAGACGCTGTTGCCCAGCAACAACACGCCCGCTGCGGCGAGCATGGCGAAGATCATGAGCGCGACCAGCAGCTCGATCAGGGTAAAGCCAACCTCCTGGTTAACAGGCGCCTGCATCATTGCACCGCCCGAACAAAGCTCAGCACGACCGGCGACGCGCCCGGCTGTCCGTCGACCGCCAGACTGACCTGCAAAAGCCGCTTGTCATCGGTGGCCTTGACCTCGCGCACCCAATGCCAGCGCCGCCCGCCATTCTCAACCTCACCCTCTTCGTTGCCGACCGATGGCGGTGCGGGATCGCTCTGCACCTCCACCATCAGGTTGCGCGCGACAATCTGCCCCATGGCCTTGCTGTCCAGATCTGCGGCCGTGTGCAGCGTAACGCCCTGCAAGCGCACCAGCGCCAGCGCCGCAAGGCTGAACACCGCAAGCGCAACGAGCATTTCGAGAAGGGTGAAGCCCCGCTCATTGCTCCGCGTCAGATTACCCACCGACGGCTACCTTCCCGGCCATATCGACCGTAACCGATATCCGCTCGCCCTCGCGCGCCAACGTCACCGTCATGGGATCTGTGGGCAGACCGGTGCCGTCAAAACCGATCTGCTGCCGTCCGTCCTTGCCGACCAGTGCCCGCGTGCCCGCCTTCCAGTTGGCGGTGACGAACGGCTTGTCCTCCATGGGCACCCATGTCGCGCCGTCGCGGCGCTGAAAACCATAGCCCGAAGCCGACACCCAGACCCCCATGGGCCGGGACGTCACGACCGCTTCGTCGCGCGCGGCGGCCACGCGCGCGGCAAAGCGGTCGGCATCCTCGATCACCCGGCCACGCGGATCGGGGATCGACAGAACGACGGCAGCCGAAATGAAGCCGATGATCGTCAGCACGACCATCAGCTCGACAAGGGTGAAGCCTGCCTGCGAGCGCTCAAAGCTCGCTGGAATAGATGTCGGCATTCTCATTCTCGCCGCCCGGCTGGCCGTCCGCGCCCAACGAACTGATGTCGAACGCGCCCTTCCGCCCCGGCACGGCGTAATTATAGGGCCGGCCCCATGGGTCGTCCGGCAGCTTCTTGATATAGCCTCCCCGCCGGTAACGCTGCGGCTGGGCCAACGAGGCAGGCGGGTTGAGAAGCGCCTGCAGCCCGTCCGTCCCCGACGGATAGGCCAGATTATCAAGCCGATATTGCTCCAGCGCCTGTTCGATGGTGGCGATGTCGGCTTTGGCCTTTTCGACCCGCGCCGTGTCGGTCGCCGGGATGACGTTGATCGCCACGATCGTCGCCAGCAGGCCGATGATGACGATGACGACCATCAGTTCGACCAGCGTGAAGCCGTGTTCGGCGGAACGCCTGAGAGGGTCGAAGCCGTGTTCGGCGGAACGCCTCGAAGGTTCGAAGCCGTGTTCGGCGCACCGTCGTTCCATCGGAGTTTTCTTCAGCATTCAGGCACCTGTAAGACTTTGCAATTGCAGGATGGGCAGCAGGATAGACAGGATGATCACGGCGACAATGCCGCCCATGGCGATGATGATGACCGGCTCCAGCATGGCGAGCGCGGCGGAGGTGAAACTGTCAAACTCCCGCTCCAGATAGTCCGCCGCCCGGTCCAGCATCGTGTCGAGCCGCCCCGCGCTTTCGCCGCTCGCCGCGAGATAGACCAGCAGCGGCGGAAACACGCCCGCACGCCGCAGCGCCGCCGAAAGACTGCCGCCGCCGCGAATGGCCTCGACAATCTCCTCCGAAGCCTGTCGCAGCACCCGGTTGTGCACCGTCTGCGTGGTGAGCGACAGCCCCTCCATCAACGGCAGACGGCTGGCCACCATGGTCGAAAGCGTGCGCGCCATCCGCGCCGCATGCAGGTCACGGATGAGCCGCCCCAATAGCGGCAGCCGCAACAGCATCGCATCGAAGCGATAGCGAAAAGTCTCGACCTTCAGCGCCCGCCAGAAGCCAAAAGCGCCAAGCCCGATCAGGATCAGCAGCAACCACCAATAACCCGCCAGAAAGGCCGAAATCGCCATCACCATTCGCGTCAGCAGCGGCAATTGCTGCCCGACGGTATCGAACTGTTCAACCACCTTGGGCACGACGAAGATCATCAGCGCCGCGACCACGCACACCGCAAAGGCCGCCAGCACGCTCGGATAGGCGATGGCGGTCAGCACCTTCGAACGCATCACCGCCTGCCGCTCCATGAGGTCGGAAAGCCGCTCCATGATCGTGGGCAGGCTGCCCGAACTCTCACCGGCCGAAACCATCGCCCGATAGAGCGCCGGAAAACTCTTCGGCTCCGCGCCCAGCGCATCGGCCAACCGCCGCCCCTCCAGCACGCCCGAATGCACTTTGCCGACAATGGCGCGGACATGGTCCTGCTCGCTCTGCCGCCCGATGGTACGCAGCGTTTCTTCCAGCGGACTGACCTGGATCAGCGTGGACAACTGCCGCGTGAAGAGGGTCAGTTCCTTGGCCGACAGGCGCGGCGTCCGCAGCGAAAAGCCCGCCCGCTTGCGGGCCTTCTCCACCGCCCCTTGCTCGATCCGCACGATGAACAGCTTGCGCGCATCCAGCTTCGCCCGCGCATCCTCGACCGTCTCGGCCCTGATCGCCCCCTTGCGCTCCTTGCCCGCCGGGTCGATGGCAATATAGTCGAACTCAGCCATCGGCGATGGTTTCCACCTCCGCCGCATCGCGCCGCGACACGCGAATGGCTTCCTCCGCCGTGGTCTGGCCGTCGCGCACCAAGGCCCGCGCCGCCGACCCCAGATTCGGCGTATTCAGAAACGCATGGCGCGCAATCAGCGATTCATCGCCACCGTCATTGATGAGCCGCCGGATGGTGTCGTCCACCCGAATCGCCTCAAACACGCCGATCCGGCCTTTATAGCCCGAACCGTTGCACTCCTCGCACCCGCGCGCCCGATAGATGATCGTGCCCGGATCGAAACCCAGCAGGGCGCTGGCCGACTTGTCCGCCTGCACCGGCTCGCGGCAATGCTGGCAGAGCCGCCGCACCAGCCGCTGCGCAATGACCGCCCGCAGGGTCGAGGCGAGCAGAAACGGCTCCACCCGCATGTCGCGCATTCGCGTGATGGCGCCCACCGCATCATTGGTATGCACGGTCGATAGCACCAGATGCCCCGTCAGCGAGGCCTGCACGGCAATTTCCGCCGTCTCCCGGTCACGGATTTCGCCGACCATCACCACGTCCGGATCCTGCCGCAAAATCGCCCGAAGCCCCGCCGCAAAGGTCAACCCCACCTTGGCGTTCACCTGCGTCTGCCCGACGCCTTCGATCGCATATTCGACCGGGTCCTCGACGGTCAGGATATTGCGCGTCCCGTCATTCAATTGCCGCAAACCCGCATAGAGCGTCGTCGTCTTGCCCGATCCGGTCGGCCCGGTGACGAGAATGATGCCATTGGGTTCCTGCAACCCCTCCCGGAAAATCCGGTCGGCCGCGCCCGCCATGCCCAGCAGATCGAGGTTCATGCCGGCATTCTCCTTATCGAGAATACGCAGCACCACCCGCTCCCCCGCCCGGCTCGGCAGTGTCGAAACACGAACGTCGAGCAGTTTCCCGCCCAGGGTCAGCCCGATCCGCCCGTCCTGCGGCACGCGCCGTTCGGCAATGTCGAGCCGCGCCATCACCTTGATGCGGCTCACCACGACCGGCGCGACATGCGGCGGCATCCGCAGCGTCTCCCGCAGCACGCCATCCACGCGCATGCGGACGATCAGCCCGGTTTCATAAGGCTCGATATGAATGTCCGACACGCCTTGCCGTGCCGCCTCGGCAATGATGCCGTTGATCAGGCGGATGGCGGGCGCATCGTCGGCGCTGTCGAGCAGATCGTCGGCCGTCGGAATATCGGCGGCCAATATGTCCAGTTCATCGGCTCCGACGTCGATGGACCCCGCCATCGCCGCCGCGCTGCCTTCCATCGCATAATGGTCGGACAGATGCCGGTCGAACTGCGCCGCATCGACGAAGCGCACGTCGAAACTGCGCGCCAGATGCCGCCGCACCTCCAGCAATATGCGGGGATCGCTCCCCTCGCGCACCGCAATGGTCAGCCGGTCGCCGTCCAGCGGCAACATGACCACGCCGTGCCTGCGCGCAAAGACATAGGGAATGTCGACCGCGCGAGGCGCGACATGGGCCGAAAACGGATCAGACTCTGCGGCTGTCGCTTCACTCACGGCTTGCCCTCACTGGCCGGAATTTCGACGGGACGCACGACGCCGCTCGACTGGCGTGCGGTCGGTTCGATAATCTCTGCCGGCGGCTGCACCACCGCATCGCCCGGCTGGACCGCAGCAGCGGGCGGCGTCGCGCCCATATAATCACGAACCAGTTCGTCGATGCTCGGCTCGGCATCGGGATTGCGCTGCAACTGCATGCCCCGGATGTAGCCATAACGCTGCTGCGTGAGCCTCTTCGCGTCTTCCTTCGACCGCAATATGGTCGGCCGGATGAAGACCATCAGGTTCGTCTTGGTCCGGCTCTTCGACCGCGACTTGAACAGTTCGCCCAGTCCCGGAATGTCGGACAACAGCGGTATCCGCTCGATCGTCCGCCGCTCATTATCGTCCAGCAAGCCGCCCAGCGCGAGAATCTCGCCATCGTCGACGGTCACCGTCGTCTCGATCTCGCGCTTGTTGATGATGAGGTCGCTGTTGCTGTTGGAAACCGGCCCGGCGACGCTCGATACTTCCTGCTTCAGGAACAGCTTGATGGCGCCGCCGGTGTTGATCTGCGGCTTCACCTCCAGCTTGATGCCGACGTCCTGTCGCTGGACGGTACGGAACTGGTTGTCGAAATTCTGCGACAGAGCTTCGCCCGTCGTCACCGGCACCTGCTGGCCGACGAGGATCGAAGCCTTCTGATTGTCCAGCGTCATGATCGACGGAGTCGAAAGCACATTGCTGTTGGTGTCGGACTTCACCGCATTGATGATCGCCCCGAAAATGCCGTTCTTGCCGATCTGCGTGCCCAGGCCGCCGATGATGCCGGTCGCGCTGGAAAGGCTGTCAATCGCAGCCTGCTGAAGCGTGCTGGCAAGATCGCTGTTGGTCTGCGTTTCGGTCGTGGTGGTGGTGCCGTCAGCGGCGACCACCGTCGTCTTGGTGGTCCCCAGCTTATCGGCCGCCACCGCACCGGCCAGCGTCAAGAGATTGGGCGACGCGTTGGAATAGTTCGTCGCCGCAAAGCCGGTCGACGTGCTGCCGATCAGGAACTGCACGCCCAGTTTCTTGGCTGCGGCGTCGCTGATCTCGACAATGATCGCCTCCACCAGTACCTGCTCGCGCCGTGTGTCGAGCTGGCGCACCGTCTCACCCAGCATCCGTTGCACGTCGCTGCTCGCTGCAACGATGATCGCGTTGGCGCCCTCATAGCGCGTGACGATGGCCGGTCCCCGCGTCGAAATTCCGCTGCCGCTCGACCCGCCCGAACTCGCCACGACGGAGGAAGCCGCCGCGGGCGCCGCCGATGGCGCCCCTCCCGCAGCCGGGGTGGAAGCCGTCACCGCCGACGCCGTCGATTGCCCGATCAACTGTTGCAAGACGGGCAGCAGCTTCTCCGCATCGGCATGTTCCAGCCAATAGACCCGAATCTCGGTCCCGCTCGCCGCCTGCCGGTCCAGATCACGCGCCATCTGCGCCAGCCGCGCCACGGTCCCGGCATCGCCCCGGATCGCGACGGCATTGCTGCTGTCGATCGGCACGATGGTCGCGGGCTTGGCCGCCCCCTCCCCGCCCGTCGTCACAAGCGCCTGCAGGGACGTCGCAATCTCCCGCGCCCCGGCATTTTTCAGCAGGACGGTCGTAGTCGAGGCCGTGTCCCGGTCGATCCGCGCAATCACCTGACGGATGCGCCCGATATTGTCGGCATAGTCCGCCACCACCACGCTGTTGCCCGCGCGATTGGCCGTCACCGAACCATCCTTGCTCACCAGCGGCCGCAGCGTTTCCAGCGCGCTCGCCGCGTCGATGGAGCGCAGGCGGAACACCTCCGTCACGAACTGGTTGCGATTGGCCGCCCGGCCCACGGCGCTCGGCTGCCCTGCCGCGCCGTCCGCTGGCTGGATTCGATAGGCCCCGCCCGGCGCGGGCACCGCGACCAATCCGTTGGCGCGCAGGGTCGACAGGAAAATCTCGAAATATTCCGACCGCGACAGCGGCCGGTCAGTCACGACCGACACCTTCCCCTGCACGCGATTGTCGATGATGAAGGTCCGCCCCGTCACGCGCGCGGCGTCCTGAATGAAGGCCCGGATATCGGCGTCGCGCACGTTCAGCGTCTGCTGCGCCATGACGGGCGAAGCGATGGGCGCCGCAAGGGCAAGGGCCATGGCGGCGGAAAGAAGCAATTTTCTGGTCATTGGCCTTGCAGAGTCAGATTGACCGACGACACGGCAGCGCCGCGCTCTACGGTCAGGGAAATATGCGCGCCGGGCACGAACTTGCCCTGCAACGCCTGAAGATCACCCACCGACCCGACCGGCTGGCCGTCGATCTGGGTAACGATATCGCCCGGCATGAAGCCGGCATTCCGGAAGCCCGGCCCCCTGGCCGTCAGGATCAGGCCGGTGACCCGCCCATTCTGCATCCGGGGCGCATAGCCGACGTCGCGCTTCAGCATGTCGGCGGTCGGATTGTCCATGCCAATGACGGGCGGCGGCGAACCGGCAGGTGCCCCAGCGCCGGGCGCGGCAGTGGGCGCGGGCTGCGACTGGTCGAGGAAGACCTGCTCCTCCGCCCCGCCGCGATCGATGGTGATATGATCGAAGGCGACGGCCTTCAGCCTGACGCCCGGCAGGATTTCCTCGCCCACCGCATAGCTGCTCTGCACGCCGTCCGGTCCCGCCACGATGGCCGAACCAAGCCCAGACCCTTCATTCAGCCTGATGCCGTATACCGTCAGCGCAAGAGACGTCACGACGCCCCCGCCCGGCTGCTGCGGTCCGCTGCGGTAAAAGGGATCGAAGCTGGAAAACAGCGCCTGTCTCTCCGCTATGGAGAGAAATTGCGCCTGACGGCCTTCCCAGGACCCAAAGCTGCCTACCGGCGTCAGCACCACCCAGACCAGCCGCGCGCATTGCAGCGCCAACAGGCCCAGCAGCAGCTTTTCCGCCACCGACAACCAGTCGATCGGCCGCAGCCGCCCGCCAAAATTCCGGATATGGTCGCCGAACGGCACGCGCATGAGTTGTAGCAATCCCCCTTGATACCGATGCCTGCTAGGCAACTGGTTTTACTGCTGGATGACATTTGTGTGACGCTTTCGTTACAAGCGCAACGGCGGAAGCGGCAGCACTTGCATTTCGAGCGGCGAGGGATAGCAACGATTGGCTTCTTCGTATCTTGCCAAAGCCTCTTCAGGACCCATCATGGCCGACTTCCCGCCTCCTTCAGCGCCGGACGCGGATCCCGCCTGGATCGCATCCCGACCCCGCATTCAGCGCGTGCCCAGCCGCGATCTCACCCTGTTCATCCAGCGCGGCTTCCTGTCCGCGGAAGAATGCGCAGAGCTGATCGGACGGATCGATGCCAGACGCCGCCCCTCCACCATCGCGGACGCCAATGGCGACGGGACGTTCCGCACCAGCGAAACCTGCGATCTCGACGCTGCCGATCCCTTCATCGCCACGATCGACTCAAAGCTCGCCGCGTTTGTGGGCATCGACCCGGTCTATGGCGAGCCGATTCAGGGACAGCGCTATGCCGTAGGTCAGGAGTTCAAGGCGCATACCGATTATTTCGAACCTGGCGGCGCCGATTATGACCAGTTCTGCTCGGTGGCGGGCAATCGCACCTGGACACTGATGGTCTATCTGAACGTACCAGCAGCAGGCGGCGCAACCCGGTTCACGAAGATCGGCAAGACGGTTCAACCCGAAACCGGCAAGCTTCTCGCCTGGAACAACCGCCTGTCGCCCGGCGCCTACAACCCGGCCAGCATCCACCACGGCATGAAAGTCCGCAGCGGCGTCAAGCATATCATCACCAAATGGTATCGCGAGAAGCCCTGGCGCTGATCACGACCAGAATGGTTTGGCCTGCACCAGCGCCGCCTGCGCACGCGCCGTCGCGGCCAGCAACTTGCGCTTCTTCTTCGGCCGGACGGCCCCCGCCTTCCCGCCGTTCAACCCGATCTGCGCCAAAATCTCCGCGGCAGATGCAAGATCGTTGAGCGTTCCCAATCCTTCCTGCATTTCCTCCAGCGCAGCGACGAATCGGCACTGCCGCCGCCGCTGCTTCTTTTTTTCGAACAGACCGGCAAAAAATTCCGACGCGTAACGCAGCTTCTTCGCGTCCTTGCGCACCTCATGCCGCGCCTCGTCGGACAGCTTTTCCAGACGCGCGCCATGCTTTGCGATCCTCCGATGGAGCTTGCCCAACCGCTTTGCCGCCAGATCGACCGCCAGCCCTTGATCCAGCACGGCTCCCCGTGCCAGCCACTCCGCCAGATCGATCATCAAGGCGCGCACGCGCGCCGACTGCACCCATTGCGCAACCCGGCCATGCGCCGCCACCCTGGCCGCCTCCAGCCTTGCGCGCAAATCCTCCGCATCGATCCGCTCGGCCAGCACATCCAGATTGCGCGCTTCGCCCAGCACGCCCGCCAGCCATTTGAGTTCGCCCTGAAAGCGTGCCGCATCCTCCCCGGCCAGCACTGGTCTGAACAGGTAAAGAGCCGACCGCAGGCGCCGGATCGCCACCCGCGCCTGATGCAGCGCCTTTGGCTCATAGTGGTCCAGCAGCAGCGCCTCATTCAGTCGGTAATGACGCAAGCAGGCCGAAACGATCCGCGCAAAGCCCTCCCTCAAGGAGACGTCGGGATCAAGCGTCAGCGGCTCGGCCTTTGCTGATGCGCTGACTGCGTCGCGCAGCCTGTAGCCGCGCTCCGATTTGGTAAGGACGCCCAGCCGGACAGGAATTTCTCCATCGATCCGCCGCGCCAGGTCGAACAGGACGGACGGCTCGCCCGCCTTCAGTTCCAGTTCGACCTCGCAGATGGGCGCATGCCGCTCGCCCGTGCTGACCTGTCCCCGGTCGAGCACCAGTTCCATCTCGCCCCCGTCCTGCCGAACGAGCCATGTGCGCCGCTCAACATCGACATGGAAGACAGGCTCGATCGCCTGAGCCGCCTCCCCCAGCAATGCCGCTACCGGCGTGCGCGCGTCCAGCACCGGCATGTCTCCAGTGACCGGCATTTCCCATTCCGCCCTCGCGAAAAGCCCGGCGCCGGACTCTCCATCGGCCTTCACCGTCTGGACCAGACGATCCCCCGACCGCCGGACGCGCAAGCTGACCCCATGCTTCGCAAGATCCCGCTCGGGCGTATCAAAATAGACCGCCTGCAAATCCGCCACTTCGCTTTCGCCGGGCAGCAGCGCCAGCCGCGCAAAGACGTCCGCCGCCTCGTGCGCCAGCTCCAGCTTCAGTTCGATTTCCCGGCTCATCTGCGCTTCCCATGGCCCCGGCCGATGGAAAAACGCCTGTATCATAAACCCGGCAGCAGCGCCAAATCCCGCCGGAATCGAAACGGCCGACCCGCCAGAACGGATCGGCCGCGCCACGGGAGGCCCCACAGGGTTTAGAAGGTGGTCGAAAGCGAGAAGTTGAACGTCCGCCCGATCCGATAGGCGTTGTAGATCACCAGGTTGGTGCCGTTCGACTGCGTTTCCTTATAATCATTGCTGAAGATGTTGCGCGCTTCCAACTTCACGTCGAACTGGCGGCCCGCCACATGCACGCCCTGCCGCGCCACGAAGTCGAGATTCAGGCCCGGATATTCATAGACATCCGGCTGGTTCTGGTTGGCAAGGCCGCGGCTCGTCACGCGCTTGCTGGCATAGGACAGGATGAAGGTCTGCTGCGACAGACTTTCCTGATCCTCGACTCCCAGCTGGAAATTGACCAGATGGTCCGACTGCCCGGTCAGCGAGGCCCCATCGCGGAAATAGTCGGTCGCCAGCGTAGAGGATGCGCCGAACACCGCCACCGTGTCGTCGGCGCCAACCTTCAGCTTCGACCTGGTATAGGTATAGTTGGCGATGGCGACCAACCGCCGGGAGGCGAAGAAGGGATCGCTTCCTACGCCCGACAGGTCGACATATTTCTGCAACTCGACTTCGCCGCCATAGAGATTGGCCTTGGGCGCATTGGCGAAGCTGGTAATGAAATTGTCGCCGTTAAGCGTGATGAAGGTCTCGATCGGCTTGTCGATCTTCTTGAAGAAGCCCGCGACCGAGAAGCGCTGGTCGCGCGCGAAATACCATTCATAGCGCGCTTCCGCGTTGAACAGCTTGCTGTCCTGCAAATAGGGGTTGCCCTGATAGCGGCGGTTGCTGTCTGGATCGAAGTAGAATTGGTAGATCAACTCGCGGAACTGCGGCCGCGCGATCGTTCTGGACGCGTTCAGGCGGACCTGCATGTCGGGGCGCAACTGCCAGGTCAGCGTCGCGCTGGGCAACCAGTAATTGTTGTTCAGTTCCGTTTCGGCGGTGCTGGCGCCCGGCGTGCTGAACACCTGCAAAGGGGAAACCCTCAGCTTGGCGGTCTCATAGCGGACGCCCGCATCGATCGACAGTTCATCCGTGATCTGCCAGTTCGCCTTGCCATAACCGGCATGGTTCTTCAGCGTCGCGCGGAAGGCGGGATTGCCTTCATTGGTTTCGATGATGCCGATATTATAATAATCGACAATTCCGGGTGCCAGCAGCAGGTCGGGCCGCAACACGCCCACGCCTTCGGGCATGTCGCTTGAGGCACGGAACTGGAAGTCGCGACGCGAACTGGTGCGGTTGGTGTCGAGATAGGCATAGCCCGCCGTCAGGCTCAATGCTGGAAACGGCCGCCATGTCAGGTCAGCGCCACCCGACCACAGATCCTCGTTCAGATCGGAAAAGCTGATCGTCGCGGTCTGGCCGGTGTTGCCGTTCAGCCGGTTGATGAACAGATCGCCATAGGGATCAGCATCCGAATTGGTTCGGATATATTCGAAGGACAGTTCATCAGGCGCCTCGCGCTGCGAATTGGCGAAACCGCCGCGCACATCGAGGCTGAGCTGCGGGCTGAGCTTGAACTCGCCGACGACCTGCGTGTCGATCAGTTGCCGTTCATACCAGGCGGTATCCTGCTCCATGATGTCGGAGGTCGGCTGGGTCTGGGTGTTGCCGATGCCCAGTCGCGTATGTTTCAGCGTGTCGCGGATATAGAGGTTGGTCCAGCGGATCTTGTTGCCGCCAAACTCCAGGCCCAGGCCGATCAGGCCGTTGACGATGATGCGGTTGTCGGTCGTGACCCGCTGGAAATCCGAATTGAGCGCCGACAGATCCGGCGTAATCGAATTTTGCTGGCGCTGGTCGCGCACGACCCATTTGTTGCTGTAACCGGCGGTCGCGATCAGACCCAGCACCGAGCCGCCCAGATCGAAGGAGGTGCCGCCAGAAATGGTCGCGGAGTAATTGGGGTCGAGGTCCGTGATCCTCTGTACCGTCGCATTGCTGAAACGGACGAGTTGCCCCGCAATTTCCGGCGTATCGACGTTGCCGGAGCTTATCCGCTCTCCGCTTCTGAAGAAGGCTGCCAACGCAGGCGGCAGGTCGCGGCTGCCATTGTCGAAGCCGGTCCAGTCGCTCTTGCTCCCATAATAGCTATAGCCGAGCTGCCAGTTGCTCTCGTCATTGGCCCCTATGCCGCCATTGACCGTCAGGAAGCTTTCGGCGGGGATGACATTGGTCGTCAGGTTGATGACGCCGCCGCCGAACTCGCCGGGATAGTTGGCCGAATAGCTTTTCTGCACGAGCGAGGAGGACACGATGTTGGTCGGGAACAGGTCCAGCGGCACGACGCGCTTCAACGGCTCAGGGCTGGGCAAGGGCGAACCGTTCAGCAGCGCGAGC
Organism: Sphingobium sp.; assembly: GCF_041987595.1. GTDB lineage: Bacteria > Pseudomonadota > Alphaproteobacteria > Sphingomonadales > Sphingomonadaceae > Sphingobium. The sequence continues at coordinate 1,209 of NZ_JBHIWJ010000053.1, read as the reverse complement.
GAATAGCGGTCGCCAAGGCCGCGCACATAGACGAAACCGTTGCCGACCACGCTGAGGCCGGTGACGCGGCCCAGTGCGCCGGCGATATTGCCGTCGCCGGTCCGCGCGATGTCTGCCGAAGACAGGATCGATACGACTGCAGGCGCGCTCTTTTGAATGTTGGAGCCGCGTCGGCCGGTGACGATGATGTCGGAGCCGGGGATCGATACGTCAGGCACGGATTCGGTGGCTGAACGGCCGGGCTGGGCCGCCGGATCAGCGTTTGCAGTGGCATCGGCGGGAGCGGCGGTTTCCTGCGCAAGCGCAGCCGGCGCGACCAGCGCGGAAGAAAGAAGCAGCAGGCCCGCGAAGTTGAGCGGCGTCGCCATCGAAAGTCCCCTAATTGTCATCATGTGCGTTTCGGGGCGGGATGCGGCCGATGAAGGCCGCATCCCGCCCCGTATCCGTTCAGTCCGGCCTTAGAGCGGGACCGAGGTGCAGGCGCGGCGCGCGGTGCTGCTGTTGTCGAACGGCGCGAAGGACGAGTTGCAGGTCCAGCCCGCATACCAGCTGTCGTTGGCATCCTTGACCGCTCCGACATAGGTCGTCGTGTCGAACCAGGCGTCCAGCGTCTTGGCATCGGTAGCGGTCACGCCGGTCGTTTCGTTGGCGCCGTTGATGAATGTGGCGCTCAGCGAAGCGGTATAGGACGCGTTGTTGTTGTTGCCGTTGAAGATCGCCGCGACATCGGAGGCGGTATAGGCCGTCGAGCCGCTGCCCGATCCGATGAACTTGGTCGCGTTGCACTGGAGCAGGACCGACCGGGCGGTCAACGTAGCGCGGGTCGAGGCGCTGCCAGTGCCATGCAGGCGGACGCATTCATTGTTCGGCGTGGCAATGATGCCGTTGACCAGCGTCAGGTCGCTGTTGCCGCGATTGAGGATCGAGGCCTGATCGTTGGCTTCGTTGTTGCTGCTGACGTTCGGCTGGAGCGCGGTGAAGTTCGCCACGATGGTATTCTGGCGCGGCGTATCGCTTTCCAGACCGTTGCTGTCGATTTCCATCAGCGCGTCGCCCTGCCCCGGACGCTGCACCAGCAGCACATATTGGAAGCGGCCCTGAATACCGGTGTCGGCGTCCAGGCTGTCATCATCGGCGCCCGTTGCGATATAGTGCTTCATGCGCACCGTTCCGCCGAAGAATTCGGCGCCATCGTCCGAGCTGTTGAAG